>NZ_JAXOJR010000032.1:0-1006 GCF_036663855.1 Sphingomonas fucosidasi | reverse complement strand
TGAACCGCCCCGGGTCTGCCGGAGGCCTTGGGTTGTGAGTCACGCCGCCATATCGATGTTGTCTGCGGCAGCATAATATTGGTGTTCGGCTTCGGCAGGCGGGATGTTGCCGATAGGCTCGAGCAGCCGACGATGATTGAACCAGTCGACCCATTCGAGCGTGGCATATTCGACAGCTTCGAAGCTGCGCCAGGGTCCGCGCCGGTGGATTACCTCGGCTTTGTAGAGGCCGTTGATCGTCTCGGCCAAAGCGTTGTCATAACTATCGCCGACGCTGCCAACCGACGGCTCGATCCCTGCCTCGGCAAGTCGCTCGGTGTACTTGATAGACACGTATTGCGACCCGCGGTCGCTGTGGTGAATCAGGCCACCACGGTGAACCGGCCGGCGGTCATGAAGCGCCTGCTCGAGCGCATCCAGGACGAAGCTGGCATGTGCTGTCCTGCTGGCACGCCATCCGACGATCCGGCGGGCGTAGGTGTCGATGACGAAGGCGACGTAGACGAACCCCGCCCAGGTCGCGACATAGGTGAAGTCCGACACCCAAAGCCTGTTTGGCGCTGGCGCAAAGAACTGGCGATTGACGTGATCGCGTGGGCACGGCGCCGTCTTGTCGCTGATGGTCGTGCGCACCGGCTTGCCCCGGATTACCCCTGCCAAGCCCATCTCGCGCATCAGCCGCTCCACGGTACAGCGCGCGACCGCAAAGCCCTCCCGCATCATCTGCCGCCAGACCTTGCGCACGCCGTAGACCGCGAAGTTCTCGGCGAACACGCGAGCTATCTCGGGTTTGAGGGCCACATCCTGCCGCGCCCGCGCCGACAGACGCGCTGAATCCTGTCGCTGCGCGACGTGCTTGTGGTAGGTGGATGGGGCGATCGGCAGGACGCGGCAGATCGGCTCGACCCCATAGGCATCGCGGTGATCGTCAATGAAAGCGATCATCGCCGGAACGGGCGGTCGAGCTCCGCCTGCGCGAAATATGCCGACGCCTTACGCAGAATCT
>NZ_JAXOJR010000031.1:0-1012 GCF_036663855.1 Sphingomonas fucosidasi | reverse complement strand
CGCACGACGACCGCGAACTTGCGATCGCCCTCAAGCACATGGCCTGCGTCGCGCCCGCCAAGGCCGATGGCGAGCGCGTCGGCCGCGTCGCTGGCATGGATGCCAAGCGAGGCGGCGGCGGTGCGATCGACCGAGGCGGTGATCGTCGGCTGGCCCGAAATCTCCTCGACCCGCACGTCGGCCGCGCCGTCGATCCCGCGCAGCGTGGCGGCGATCCGGTTGGCTGCACGGCCGAGCACGGCGAAATCGTCGCCATAGATCTTGACCGCGACGTCCGACCGGACGCCGGCGATCAGCTCGTTGAAACGCATCTCGATCGGTTGCGTGAATTCATAGCCGTTGCCGAGCAGCTTGCCGAGCTGGCCTTCCATGCGGGCGACCAACTTCGCCTTGTCGAGCCTGGGATCGGGCCATTCGGCGCGTGGCTTCAGCATGACGAAAGTGTCCGAGATGCTGGGCGGCATCGGATCGGACGCGACCTCGGCCGTGCCGGTACGGGCGAAGACCAGCGCCACCTCGGGATTGCGCTTGATCGCGCGTTCCACCTGGAACTGCATCGCCTGGCTTTGCTCGAGCGAGGTGGAAGGCACGCGATATGCCTGGATCAGCAGGTCGCCTTCATCGAGCGTCGGTACGAACTCGCGGCCGAGGCTGAGGAACGCGACCAGCCCGATCAGCAGCGCCGCCACGCCGCCGAGCGCGACGGCGCCCGGATGCGCGACTGCCTTGCGCAGCAACGGCGTATAGCGCGCCTGGAGTGCGGCGACGGCCCTGGTCTCGCGGTGGACCGCCGGCTCGCGGACGAACAGCGCGACCATCGCCGGCACGAAGGTGAGCGAGAGGATGAACGCGCCGGCAAGCGCCAGCATGACGGTGGCCGCCATCGGGCCGAACATCTTGCCCTCGACGCCCTCGAACGCCAGCAGCGGTGCATAGACGAGCAGGATGATCGCTTGGCCGAACGCGGCCGGACGCGCCATTTCCCTGGCGGCCTCGGCGGCGAGCGACAGGC
>NZ_JAXOJR010000030.1:0-1036 GCF_036663855.1 Sphingomonas fucosidasi | reverse complement strand
CAGTTGGTGCCGCGGATCGTGACGCTGCCCAACGGCAATTTCGTGATCACCTGGACCGATTTCGGCAACAGTGCGGGTGGCGCGCAGGGCGATGCGATCGATTCGGTGAAGGGCCAGCTGTTCGCCTTCAATGGCGAAAAGATCGGCGGCGAATTCCTGATCAACAGCGCGGTCGCGGGTACGCAGAGCGGCCAGCAGGTCACCGCGCTGGCCAATGGCGACTTCGTCGTGGTGTGGGCCGATGGCAGCGCCGGCGTAGGCGGGGCGACCGGCGATGCCTCCGGCCTGGCGGTCAAGGCGCAGGTCTTTTCGATCGCTTATCATGCGATCAACGATGTCCCGCTCGATCTGAAGGGGCATATGGGCGTTACCGACCCCGACGCCGGCAACGGTATCGTGACCGTGACGCTCGCGGCGACGACGGGAATCCTCAATGTGGACGCCGGCACCAGCGGCGCGGTTGTGACTCATAGCGGCACCGGATCGGTCACCATCACCGGAACGCTGGCGCAGATCGACAGCCTGCTGCTGTTGGATCCGACCAGCTCCGTCACGTTCGTCGCGAGCGGCGCCGCGCCGGGGACGGGCGCGACGCTGACCCTGACCATCGACGACAATGGCAATACCGGTGGCGGCAATCTGAGCGCCTCCTGGACGTACGGCGTCGTGATCGATCGCAATCTTGCCCCGTCGGGCAGCGATCGCACGGTGAGCCTGTTGGAGGACCACACCCATGTCCTGGAAATCGCCGATTTCGGCTTCGTCGATGCCAATCTCGGTGCGCTCCAGACGGTCCGGATCACGACGCTGCCGGGTGCGGGGGCGCTGGTGTACGATGCCGACGGCGCCGGTCCGGGCGCGGCGGTGGCGGTCACGGCCGGCCAGATTTTCTCGGCCGCGGATGTCGCTGCCGGCAAGCTGAGCTTCATTCCCGGACCGAACGGGAACGGTGCGACGTACGCGCATCTCACGTTCCAGGTGCAGGATGATGGCGGCACGGCGGGGGGCGGGGTCGATCTCGATCCCACGCCCAATA
>NZ_JAXOJR010000029.1:531-1053 GCF_036663855.1 Sphingomonas fucosidasi | reverse complement strand
CGCGCCGGAAAACAGCAGATCGCCCAGGCCACGCCAGCCAAGGTGCCGCTGGACCGCGTCGCGCGGCCGGACGAGATGGCCGGGCCGGTGGTATGGCTCGCGTCGGACGCCTCGTCCTATGTGACCGGGGCAATCATCTCGGTCGATGGGGGCGTGGTCGCGCAATAGCCGACCGCCATGCCGGTGAGGAGGCCCCGATCCGGAGCCCCCTCAGTCGGCGAAGGGATCGGGCGGAATCTCGCTCGAGAGATCGATCACGACGGTCTTGGTCTCGGTGAATTCGCGCATTGCGTCGAAGCCGTTTTCGCGCCCGATCCCGCTCAGCTTGAACCCGCCATAAGGCAGCATGAAATGCACCGGGCGGAAGGTGTTGACCGAAACCAGCCCGGTTTCGATCCGTCCCGCGACGCGGTGCGCGCGGGACACGTCCGACGTCCACAGCCCCCCGACCAGCCCATAATCGCTGTCGTTGGCCAGGGCGATTGCCTCCTCTTCGCCATCGAACGGCATCACCGCCACGAC
>NZ_JAXOJR010000029.1:0-521 GCF_036663855.1 Sphingomonas fucosidasi | reverse complement strand
GGCTATCGACATCGGCGAACACGGTCGGCTGGACGAAATAGCCGCGCTCGAAACCGGCCGGACGCCCGCCGCCGACGAGCAGCCGCCCGCCTTCTTCCTTGCCGAGGGCGATATAGCTTTCGGTCTTGTCGCGCTGCTCGGCAGAGGTATGCGGGCCGATATGAGTCTTCGGATCGAGCGCGGCGCCGACGCGGATCCGCGCTGCGCGCTCGGCCAGCCCGGCGGCGAACCGCTCGTATATCGGCCGCTCGACGAACATGCGAGACGCGGCCGAGCAGGACTGGCCGGTCGACCGGAACGCGCTGTGCACCGCAACCGACAGGGCCTTGTCGAAATCGGCATCGGCAAAGACGATGAAGGGCGATTTGCCGCCGCATTCGAACGAGCAGCGCTTCAGATTGACGCTCGCCGCCTGCATGATCCGCCGCGCGGTCGCATGCGATCCGGTGAAGGATACCTTGTCGATGCCGGTGTGCGCGGACAATGCCGCCCCCACCACGCCGTCGCCCGGCAGGACGTTG
>NZ_JAXOJR010000028.1:0-1059 GCF_036663855.1 Sphingomonas fucosidasi | reverse complement strand
GCTTCTTGAACCAGAAACCGATCAGCAGATACGATGCGAGACCGACGCCTTCCCAGCCGAAGAACATCTGGACCAGGTTGTTCGCGGTCACCAGCATCAGCATGGCGAAGGTGAAGAGCGACAGATAGGCGAAGAAGCGCGGCTGATCCGGGTCCTCCGCCATATAGCCCCAGCTATACAGGTGGACGAGCGCCGAGACGCTGGTGATGACCACCAGCATGACCGCGGTCAGCGCATCGACGCGGAGCTCCCAGGCGACATCGAGAGTGCCGGAGTGGATAAAATCCAGCACGGGCGCGACGGTGACGCCTTCGCCGCCGACGAGATAGCTGATGAAGATCGGCCAGCTCAGCGCGCACGATACGAACCGCGCGCCCGTGGTCAGCACCTTGGCGACGGTGTTGCCGAGTGCCCGGTTGCCCAGGCCTGCGACGATCGCCGCGAGCAGCGGCAGGAAGACGATGAGGAGGATCAACGAATTACCCCTTCATCCGGTTGACGTCGTCGACCGAGATCGTGCCGCGTCCGCGGAAATAGATAACGAGGATGGCAAGGCCGATCGCGGCCTCGCCGGCGGCGACGGTCAGCACGAACATGGCGAACACCTGCCCGACCAGATCGTGCAGATAGGCCGAGAAAGCGACGAGGTTCAGGTTCACCGCGAGCAGGATCAGCTCGACCGCCATCAGCATGACGATGAGGTTCTTTCGGTTCACGACGATGCCGAGCACGCCGAGCGCGAACAGGATCGCCGCGACGACGAGATAATGGGTGAGGCCGATCACAGTTCGATCCCCTGGCCGATACCGGGCTGGGTATTGCGCGTGGCATCCTGCGGACGGCGCGAGACCTGGCGATTGATGTTCTGCGGGCGGGTGCCGCCACGCTCGCGGTGCGTCAGCACGATCGCGCCGATCATGGCGACGAGCAGGACGAGCCCGGCGCCTTCGAAGATGAACAGATAGCGGGTGTAGAGCAGCTCGCCGATCGCCTGGATGTTGGGCATCGCCGGATCGATCGGGGCAGTGCGACGGCTCAGCTCGATCGCGCCGGCGCCAT
>NZ_JAXOJR010000027.1:0-1091 GCF_036663855.1 Sphingomonas fucosidasi | reverse complement strand
AGCCAGTGCTGCTGGTTCTCGATGGTCCAGTGAGCCCTGATCACGCGCAACGCCTCGTCTGGAGGCAAGAGGCGGGAGAAGATGGCGTATCGGGTATCGGTCTGCTCCTCGCCCTTGATGCGGCGCAAGCTGTCGATCCTTGCGACGGCGCAAAGATCCTCGAAGCCATATTGCCCCGCCCAGTCGCTGGGCGTCGCCGCCACCCATGCCCGGCGTTCCTCGTACCGGCCATGGGCGGTTTCGCTCGTGCTGGCCGCCTGGTCGGGATCCGGGTTGGCAAGCAGGTCGCGGATCGCTCCGTATAGCGGCCCGCGATTGCCTTTGATGACAAGGGCATAGTCTCCACCGCGCGCCCGGATGGCGGAGACCGTCGCACGACTGGCATGCAGGGCGTCGGCGGTCACGGTGCAGCCCGTCAGATCAAGCAAGGCGATGATCTCGCGGGCTGCCGTGACCTCGCTGCGATTGGGAGCACGGCACTGGCTCAGCACCAGCCGGTGATCGGCCGCCCAGGCCGTCACCAGATGCAACGGCATGGTGCGGCGGGCAACGTCGACCGCCCCACGCAACGACTTGCCGTCGATCGCGATGATCGGTCCTGCCATCCCTTGATGTTCGAGCGTGGCGGCAAAGGCGCTGGTGAAGCGGTAGAACGCCTTCTCGAAGGCCGGTGGATCAAGCAGCCGGAAGACCCGGCTGAAAGTATCATGGCTTGGCGTCCCGTGATCCAAAGGCAGGAACTGCCCCAGAAGATCCCGCTTCGCTTCGCCAAATTCGGCGATGTCGACGCATGTCTCCGCACCGCAAAGCAACGCCGCAAACGCGATCAGCAGAATATCCGGCAACGCATGGCTGACGTTCGACCGCCGAGGGTCCGGCACAACCTCGAATAGCTCCTGAAAACCCCGCATCCAATCCTCCCGGGCAACCCAGGAGACGCTACAGAATCCAATCTATCGAAATTGGCCAGACCCTCTTTCCGCCATATGCGATTCCCCTGCCTTCAGGGGAGGGGCTTAAGCAGGTCACATCGCGGCGAGCAGGGTCGCGATCGGGATGAAGGCGAAGGCGACCGAGCTGTCCGCCACGCC
>NZ_JAXOJR010000026.1:0-1109 GCF_036663855.1 Sphingomonas fucosidasi | reverse complement strand
GCACCGGTCACCGTGTCCGCAACGTTGATGGTGACGGCGCCGTTGCCGGTCGCCTTGATGCCCTCGGCAAAGGTCCCCGTAACCGTACCGGTCGCTGCGACATTGGTCGCGCCGGTACCGGAGTTCGTTGCCTCGATGCCGGTCGTGCCGGAGACCTTGCCCGCGGTCACGTCGACCACGCCCGCACCAGCCGCGCTGTTCTGACGTGCAACGATCGCCGTGTTGCTGTCGGCGTTGACATCGCCTGCGGTGACCGTGACGTTGCCGCCTGTGGCGAGCGCGAAGATGCCGTTGCCCGTGGTGACGGTCACCGGACCGACCGTCTTCACGCTGGTCGAGCCGGTGCCGAAGTTCTCGGCGTCGATCCCGAACCGGGCGTCGATTGCGCCGTTGGCGGTGATGTCGATGTTGCCGGTGCCGGCCGCGGGGAAGATCGCCCCGACGATGCCGGCATTGCCCGCCTTTACATCGCCGTTCGCGACGATCGTGACATTGCCGGTCAGCGACTGAGTCTGGACGTCGATGCCGTCCTTGCCGCCCGTAAGGGCCGTGACAGAGCCAGTCGTGACGCTGACACCGCCAGCCGCAGCGGTGTCGCGGACGGTGATGCCCTCGCCACTGGCCGAGCTGCTCGCCCCCGAGATATCGACCAGGACATTGCCCGAGCCGTTGTTCTGAATGGTCGCGGCATTGCCCGTGCCTCCGACGAACCCGCCGGTGCCGATGACCTTGATGTCGCCCGCGCCGCCGGTGCCGCCGGTCAGCAACAGGCCGGTCGTCGCACCGGTCACGGTATCGGCGACCGCCACGGTTACGGCGCCGTTGCCTGTCACCTTGATCCCCTCAGCAAAGCTGCCGGTGACCGTACCGGTGGTCGCGACGTTGGTCGCGCCGGTACCGGAGTTCGTTGCCTCGATGCCGGTCGTGCCGGAGACCTTGCCCACGGTGACATCGACCACGCCCGCACCAGCCGCGCTGGTCTGACGTGCAACGATGGCGGTGTTGCTGTCGGCGCTGACATCGCCTGCGATGACCGTGACGTTGCCGCCTGTGGCGAGCGCAAAGATGCCATTGCCGGTCGTCGCCGTCACCGGACCAACCGTCTTCAC
>NZ_JAXOJR010000025.1:0-1127 GCF_036663855.1 Sphingomonas fucosidasi | reverse complement strand
CGACGAAGCCGGGGCACCGGCGAAGTTCCATGTCCGCGCGCTGTTCCGGGATCGGCTGGCAGTGATCACCCCGCTGCTCTGGCTGGGCTATATGGTCAGCAGCATGGCGATCTATTTCAAGGCGTCCTGGGGCCCGCTGGTGCTTGAGGGGCTGGACGTTCCGCGGCACGTGGCCGCCAATGTCTCGGCGATCGGGGGTTTGCTGGGCGCCGTTGCCGGCCTGGCGCTGATGCGCTTCACCGACAAATACGGCCCCGCCGCCGTCGCCTTCTACCCCTTGTTCTCCGCTCCGGTGCTGCTGCTGATCGGGTTCGATGCGGTGCCGGCTCCGCTCTTCGTGCCGAGCTTCATCCTGTCGACGATGCTGGTCAGCGGTGCCCATTTCGGGATCATCTCGATTGCCGGCATCTTCTATCCCAGCAGCGTGCGGGCCAGCGGCGCCGGCTGGGCCGCGTCGATCGGCAAGATCGCCGGCGTCGCGGGTCCACTGCTCGGTGCGGTCGTCCTTTCGAGTCAGCTGCCGCTGCTGCGCAGCTTCGCCTTTCTCGCGATCTGCCCGATCACCCTCCTGTTCTGTGCGCTCGGCCTCGCGGTCGCCGCGCGGACGACGCCGGGAGGGCAGGCCGCGCGCTGACGCCATTCCGCTCGCCACAAGCTTGTGTGCCGGGTCGGATAAGCAGGCGGTGCGCCGATCCGCCAGACCGGATCCGCTCGGCGTCTCGCCCCCGCTGTCGCGGGGGTGTCCGGCGGGCGATCGAAGCTCAATATTCTGTCAGGCGGATCGCGAAATGAAGCAGCAAGGCAAGGCGCGCAAGGTCATCATCACCTGCGCGCCGACGGGGTCGATTCACACCCCCTCGATGTCGCCCTATCTGCCGGTCACGCCGGATCAGATCGCCCAGGCGGCGATCGAGGCGGCCGAGGCCGGCGCGTCGATCCTGCATCTGCACGCACGCAACCCCGCCGATGGCAGCCCGAGCCCGTCCGCCGAGCATTTCATGGCGTTCCTGCCGCGGATCAAGCAGGCGACCGACGCCGTCATCAACATCTCGACCGGCGGCAGCGCGACCATGTCGCTCGACGCGCGGCTCGAAGGCGCGCGGGCGGCTCGCCCGGAGCTCTGCTCG
>NZ_JAXOJR010000024.1:0-1132 GCF_036663855.1 Sphingomonas fucosidasi | reverse complement strand
CATCAATGCAGCGGCCAGGTCCACATCACCAGCGGCGTCCCGACCAGCACGACAAGCAGCGATAGCGGCGCGCCGAGCCGGGCATAGTCGCCGAACTTGTACCCGCCCGGGCCGAACACGAGCGTGTTGCACTGGTGCCCGATCGGGGTGAGGAAATCGCACCCGGCGCCGATCGCGGTGGCGATCAGGAACGCCTCCGGCCGGTAGCCGAGATCGTGCGCGAAGACCGCGGCGATCGGCGCCATCACCAGCACGGTTGCGGCATTGTTGAGGAACGGCGTCACTGCCATCGCCGCGACCAGGATCAATGCCACCGCACCCCAGGCCGGCAAGGTCGCCGCAACATGGGCAAGCCCCGTCGCAATGACGTCCGACGCGCCCGTGGTGCGAAGCGATTCGCTGACCGGGATCAGTGCGCCGAGCATGATCAGGATCGGCCATTCGACATGGTCATAGGCCTCACGCACCGGCAGCGCACCAGTGATCATGACGAGGCCGGCCGCCGCGAAAAAGGCCACCGCCACGGGCACATATCCCGTCGCCGTGGCGGTCATTGCAACCGCGAGGATCAGGATCGGCAACCAGCCGCGTTTGGAATTGCCGAGCCGCAGCGCGCGCTCCAGGTTGAGACGCCGCCCCTCGGACCATTGCCCCGATGCGGTGCGCGAGATGGTTTCGCCCGAGACATCCACTGCGAACCAGCCGGGCGTCCCGGCAGCCGATTTGTCGACCACCGTCAGGCACACGCCCGAACAGGCGATCGAGGCGCCCAGATCGACCGTCGTCAGGTCATAGCGGGTCGAAATCCGCACGCGCGTATCGGCCAGCGCCTCGACGCGCTCGATCGTCCCGATGTCAGTGATGATGCCGGTGAACACTAGGACCTTCCTCGCCGCCTCATTGGGGCCGCCTCATTGGAGCGGAAAACCGGTTGCCGCATTTTCCGACGCGGCACTGCCATTGCCGCGCTCGTAAACCTCGACTCGGTCGCTGCCAAGCCGCCGCGAATCGTGCAACGCCCAGCGGCCATGCGCCGCGGCCAGGTCGCTCAGGCCGATATCGGGCAGCGTGCGGCCGTTTCCAACCAGAATGGGCGCGCGATAGAGCAGCAGGCGGTCGACCAGGTCAGCCC
>NZ_JAXOJR010000023.1:0-1371 GCF_036663855.1 Sphingomonas fucosidasi | reverse complement strand
TGCAGAGCGTGTGGAAACCCGTGAGCAGCGCCTGGACGGTGGCGGTTTTTCCTCTGAGCGACCGCCCGAGCCGAACAAGGCGTAATCCTGCCCTCTGACCGCCTCGAGGCCTCCAGAAGCCGTGTATCCGAAGCCCGGCGGTTCCATTGGGGCGCGAAAGGGCCGTTTTACGCCCTCGCTGCGGCGATCAGGCCCGGGACACCGACTAGGGTAATGGCCCGTCTAATGTTGTAGGCGAGCGCGGTCAGGCTGAACTCGCCGCGAACGTTCTCGAGCCGGCGCATCAGAAACGCGCCCTGACCCATCCACTGCTTGATGGTGCCGAAGGGATGCTCGACGCTGTTTCGCCGGTGGTCCAGCATCTCGGGCCTGGCTGCCAACCGCGCCGCCATGCGGTCGAGAACGGCCTCGTTCTCCAGGCGCGAGACGCGGCGGAATGACCGGGTGCAGCGCGATCTCAGCGCGCACACCCTGCAGGCATCGCGGTTGGCATAGTCGACCTTCACATTGTCGCGTGACTTGCCCTGGTAGCGCGGCAAGAGCACTGCCCCAGCCGGGCAAATGAAGACGTCCCGGTCAGGCTCGTAGCGGAACACGTCCTTGCCGAAGAAGCCCTCGCGCACGGCGGGACCGCGGATTGGCTTGGGCACATAAGCCGTAACCCCGGCCGCCTCGCAGGCCTCAATGTCCTCGATCTTGAAGTAGCCCCGGTCGGCGACGGCTTCGATTCGCTCGACGCCGAGCGCTTCCATCGCCGCTGTCGCGGTCTGCGCGAGCAGGCCCAGGTCGAGGACCTGGTTGTTCACCGCCTGCTCGGCGATCAGCTTGTGCTTCACATCGACGGCGAGCTGGATGTTGTAGCCGACCCCCACTTTGGTCATGCGCGCCATCGCGCGGGCATCCGGATCGGTCAGCGAGATCTGGTCGGCGCCAGTGCGATCCAGGTCGGCGAGCATCTCCTTGTGACGATCGCGCTTGTCCTGGATGGCGGCGATCTTCTCGGCCAGTCTGCCTTCACCGCCGCCCGGACCACGGCCGGAACCGGCGGTCGGCGTGCGGTCCTCGTCGGCATCCCCCTCGTCGAGCCGCTTCATGTAGCCCGCGAGCTTCTCGTCGGCGTCCTGGATGAACTTGGCGAGCGACGCCCGGGTGAAGTTCCGGGTCTTGTTGTTGACCGCCTTGATGCGGGTGCCGTCCACCGCCACGAGCTCGCGCCCGAACAGATCGAGCTGACGACACAGTACCACGAACTCGCGGAACACCGTCTTGAAAGCGGCACGGTTGTCGCGGCGGAAGTCCGCGATGGTCTTGAAATCTGGCTTGAGGTGCCGGAGCAGCCAGATGACCTCGATATTGCGGTGGGTCTCGGTT
>NZ_JAXOJR010000022.1:0-1396 GCF_036663855.1 Sphingomonas fucosidasi | reverse complement strand
GCCCATTTCGAGGCCGACGATCCGGTCGGTCTCCTCGGTGCGCGCAGTCAGCAGGATGACGGGCGTCTCGCTCGTCTCGCGGATATGGCGGCACAGGCTCAGCCCGTCCTCGCCCGGCATCATGATGTCGAGGATGACCAGATCGATCGCATAAGCGGTGAGGCGGGTGCGCGCCGCCTCGGCATCGCCGGTCTGGGTGACGCGGAAGCCCTGTTTGGTCAGATATTGCGCGAGCGGCTCGCGGATCGAGCGCTCGTCGTCGACCAGCAAGAGGTGCGGGTTATCTCCCTTGGGATCGGCGTCTAGAATGAGCGGTCGCCTTTGGACGCCGCCGGGGGGGCATGCCGCGCCCGGCGGCCCGGGTTAGCCGGCGTCGGGTTTCGGCGTGGCGCCGCTCGGCGGCGGCGTGCCGGGGCCACCCTCGGAGTGATGCCGGCCATGGCCGCGCATCCTGCCCCAAGGCTTCATGCCGCTATGGGCAGCGGCCAGCTCGGTCCGCTCGATGAAGCCATTCTTGTCGGTATCGAGCGCCGCGAAGCGCGCATCGGTGCGCGCGCGCATTTCGTCGCGGCTGATCTTGCCGTCCTTGTTGGTGTCGATCGACACCATCATGCCGGCACCGTGGCCCATCGGGCCGCCAGCCCTGGCGGCGTGCATCGCGCCTCGCCCGCCATGACCGCCACGGGCTTCGCGCCCGCGGCCCATCAGACCCCTCATCTCGTCGGGCGAGATCTTGCCGTCCTTGTTCAGATCGAGCTTCGCGAACCGTTCGGACGCCTGGGCGACGAACTCGGCCTTGCTGATCTTTCCGTCCTTGTCCGTATCGCTGCTCTCGACCAGCCGTGTGCGGCCGGGCAGTTCGTCGCCGGCGATCTGGCCGTCGCCGTTTGCGTCGAGCCGGGCAAAGCGCTGATCGGTTTGCGCAAGGAATTCGGCGCGCGAGATTGCGCCGTCCTTGTCGGTATCGGCGCGCTGCATGGCGTGGCCGCCCATCGGGCCGGGGCGGTCGGCGCCCGCTGGTCCTGCGCCCGTCTGGCCGGCAATCGCTGCGCCACCAAGGGCAGTGCCGGCAAGAGCGAGGGCGAGAAGATATTTCTTCATGCTGATGTCCTTCGAGTGATCCGCCGGATCGCCCGGCTATGATCCCGTTTTTCGCTCAAGGATGTCACGCGGCTATGTCAGAGCCAGCCTAAAGTGTCGCAAATTGTCGCATTTTCCGCCCCGGAATGGGGCAGCATTTCAGGCGAAGATCGCGACACTTTGCATGCCCTGCGCGATCGGCTGACCATCGGCGTTCCACAACGTCATCGACTGGCTCGAACAACCATGTTTCGCATGGTCGGACGTCGCCGACAGCAGCCACCAGCCATCGGTGGTCGCCGGCGTCGCAGTGAGC
>NZ_JAXOJR010000021.1:0-1461 GCF_036663855.1 Sphingomonas fucosidasi | reverse complement strand
TATCGGCAACATCCCGCCTGCCGAAGCCGAACACCAATATTATGCTGCCGCAGACAACATCGATATGGCGGCGTGACTCACAACCCAAGGCCTCCGGCAGACCCGGGGCGGTTCAGTGCAGTCGATCGAGACGCAGCTGATGATGTGTCGGCGCGAGGTCGCGCGCGCGGGCTGGCAGGAGGTGCTGTGCTTCACAGACGCAGCGGAGTCGGCGGCGACGATGCACCGCCCCGGTATGAAGGCGCTGCTGGCGGCCGTTGCCGCAGGCGGCGTCGACATCGTCTACGCCGACGCCATGGACCGGCTGTCGCGCAGTCAGGCCGATATCGCGACGCTGTTCGACCTTCTCAAGTTTCGCGGCATAGTCCTGGCGACGCGCAAGGAAGGCATAGTCACGCCGCTGCACATCGGCATGATCGGTACGATCAACGCCGAGCAGCTGAGCGCCACCAGCGACAAGACCCGCGATGCGCTGGTGCGTCGTCACGCGATGGGGAAGAACCCCGGCGGCTCTGCGTACGGCTATGAGAAGCGCATCGAGCACGACGGCAATGGCGAACGCATCCGCGGCCTGCAGCAGATTGTGCCGAACGAGGCGACGGTGGTGGTCCGGATCTTCGAAGACTATGCGGCCGGCCTGTCGCCCATCGCCATCACGCGGCGCCTCAATGCCGACGGCGTGCCATCGCCGCGCAGCGGCAAAGCCAGCAGACATCCGCTCGGCAATGCCGCGGCCTGGACGTCCAATACCCTGACCGGCAATGCCGCACGCGGCACCGGCATCCTCAACAACCCGCTGTATGTCGGCCGACGGCCCTACGGCAAACAGACGTATCGCAAGAACCCGGAAACGGGCAAACGCCATGCCTTCGTCAACCCGGAAGACAAGCGATCCGATGACGTCGAGTCCCCGGCGCTCGGCATCGTACCCCTCGAATTGTGGGACAGGGTCAAATCCCGTCAGGCTATGCTATCGCACGGGCCGAAACCGCATACCGAGATGGCTGGCCTGCCCTTCTTCGCGCAACAGCGCCCGCGGTATCTGCTGACCGGCAAGATGAGCTGCGGCAGCTGCGGTGCAAGCTATGCCAAATCTGGCAAGACCCGGTTCGGCTGCCAGGGCGCCGCCAAGAAGGGACCGACCTGGTGGGACAACCGGCTGACGATCCGCCAGGACGAACTCGACGCACGCGTGCTGGCGGGCTTGTCGAGCGAGATGCTGCGTGACGATGTCGTTGCAGCGTTCCTCCTGGAATATGAGGCAGAGACCCGGCGCCTGACAGCGGAAACGGTCAGCGCCCGCCCCGAGCGGGAAGCCGAACTGGCCAATCTCGATCACCAGCTCTGACGTGACCCCCGCCTTTCATCCAGCTGCGACCAGAGACCGACCGTTGTTGTCGCGCAGGAGCGCGGGTGAAGCAACGGTCAGGTTTAAACCCGACCGTTGCTTTTCGAGTTCTG
>NZ_JAXOJR010000020.1:0-3042 GCF_036663855.1 Sphingomonas fucosidasi | reverse complement strand
GCAGAACTCGAAAAGCAACGGTCGGGTTTAAACCTGACCGTTGCTTCACCCGCGCTCCTGCGCGACAACAACGGTCGGTCTCTGGTCGCAGCTGGATGAAAGGCGGGGGTCACGTCATTTTCAACCGGCAGCGGTTCGTCCGCGATCCCATCACGCGCAAGCGCGTCTCCAAACCTAATCCAGAAAGCGAATGGAAGGTGCAGGAGGTACCGGAGCTGCGCATCGTCGATCACGCGGCCTGGACAGCCGTGGCGTCGATGGACGGCACGGCGGAGCGGGTGGCCGGCGTCAAACGCAAGCCGAGCAAGAGGCTGCTGTCCGGGCTGATCAATTGCGGGATCTGCAGCGGCACCTTCACCGTCGTCGGCGCCGAGCGCTGGGGATGCAGCGCGGCGCGGGCGTCCGGAACATGCGTCAACACGCGGACGATCAGCACCTCGCAGCTTGAGCAGCGGGTCCTGGGCGCGTTGCGGGAACGCCTGCTTCAACCGGGACTCGTACATGCCTTCGTCGACGAGTATCGTCGCGCTCGGGAACAGGACCGGGCGGCCAATGCGTCCGAAACAGCGAAGCTCGAGCGCGCCCTCGTCAAGACGAACGGCCGCATCGGCCGTCTCACCGACATGATGGCCGACGGCGTGGGCGACTACGCAGACATGAAGGCAAGGCTAGCCGCCGCGTTGGGTGAACGCACGAACCTTGAACGACGAATGGAGGAAGCCGAGGTCACTCCGGCGATCGCTCTCCATCCCAACCTTGCAGAGGCCTACCCGGGAGAGCTGGTAGCCGGTACTGTTGGTCTCCTCCATCCAGCCCAGGACACCGATCAGCTGTTCGTCGGTCATATGGCTTGGATAGAGGCGATAGAGGATCGAGCGTGCGGCGCTCTGGCTCCATTCTCCGGGACCGGCGGCGATGCTCCCGGCAATATCGATCAGCTCGCGGTCGTCGAGAGCGACAAGCGCGACGATCGCGTCGATCCGGGGATATATATCCGCTTTGTGGTCCCAGACTACGGCCCTGGCGAACTCAGCAGAACCCGCCATCTTCGCCGCCCCAATGAGGTCGAGAAGAACCTGCTGGACCTCGACATTCTCGACCGACGCGAACCGCTCGCGCACGATCGGCTCGAGCGTCGGGTCCGCCAGCCGATGGATCTGGATCTCAGGAATGCTGACGCCCCGCCAACCGCCCATGCCGAACCGCTCGATAAAAGTGTCGAGGGCACGTTGGCGCTGTTCCACCTTGAGGCTCCCCGGATCACCAAGGTTTAGAAGGAGTGCCGGGTCGAGCCGGTTGACAAGGTCAAATACCCAAGGTTGCCACAAGGACAACCAAGCCGCGACATCACGCAGCGACGGACGGATCACGTCGAAGCCTTGCGCCGTCTCGATCACCAGAAGGCGGCGAACAGCGGAGCGCGCGAGCCCGGCGTTGATTAGCTCCGACAGACGCTGGCCGGCCAAAAACTCAAAGGCGAGCCGGTTGTGAAAGCGCACGCGCCCATAGCTCGCAAAGCCGAATAAGGCGCGCTCGAGCAGCGCCTTGCGGTCTTCATTCGGCCAGTCCTCCAAAATGATCGCGGGATCGATCACCGTGGCGGCGTCGAGGATATCATTGTTGACGTCGTGGCGCAGCGTCAGCCGCTGAGTCAGCACGACCGCAAGGGCCAGTCGCTGAGCGCCTTTCAAGGCGCGCGCCGGTGCCAGGTCGCGGTCATGCCGATTCGGGTTCGGCTTCAAGCGAGCCTGCACGTCGAACGCCACCTGCTGGGCGTGGGTCCCGAATGAGCCGTTAAGCTCGACCCAGGCGGCAGCGGCTTCGATGACGTCCTGCGGCCGCCGCATGAAGTCCATCATCGACGAGCTGTGAGGCGCGCTGATGAACGACTCCACCTCCTCGACGCCCCGCGCCTGGGCGAGCCGCTCAATATCGCTCCGGCCAAGCGGCAGCAGCGAGACGTAGCGGGCTTCGGGTCGGGCCTTCTCCCTCTTCTGCTTCTCAGCGCTCTTCCCGAGCGCGAGGTTAGCGAAATCCTCCTCGCTCAACCGCTGCTGCGGTTTCGACGCGGCGAACGTCTTGAAAAAGAGATCCCTATCCACCGGCAAGGGCCGCGACGTCAGGACGACTCGAATGCGCCCCATATGGCCTTCGAGGTCGTTGGCCACATTGCGCAGCGCAGTCCGGAACTTCCCCTGGGTCAGGTTGAGCTCATCGACCGAATCGAGGAAGATAGTTGCGATTTGGCTATCTGTTCGTTTCCATGCTTCCAGTCGTTCATCTTCCGCTGGCGATCGCAAATGCCCCCAAGGCTGTGCGGCGACCGATGCCAGCTCGACATAAAAGGCAGGTTCGCCCTGCTTCCAAAGTAGGTCCTGTTGCGCCTTGCATTCATACGTCTTGCCAGACTGTGCTTCGGACAAAAGCAGAATGAGCCGGGACTCGAGTACATCGTCCTATCCGGAGGTCTTGCCAAAGACAGAGCGCCGGATGACCGCGAGGCGTTCCGCCTCGTCAATTTCCCTTTCGTTAAGATCGAAGAAGCTGCGAATCATCGGGGCGAAAGTCATCTCCGCAATATAGGTGCCACATCCGCTCCAGGTATATACGATCGCACCCGTTCAAGCGCGGCATGACAGACGATGGGCGAACGGCTGATTGCAAGCACGCAAATTGACAGACTGAATGACCGAACTTGGACCGCGTAGCTACCATCGCGAGCTTGATGAACAAACGGCCGCTTACACCATCTGCCAGCCCGAAACGGCCGGACCGTAATCCGTTAAGTCCGCAGGAGAGTCCTCAGGGACCTTCCGTGCTACGCTGTCATACGCAGTAGCGTGCTACCCGTTTGATACCTGACGCGCTTTGAGCGGCGTGGTCCAGACGCAAAAAATCCCGCCAAGTCATTCGACTTGCGGGTTATTGTTGGTTGCGGGGACAGGATTTGAACCTGTGACCTTCAGGTTATGAGCCTGACGAGCTACCGGGCTGCTCCACCCCGCGACGGTCTGCGGTTGCAGACGTTGGGTATAGACGACG
>NZ_JAXOJR010000019.1:0-2500 GCF_036663855.1 Sphingomonas fucosidasi | reverse complement strand
TGAGTTGTGTTTAGGGGTGAAAGGCCAATCAAGCCGGGAAATAGCTGGTTCTCCGCGAAAACTATTGAGGTAGTGCCTCGCACGAACACCTTAGGGGGTAGAGCACTGGATGGGCTAGGGGGTCGCGAGATCTACCAAACCTAACCAAACTCCGAATACCTAAGAGTGATATGCGGGAGACAGACGGCGGGTGCTAAGGTCCGTCGTCAAAAGGGAAACAGCCCTGACCTACAGCTAAGGCCCCCAAATCGTATCTAAGTGGGAAAGCATGTGGGACTTCCAAAACAACCAGGAGGTTGGCTTAGAAGCAGCCATCCTTTAAAGAAAGCGTAACAGCTCACTGGTCTAAACAAGAGGTCCTGCGGCGAAGATGTAACGGGGCTCAAGATACGTGCCGAAGCTTAGGGTGTGCCACTTATGTGGTACGCGGTAGCGGAGCGTTCCGTAAGCCTGTGAAGCGATCTGGTAATGGGTCGTGGAGGTATCGGAAGTGCGAATGCAGACATGAGTAGCGATAAAGAGGGTGAGATGCCCTCTCGCCGAAAGACCAAGGGTTCCTGCGCAAGGCTAATCCGCGCAGGGTGAGCCGGCCCCTAAGACGAGCCCGAAGGGGGTAGTCGATGGGAACCACGTTAATATTCGTGGGCCTGGTGGTGTGTGACGGATCATGTGTGTTGTCATCCCTTATCGGATTGGGATGGCTTCGAAATGGTTCCAGGAAATAGCCCCACCGTATAGACCGTACCCGAAACCGACACAGGTGGTCAGGTAGAGTATACCAAGGCGCTTGAGAGAAGTGTCCTGAAGGAACTCGGCAAATTGCCTCCGTACCTTCGGAAGAAGGAGGCCCTCACTATGCGCAAGCACTTTGAGGGGGCACAGGCCAGGGGGTAGCGACTGTTTAGCAAAAACACAGGGCTCTGCTAAGTCGGCTTCAAGACGACGTATAGGGCCTGACGCCTGCCCGGTGCCTGAAGGTTAAGTGGAGGGGTGCAAGCTCTGAAATGAAGCCCAGGTAAACGGCGGCCGTAACTATAACGGTCCTAAGGTAGCGAAATTCCTTGTCGGGTAAGTTCCGACCTGCACGAATGGCGTAACGACTTCCCCACTGTCTCCAGGACATGCTCAGCGAAATTGAATTCTCCGTGAAGATGCGGAGTACCCGCGGTTAGACGGAAAGACCCCGTGCACCTTTACTGCAGCTTCAGAGTGGCATTAGGAAGAAACTGTGTAGCATAGGTGGGAGGCTTTGAAGCATCGGCGCCAGCTGATGTGGAGCCATAGGTGAAATACCACCCTGTTTGTTTCTGATGTCTAACCTCGTTCCGTAAGCCGGAACAGGGACCCTCTGTGGCGGGTAGTTTGACTGGGGCGGTCGCCTCCTAAAGAGTAACGGAGGCGCGCAATGGTGGGCTCAGGACGGTCGGAAACCGTCTGTTAGAGTGCAATGGCATAAGCCCGCCTGACTGCGAGACTGACAAGTCGAGCAGAGACGAAAGTCGGTCATAGTGATCCGGTGGTCCCTCGTGGAAGGGCCATCGCTCAACGGATAAAAGGTACGCCGGGGATAACAGGCTGATAACCCCCAAGAGCTCATATCGACGGGGTTGTTTGGCACCTCGATGTCGGCTCATCACATCCTGGGGCTGGAGCAGGTCCCAAGGGTTTGGCTGTTCGCCAATTAAAGTGGTACGTGAGCTGGGTTCAGAACGTCGCGAGACAGTTTGGTCCCTATCTGCCGTGGGCGTCGAAATTTGAGAGGAGTTGACCCTAGTACGAGAGGACCGGGTTGAACATACCTCTGGTGTACCAGTCGTTCCGCCAGGAGCGCAGCTGGGTAGCTATGTATGGACGGGATAACCGCTGAAAGCATCTAAGCGGGAAGCCTCCCTCGAGATAAGATTTCATAGAGCCGTCGGAGACCACGACGTTGATAGATCGGATGTAGAAGTGCGGTAACGCATGGAGCTAACCGATACTAATTGCTCTATTCGCGCTTGAGAGTCTCACACCATCAATGACAACACTGGGGTAACCCAGCTAGCCAGATGCGTGCGGATGATTAAGACGACGCCAGATTGCCAATCCCCTCGCCGTCGAGGGATTGGTCACAAATACAACACAACCATGCACGGTATCGATTTTAAAACCCTCAGGCTTCGCCGCAAGGCGGAACCCGAGGGACCCAGATATTCAGTGACGCATGTCGCACCGGCTCCATTGCCTGGTGGCTATAGCGTCGGTGTCCCACCCGATCCCATTCCGAACTCGGCCGTGAAACCCGACTGCGCCAATGGTACTATCGCTCAAGCGATGGAAGAGTAGGTCGTCGCCAGGCATTGAAGCCCGTGCAACATGCAGCACACATATCACAAACCCATTCACAACGTCGTCTATACCCAACGTCTGCAACCGCAGACCGTCGCGGGGTGGAGCAGCCCGGTAGCTCGTCAGGCTCATAACCTGAAGGTCACAGGTTCAAATCCTGTCCCCGCAACCA
>NZ_JAXOJR010000018.1:0-31736 GCF_036663855.1 Sphingomonas fucosidasi | reverse complement strand
CCCGATAGTTCGTCCGGACGAACTATCGGCCAGCTATCGTTCTTTACGGCGTGTCGGGAAGACGGGTCCGCGCACCGTCATCTTGTCCGGATCAAAAGGCTTCTGGAGCCGAACAACATCGTCATATGAGCCTCGCAACCACGTCTCGATATCGTCGGGATCGAGTATCGTTATCATGGCTTTGGGGTGGATCGGGCTAACCAGCGAATTGGGATCGCACGTCACCATCGTAAAGCCGTTGCCCTCCGCTGTGGTCTGCCAGAATCCCGCAACAGCGAACACAGGCTGACTTGGCACCGAGAACCACATTTCACCTTTGAGGGGCGGTTTGCCGTCCTCTAGATCGTGCTTGTCGGGAGTGAACTCGCAGAACTCCGTGAGAGGGACGAGGCAGCGGTTTTCCGGCTTCTCGGCCAGTTTTCGCCATTGAGGGAGCGCGAGGTTCCGCACGTTCGTCATAGGCCAAGGGGCTTTGCCGCCCGTAACGTCCCACGTCATCACGTCCCAGGCGCGTTCGCCGTCCTGTTCGCGGATGATATAATTGCGGCTCTTCGGTCGCAGCTCGCGCGGATTGAACCGATTGTCGCGGGGGCGTTCGATAAAGAGCTTTGACGCCGATCCCCATAAGGTTTCCGGTTCGCCATCCATGCGGGCGCGGTTGCACATTTTTGCGATCCCTAGTCGTCTATTGCGTGGTCACGGATCGCTTGAGCGATCTTACGCAGCAGCTCCAGAACGCGATCGTCGTTCTCGCCTTCCGCGAACGCTTCGACGATTTGAGCGGACTGTTCAAAGCTATCGGGAGTGTTTGCCATACCGCGAAGATGGTTCATCCGGCCGCGATAGGCAACGAGCAGCGCGGCGAGCGTCGGTTAGTTTGGAGTCCCTACAGGATCAAGCTTCCAGCTTATGGGCGCACCTTCTGCGATCGAGCGCATGACCTTTGCAATTTCACCCCGACAGTAATCGGCCGTCTCGCGCCGATCCTTGGCCGTGGTCGCCTCGCCCGATTGCATGACGAGAGTAGCAATCGCCGCGCATAGCGCATCGACCGCGCTATCTAGCTCGATATAGCCGCCCTCGACACCTGGCACAGCGCCCGCATCCACAACAGCCGTAAGCACGGCTTGAACGACCTTCTCGCGGTACGTCAGTGATGTGTCGCTAGGGGGGGGCATAGCAGCAGTGTCGCCGCATAACTGAGGGCTTACAAGGGGTTCGAAATGATACCCAAAAGCACGAACCCCACCGGCTGAAAATCAGATCAGCCGATAATCTAGCCGTTCCCTTTCTGTTCTTTCATGCGTTATGAGGGGCCGAAGGGAGACGCCAAAATGCTGCCGCTGATGCAGCCAATTCCGATCGCAGATATTCCGCTAGGTATATTTCCGCGCATTCTCGCAGCCGCTGGAGCTGGCTTCCCGTCGCCCGCGCAGGACTGGTCCTGCGAGTCCGTCAATCTGGTGGACCTGTTACGATTGGATCGAGCCGCGAGCTTTGTTTTCCGGATCGAGGGAAGCAGTATGAGGGACGCAGGAATCTACGATAACGACGTGGTTGTGGTCGATCGAGACACGCGCCCGTCAGACGGTCACATCGTTATCGCGGTTGTAGATGGCGGGTTTGTATGTCGCCAATTGGTGTTCCGCGAAGGTGTGCCGCATCTGGAGGCGCGCAACGTATCGACGAGCTACCCCGTGACGATCGCAGATGAGGCGGTCGACGTGTGGGGCGTCGTGCGATCGGGCGTCCGCGACTACCGGCGTTAGATCGAGCTATGTCTTATGCAATCTGTGACGTGGCAAACTTCTATGTATCGAGCGAGCGGCTTTTTGATCCTCGCTTGCGTGGCGTGCCGGTAATCGTACTATCCAACAACGACGGATGCGCTATCGCTAGAAGCGAGGAAGCAAAAGCCCTGCATATTAAAATGGGCGATCCGATGTTTAAGATTCGTGATGTTGTAAAGCGTTACGGGATACAGGTTCGATCGTCAAATTACGAACTGTATGCCGACTTAAACCGGCGTTTCAATTCAGTAATCGCAGATTTCTCCGATACGGTTGAGGTATATTCGATAGACGAGAGCTTTTTCCGTCTCCCGGTTCTCCCTAATGGAACTGGAGACGTGGCAACCGCGCACCGTGTCATCGATGCAATCTCGCGCTGTGTAGGCTTACCTACCCGTATAGGGTTAGGACCGACGCGAACGCTATCAAAGGTTGCTAATGCACTTGCAAAAGCGACCGAAAAGATTTGGGGCGGCGTCGTCGACCTTCACGACGAAGAATTGCGTCGCCGGCTGTTCGCGCAATGGCCGGTCGGGGAGGTTTGGGGGATCGGGAAGGCTCTAGAGGCCCGCCTGAAGCCGCTAGGGGTGCGAACCACGGCTGACCTTGCTGCATTGCCCCCAGCGGTCGCGAGGGACGCCGGAACCGTCGTTCTAGAGCGCCTTGTGCGTGAGTTGAACGGTATCGAATGCGCCGAGTTCACAGTTGAACCAGAGGCGATGAAGGGAACAGCCGTCACGCGGCAGTTTGGCGCACCTGTCAGCACCTTGGGCGACCTATGTGAGGCGATGGCACGTCGCGCAGCTCGCGCGGCCGAGAAGATACGCGCGCAAGGGCTGGTGGCGTCTCGCATGATCGTCTTCGCGCACGGCAGCAGATACCGGCCGAACCCACCGAGCGCATCGCGATCGGCACGCTTATCCCCGGCAAGTCACGACCCGCGCGTAATAGTCGGGATGGCAACGAGGCTTACCGAGGCGATGTTTCAGGAGGGCGGGGTATATACGAAATGCGGCATCCTGCTGGAGGATCTAAACCCGACTGGAGCGGCACAGACCGACTTATTCGCAATTCCCGACCCACGCGCTCCTGGCCTGTTAGCCGCGATGGACGGACTTAATGCCCGGTTCGGGCGAGATACGATCACGGTTGCGGCGCAGGGGCGAGGGCCAAAGGCTTCTGACACGAAGCGCAGCCAGAAATCTAATTCGTGGACGACCAACTTTGCGGAAATCCCGGTTGCGCGATGAGTACCGCGCGTTTTGAAACGACGATGGATTACGCGCGTCACCGTGCAGATATGCGGATCGTGTGCCAGTGTGGACGGACGATCAATGTACCGTTCGCCAATGTGTTGAAGCTCTTCGGCGGTTTGCCGCAGACGATGCCGCAAGCCATTGCGCGGCTAAAGTGCAAGAGGTGTTTCAAGCGGGGGCAAGTGACAGTCTCACCAGTGCCTACGGTGCAGCGATAGGGCGGAGGCTAATCACTATTGGACGTGGTACGTTCCTCATTTGCGTGGTTCCCTGAGCGTGAGGTGCCGGCGTCTATCACCAAGCGTTGCATACCTAGCCGCAAGGTCAAGGTGCGCCATTTTCTGATCGGGATCGATTGAGGCTTGTGCAGCATCTAGTTCGTGCTGCGCGAGGTTTGCATAGTGTTCAGCGTCGGTGTCCATCGTTAGCAGTCCCAAAAGCTAACGGCCTTCGCAACGACGAAGGTCGCCGAATTACCGAAGGCAGGGTAACTAATAGCACGAGAATTTTGGGGGGAAGAATGTTCGTTTATTTTTTGGCGGCGCTACAGGTCGCCGCAGCTCCTGCTAGCTCGCCTGTCGCATCGCAGGAGCCGCAGCCCGTTATCTGGCGCGATTTCCACGTAGGCATAACTCCCGAGCAGTTTGCCGAAGGGTTGCGTAAAGCCGAAGGTATCAAAACAGTAGAAGTAACCCGGAAAGGCAAGAAGCCAGCAAAGATCAAAATTGTGTATTCTGTTGGAAACGGGATGCAGATAGGTGATTTGAATGTTGTAGTAATGCCATCGTTTACCAATGATCGTCTTGAGTCTGTGAATCTATCGGAAACCGGCTGCTACTCCGTAGTAGAAGCTAAAATTGAAAAGTTAGCTACGGCCCTTGGTGAAAAATATCCTCAACAGCAGCGCGTTAAGGTAGTGAATACGGACGGTGTTTCGATTGACGTACAGCGGGCATTTCACAACAAGGAGACTAGGGTAACAGTATCGGTATCACCGATAGACAACCCCTATCCACAGCATGTTTATGGTGGCACGGGCTTCATGGCAGCGGCAAACAAGTTTGCGAACAGCATGGCTGACAGTAACTATAATTCTAATATCGAGAGTTGTCCCATCGACAAGGGGCGAAAAGCTACGCTCCAGCTTGAATATGTTTCACAGGACGCGTTTATGTTGCAGCATTCTAGGGAAACTGCCAACCAAGCTGCTAAAGCAAAGGCGACTGTGGACGGTCTCTAAACGAAGTGTGCGTCGGTAGGAGGGACACGTAGCCCTATCGACGCCCGAAATTGCGGGCCATAGGATTGCGTTATGACTGATGCCCTCGCTGAAAAAATGAAAGCTCCTTGCCCAACCTGTAGAGGTGAGACGAACTGTGTAATCCACGGATCATTAGATCAACCGTGGGAGCAAAACGACGGTGAGCATTCTTTATATGGGCAGGCCGATCACAAGCTATTAGAATGTTGTGGTTGCAATACAGCCTTCTATTATCGTTCGAGCTGGGACTCGGAAGACGTGGACGAGATTTATAATCCCCGAACCGGGGAGCCTTCAATCTATCATCCACGTCGTATCGAAACGTATCCCGAACCTATGGTAAGGGACGAGCGTGAGGCGTGGGTAGTTAGCTTGTATAAAATCGATTTACCACTCAACACTATAATGAATGAAATGTATAAGGCAGCTGCAAACGGATCGTTTATTTTGGCGTCAGTTGGATTAAGGACTGCTTTAGATCGTGCAATGGAAATATTGGGGATCGATCCGGGTCATAATCTTACTGACAAACTAAAGTCACTAAAAGAGCGTGGATTTATCGGACCGTCTGAACACGACATTCTAAGCGTTGTGGCAGAAGCAGGGAACGCTGCTGCGCATCAAGCATGGTCGCCAGATCGCGACGAATTTGCCCACTTGCGAGTTGTCTTAGAGCAGTTTGTGCATCGGAATGTCGTTGTTGGTCAAAAGGCGCTTGCCGTTAAAAACAATATTCCGGCAAAGCAGACGAGGCCACGAAAGCCTAAAGCTCCCGCACCGCAACCGCTACCGCCACCGCCCGCACCGGCAATCGCGGGTCAGGCCTAAAGATCATCTTTCACGCTCTTGCGTTCCGCGCGCGTGTGTCGTTGGCATGGGGGTGCCACGATTGGGGATAGTTTCGGCTGATCGGTTGAGCATGACGCCCCGGCCATTGTCGTATCCGATCCGCGCACCCTCCCCGGCGTGCGGGGTTTCCTTGAAGCGGTCGCGATCATGGCGCACCACCTGGCTATCGGTGCCGAGCTGGTAAATGTTGGCTTTGTCTACGTGAAGCACAGCACCGCGATATTCGCCCTTGGTATTCGGATCGGCGTCCCGAGCCGTATCAAGGCGATGGATACCACGAGGGTTCATGCCTTGCGGTTCTGACTCCATGACGGTCCACTGGCCCCCGAGGTACCTTTCGTGGAGGCGGCTTCCATTTATTATGACGAGACGTTCGGCCCTATCCGGCGTGTGAGCCGGTTCAGCAAGACCGCTCCTGAGTGGCGTTGCGGCCTTAGGAGGTGACTCGGGTCGGAAATCGCTCAAAATAGCCTCCACAGCCCGGATCGTGAGCCAGCCTTACTATAGCGAGGTAACGATTAGTCGCCTATGACGATGCCAATCGCCGTAGAGAGGAATGCCAGATGGACATGTCAGCTTTGAGTGTCATTGCGCTCGCAGTTATCGCTGCGGGCGGAGCGCTTTTCGCTTTCCGCTACAATAAATCGAGAACGAAAACAGATACCAATCGTGTCGTTATCCGGGACGTAACGACCGATGGCGACGTAGCCGGTCGGGATATCCACAAACGGAAATGAACAAATCGCTTGTGACAACGAGTAAGGCTGTCGCAACGACGACCAAGGCTTTCGTAACGAGTAAGGGGCTCGTGACCACCAATAAGGCTGATGTTATTCAGCAAGGTGTTACGGCGAATGTCGTTGCGGGCGGTTCGGCGATCATTCTTAATGTGGAAGGCCCGCAAGTTAATCCGGGACTTCAAAGACTTGTAGCGAAGTGTCTCATCGAGATAGAAAACGGCGAAATTAAAGATTCGTTTATTGAACAGCTTGCCCATTATGATCGTGTTCCGACCCATCGTAATCTGAAAACTAAGTTAGCGGATGCTGGTCAGACAATCGACTACTACGATTATGCCATCGAAGCTAAGGAGGCATTTGCCAAGTTTTTTGAGGTAACGGCTCGGCACGCATCCGGTCAAGCTATTCTAGTGGCCGGATTCAAGCACGCATACAGTACATTTCAAGAGGACATTCGGCCTAATATTGCGACTATGAAATTCGCGGAACAATCGGCAATATTCAACGAGACGGTAGTAGAGTACTTAAGTCATAATCTGACAGGCTTGCCAGAGTTTTATGGCAAGATGGAAGCGATGGGCTTACTATTCTTTCTAGCTGATAATTGCTTCATTGAGTACGCCAGTTGTTAGGTCTTAACTTTTATCCGCATCAGGATGTATACCATACCGCATTTCGTGCGTTAGCGCTGGCTCGTATAACTGGCGGGATTAAGGATGATGCCTATCGCATCGTAGACTACTTCACAATCTTTCCTTTCGATTTACCAATAATTCGGCATCGTGGAGCGCAAAAGAAGCGACTTGCTGAGCAGTTCGCAAGTGTGAAACCATACAAGTGGTACGCGAGTCCATCATCTACATTTTTGCAGCTTGCAGAGTATCAAACTATTGCGCTCGATATGTTGCGAGAGCGCGATCTGATCGAGCGGCAAGAGCTAAGACTGACGGAACTATTCGCAGTAGATGCCGGTTTAATGGCAGAATTTGACGGGTTTGTTGAGAGGATGTCACCTGTTATAAACTACATTCTTGGACTTAATGCTGAGTACGGTTTATACGGTGAGGGCGGTTTGAAAGACAGAAGTACGCTTATGACTTTCAAGTATGATGTAAAGAACAGCGCCCATGTTGATTGAAAGGTTTCGCGTTACAGCTGCGGGTGCAGTTGTATTCGATCAAGACTTGACAGAGGGCGTAAACGTTCTTGAAGGCGAGAACTCGTCCGGTAAATCCACATTATTTAAGTTGATCTATTTTGGGTTGGGCGGCGCACTGACGGCGCGGCAGTGGACTAAGGCTGCACTAAAATGCGATCGCGTCTATCTTCAAGCTAAGATTGGAGATAGCTCAATCACAATCAGTCGGAAAGTGGCGGAAACTGGGCTGCCTCCCGTCTTGGTATTTGATGGCACCATTACTGAGGGGTTGTCATCGTCAATAGAGAACTGGCAGGAGTACTCGTACTCACGCTCGGCGGAAAAGCAAAGTTACAGCCAATTAATATTTTCCGCTTTGGGAATGCCAGAGGCATTTTCTGAAATGGGGGACTTCCTTACATTTAATCAGTTTTTGCGCATACACTATGCCGACCAAGACAGTCCCAATGCATCGCTGCTTAGGTTTGAAGACCTATTCGACAAACCGACTACGCGTGAGTCTGTTGGCAATTTTGTGCTAGGCGGAACCGATCAGAACCTGGCCGAGCTGGAAAAACGTTTACGCGAAGCCCAGAACAAATACGGAGAGTCGCTTGCCTCGGTTTCTGCGGGAAATATCCTACTAGGAAGCGATTACAACGAGCTGAGCGCTGATGGTCTGGATACCGAAGAGAAGCGGGTCAATGCCGAGATAGCACAATCCGACCATCGTATAAACATTTTAGCGCAAGCTTCCTTACGGCCAATTGAATCTTCGGATATTGATAAAAGCCACGTTAGTACTCTGTCCGAAGACTTGGTAGCTGCAAAATCAAGCTTAAGCGATATCGTTTCGGCAAGGTCGGAGCTTGCCTTGGAGGCTCAGGACTCAGAGCTATTCTTGGCAACACTCTATCAGCGGGTGCAGTACCTGACACAAAGCCTGAGGGTGGCTGATTACGTCGGAGAAGTTGCACTATCCTCCTGTCCGGCTTGCGGGTCGTTAGTCGAGCCGGGGTCAGATCACCAGCACTGCTACCTTTGTAAAGCTGACGCTCCCCGCGAACGCCCGACAGCGCGGTATTTATCTCTTTTGAACGCAACCCAGTCTCAAATCGAGCAGTCTGGTCGCATTCAGAAGAAGCGGGCGCAAAATCTATCTCAGTTAGATGCATTTGCTAGGAACGCACGATCCGAGATCGACCGCTTGGCTCGCGATCTTCAAAGGCAAAAACTTACTGTTTCAACTGAAGACCAAGCAAAGCTCGCAACAGAGCAGAATCATTTGGGTTATTTACAGGCCGAACTAGACCGGATTCGCCGCGACAAGCGAGTAGTAGAACGCCTTGAAGCATTACGTGGTGACAGGGACCGTCTTGCCGGGGAGATCGCCAACGCAAAGGAAGCGATAGAGCGAGTTCGTAATGGGGCGGCGCTCCGTCTTGGTGGTGCGCTATCTGCCGTGTCACGGGAGACACAGGCGTTCTTGCAGGCGGATTTAGATCGCCAAGCCGAGTTCCACAATAACCCCCATGTAGAGATTGATTTTCGAGCTAACTCATTCAGTGTAAACGGGCAAAAGTCGTTTTCGGCTAGTTCGGTAAGTTATCTTAGGAATGCCATATTCTTAGGTATTCTTTTTGCCGCAGATAAAATTGCGTCCATGCGCCATCTTCATATTCTCATGCTTGAGAATCTTGAAGACAAGGGGATGGAGCCCGAGCGATACCACAAGCTACATAATACAATAGTCGATAAGGCTAAGAATCTCACCCAGCCATTTCAAATAATTATTGCCACCGCCGATCTTGCGCCCGAGGTGAGGGATAGCGTTCATTTTATCGGCAAGCGTTACACGCATGATAGCAAAACGTTGGATATGTTATTAGAAGACGATGGCGATACAGAAATATAAAATAATCAACGAGCATATTAGCGATCCCGTTTGCCCCAGCCCATACAATCAGGTGAGCTATGATGGCCTCGACTTAGCCAAAGTCCGCTCCGATCAATGCCTTACTGTAGTAGATAATTCGAGACATCTAAACCAAACCAAGTGAACTGTAGTCGGTATCTATCCTTAGCGTTCGGTCGCTGGACGTGACGGGCGCGCTTGGGTTCGATGCAGTTTATTAAGAGCTAGAGCGATCGCTGTAAGTCCGGTCCATATCAGGCAATCCCTAATGCCATGAGGCATGACGACAGAATGGCGCGCGGCGTCGATCGCTTGCGGAAGGGTGGCGTTGTATCGATCAAGGCTGGTGGAGATCTCTAAGCCCAGCTCGATCGCAATCCCGATCGGAATTGCCACGATCGATGCGGCTGCAATGCGTCCGGCTTTCCTCATGCAGAAGCCCGCACGTTCTACCGCTCGCGGTCGGGAGTCGTGCGGGTTGGCGTCTGGCTTGGCGCTGTTGGCGTCTGCACAGTTGGGGAAGGTGCGGCGCGATCGGGAGCAGGTTCCGCCGCGCGCGTCAGCACGGCGGCTTGGCCTTTATCGTACCCAATTTGAGCGTTGTCCCCGACGTTAGGCGTTTCCTTGAAGCGCTCGCGATCGTGCCGCGTTACCTGGCCGTCGTTGCCGAGCTGGTACACGTTCGATTTGTCGACGTGCAGCACAGCCCCGCGATACTCTTCCTTGGACTTAGGATCGGCTTCCCGCGCGGTATCGAGACGATAGACTCCCTTGGGGCTAGAGCCTTGTGGTTCCGAGTCCTGTTCGCGCCAGCCACCATCAATGCGTTTTTCGTGAATGCGCGTTCCGTCCGCGATGATGAGGCGTTCGCCAGTGTTCGCGCGATCGGCATCCGGACTCCCCCGGTTTGGAGCCGCTGCATCGATCGACGGTTCAGCCGGTAGGCGTTCGTGAGAGGCAACACGAAAGCCTTCAATTTTGCGCTGTTCGTCAAGATCAGCGCCACGGAAGCGCATAAGATCCGATGCACGATCCCAAGTTTTAGCAGCGTCTTCTAGGCTGCGGCGATCGGGGTTGTTGTGAATGTCGCGAAGGGTATCCGCTAGGCGTTCATCGGGCACCCACCGGCCGTTTTCTAGGTTGCTACTGCCAACAACCTTTCCGTCACGACCGTAAAGAACGATCGCGTGAGCATTGTTGTTCTGCTGCAATTTCTCGATCGTATCGACCAGACCTTTTACGGCCTGATCGTGAAACTCATCACTTACCCCACGACCGAACCCGGTTTTGGAGTCGACGATTTCGACCTCGCGGCGATCGTAAGTGCTTGCATGACTTAAATCCGGAGACACAGCCATTCCGTGAACCTCGACACGGTAGCCCTTATCTTTCAGTTCATCCATACTTTTGGATGAATTGCTGTAGTTCGATAGCGTCCCATCATAAATGATATTCCGCCGCTCTTCTGCGGATATCTGCATGACACGGTGCGCGAGATTGCCAGCGTCAGAGAATGCGACTTGCGGAATATCTAAATCGCCGCGCTCGATCCGGTCGCGCATGTATGGGATTTGCGGCCTGATTTTATCCGGATCAATTTCGACGGCACCGCCAACACCCTCGAATTGAATCCGCATCGAGTTGACGATCATGCTCTTTCCAGAACCCGACTGTCCTGCTGTAAAAATAGCCAACGGCTCTTTCACAGCGGTCGATTTCTCGATTCCGGTTTCTGCCAGATCGCGAGCAAGTTTCTCGCGTTCATCGTCGCGCAATGGCTTTTGATCGTCACTCACTTTGTTTTGCGAGCTTCTATCTGTTCCATTGCGCGCTGCACTAAAGGGGCGCGACTACTCTCTACATCGCCGCGCGTATCGTAGTGCTTTGAAAGCGCCTCTTTTGCAGCAGCTTTTTCTGCGTCTGGAGCCTTATCGATCACACCACGGAGCCGACCCTGTTCTACGGCCCAGCGTTGCGAGTGGAGATAAGGGAGGTTCGCGTCGATACTTTCCCGAATAAGCTCCGCTTCCGTCTTCCCGGTAGCTAGTCCAACATCGGCCATCACGCGCTCCTTGTCCTATCAAATATAGGGTGCAAACCGCTAAAAATACAGAGCGTAACACCACCCATCCCAGCCAATTCGCTACCTACAAACGCCATCATCGCACGCAGCGGGCTAACCGTTGGCTAGGGTCGAACTTCGCCCAGCGAACGGCGATACCGGCACGGATCGCGACGCAGCTCGCGTCCTGGCCGTTCGGTAGTTGGCACCACGCAACGGTCCTATTCCAGCTTGTCCCGACCGCTTCGCACGAAAGGCGAACCGGCCGGGCGAAAGTAAGATATCCGTCTGGCCGTCGATTGTCCGCCCCGATGCCGCCACCCAGCGCGACAGCCATTGCGCGGCGTTGTGCGAACGGATCACCCACAACGCCGGGTTGTCCCGATCGCCGCGAGCCGTCGAGTTCAGTTGCACCGACACCGGCAAGGCGGATGCGTTCGCCTGACTGACACCGAATAGGACCGTCAACGTCGTGCAAGGCAATGGCGAGGCAGAGCAGCAGCATCGCCTAGCGCCCCCGCGATCGTTGCGGAGGTTCGCGCCGAGGGGTTGGCGGAACAGGTGGCGCACCCTCGACCGCACGAGCTGGAGCGGGTTCACGAACGGCTATGTCGGCCGCGTGTACGGTTCGGCCGGGACGGTCGTTCCAAGCATTGCCGGGCTTCCTAAGCTCGCCCCCCCTTCCACGGTTCTTGCCATGAACCGGCCATCAGATTTCGGCGCGGTCGCCCGCCGTGCCGATCCCCAACCCGCTCCGCCTGTACGCCTACCAGAGGAAGGCCCTCCCGCTCGGGAGGCTCCTGCTGCGAGCGTGCAAGGCGTGATGGTGTTTCAATGACGGGCAACACCTACCGAAAGGACGGACAAGTGCTGAAACGACACCACGAACACCTCAACGGGCATCATGATTCCGCCCGTCGTACAAAGGATCTGACGCGGTTCGCCATTGCGGCGGTTGCGTGCTGCCTGATCGCTCATCCTGCCTACGCTCAAGGCACGGGCAACATTCAGAGCTTTGCGGACTCGATCAAAGAGTTCGTAACCGGGACGTTCGCAAAGAGCGTCGCGGTCATTGCGATTGCTGTCACCGGCTATCGCTTCTTCACCGGCCGCGCGAGCGCTGGGCCGCTGATAGCCGTCGTTGGCGGCTGCTTCCTGATCTTTGGCGCGTCGTGGTTCCTCGATCAAATCGTGGGCGGCTGATCGGTCGCTGCTGACGACGCCTAAACCAACTGGAGAACGATCTTGGGTGACGACGAACCACTAATCAGCGAGCCGCTTTTCTTGGCGGTCACGCGCCCGGCTATGTGGTTCGGCGTCCCCATCGAGGCCGGTATTCCAATGGCGATCGCGGGCGTCCTCGTCCTGATCGTCTCGGACAATCCGATTTACGGCGTGATTGTCGCAGTCGTCGGATTCGGGATCGCCCGGCTTGTTGTACGTCACGATCCCAACGCCTTTCGGCTCCTGAACCTCGGCGTTCAAACGAAGTGGAAAAACCGGGACCGCGCGTGGTGGGGCGGTAGCTCTTACTCGCCGCTCCCTGTGAAGGCTCTCAAGCGCAAGGGTTTTGCAGGTGAATAAACCGACCGTCGCTGAAAAGCTCCAGACGCCTTGGAACATCGCCAAGCGCGAACAGGAACCTAAGCGCTTTCTCCCTTACTCACGCCATATCGACGATCATGTAATTGCGCTCGATGACGGCTCGCTCCTGACGATGTTTCGTCTCGACGGCATGGCATTTGAGACGGCCGATCGCTCGGACCTCAATTCGTGGCACGAAAATCTAAACAGCATTCTCCGCAATAGCGCGGACGAACGCGTTGCATGGTGGACGCATACCGTTCGCCGCCGCACCGACACTTATCCGGATGGCGCATTCCGATCGGAGTTCGCCCGCGACCTCAACGAGACGTATCGCGGCCGGGTCACGTCGGAACGCATGTTCGTCAACGAACTCTACCTGTCGATCGTCATGCGCCCGGCTGTCGGCGCTGCTGACAAGCTCGCGGTGGCGTTCAAAAATCTGGTGTCGAAACAGGCTCGCGTTGATGCGCTGGCAAAGGTCGACGAGGAAGACCTACAGCGGTTTAACGAACGCGCCAGCGAGACGGCAAAGCTGCTCGGGCGGCTCTCTCCGAAACGCCTCGGCCTGTATGAGTTTGACGATCTGCTGTTTTCCGAACCGCTGGAGGTTCTGGAACTGATTATGATGGGCGCATATCGGCGGATTCCGCTGGTGCGTGGTCATCTAGGTTCGGCGCTCTATGGCGAACGCCTGATCTTCGGGCGCGAAGCCGTCGAAATTCGCGCGCATGATCGTAGCCGCTTTCTCGGCCTTTTCGGCATTCGCGAATATCCGTCACGCACCCGGCCGGGGATGCTTGATTCCCTGCTCAACGCGGATTTCGAGTTCGTGATGACGCACTCGTTTGCGTTCCTCGGCAAGAATGACGGAATGACGCGACTGATCCGTAAGCGCCGCCAGCTCGGCAGCACTGACGACGAAGCCGCGCCATTCCCTGCCGGTGTTATACATCGACAGCGCAGTAGCGAGCGCGTGCTGCGTCGATTGCGAGCGTGGCAGGACGCGGAGATAATTCGCGGTCAGCACCGTAGCGGCTGCGGTCAGACTGCGGCATGGATCAAAGGCGTCTTCGATCGACAGGTTCAACCGGCGAAGGTTCGCGCTGTTAATCTGACCCAGCCCAAGGTCGATATTATATCCGGCGCGGATAAGGGCATACGCCGTATTCACGGCTTCGGCGTAGCTGCGTGGTTTCGGCTTGGACCGACCACCGCGATTGACGCCGATCGCCAGCGAATTGAACCGGCTTTCCGTGTGGATCACCGATAGCATCGTTTCAACCGCCACACCTGGCGCGCATTGACGGGCCAGATCAGCAGCAGCGGCGATCGTAAAGATCATGGAGCGCCGTTCCCTTCTATCCCAGCCAGCGAGAGCGTCGAACGGCGACCATCATCGTAGGTCATCGTGACCGAGCGGCGAGCCGGGTCTTTGAGGTTGTTCACCTTGGTTTTGGAGACGCCCCCACCCGTACACGTCGGGAAGGCACCGCCGAGGGACAGATGCTTCCACAGCTTGGTAATGGGCGGCACACAAGCCGGGTACTGCGTGGCACCGCCCGGATTGGATACGCACAGCAGCACTTGGCATCCCCAATCGTCGCTTGCGAGAGCTGGAGCCGGGACCATCCCGACGCCGACAGCGGCAAATGCGCTTACTGTCGTAAAGTTACATAGATACGACAGTCGGCGGGCGCTAGTGCGGATTCGCGGCAACATCGTCATTGGGTCGAACTCCATTACGGTGAACGACACATGACTAGCATTTCACGATTCGCTACGCGAGCGCTCGTTTGTAATATTGCGACATTTTAAGGGGTTAACGCGACATTATCGTTGTTTATCAGCAGATATCAGTCACTTAGCATAATATTAGATCCATTTCGGATCAGAACTTATCACTTCGACGTTCAGGTCTATTGGGGGTATTTGCACGACGCATTGTATCAACTATTACGCGTCCGAAATAATCATAATCGTCACGGATGTGAATGATGGCCAACGACACGGATTTGTATCTACGTGGAGCTTTGCCAAGATAGTCGTAAACGATAGACCACTCTTCATCGCGCCATGAGACAGTTACGAACGTGGTCCACCGCCCGTCCAACTCTTCAAGCAAGCGAACGCAGGTGATCTGACCGCCGGTAGGGCGCATTGATGTTAGTTGGCGTTCCCGAATTACGGGATGATTTTCACTCACCAGATTCAACGCAAACTAGGATCATTCGTCAATATCCGGCAATGCGCCTTCGGATAACAGCCCCTTAAATATGAGCTGGCGAGCAGCTTCAGCACGCGATCCTATTCGCTTTTGCGTTTGCCAGTCCGTAACAGCCTTCATATCGGAAGGCGTCAGATGAACACGGACTAGCTCTGTCTTCTTCTCCCAAGCCATAGGGCCAATTACGGGGTTCGCCGGGCGCGTGCGAGCGTTCGTGACAGCTATCAACCGCCAAAAATTACTAGTAATTTGCAAGCCGTGAGGGTTTGCCCTAGCACCTGGATTCATGGAGTCGTCCGAACCCTTCACGCTAGACCCTGTCCCGCCCTCGGTACGCGAGGAACAGGCACAGGAAAAGCGTAAGCGCGTCCGCACCAATGTTGCAAAACATCGTGCCAGCGCATCGGAAAAGGGTCTTGTGGCTCTGAACGTGTTCGTCCCCAAGGCACTCGTAGAGCGCTTGGACGAGGTACGACACAAGGAAGGCGTGCGGAGTCGGGCGGAAGCCTTGCAGATCGCGATCACAGGTCTTCTGGACCCACGCCACGAGCTTACGCGCCTACTCGTCACCGACGAGGCGCTAACCGCAATCGATGAAGTGCGAGAGGCCAACCACTTGAGCCGACGCGCCGAAGCGATCGAGCTGGTGCTACGCACCGCGCTTGGCAATCCGAGTTTTAAGCAGGAGCTTGGGCTGTGACCACATAAAGGAAAGCCCGGCACAAGGCCGGGCATCCCAAGGGTTATTGGAGCGACGTCGCCAAACGTCGAACCGGAGTGTCGTTCACTTCCCTCCATATAGCCCGGAACGAACTTAGGTTCAAGGATGCGCGTTTTGCGCCACGCTATCCCTTTGCCCGGTCCCAGCCCTATCAAGGGGATGGACGATGGAAGCATTATCGATTGGCGAGATCGCGCGGAGCGCGATCGGCGGATGGCGGTCTGCGCGAAAGCCCAAGCCGTCAGGTGCAGCGCACAGGACAGGCGCCCCCGTGCTGCGTGACAGCATTGAGGAAGGTACGTTTGAGGATTTGTTTTTCGCAGTCCCTGCGAAGGGTGAAACCGACAAGACGTTGAAGGCGGCAAAGACCCTTTGCGCTCATCGATCGGCAATCCGGTCGACGATCGGCCGCGAGGCGCGAACGCCGTCGCGGATCGAGCGCGCTATCCTATCGCTCAACGGGAACGTGATTCTGATATTTGAGCGGATGCTGGAATTGGCGCGGCTCAATGCCGGACGAGTTTTCCCGACCTATGAATGGCTGATGGAAAAGACCGGCCTTAGCCGGGCAACGGTCGCGCGGGCCTTGGGTATTCTAGAAGCGGTCGGCTTCATTGCTCGCCAGCGTCGTTTCAAGCGTGTCGACGTTGAGGGGGTAGGGCCGCGGTACAAGCAAACGTCGAACGCCTATCGCACGATGCTGCCGGCGCACGTCCTGGCCTATCTCCCGCGCTGGATGCAACCAGCGCCAGTGCCGATCGATCATGAGCAGCACCATGCGGACAGCGCGGCCGAGACGAAGGCCATGCTAGCCACCCTTTCCTGCCGCGACTTTGCGAAAGCCACCGTTGGCGGGCAGATGGGGAAGATGCTGGAAAAATTCGGGGCGGCTATCGATCGGAGAGACAGCGAGTCTCAATTACAGACGCAACCGCTAGTAGATTCATTTAATCATAGTTCAGGTGGAGTTGGCCTAGTCGGCCAACGCGCTTACGCCTGATAGCGAGAGCCGTGGAAGCCATCGGAAAGGATCTAGAGCTGTATCCGCATGGATAGCGCGGGAGTGTCGGCTACGCCGCCACGATGCTCCACGATGGAGCAAGCGGCTTTGTCGGCTCCCATTTAGAGCCGTTCGTCATGCTGAAACCGTGCAAACGTGCGTCAGCAAGGCAGGATCGAACATTAGCGTTTTTGGTTCTGTCCGAGTCGGTCGCGCCGATCGGATCGGATCGGAGCAACAATGCCACGTTTCTATTTCCACACCGAGACGGACGTTCGAACCACGGACACCGAGGGTCACGAATGCGGGAGCTACAGCCACGCACGACGGGAGGCGATCAAGACTTGCGGCCAGATGATGCAGGACGCACCCGAAGTGTTTTGGGGTTCGCGGCCCTGGAGCGTTTCAGTCACGGACGCGACCGGACTCATCCTATGGGAAATCTACCTCGACGGTCAGACTTCCGCAGCCGGACGCTCGCTAGATCAACGAGACGTAGCGCCGCCAGAGTGATTTAAGCGGCTACTAGGGGTCACGACACGAAAGTGAGTTTTGCGTACGCTAGGAGCGAACGGACAGCGAACGGCAACACCTGGTGAAAAGCGATCCGACCGCTTTCGAGGAGGAATGTTCGACAGTTGTCATCGTGCGCGGCTGCTGCCTTTCTCGAAAAGGATCGAATTTCGGGAATGTCTGGGTTGGGCAGGTTAGCGGAACGGCGGCTTTCGGACATCAAGGCGGGTTAGCGGACCTTGATGCGCTCGAACCGTACATAGAAGTCAAAGGACACCTTGCCCGCGATACAGGTGAGCGTGCGTTGGTCAGCTTGGTCACTTGCAATAAGCATCTCGTTGCCGTGATCGTAGTTCAAGCCGCGCCACTGAAAACGTCGCAGCCCGCAACTCAACGCCGCCTCGGTCAAAGCTCGGACAGGATCGACGGCTGCCGGTCGGCCCTTCTGATCGACCCAACGCCACGTTCCCCGGAATAGCCGCCCAGCGTACTGATCTTGTTCACGCGGGTCAGGCACGCCGGGCAGACTTATGACCAACGCTGAGGTGCTTCCGGTCTGCAGCTTTGCTGTAACGGTGACGGGTGCGGACAGGAGAAACAGAAGGCCCAATACGGATACGAGGCTTGACACGTCCCGATCATGCCGCCCCGATCGAATGTCCGCAATCGGGAAGCGCAGTGATTGCCACGAACGTCCAAATCTGGGCGGAAGCGGAATACCCTAAATGGGGAAGGGAAGCGACATTGCTGTGGAGCCAACAACGGGCCATCATCCCCGCATGAAAGAGTATCAATGTTGGTTTTGCGGGGTAGGCATCGACCGGACTGCCGATGCCCACGCCGTGATGATTGTGGTCGAGAACCTCTGGCGCTGGGACGCGGGATCAAACAACGACGATGACCCGTGGCAGGCAGTCTATGCCCACTCGGCCTGTGCGAGGACACGCCTTAAAGGCTCGACTATGGAACTAGAACCCGATCTTCTCGGAGACGACACCTAAACGACCCGGATTGATGGTTAGCCGACGTTCCGTCCCAGCAGCACTGCTTCGGCTCGCTGCCGATCCATCAATGCCTTTAGTTCGACGGCGAAGTTCGCCGTGTTGGAATAATTTGTTCGGAACACAGCCTGACATTGCCGTCGCGTATCGTGATGATCCGCTATGCGAACGATCACATCAAGGTCGCCGGTTTTGTTCGCGGGCAAAATCGAAATGCCGATGATGACTTCATAATTAGAGCCGTCGCCGTTGCACTGCCCCCATTCCTCGACGAATGGGTTCGCGGGCGAAAACGGATAGGCATCCAGCTTCGGAGCCATCTCTTTGACGTTTTGCCATTGCACCCAGAACCCACCACGACCGGTGAACGCATCCGTCTGGACTGATACCGCTAGCCAACCGAAGTCGTCGTCGGGATCAGAACTAAACTCGTAACGCAATGTCAGTTCGGCGGTCATGATGCCCTTCTACGCGACGCGAGCCATGTCCGCTATTGGGCGGGAGCCGTCCGGCAGCTTTCCTGCTCGATAGCGGTCCGTCGGCTTTCGGGTAATCCGGTCGGCTCGGAACCGCCGGAACGGCACGACGTGATAGTTAGGGGCTCTTAGGCGGCGAACTATCTGATTGCGTCAAATAACTTATCTCCAATATGCCAGTTTTCATTCCCGGGATGAATTTTGCTTCTTTTAATGGCAGACAGCCATCCAATGTTACTTTCCATTTTTGCTTTTGCGTCCACCCTATCTGCAGGAACTTCTTTTTCTATTAGGGCGGATATATGATCGGCCACCATGGCGGCTGCGGCTGTGGTAACTTCCTTGAAGACCATTGCGACCATAACATCAGGGAAATTCTCGACTCTAACCGAAATTGATAGGCCATTTCGAGAATCAAGCGTGCGCCTCGCTTGATTCTCTTCACAGGTTGCCAAAGGATTGAGGGCGATGCCGAGTGACCCCCCAACCCGGATTCCTTCACGACGAGACAAGAATTCAACCTGAATAAATCTATAAAACCCATTGTCACATTTATAGAAAAAGAGCGGCTCGCTATCATCTAGAATAGTATAAAAACCACGGCGAACCATCTCCACTACGAGAAAATCTGAACATAGTCTGATATTTCTCATTACCTACCCCTAGAATATCATGATAAATCTAAACGTCACGCGTTTCAGAGTGGTCGGCGTTGCCGGGAAAGGAGTGCCATATGGCAATTTTTATTCCATCGTCCCAAACTAACCCCTTGCCCACCGTAAACAAGATTATCCCGCCTGACTTTTGCATCAGGGGTGACCGGACCGAAAAGATCGCGCTGAACGGATGACCGCTTTCGGGAGCCGTATTTTGCAACCCGAGCGTCCGGCATTTGGGCGTTCTGGTACGATCCCGCATTCTCGCGAGGGATGCTGGATTGGGAAAGGTGCTACGCGACCCGGTGGAGGCGTCGGCGTCAGAACATTTCGTCCAGTAGAAGGTGGAACTGAAGCTTGCGTTCGTCGGCATCTGCGATGCCGTACTGCTCAAGAAACCGGTCTTGCAGAGATGCATCGAACTCCCCGAGGCTGTTCCATAATATGGCCACGTCCTGATAGCGGTCAGCGATGCCAACCCTTCCGGTATCGATGCAGCCGACCACATCACCATTAAGCATCAGGATGTTGTCGAGCGAGAAGTCGCCATGCGTGACAACGGGATCGGACGGCATCGGCAGCAAGCACTGTATCGCTTCCCACACCTGTTCCGCCGTACAACCTTCGCGTTCCTCGTCGAAATCATCTTCCTCGACCAAACCCGCGTCGATGCGTTCCCGTGCCCGTACAAGGCGATAAGCATGATCGCTGTTGAAAGGACATTCGTTGACCGGGATCGCGTGAAGACGCCGCAGGAACTTCGCCAGCGCATCAACGATCCCGATGCGGGTATCAGGATGCGCCTCTAGGAGCTGGTATGCGGTCTGACCGGGCACCGCCGTCATCAGCAACCAAGCCTCGCCTTGCGTGCCGACGAAACCTTCGACGGCCGGGACGGGGATATGTCCCGCCAACCAACGCAATCTGACCATTTCGTCGGTTACGTCGTCAGCGATGGAGCTTCGACCATGCTTTAGAAACAGGTTAGGCGCGCCGGTTTTGCCATGCAGCCGGTAAACGCACCGCCTGATTCTCCGACGTTATCGCGCGCCCATTCATACCCAATCAAGATCGCAGACAGGCTCGCCGGCACTGATATGGCTGAACATGCCTCTTCCCGGTCCATATCCATTATACACCCGCCGTTCTGCGACCGCTTAAAGGCCGGCATAGTTCTACGCGATGATGGCTCCGCAACTTGAATGTGTCGGGACCCACCCGCCGAAGCTCTCTATATCCCAACGACCGCCAGAACCTCTCAGCCGCCTCATTTACCTCAAGAACAGCAAGTCGTATTTCCTGCGCTCCGCGATCGACCGCCCATTGCTCGATGGTGTCGTGGATCGATCGGCCAATGCCTCGCCCTCTGGCGGCTGCATCAACGATCATAAAACCGAGATACCAGACACCATCGCTTGGATAATCACGCAAAATGGCCGTCACGGCTATCAGTCCGTTTTCACCCCGCCAGCCGAGAATCGTCTGATCGGCCGGGCTCTTTTCCTCTGGAACATCGCAGAACAGTTCGATCGCATCCGCTAGCGTCGCTGCTTCACCATCCTGCAACGTGAAATAGTCGGCGCAACGTGCATATAGGTCAGCAACGTCGCCGGCGTCATGCTTCGTGAGGATCAACGGCGGTCCACTATTTGCATCATCGAAGCGGGGCATTGTTCATGCTTAGCCTGCCCCTCGGCCAAACACGACCTTTCCCGCAAAGGAACGTGGAGCGGGAAGCCGGCACCGCCAATCACGCTGACGGACGCCTGTGGGTTTCGCTTTCCCAAAATCTGTTCCCGATTTAATATTCTCGAAATTGCCGGTTTCGATGGGAAAACGGGAGAATCTCGGCACGTCAGATGGCCGGTTCCAAGACGCCTGGCCGGTTACAGTACGGCAGGGTTTGGTGCCGTTGCTCCCGATGGCCGTCAAACGCTGGTATGCCAGTCAGCGTCATAGTGTCCAACAGCGCACGGTTTTGACGGGTTGCCGGACAATATCGGCGGATAACGGGTTTGCGGACACGTTCTGTTCGCTCCTAGCGTACGCAAAACTCACTTTCGTGTCGTGACCCCTACTACGCTTATTGGTCAGTAAAGCGCATTAGACATGGCATTAGGATTGAAGTTGAATACCTTTGGACCGTCTTGGTACAAGAGAGCTTCGACCTTCAAAGAGCTCTTTTTCCGTATTCCCATCGTAAACGCTGCCGGATTTTCTAGCGTGAATTCAGTGTGTGAATGAGATTTGGGCTGTATGCCTTTAAGGGTAAAAACCGGACCGTCATCTAACCGGCAACTTATCTCAGTGAAAAATCTAGGACCGTTCAAGGCTGTCTCAATCTTATAGATAAACTGCCCCTTATCTATCTGGAAAGTTACGACGCGGGGATGCCTTGAGACGGATATGATAAGGGTACTTCCGCCGTTGTACGGGGGCGACAAGCTAACCTTATTCTTACTGCTCAGCCTACCAATAAGGAATTTTTTGCCCGTAAGCTCGTCCGTTTGCTCAATGTATTTCCAATCGGCCAGCGACATATCAGCCCGAATCTTTTCTAATTCGGCTTTCTTCTGTGCGGCGATTTCCGCTATTCTTTCCGGACTTCTAAATCTGTTCAAAAAAGACATTATGACTCCCGCACCCGTTGCAAGGCTTGTGACTCAAGGGCTGGCGTTACACAACGCCCCGTTAGGGCGCAGGAAAGTTCGTCTGGACGAACTTTCCGCGAGGCAGGCGCTGACCGCTATAGCGGCGTTGGCACTCGTGTAGCTGCCCCCGATTGTAGTTTAACCACTGCTAGCTACTATACGAAGGGGAACCCGTGCCCGCCCTACTAGGCATAGTGCGGGGATTCCGGCATACAAGCGCCTGTGCGGTTGTTCGTGGTGCACCCGTTCCCGGTTGCGCTCTAAGTATTAGCCGCACATATCAGTTTTGGCGCTCGTGATTGCCTATCGGTAATTGCGAAATCTGCCCAAAAAGGAGGTGATTTATATTCTGAATGGTACTGCACTTCTGATCATTAGCACGGCAATGCTGATGATCGCCTTTGCTACTTTGGTGCTCAAAATCGTCGAAGTAGCTCGCTCTAAGTAGCGGCGGGATGGGGTACGAGCTTCGGCTCGTGCCCCTGAACGAATGAGGCCCCAACCTCGGCAAAGGTCAGGGCCTATTATCGTTTGGGAAGGCGTTTATATCCATTCCGGTACTGCAAAGCGGATAATGGTGAGTGTTGACCGCTCCGTCAACAACTAACGCGAAACGATAACCGAAACGATAACCGAAACGATGACCGAAACGATGACCGAAACGATGGCCGAAACGATGGCCGGAACGATGACCGGAACGATGACCGGAACGATGGCCGGAACGATGGCCGGAACGATGGCGTCACTAGAGTAAGGCTAACGCCCGAGCCGCGCCGAGGCCTAAGACCGCCGCGACGGCATACCCGAACAAGTTCAAACGATAGCCGATAGTCCGCCAACGGTCGCGCCGATCGTTGAGCTGATCGCGCAGGACGGCCACCATCCGGCGATCGTCGTCGGCTTCTAGCATCCGATCAATCATCGCGGTTAAACCGGCCGTCAGGTCGACGCGGCGCACGTCTGCCAACAGCTCCTCCGGATATTGCTTGAGAGCGTCGACCGTCATCGGCTTAGACGGAAAATTGCGGTTCCAGCCATCGGCTGGGCGATCCCACGCGAAACCAAATCGACCATAGAAGCGCGCGAGCTGATCGAAGGCCGCAGCATTCCCCGGCGATAGTAGAGTGATCGGAACGACAGTTTGACCGGCAAAGGTCCGTTGAGCCCAAGCGGTGACGACGTTGAAAACGAGCGTTCCGATACCGCGCCCTCGTAATTGATCGTGCCGAACTATCACGTCGCCCGTCGTGATTTTTACCCCGGAATAGGAACGGCGAGCCTCCCCGATCATGACCTGGCGGTAATGCCATTCGCGGTGCGTCAGGTCCAAAACCAGCACGTCTAGGCGTCGATTTTTGCCGCCCTCTTCCTCCAGTGTGCCGAGGGCGATCAAGCAGCCGCCCGGCTGTGGTCCTACCTCGAAAAGGGACCAGCTATAGCGTTTGTCCCACTTCCCCGGCGACGGGAAGAGCGTGGCGATTTCGGGCGTGAGCAGCATTTAGAAAGCCTCCTAACCTCCCCAAAACAATACAATATCGTAAAATATTAGGCAATATGCGAAATACTTATTGCATAGCAAACGATATCGTTTAATATCGTGAGTGGAAGGACGGCCTTCCCGCCGATTTGCAGCGGCGATCACCAACCGGAGACAGACCCATGAACGCCACCCTCGCAACCCGCTTCGCTCGCAACGCCCGCCAGATTCGCGGCACGGAAGCACTCGACAATGACACGCTCCGCGCTCTCGTCCCCTCGATCTTCGCGGAAGAAGCGCACGACAGCCGTTCGCAGCGTTACGTTTATGTCCCGACGATCGAGCTGGTCGACGGCCTTCGCAAAGAGGGTTGGGCACCGTTTTTCGCGGCGCAGTCGAAGCCCCGCGACCTGGGCCGCATGGCGCATACGAAGCACATGCTTCGCCTTCGCCGTCCCGACGATATCGGCAACGCCGAGGCCGCAGAGGTCATCATCGTCAACAGCCATGACGGCACCAGCGCTTACCAGATGTTCGCCGGTATGCTCCGGTTCGTCTGCACCAACGGCATGATTTGCGGCGATCAGTTTCAGGAGGTCCGTGTTCCCCACAAGGGTAACATTCAGGATCAGATCATCGAAGGCGCTTACACCATCGCCAAGGACTTCCCGCGCATCATCGACGCCACGGCCGAAATGAAGGGAACGCGCCTTAGCGAGGCCGAGCAGCGCGTTTTCGGTGAGGCGGCATTGATCGCCCGCTACGGCGACGACGAAAGCCCCATCCGTCCCGACCAGATCATTCAGCCGCGCCGTTCGGCCGATGCGGGCGGCAGTGTCTGGAGCACGTTTAACGTCATTCAGGAGAACGTCATTCGTGGCGGCGTGCACGGGATGAAGCGCACCGACGAGGGCCGCATTCGCCGCAGCAAGTCGCGCCCGATCAACGGCATTGACCAGAATGTCAGCCTCAATCGGGCCATGTGGACACTGGCCGAGGGGATGCAGCGCCTAAAGGCCGCAGCCTAACAAAGGTGGGGGGACGGCATTGCAGCGCCGCCCCCCCGGTTTTGCCGACAATCGGAGACAGACCCCTAAGCCGACGCGCGCCCCCTAACAGGGTCGCGTCGTGCCGTCACGGAGACAGACCCATGACGACCGTTGCACAAACCCGCTGGCGTCACCTGGCCCCAGCCCGCGCCGCCCTTTCCTTCGTCAACTGGCTGGACGCCGACACGTATCCGCCTTGCCGCGTATGCGTCGCGCACGAGCTGCGCCGCGCTGCTGGCATCCGAAACCGGAGGTTTGCACGATGACCGTTCCCGTATGGCGCGGCGCGATTATCGGGAAGGCCGATAATCGCGCGCATCGCTTCGCGATGCAGAAATCAACAATTTTGCATCATTTCAAAAATGGCTGTTTTCCGCGGCCTTTCGCTATGCATATTTCTGATACAAAAGAGGGCCATGATTTTGGGCTATGCGCGCGTCTCGACAGGGGGACAGGATTTGACCCAGCAAGCGGAGGCGCTTCGCGCCGCTGGTTGTCAGAAGATTATTCGCGAGACGCGCAGCGCCGGCGCCAACGCCGATCGCCCAAAATTACGGCAAGCGTTGAAGTCCCTAGAACCGGGCGACGTGCTGGTGGTGACGGCGATCGACAGGCTGGCACGCGACACGCGCGACCTGTTGAATATCCTTCACGAGGTCAAACTATCGGAAGCCGGTTTCCGATCGATCGCGGAGCCGTTGGTAGATACGTCGTCGGAGCTGGCCGAAGTAGTGATTGCCGTTCTCGGGATCGCAGCCAAATGGGAGCGAGGCCGGATCATCGCACGGACGACGGCGGGACGGGTTCAGGCGAAGGCGGCAGGGATCAAGTTTGGTCGCAAGCCGACACTGACACCCCACCAGATACGCGAGGCGTCTGCACGCGTCGCCAGCGGCGAGACACAACGCAACGTCGCGCGATCCTTCAACGTGAGCCAAGCCACGATTTCGCGGATCGTGACGCGGACCGAGGAACAGCAAATATGAGCCGGTACGATTTTGAGGGGAACGGCGCACGCCTCGCGATCGGATGGGACGCGCCGCTTGCCTCGTTCTTTCTGACCGTTTGGACGGACGCCCTGCAGGACGGTTCCGAAGACGAGCCGCCTTTGATTTGGTTAGGTGCGTCCTATGCCGAGGTCAGTCATCCCGGCGTATTGGTGACGATCGCGAAGCGTCACGTTCCGGAGATCCCGGCCGACCTGGCGCGAACGCTTATGGTCGACCAACTCAAGGCCCCTGCCCGGCCGCTCGCGGCTGGCAAGTCGACAATGGACCGCCTTCTAAACACGTTGATCGGCCAACCGCCGATCAACCCGACAGCACACTAGTCTTTATGTTCGGTATAGCCCTCTTGCTTCGCCAGCGCGTCAACAGCGCGCTCGATCGCCGTCACAAGCGACCAGCCCTTTTCTTCGCGGATACGCTGCAACAGTTCGTGCTTATCGGCCGCAAGACGGGCGTAAACCGACCCCATCGCGCCACGAGAAGGCCGACCGCGCGGCTTTGCTTGATCGTCCATAATGCTCCTACACCGATCGCGTTTGACGATGGCAGGAGCAATCATAGGCGATTTAACGATATCGTGCTAGGGTGGCGTTATCGGATGACGTAAGCACCCCCGGCCGAGTAACGGAGGAACGGTAATGCAAGAAGTGTGGGACGGCATTCGCGGTATTGGCGAAGCGATCGGCTACCTTTTCATTGCAGGGCTGATCCTTTGGGGACTGTTCGTTCGCAGATCGACGCCCTTCGGGCGCAATCGCGGAGCAGGACGCGGAGGGGATGGCCCCTACCGTTACGATCGATCGGCCCAAGAACTTTATGACCGCAATCTCCGGAAGGGTCCGGACCACAATTGATCCCGGCATAGCCGGTGGAGGCTTGAGCCATGCAGACGATCGTAATCAACAATCAGAAGGGCGGCGTTGGAAAGACGTTGTTTTCCGTCCACCTCGCTTGGTTTCTGGCCGAGCTAAAGGCGAGCGTCCTGTTCATCGACCTAGACGGCCAAGCCAACTCCAGCACCGTTTTACAGGTTGAACGAAAAGGCGGCTATGCAGCCGACCTATTCGAGACGGGCAAGCTAGATCCTTTAACTGCTGAACCGGGCATCACCGTCTTAGCCAGCGACGGACGCCTAGACACCATCGAGGCGGCGGGCGCAGATGCGATGATTCCGCAGTTTGCGAAGATCGCGGGCGCGTTTGATTTTTGTGTGGTCGACACCCCGCCCGCCTGGGGCTGGCGAAATTTCTCTGCAATGGCCGTGTGCGATCATGTAATTGCACCGATCGAATTGAAGGACTTCGCTATAAGCGGCGTCGGCAAACTATTGCAGTCTATGAAAAATGTTCAAGACAAGGGTAGAAACGGCAAACCAGTTAACTTTCTTGGTTTGCTCGCTTCGCGGTTTAACAGCCATTCGAACCGTGAGCGTGACAACCTCCAGACCCTTATAAATGCGCTAGGCTCTGATATGTTGTTTCCGGGCGTGATAACAAACCGTGACGGCTACGAACAGGCAATGTCCGATGCCGTTCCGGTTTGGACAATCAAAACTTCCGGTGCAAAAGTAGCGGGCGCAGAAATTCGTAAGATACTTGCGACGGTTTACGAGCGCGTCACGCCTAAGCAGCCCGACACAACGGAGGCTAAGTAATGTCCAAATTTGGAAGCCTACTTGGCGACGTGGCATTTACGCTCAATTCCAACGCGAGCGCGGTTGCTATTCAGATGATCCCGCTCGATCGAATCACGAGCGACCCAAACAATCCTCGCAAGATTTTCGATCAGACGCAGCTTGAGGAAATGGCGCAGTCGATCAAAGAGCGCGGGATTCTCCAACCGATCACCGTTCGCCCGCTAGAGGGCGGAACGTCGTTCATGGTCCGCTATGGCGATCGGCGCTTTCGCGCCGCCCGGATAGCGGGGCTGACCGAAATCCGCGCGATCGTGACGACCGCCGACGTGTCCGAAGATGATTTGTTCGATCAGGTCATTGAGAATGATCAGCGCGCGGCGCTGACGACCGCCGAAATGGCCGAGGCGATCGGAGCGGCGTTAGCCCGAGGCGATAAGGCAGTGGACATAGCGAAGAAGCTAGGACGACCGAAATCTGTAATTGCGGAGTATTCCGCGTTGCAGGAAATGCCGCCATTCCTTCGCGCCCTGGCCGACACGACAGCGATCCGAACGCTTTATGAGCTTTATCAAGGTTGGAAGGCAGACCCGGCAAAGGTCGAGGCGTTCGTTGCCGACAGTGACGGAACGGGAATCCGGCGAGCTGCCGCGCGTGAGCTTGTACGCGGAGCGGACGCGGTAAATAAGCGCCCGGCACCGGCTCCAGCAGCAAAGACAGCAAATGGCGATGAGCCGCCCCTACCGCTGGAACCGGACGACAAAAGTTCGTCCGGACGAACTTCCGAGCCAGCCGTGACCGGAACGACAGCGAAAGCACCCCCGGCCGCGACAGGAAAAGACTCGGAAAACCTATCCGCGCCAGCACCGAAGACCGTTGCGAAGGACGCGACCCCGACAGCGCCAAAGGGTGAAGGAAAACCCGCGCGGTCCACTTCGGAAAAGTTCGACGCGATCGACAGCAGCACGCCGAGCCTTCCTGTGATGGTGAATGGGCGAGCAGCAAGGCTTATCATGCCTCCAGTTGTTCGCGTCGTGTTTGAGGATGATGGAGCGGAAGAGTCGGTTGATCCAAGCGACGTTAGCCTTTTGGGGTTCGGTTCATAAAGGCAGGGTGATGGCGTCTGCCGCTTCGCGGCACCGTTCATTCAGTCGCTTCGCTCCCCAAGCCCCCAAGCGGGGTCTTGGCCCTTACGGGTTCCAATCACTGACGAAGAGGCGGCGCAGAAGAGCGCCGCAAAAAGTGCCGGCGAAAGCCGGCGCGTAGTTTGTAGAAAGGGGGGAAAGGACGCACGCGCCCTCTCCCCCGCAACGACAATCTAGGGGACCGAGGCTCAGTCGCTAAAGCTCCCTGCGCCCGCACCACTCCCCTAGATTCTCGCTGCCCCCCTCTCCCCGTTAGATTCCACGATGAAGGAGTTTGCGGGGTGTTCCCGCCAGCCAATGAAGGGATCGCAAAATGCGCTGGATCATCATCACCGACAAAATCGACGACGGTAACGCAGTCAACTTCGGCCAGTTCGACGACGAAACGCGGCGCTACCAGAACGAGAGCAAGGTTGCCGACGCATTGGCAACTATGCCTACCGAGTTCGAGCTTTTGGACGATGACGGCGAGGTCTATTTTGAGGGTCGCACCCGTTGCATCAACCACGGCGCGGACCTCGCTTTCGCTCCGCTCGATTGGGCCGAAGCCTACGGCTGCACCGAATTACGATATCGGCCCGTCCGTTCGGACGAACCTTGGAAAACCCTCTGATCCATTGCGGGCCGGGCAACGCCCCGGCCCCTCTTTCCGAGGATGCCGATATGACCACCACCAAGACCCGCGACGCGCTAGGCGAACAGATCATCACCGCAGGACTTGCGGAGAACGATTTCATTCTGGACCTTAATGGCGGTTTGACCGTGCCAAGCGGCTTCCCCCTGCCTTCCCCTTGGGATCTTCCTTCCCGCCTGTTCCGGTTCCCGATCGAGGTATGCAAGGCGCGAGGCGACCGGCCCCGCACGATCGGCCTTCGTCACCCTGATCTAGCCGGGCATCCCTTCGTGCAGCACGTCGAGGCCGCGCTAGGGTTCAAGCTGGACCCGAACGGCGCACCCAACGAAAACGGCTACAGCACTTGCGAAAGTTTCGGTTGGTTTCACGCGGTCGACCTCGTGACGGCGGGCCAGTGGCGCGCGTGGCTCGATACGTCCGACTTCACCACCACCCGCAGCATCTTCAACGCGGTGGATTTTGGTTTGCGATATTCAGACCATAGCGAAGGGGGGAAGCGCCACGGCCACCTTTCCACGTTGGAGGCGCGGCAGATCATGGACGAGCTTGGAGCTACCGAACCGGCCTATCGCGCTTCTATCATTCGGGAACTCGGGAAACCGTCAGCTTGCAATTCAGAGGGCAAGAAAGGCGGCGAGCGTTGGCCGATCAACGGGAAAGCCAGCAGCCTTGAGGATCAGGCGTGGGCGATGATTTTCGGAATCGAAGACGGATGGTTTGAGTACGACCGCGCCGGATTCCTTCAATGGTCCGTGAAGGGACGCGACAGGTACAGCGCCGGGAATGCCGTCACCTACGTTGAGGCAAAGACAGGACAGGCAGCGTTCGCGTTTTAGGACGGGTGAGTGACGGCGCGGAAACAGGGGGGAAAAACCGCGCCGTCAGAAGGACAACAGAGGGCAGGGGAATACGATCCGGGCGGCGCGAAAATGCCCCCGTGACGATCGGCGCAAGAGCTCGATCGTCACGGGGGCATTTTCGCGCGAGCCGGGCTTTGCCCGGCGTTCGACCGAGAGAGGGCAGGGGGAAGAACAAACGAGCGGTCAAAAGCAGTCGTTAGCGAAAGTTCGTCCGGACGAACGATTTTAACTCTTGTGGTATGATGGCAGGATAGGCTTACAGCCGGTTTTGTAATACATTCCGCCGATGGCTACATTCATTGTTCGATTGGCTGACGACGTTGCCGCCCGGTTTGATAAGCTCGCCGCGAGTTATGGTGGACGATCGAAGGCGTTGCGCCTCGTCATCGGAGACGCGTGCAATCAGGCGAAACCGCTTCCCGAGGTTCAGCCGTCAAGTGGTCGATACCGCGTTGAGATTAAGTTGAACGAGGGTGACGCGAAGCGGCTGGAGGCGATGGCCGACGAGCGCGGGTTGACGCGAACAGACTGGATTGTCGCACTGATCCAGACGCGGCTAAACGGTGCGCCGGTCCCGGTAGTCGACCAGCGGCAGACGCTAACCGACATTCGCATTCAGCTTCGCGGGATCGCGAAAAACGTCAATCAAGTTGTGAAGGCGTTCCATGCTGCGAACATGGAGGATAGCCGTTTGGAGGTAAGCCGCGAGGTTGCGCGCTTGGCCGCGATGGCGGAATCAGTAAGCGAACAAGTCGAGGCGATCGGTGACGCGATGCACGGCGACCTATCCTATTGGAGAGCCGGGGATGAGTGACGGCCCGAAAATTGAGTTTCTAGACACCACCTGGCGCGCACCAGCAGGAGGCAAAACAACAGGCTCGAAAGGCCGGTTGAACATACCGGCTGGCAAAAGCTCCAGAGGGGGAGGGGGCGGTAGCGTTGCGGCGACAAAGGCAAAGCTCCAGCGGATCACGAACCGCGTCCCGGAGGTCATGGTCAAGGTTTCCGGCCGTCAACGTGGTGGCGGGCATACCGCCGCGCACTTGGAGTATATCGGCCGACACGGGAAACTTGAGGTTGAGACGAGCGACGGCGAAAAGCTGGAGAGCGTGAAGGACCTGCGCGAGCTAGCGCAGGATTGGGCCGACGATGAAGCTGCGACCACCAAGCGCCGCGAACCGCTTACGTCGATTTCGATGGTTCTATCCATGCCGCCCGGCACCGATCCGGACACGGTGTATCAAGCAGCGCGGGCGTTCGCTCGCACCGAGCTGGAGCGCTTTCCCTACGCAATGGCGCTGCACACAGACGCGGATCATCCGCACGTTCATCTAACGGTCGCGGCCCGAGGGGAAGGCGGGGAGAGGTTCAATCCGAGGAAGGACGATCTTGTCGGATGGCGCGAGAGCTTCGCACGCGAGTTACGAGCGCGCGGTATCGAAGCCGAGGCAACACCGCGCCGAGCGCGGGGCGTTATTCAAAAGATGGAGCGGACACCTATCCGCAAAATACGCGTTCGGGCGGAAGCCGGAACGGCCGAGCTGCCCCGCGTATTGCAATCGAGCCGAGCCGAGGCCGTAGCGATGGCACAGGAGAAGCCAGCTAAAGCGCGACCGTGGGAGGTGAGCGCGATCGTTCGGCAATCCGAGGTGCGAGCGTCTTACGAGAAGGCCGCTAGCGAACTGGACGCCAGCTCCGACCCCGCCGATCGAAAGCTGGCCGAGCAGACGCGGGCGTTCGTCGCGTCGATGCCTGATCCAATGACACGGGATCGCGACCAAGCCCGGCAGATGGCAGAGGCAATAAGGAATGTCCGCGATAGCGAAGGGGATCGGGAGGGTAAGCCCGTGACCCGCGCAGAACCGGTTTCTCCAGCAATGTCAGAGCCGCAACGGCTGACACAACCGCCGCAGCCAGTGCGGACGGCCGATAAGCCACGCGAAATACCTAAGACGCCAACGCGGCCCGATCGAACCCGATAGTTCGTCCGGACGAACTATCGGCCAGCTATCGTTCTTTACGGCGTGTCGGGAAGACGGGTCCGCGCACCGTCATCTTGTCCGGATCAAAAGGCTTCTGGAGCCGAACAAC
>NZ_JAXOJR010000017.1:0-39840 GCF_036663855.1 Sphingomonas fucosidasi | reverse complement strand
CCTCCTTCAGGATGCCGATGATCTGCTCTTCCGAAAACTGCTTCCGCTTCATCTGTCCGTCCCTTTCCGGGGTCGGACTCTAGCTCCAACTGGAGGAAAAAACGGGGGTCACGTCAATCCGGATAGTAAAACACTGACAGCCAGTTGACGCTCACGCATGTTGCATGCTGCGGTGCAGCACGTTAACCATGAATCGTCTGTCGGAGAATTCCCGCATGTACGGTGTCACTGCTTGGATACTCGCCTTTTTCAGAGCAGCGCCATGCGCAGATGAGATGTGCTCAACGTCCCGCCTTTGCGACGAGTGCGCTTAGAACCACGCTATAAAATAGCGTCTTTATTGGTCAACTGTTCCCAGAGACTGCGCCTTCAGGCTAAGGACGGTAGGCGTAATCGCTCCGGCCCACTTTTTGTAGCCGCCGTATTCGGATGCAGGAAATCGTTCGTCTCGTTCTCGGCGAGCCGCTCTCGATGCGCTTAAGATGCTGCGCAGACGCTCCATCCTGCGTTACCGCATTGATGTCCGCGATCGCGAAGCCCCGCTCGCCGATCACGCTAGCTGCGGACTGCTCATGCAGCGATTGCTGGCTCGCAATTCCGCTTTTGCTCGACGGATTCAGGCTGACCATCCTTGCGGGTAAGAATTGACAGATCGCGGCACGATTTCTCGCCGATGTTTTGGGCGGCGCCGACAACGACGATGCCGCGCGCGCCGGTTGATAGGTCACCCCACTCTTGCGCGTCGCCTGTCTTCATCGCTAACCGCACTGCCGTCGTCACGCTCACCAGGGGGAGAGGCTGATCGGTGGCGGCAACCGCTGGAAACGACGCAGGCGGATCAGCCGTTGTCAGCAACGCGGGACGTGCGGTCAGACCGGCTGGCGAATGCTTGGCTACCGATGCAGCTTGAGCCTTAGGCTTGGCCAAAGTGACCACGCTACGCTTAGGTAAGGGATCGGGCACGGACACGACGACAGAGTATGCGGAGCGGGCGTTAGCATGCTGAGCCGCTAGGCCGATCGATACCGCCACCAGCATGCAGACCGCCACGGATGCTCCCAAGCGCCAGGTGATCAGCGGCTTTGCCTCGTAGCCCTGAAGTTGCCCAGTGGGAGGACGAACCACTCTCCTGTCCCATGCATCGAAGCGCAAGCTGCCAAGCTGAACGCTGAAGCCACGCTCCTGCATGATCGGCCCGATCGGCTGGTTCACGTTCCGTAGCCCCTTCAAATCCTAAGATCGAAGACTATGCGGCAAACCACGAGAATACGAGAAATATCTTGACCACTTACACCATGCCGCGGGGCCATGCCCGAAGCAGTTGCCCCGCGTTAATGGATGAGGGTGGCTCTGCCACTGCGCTCATCGCGGCCCGCTTCTGTTCGAGAATGTTTTGAGCAATCGCACCCCGCTGGCGGTTTTTGGCGCCTCGTGCGTTGACGGGGAGCGAACGTAGGAGATCATCATGACCGATAAGAACGCGCCTGAACCTGTCGACGACGTCGGCATCAAGTCCGGAAACGCGGATCGAACTGCGGACGGGTTTGGTAAAGGCGAAGGTTATTCCGGCGACGAGTACGACAGCGGCAACCATGCAGCCGAGCGTCACCTTCAGAACCGTGACGGTGCCCACGATGCTGGTGCCGACGAACCCGCCGACGGTCGCGACATTCCGCCGGAAGCGGGAAAGCGAGCCTACATCGACAACAAAACCGGTGAGGTTCACGGCAGCGGATCGGGTGCTGGCGGCGGCAACGCTGGCGAAGACGTCGATCTCGACATCTCGCGGAGCGGACCCGAAGAATGACTAGACCGGGGGGGCATGCGGCGGCGGCAACGTGATAAACCGTCAAGCCTCCCCTTCGACTATCGAGATGGGCCGCTCGATCAGCCGCGCTCGTTCCGCAACAAGCGGTTCAGCGGTGGTTCGCATCTCGTCGATCAACGGGATGAGCCCATGTCACGCTGATTGGACGGCGCGATCGATAGCGATCGCGACAATATCGTGCGGCAGGTCCGCCAGTAGCCGTAGGTGCTCGGATAGCCAGAGCGTCAGCAACTCAGGATTGGCCTGCGAGCGCGATGCCATGAACAACGACCACAAGGTCGCCAACTGGTCACCCAGCCAATCCCGGGGTACCGGTCGTGCGCCGTGCCGGAGCGTATCCGGCGTACTGACCGCCTCGGCCTCGCCGCCAGCCTGGGCAAGCACGCGGCGTGCATGGTCCGGCCCAGGCGGGCGACCCATCGAACACGAAACTACGGTCCGCCGAGGTCAACAGCAGCGCGGGCGGCACGCATTGCATCGTGTAGGGGGAGGATCGAGGAGATGGCCGGGTGCGGTCAGTGCCAGGTCGCTCATCGTAATTGCCTTCGGTGATGGGCGGTGCTCCCATCGCCCCCGCTGGGCGCGCGCGTAGCCGCTCATATCGCAAGCCCCGGTTCCCCAACGATGTGCTGATCTAACACGCAGACCGCGATGATCAGCATTCCACCGCCTGTCGGTCGAACCGGCCATATCCCGGCTCGCTCCATGCGCCGCAGGAAACCACGCACCCGAGGTCTCGACCAGTCGAAGGCCTGGGACAGCTTTTGGACGGCCGTGAGAAGCTCTCCACGCGCCAGGTGCGTGTGGGGGGTGCCGAGCCTCTCCTCCCCGCCGTAGATCGCGGCATGCTCAACCGACCACAGAAACGCTTCCCGCCCCGTGAACGGCTGCGGTTTGAAGGAGTCCATCCATCCACGATGCAGGCGGAAGGTGTCGGTTATAGCGGACCACTCGCGCTGCCGCCGTCCCGCATCAAATAGGCGCCGCGCACGGCCTGCCGCGCCCAGAAAATCAGACCTTGCGGCGCTACGTCGCGCCCTGACGAACTTTCCAGCTGTAGACGTCGACGCGATCGCGATCGGTGCCCATCTCGATCTCCCAAGCGTCGCGCTTCCGGACGTCGTAAGCATCGGGCTCGGTCTACTTCAGGTACTACTCGGCGCGGTACGCGAACACGACCGTGTCGGTGGGTGTGGCTGCGCCACCGCCGATTCGTGAGCGCGTACCCTCATTCGTCAGATCGGTACCCCCGAAGCCCCCCCTTCTCACGTCGGGTTGCGCCGGAGTGGAATGATTGCGGGTAAGAATCCCGAATGACGCAAATCTGGGCTTTTGAAACCCCGCGCTCTTCAATGTCATAGGATGACAGCTGGGAATGGTGGGCGATGACGGGCTCGAACCGCCGACATTCTCGGTGTAAACGAGACGCTCTACCAACTGAGCTAATCGCCCCCTCTCGGGTGGACGTGCGATGCCAAAGCCGGGCGGCCGGGGCAAGCTAAAAGGGGTCGAACGATCACGGAATCCGCAGGTCGGCGCCTCTGGTGGCCACGATATACCCGCGCATCGCCTCGCTCGCGCGGTCGGAGAGCACCATGAACGCGCGCCGTCGGTCGTGCATGTCGGGGCGGCGTTCGAACAATCCGGTGTCGGTCATCCGCGCGATCCAGCGCAACGCGGTGGTCGGCGCGACCGCGGCGGCGATGCACAGGCTCGACACCGACACGCGCCCGCGCTCGAGTTCGGCGGCGTAGAGATCGAGCAGCATGTCCCAGCCCGGATCCTCGAACAGCGCAGTGCCGAAGAACTGGTCGCGCAGCCGCCTCGCCCGGATCGCCCGCCGGACGTCGGCGGCGCTCGGCTCGGCCAGGGACGGCCGCGCGCCGTAATGGTTCGTCCGATCCCCGACGATCGGCGCGGCAGGGGTATCCTCGTCGATCTCCGCACGCGTCAGCCGCGCGAGCGCCTCGGCGATCCGCGCGACCTCCGTGTTCAGACGTTCCAGTCGCGTACTGTCGGTTTCGCGCGTGACATCGAACACACCGGCGGGGAGGCGCGCGGCTTCGGCGGCGACCACGATCGCCGCGACGCAATCGCCGACGGTGGGATCGACCAGCAACCGCGTGCTGCCGCCGAGCGTCGCCGCAGCGACGACGTCGATTTCATCCATGCCCAGGGCGACGACCAGCCCCGCCTGCAAGGCTGCCGCCTGATCGACGATGACCGGCAGGCGTTCGGCGAGCAGCGCGAGATCGACCCCGGCAGCCTCGACGACGATCACGTGCGGCGTCGCATGATCGCCGAATGCCGCTTGCCAGTCGAGCCGCCCGACGACCCGCCCACGCAGCACGGCTAGCGCAACGGCCAACCGGTCCGGCGCACTCGCCGCGGCAATCAGGACCGCGTCGATCCCGCTATCGTAATCTGCCGCGTCGGGTGGGCCGGCCGGTCGAGTCATCACGGTCTCCGTTGTGATACGGAGACTAACCTGCGTCAGGCCAAGTATTATACCCGAACTGGATCGAGTTTCGTTGGATTCGGGAACTTCCTCTGCACGACGCGATCGGGCCCTAATCGAGCGCCTTGACGATATCCTCGACCATCTTCTTCGCGTCCGCCAGCAACATCATCGTATTGTCGCGGTAGAACAGGTCGTTATCGACACCGGCATAGCCGACGCCGCCCATCGAGCGCTTGATGAACAGCACGGTCTTGGCCTTCTCGACGTCGAGCACCGGCATGCCGTAGATCGGCGAGGACTTGTCGGTCTTGGCGGCGGGGTTGGTGACGTCGTTGGCGCCGATCACGAACGCGACGTCGGTCTGCGCGAACTCGCTGTTGATATCCTCCAGCTCGAACACGTCGTCATAGGGCACGTTCGCCTCCGCCAGCAGGACGTTCATGTGCCCCGGCATGCGGCCCGCGACCGGGTGGATCGCATATTTCACGCGGACGCCCTCGGCCTTCAGCTTGTCGCCCATCTCGCGCAGGACGTGCTGCGCCTGCGCGACCGCCATGCCGTAGCCGGGGACGATGATGACCTGCTCGGCCTGGCTCATCAGGAACGCGGCGTCCTCGGCCGAGCCGCGCTTCCACGGACGATCGCTGGCCGCAGCCGGGCCGCCGGCATCGGACGACTGGCCGAAGCCGCCCGCGATCACGCTGATGAAGCTGCGGTTCATCGCGCGGCACATGATGTAGCTGAGGATCGCGCCCGAGCTGCCGACCAGCGCGCCGGTGATGATCATCGCGCTGTTGTGCAGCGTGAAGCCCATCGCCGCCGCGGCCCAGCCCGAATAACTGTTCAGCATGCTGACTACGACCGGCATGTCCGCGCCGCCGATCGGGACGATCAGCAGGAAGCCGATGACGAAGCTCAAGCCCGTGATCGTCCAGAAGATCCACGCCGACTGATCGGTGACGAAATACGCGATCAAGCCGAGGATGGCGGCGAGCAGCGCGATGTTGATGACATGGCGACCGGGCAGCATGATCGGCTTGCCGCCCATGTTGCCGTTGAGCTTCAGGAAGGCGATAACCGAGCCGGAGAAGGTGATCGCGCCGATCGCGACGCCGAGGCCGAGCTCGATCCGGCTGACCGGGTGGATGACCGCGAAGGGCTGGCCGATCAGGGGGATGACGAGGTTGGAGATCCCGAACGCCTGCGGGTTGAGGTAGGCCGCGACGCCGACCAGCACCGCGGCGAGGCCGACGAGCGAATGGAAGGCGGCGACAAGCTGCGGCATCGCAGTCATGGCGATCCGACGTGCGGTGACGAGGCCGATCGCTGCGCCGACGCCGATCGCCGCGAGGATTTCGACGACCGTGACCCAATAGATGGTGCGCACGGCCATCGTAGGCCCGGCGTCCGAAACGAGAAGATGCTGAACGACGGGCACATGCGTCACCAGCGTCGTCACGACCGCGATCGTCATGCCGATGATGCCGAAGCGGTTGCCGCGCTGGCTCGACGCCGGGCTCGACAGCCCGCGCAACGCGAGGATGAAGCACACCCCCGCGACCAGATAGGCGAGCGATGCCCAGGGGCTGACCGTCAGTTCATGCATCGCGTTCGTCCCCACTTACCCACTTCGTCATGCCAGCGAAGGCTGGCATCTCCCGGTTGCTCGCGCGGCGCTGGAGTCGCACGAGATCCCAGCTTTCGCTGGGATGACGATCGCTACTTCGCGACCGGCCGTTCCTTCTTCTTGTACATCGCCAGCATCCGCGCGGTGACCGCAAAGCCGCCGAAGATGTTGATGCTCGCCAGCACCACCGCGAGCAGCCCGAGCGCCTTGGCCACGCCCGATCCGGCACCGATCGCCCCCAGGACCGTCGGTGCCGCGGCGGCGATCAGCGCGCCGACGATGATTACGCTCGAGATCGCGTTGGTCACCGCCATCAGCGGCGTGTGCAGCGCGGGCGTGACCGCCCACACCACGAAATACCCGACGAAACACGCCAGCACGAAGATCGACAGGATCGCGATAAAGTCCATTTCATTCCTCCTGCGTGGCGAGCCGCTCGACGGCAAGCGCCACGATACCTCGAACCATGGCGTCGCAATCGTGGAAAATCTCGACGGCTGGAATACGCAGAACGGCGATACCGCGCGCTTCGAACCAGCGATCGCGCGAAGCGTCGCGCGCTGGGCGATCGCCATAGTCGTGCGCCTGCCCGTCAACCTCGATGATCAGCCGCGCGGCATGACAGTAAAAGTCCGCAACGTACGGACCCGACGGATGCTGTTTCCGAAACTTCAAGCCAGCCGGTCGCTCCTGCAATGCAACCCACAATGCAATCTCAGGCGGAGACATCGCCGCGCGAAGCTGCTTGGCCAGCGCTCCAATCGATCCGGTCCCCTGGAGCATTTCAAATCCTCCCCTTGCAGGGGAGGTGGCAGGCGCCAGCCTGACGGAGGGGTGTCGCCCGTCGTAATGGTGCGCACGATAACGAGCGGCGATACCCCTCCGTCGCGCCAAGGCGCGCCACCTCCCCTTGCAGGGGAGGATCGATTATCAAGACAGCAACCGCGGGTTCACGATCTTGCCGCCGTGCGTCAGCCGCACCGCGTCACCGATTTCCGCGTCGAGCACGGGCTTGCCCGCCTCCTTGTCCCAGAAGGCGTTGAGGAAGTTGTAGAGGTTGCGGCTGAACAGCGCGCTGGCATCTGCCGCAAGGCGCGACGGCACGTTGCGGTGGCCGACGATCTTCACGCCGTTCACCACGACCACTTCGCCCGCAACCGACCCCTCGACGTTGCCGCCCTGTTCGACCGCGAGATCGACGATCACCGAGCCCGGCTTCATGCTCGCGACCTGTGCCGCCGAGATCAACCGCGGCGCGGCGCGCCCGGGGATCAGCGCGGTGGTGATGACGATGTCCTGCTTGGCGATATGCCCCGAGACGAGCTCGGCCTGCGCGGCCTGGTATTCGGGCGACATCTCGCCGGCGTACCCGCCCGTCCCCTCGCCTTCGATCCCCGCGATGGTCTCGACGAAGATCGGTTTCGCACCAAGCGACTGGATCTGCTCGCGGGTCGCGGCACGGACATCGGTCGCCGACACCTGCGCGCCGAGCCGCCGCGCGGTCGCGATCGCCTGGAGCCCGGCGACGCCGACGCCCATCACGAATGCCTTCGCCGCGGAGATCGTCCCTGCCGCGGTCATCATCATCGGAAACGCGCGACCATATTCGGCCGCTGCGTCGAGCACCGCCTTGTAGCCCGACAGGTTCGACTGCGACGACAGGATATCCATCGACTGCGCGCGCGTGATCCGCGGCATGAACTCCATCGCCAGCGCTTCGTACCCGGCCGCGGCATAGGCCTCGATCCGCGCGCGCTCTGCAAAAGGATTGAGGCTGGCCACGATCCACGCCCCCGGCGCGACGCCGGCGAGCGACGCAGGATCAGGCCCCTGCACGCCGAGCACGATATCCGCCCCCGCGAGCGTCGCCGCACGATCGCCAACCGACGCGCCCGCATCGGCATAAGCAGCATCGGCGATCGAGGCCGTCTCGCCCGCCCCCGTCTCCACTGCCAGCGTCGCGCCCAGCGCGATGAACTTCTTCACCGTTTCCGGCGTCGCGGAAACCCGCCGCTCGCCGTCCGCTTGCTCTTTCAGGACGGCGATCTTCATGATGTTACGAGATCAGCCAGATGACGAGCGCGACGACCAGCGCGCACCCGACCGAGCCCCATTTCATCATCCCCGTCACGCTCGAATAGGTCGCGACGTGCGCCTTCATGTCTCCGTTGCCGGCCATGGTTCGTGCCCCAATCCTGTGAGTTTCATCCTCTATGACCAAGACCTTATCGCGCGTATCCCCGAACGCCAAGCAAGACATTTAAGTCGCTCTTTACTTAACGTAGTTATTGCACGTGCCGGAACGGGACAGGATTCGCCATGACGCGCAACGGCCAGCGCCTAGTATTATTGATCGACGACGAGCCCGCACAGCGCCGGCTGGTGGCGACGCTCGCCGCCCGCGGCGGCTGGCGCGCGGTGTTCGCGACCGACGCCGAGATGGCGATCGCCACGCTCGGCACGCAGGACGGGATGCAGCTCGACGCGATCCTGCTCGATCACTCCGCCCCCGATGGCGACGCGACCGCGCTGATCGCCGAACTCCGCGAACGTCGCCCCGCGCTGCCGATCCTGATGCTCACCGCCAACGGCTCGGTCGCGCACGCGGTCTCGGCGATGCGCGCCGGCGCCACCGACTTCCTCGTCAAGCCGCTCGCCCCCGACCGCGTGCTCGCCGCACTGGAGGCGGCGATCGCCGGCACCGCGGCGGGCGAACTGCGCCCCCTCACCGAAAAGATTCCCGCACTGCTCGCGTTCGACGAGATCGTCGGCTCCTCCCCCGATTTCCGTGCCGCATTGGCGATCGCGGCCAAGGCGGCCCGTGCGCGCGTCGCGGTGCTGGTCGAGGGCGAGAGCGGGGTCGGCAAGGCGGTCGTCGCCGAGGCGATCCACGCCGCCTCGCCGCGCGCCAAGAAGCCGATGATTACCGTCAATTGCGCGGCGATGCCCGCCAACCTGATCGAATCGGAATTGTTCGGCCACGAGGAAGGTGCGTTCACCGGCGCGTTCGAACGCAAGATCGGCCGGTTCCACGATGCCGATGGCGGCACGCTGTTCCTCGACGAGATCGGCGAGATGCCGCTGGAGGCACAGGCCAAGCTGCTCCACTTGCTCCACACCGGCGAGGTCCAGCCGATCGGCGCGCGCCATTCGCGTGACGTCGACGTCCGGGTGATCGCCGCGACCAACCAGCGGCTGCTCGACGAGGTCGAGGCGGGGCGGTTCCGCGAGGATCTCTATTACCGGCTGAACGCGGTGCAGGTGACGATCCCGCCGTTACGCGAACGGACGGGCGACATCCCGGCGCTCGCCCGTCACCTGCTCGCGCGGATCGCCGAGCAACCGGGGCTGAGACCGCTCGGGATCACCGACGCCGCACTGAAGCTGCTGGTGCACTACGACTGGCCCGGCAACGTCCGCCAGTTGCAGAACGCGCTCTTTCGCGCGGCCGTGCTGTGCGAAGGCGCCGCGCTGACGGAAGAGGATTTCCCGCAGATCGCCGCGCTGGGCAATCGCCAGCGCGGCCCGGCCACGGTGGCTGCAGGCGGTGGCGGGGTCACGCTGTTCCGCCCCGACGGCAATCTGCGCGCGCTCGAGGAGATCGAGGCCGACGTGATCCGCCTTGCGATCGGCCATTACCGCGGCCGCATGACCGAAGTCGCCCGCCGCCTCGGCATCGGCCGCTCGACGCTGTACCGCAAGCTCAGCGACCTGGGGATCGACAACGCCGCCTGAAGCGGACAGGCGCGCCCGCGCTGGACAGCCTATCGCCGACCTGGACAGTCGAAATTGCCTGCCTTCCCGTTCACGCAGCCCAATTCGCGATTTGGACGAGCATCTCCGACAGGCTTTAGCGTTGCAGCGCTTCCGTCCAGAAAACTGATTCGCAGTGTGCCGCCTTGCACGACCCACTCGTTCGCGGTTTCCATTTTTTGCCAGAACCGTCTCGCGATATCAGAAGCATGCACGTCCATACATCCGACCGCCGTGACGATCGTCGCTTCCGTCTCGTCGCGTCTGATCACGCCCCTCGTGCTTGAGGGATCGGCGGACCAGCCAAATTCTTTACCACCGACGTCGTTGCAAACGGAAGTTCCCGTAATCCCATGACCAGCATCGAACCGGAGCGTCGCTGCCTCTACGTCGGCGCGTTCGACCGGCGTACCGTCGATCTGGCGCAAGGCCCATATCTTGCCGGTCACTCCGGGGCGTGGGTTTGGTCGCTCGGCCGTCGCCGATCCGCCACATCCCGCAAGCATCGTGAGCATGAGGAGCGCGTACCGAACCATCGGCCCATCCTTTCGGCGTTGCGAAAATCGGACGCTCGTCAGCCAAACCAATCCTAAGTTCGGCCTCGTACCATGTGGCAAGCCACCGCGACCTCGCTGGAGCCGATGCGATTTCCACATCCTCGGAGACTGGACGCTGGAGAAGCCTTGGACAAGTCCTCATCCCCGAGAACCGCCTCGCCCAGCAGTTGCCACGTCAGCGGGCGCGGCAACCTTTTACCACAAGACACCCTTCTCGGGCTGCAACGGCTCGGGCGCCGGATCGCCGATCGCCTGGAGCAGGTCGATCTCGATCGTGCGGCACATCGCGCTGAGCGGGACGTCGTGGATCGTGTCCGCGAACGGATCGACCAGATCATCGCCGATCTGCAGCACGGCAAGGAACATCAGGCCGGCAATCGTCGAGCCGACCGGGGTCGCATAACCCAGCGTTTCGACCAAGCCGATCGGCAGCAAAACGCAGAACAAGCGCGTGAACAGGCTCGGGAAGAACCGGTACTGGTTGGGCAACGGCGTGTTCTTGATGCGCTCCATGCCGCCCTGCGCGTTGGCGATGTCGACCAGAATCGCCTCGAACTGCGTCTGCTGGATCGTATCGATCCAGCCGTTGCGGCGCGCGATGTCGATCCGGCGGCCGGTTCCGTCGAGCAGGCCGTTGGCGATGTTGGTCCGTTCGAGCGCAAACGAGGCCTCGTCCTGCGACAGGAAGCGCAGCACTTCGGGTGCCGCAGGCTGCTTGCGCAACTGACAGCGCAGCGCGTTCACATACGCGATCTGGCGGAGGACGATCGTCCGCTTCATGTCGTGGCCCTCGGGCTCGGGCAACATGTTGCGCGCCATACGTGCCAGGCTGCGCGAGGCGTTGATCATCAGGCCCCACAGCCCGCGGCTTTCCCACCAGCGCTGATACGCCGAGTTATCACGGAAGCCGAGGAACAGCGCGAGGGCAGTACCGAACAGCGTCAGGGGCAGCGCGGGCGCGTGGAACGGCAGCACGTAATAGGTGATCGTGACGACCACGTCCCAGACGAAGAGGCCGAGCAGCGGGCGCCAGACTTCGCTGAGGATCTGGCTCATGCGCGGTGTAGCAGTGACGATCAAACGAAAGCTCCCTTGTTTACAAGGCTTTTAATGCGCGAAAAGGCGTTTCGCTGCAATGCAGCGATCATCCGCCACCCCGCTTAGCCACCCCTGCTTAACCACCCCTGCTTAACCGCTCCCGCTTAGCCGCCCCCGCTTAGCCGCCCCCGCTTAGCCGCCAACGAGCGACTGATCGCGCAGGCCGCGCCAGATCCTTACCGCCTGTACGGTCTCCGCGACGTCATGGACGCGGAGGATCTGGACGCCGGACTCTGCGCCTTTGAGGGCCAGCGCGAGCGAGCCGGCGAGTCGCTGGTCGACGGGCGCTTCGTTCGAGAGCGCGCCGATCAGGCGCTTGCGGCTTGCGCCCAGCATGATCGGGCAACCCAGTCCGTGGAAGATCGCGAGGCCGTTGAGCAACGCGAGGTTCTGGCTGAGCGTCTTGCCGAAGCCGATGCCGGGATCGATCATGATTCGCGACCGGTCGACGCCGCCTGCGACGACGGCGGCAATGCGGGTTTCGAGCCAATCGAACACGTCGGTGAGGACGTTGGTGTAGCCGCCGTCGCCGTGGCCGTCTTTCTTGGGGTCGGGCGAGTGCATCAGGACGACCGGGCAGCCGCTCTTCGCGACCACATCCAGCGCGCGGTCGTCCCAGAGGAGCGCGGCGACGTCGTTAACGATGTGCGCGCCGGCGGCGAGCGTCGCCTCCATGACGGCTGCCTTGCGGGTGTCGACCGAAACGATGGCGCCGGCGCGGGCGAGGCGTTCGACGACGGGGACCAGGCGCGCGATCTCGTCGCCCTCCCATACGGCGGCGGCACCGGGGCGAGTCGATTCCCCGCCGACGTCGATCATCGTCGCGCCGGCGGCGGCCATGTCGATCCCGGCTGCTGCGGCGGCGGCAGGATCGTCGACATGCTTGCCGCCGTCGGAGAAGCTGTCGGGGGTGACGTTGAGGATGCCGGCGACGATCGGCTGCTCGAAGCGGAGCGTGCGTTCGCCGAGCTGGAGGGCGGCGCGGGGGGCGGTGATGGCAGCGTGGAGGTACGCGGCACGCTCGCCCAGCGTCGCGATGTCGGCGACGGGGATGGTGCGGCGGGCGCGGCCTTCGATCACCTCGTACGCGGCGAACCACTGCAGGCCACCCGCGATGCGCGCGACCCTGCCGTCTTCGTAACCGATCGGGGTGTCGACGAACTGGACGGGGCGGAGGTGAAGGCGGGTCATCGGCGTGATCTACTCCAGTCCGTCCGCTCCGCGAAAGACGTTGCGCTCGCTAGCCGTCATGTTCGCTGAACCGGCACGTTCGCTGAACCGGCCCGTAGCCAAACCGGCACGTCTGCCAATACCCGTCATCCCAGCGAAAGCTGGGATCTCCCGCCGCATCCGTGGCGCGTCGTCGCGGGAGAGCCCAGCTTTCGCTGGGGTGACGGTCTTGGTTAGGACGAGATGGACGCGTCCGCGTGGCTCAGACCGTGGTTGCCAGCAGGTACGTCTGCCGGAGGTCGTCGATCGGCTTCAGGCCCTTGTCGCTCTCGTAATGCCAGAAGCTCCAGCCGTTGCACGCGGGCGCGTTCTGGAGCGTCGAGCCGAGCTTGTGGATCGAGCCGATCGTGCCGCAGTCGCTCAGCAGCGAGCCGTCGGCGCGGATCGTCGCGCGCCAGCGGCGCTTCGAATCGGTCAGCACCGCGCCGGGTGTCAGATACGCGTTCTCGACGAGCACCCCGAACGCGACCTTGGGCTGCGTGCGCGGGCTCATCATCGTGCGGATCGCCGATTCGTCGAGCGGCAACGCGGCCTCGATCCGCTCCTGTGCGGCTTCGATATAGTCGCCCTCGCGATCGATGCCGATCCAGCTGCGACCGAGCCGCTTGGCCACTGCGCCGGTGGTGCCGGTGCCGAAGAACGGGTCGAGCACGACGTCGCCGGGCTCGGTGCAGGCGAGCAGGATGCGGTAGAGCAGCGCCTCGGGCTTCTGCGTCGGATGCACCTTTGTGCCGTTCTTCTTCAGCCGCTCGGCGCCGCCGCAGGTCGGGAACTCCCAGTCGCTGCGCATCTGGAGCTCGTCGTTGAGCGTCTTCATCGCGCGGTAGTTGAAGTGATACTTCGCCTTCTCGCCCTTCGACGCCCAGATCAGAGTCTCGTGCGCGTTGGTGAAGCGGGTGCCGCGGAAGTTCGGCATCGGGTTGGTCTTGCGCCAGACGATGTCGTTGAGGATCCAGTAGCCGAGATCCTGCACCGCCGCACCGACGCGGAAGATATTGTGATAGCTGCCGATGACCCAGAGCGAGCCGTCGTCCTTGAGGATGCGGCGTGCTTCCTTGAGCCAGGCGCGGGTGAAGCGGTCGTACGCGGCGAAGGTGTCGAACTTGTCCCAGTCGTCGGTGACCGCGTCCACGTGCGACCCGTCGGGACGGTAGAGTTCGCCGCCGAGCTGGAGGTTATACGGGGGGTCGGCGAAGATCATGTCGATCGAGTTCGACGGGAGCGCCTTCATCCGTTCGATGCAGTCGCCGCGTAAAATCTGGTCGAGCGGGAGGACCGGCTGAACCGCCGGCTCCACTGTCTTCTTCGCACGCGGCCGTGCGATCGTGTCGATCAAACCCATGATTTCCGCCCCTTATCGGACCCATAGCGGCGGAATTGTCCGACTCCGTCAAGCAAACATTCGTTAACGGCGTTTCGGTGCGATTCCGCCGTTGCGACCAAAGGAGTCGGCTTCGTCCAGATGTTGAGTCGTGGGAGACTCGCGGCTCAAGCCCTTGGGGTGTGGCGCGAAAGACTCAGCTCGTCGTTTCCTTTGCGAAAAGTCCCTCGCGGGCGAGATAGGCGGCGGCGACCGGCGCGAAACTGCGGCGGTGAATCGGCGTGGGGCCGTGATCGCGGAGCGCCTTCATGTGGTGCGCGCAGCCGTAACCCTTGTTCGAATGCCAGTTATATTCGGGATGCCGGTCGGCGGCGGCGATCATGATCAGGTCGCGGGTATGCTTTGCGACGATCGATGCGGCGGCGATCGACAGAGATTTCGCGTCGCCGCCGACGAGGGGCGTGGCGGGGTAGGTCCAGCGCGGCAGGCGGTTGCCGTCGACCAGGACATGGCCGGGCGCGTGGCCGAGTTCGGTGGCGAGCGCATCGACCGCGAGGGTCATCGCCTTCATCGTCGCCCAGTAGATATTGAGCGTGTCGATCTCTTCGGGTTCGACGATACCGATGCCGACGATCGCGCAGCCCTTGAGGCGCGCGCAGAGCCGTTCGCGTGTCGAGGCGGAGAGCTTTTTGGAGTCGTCGATGCCACGGGGGACGCCTTTGGGCGGGAGAATCACGGCGGCGGCCACGACCGGCCCGGCGAGCGGACCGCGGCCGGCTTCATCGACGCCGGCGACGGGGCCGACGCAGAGCTTTTCGTGTTTCATGCCGGGCATCAGCGGTCTTCATCGTCTTGAGTTTGAAAACCGGTCACGAACTGCTGACCCATCGGACCGTGCCCTTGCCCGAGACCCGGCGCTTCGATCAAGGCAATGCGGACGAACGATGCAGCGCGTTCGAATGCCTTTTCGATCGGCAACCCTGCCCCTAATCCGCAGGCCAATGCGCTGGCGAGCGTACAACCCGTGCCGTGCGTGCTGGTCGTATCGATCCGCTTGCCGGTCAATTCTCGGACCAATCCCCTCGGCGAGAACAGCCTGTCGGTAATATATCGACCTTCACCGTGACCGCCTTTGACCAACAGATGACAACCGAATTTCAGGATCACGTCCGCACCGCCCAGCGCTGCTAGCTCCGGTAAATTCGGCGTGACGAGCGACGCTACGGCCATCAACCGCTCGAACGCCTCGATCGTGTCGGGATCGGCGAGAACCGCACCGCTTGTTGCGATCATCACGGGATCGAAGACTATGGGTACATCGAACGTTTCCAGCCGGTCGGCTACGGCAGTGGCGGTGTCCGCCGAGCCGATCATGCCGATCTTTACTGCGTCCACGCCGATGTCCGATACGACGGAGTCGATCTGCGCGAGGACCATGTCGGTCGGGATCTGGTGGACCGCCTGCACGCCGAGCGTGTTCTGCGCGGTGATCGCGGTGACGGCGGTCATCGCGTGGCCGCCGAGCATCGTCACGGTCTTGATATCCGCCTGGATGCCGGCGCCGCCGCCTGAGTCCGAACCGGCGATGATGAGAATTCTGGCAGTCATCGCAATCGCTATGGCATAATCGCTGGTGTGTGGGACAGTGTTCGAACCAAGCCGATCGACACTCACTGATCCTCCCCCGCCAGGGGGAGGTGGCTGGCGCTTGCCAGACGGAGGGGGGAGGAAAGGAAAACCTCTGTTCCGTGTCCTCCCCCTCCGTCAGGCTACGCCTGCCACCTCCCCCTGGCGGGGCAGGATCGAAGACACCGCGTCGATCTCCGCTAGTGCCGCCTGCCCGCTGCCGGCTTTTGTGGCGGCGCTTCGCCCAGCCGTGTCGGCCGGTCCAACAGCTCCCCGCCGCAATTCGGGCAACGCTCGTCGAGCGCATCCGCACACTCCGCGCAAAACGTGCATTCGAACGAGCAGATGAACGCGCCCGGTGCAGCCGCGGGAAGCTCGGTCGCGCAGCGTTCGCAAATGGGACGCATCTCGAGCATCAGGCGGCCGCCTGCCGCACCGCGTCGCAGATCCGGTCGACCACGCGCTCGACCTGGCCGAGATCGTCGCCTTCGGCCATCACGCGGATCACCGGTTCGGTGCCCGACGGACGGATGACGAGCCGCCCCTTGCCGGCGAGTTCGGCCTCGGCCTCGGCGATCACCGCCTTGACCGCGTCGTGGTCGAGCGGCTTGCCTCCCGCGAACCGCACGTTTTTCAACAACTGCGGCAGCGGCTCGAACCGGTGGAGCACTTCGCTCGCCGGTGCCCCCGAGCGCTTCACCTCGGCGAGAATCTGCAATCCTGCAACGAGCCCGTCGCCGGTCGTCGCATAGTCACTGAGGATGATGTGACCCGATTGCTCGCCGCCGACATTATAGCCGCTCGACCGCATCTTCTCGAGCACGTGGCGATCGCCGACCGCGGTGCGGACGAGGCCCAGGCCCTGCGCGGCGAGATGGCGTTCGAGGCCGAGGTTGGACATCACCGTCGCGACCAGCCCGCCCCCCGCTAGGCGCCCTTGCCGCGCCCAGCTGGCCGCGATCGTCGCCATGAGCTGGTCGCCATCGACGATGGTGCCGGTCTCGTCGACCACGATGAGCCGGTCCGCGTCGCCGTCGAGCGCGATGCCGATGTCCGCGCCGTTCGCGACTACGGCCTCGGCAAGCGCCTGCGGTGCGGTCGAGCCGACGCCGTCGTTGATGTTGGTGCCGTTGGGCGTCACGCCGATCGCGACCACATCCGCGCCGAGTTCCCACAGCGCCGAGGGTGCAACCTTGTAGGCGGCACCGTTCGCGCAATCGAGCACGATCCTCATGCCGTCGAGGCGCAGATTCTCGGGGAAGGTAGACTTCGCGAAATGGATGTATCGACCTTGTGCGTCGTCGATCCGACGCGCGCGGCCGATCTGGTCGGAGGGGACGAGCGGGATGTCGCCGTCGATCAACGCCTCGATCGCCGCCTCGGCTTCGTCGGACAGCTTGTAGCCGTCGGGGCCGAACAGCTTGATGCCGTTGTCCGCGTATGGATTATGGCTGGCGGAGATCATCACGCCGATATCGGCGCGCATCGACTGGGTGAGCATCGCCACCGCAGGCGTCGGCATCGGCCCGACCATCACCACGTCCATGCCGACACTGGTGAAGCCCGCGACCAACGCCGATTCGAGCATATAGCCCGACAGTCGCGTGTCCTTGCCGATCACGACGCGGTGGCGGTGATCGCCGCGCAGGAAATAGGCGCCCGCCGCCATGCCGACCTTCATCGCCATCGCCGCGGTCATCGGCGACGTGTTGGTGGCACCACGAATGCCATCGGTGCCGAAATATTTCCTTGCCATTCGTTCCGCTTTCCGTCCGGTATCCAGTCCTGAAGCCGTTGATAGCGCGGTGGAACGCGAAGGGCGAGCATGTCGCAGGCTACACGGATTCTTACAGCCTTGGTCGGCGGTATCGCGATCGGCATCGCCGCAGCGGCCTGGTCGCCGGCGAACGCGCTGGCGGTGACGGCGGTGACGCAGCCGATCGGTTCGGCATGGCTGCACGGGTTGCAGATGGTGATCGTGCCGTTGATCGTCGGGCTGCTCGTGACCGGCATCGGCGCGACGGCAGAGGCGGCGCGGGCCGGACGGATCACCGGCCGTGCGATCCTGATGATCGTCGTCATCCTGTGGAGCACGACGATCATGTCGGCGTTCGTCATGCCGGTGCTACTCGACCTGTTCCCGCTGCCAGAGACTCTCAGCACCGCGTTGCGCGCGGCGCTGACGACGGCGGCGCCGATCGGCACGGTGCCGGGGATCGGCGCATTCTTCGATGGGATCGTGCCGACCAACATCGTCGCGGCGGCAGCGAGCGATTCGTTCCTGTCGCTGACGGTGTTCGCGCTGGCGTTCGCGTTCGCGATCACGCGGCTGCCAGCGGCGCAGCGCGCGATCCTGACGGGGTTCTTCCAGGCGGTGGTCGATGCGCTACTGGTGCTGATCGGCTGGGTGCTGAAGCTCGCACCAATCGGGATCTTCGCACTCGCGTACGGTGTCGGTGCGCGGACCGGGACGGCGGCGTTCGGGGCGTTGCTCCATTATATCGTCTGCGTCTCGGCGATCGGCTTCCTCGTCCTGCTCGCGGCCTATCCGGTCGGGATGATCGGCGGGCGCGTGTCGCTGGGGCGGTTCGCACGGGCGGTCGCGCCGGCGCAGGCGGTGGCGATCAGCACGCAGTCCTCGCTCGCGTCGCTGCCGGCGATGCTCAAGGGCTCGGTCGATCTCGGTGCGTCGCCTGCCACTGCGGGCATCGTGCTACCACTGGCGGTCGCGATCTTCCGCGCGACCAGCCCGGCGATGAACCTCGCGGTCGCGCTGTACGTCGCGCACTGGCTGGGCGTGCCGATCGGTCCGGCGCAACTCGCCGCGGGTGTTGCGACCGCGGCGATCACGACGATGAGTTCGGTGTCGCTGCCGGGAACGATCAGTTTCGTCGCCTCGGTCGCGCCGGTTTCGCTGGCGATGGGGGTGCCGATCGAGGCTTTGGGGCTGCTCATCGCGGTGGAGACTGTGCCCGACCTGTTTCGCACCGTCGGCAACGTGACTATGGACACCGCCGTCACCATCTCCGTGTCTGCCAGAACGGGGGTCAGCCCGGACGCCTCGCAGGAGATTCCCCATGAAATATCGCACGCTCGGCCCTGATTTCGAGGTTTCCGCGCTTGGACTAGGCTGCATGCCGATGGCCGGGATCGGCAAGGGCATGTACGGCGAAGCGGAGCCGCAAGAGAGCATCGCCACGATCCACCGCGCGATCGAACTCGGCGTGACGCTGTTCGATACCGCCGAGATCTATGGCCCGCTGGTCAACGAGGAACTGCTCGGCAAGGCGATCCGGGGCAAGCGCGACGGCGTCGTGATCGCGACCAAGTTCGGCTTTCGCTACGACGAGAACGGCATGACCGGGGTGGACTCGACGCCCGCCAATGTGCGGCGTGCGTGCGAGGGATCGTTGAAGCGGCTCGGCGTCGAGACGATCGACCTGCTGTACCAGCACCGCGTCGACCCGGGCGTGCCGATCGAGGATACCGTCGGCGCGATGGCGGACCTCGTTCGCGAGGGCAAGGTGCGACATCTGGGGCTGTCGGAAGCCGGGCTCGATACCATTCGTCGCGCGGCGGCGACGCATCCGATCGCGGCGTTGCAGAGCGAATATTCGTTGTGGGAGCGCGATGTGGAGGACGAGATCCTGCCGCTGTGTCGCGAACTCGGGATCGGCTTCGTGCCGTATTCGCCACTGGGTCGCGGGTTCCTGACGGGGCAGATCACTGCGCGGTCGGACCTGCCCGAGGGTGATTACCGCCGCAACGACCCTCGCTATTCGGAGCAGAACTTCGCCAAGAACATGGAGATGGTCGCGGTGGTGAAGTCTATCGCCGACATGCATGGGGCGTCGCCTGCGCAGGTCGCGCTCGCGTGGCTGCTGGCGCAGGGCGACGACATCGTGCCGATTCCGGGGTCGAAGCGTCGGGTTACGCTGGAAGACAGCATGAAGGCGGCGGACGTGACGCTGTCGGCGGACGATCTGGCGAAGCTGGATGCGGCGGCGCCGCGGGGTGGGACGGCCGGACCGCGCTACGGCGAGAAGGCCCTGTCGATGACGCGGCTCTAAATCGATGCATCGATCCTCCCCCGCCAGGGGGAGGTGTCGCCGAAGGTGACGGAGGGGGAGGACACGGAACGTAAGGTTTCCCTTTCCTCCCCCTCCGTCTGGCAAGCGCCAGCCACCTCCCCCTGACGGGGGAGGATCTACGAAGTCTCACTGAACCCCGTGCATCCACTTCCTGATCAGGGGCGAGATCAGCAGCAACAGCACGCCGATCCCGGCCGAGACCAGCCCGATGGTCCAGAACACGCCGGCATAAGTATCCAGGCTGACCTTGAGATTGGTCACCTGGCCGCCGACCGTCTCGACGCTCGCCACCTGCGCCACGACGCCCGCGACGTACTGTGCGACCGAGATCGACAGGAACCAGACGCCCATCATCAGCCCGACGACACGCGCGATCGACAGCTTGGTGATCATGCTGAGGCCGACCGGCGAGATGCAGAGTTCGGCGAACGAGTGGATGAAATACAGGCCTGCCAGCCACCAGATGGCGACCTTGAACGTCGGCCCGACCATGCTTGCGCCCCAGACCAGGAACAGGAAGCCCACGCCGACGCCGATCAGCGCGATGCCGAACTTGACCGGGATCGACGGCTCGATGCCCTTGGCGGCGAGCTTGGTCCACAGGATCGACATCACCGGCGCCAGCGCGACGATGAAGAATGCGTTGAAGAACTGCGTCTGGCCGGCCGAGATGCTGAACAGTCCGAAGATGCTGAGATCGGTGTTGCGATCCGCGAACAGCGTCAGCGACGAGCCGGCCTGCTCGAACAGCGTCCAGAAGACGACGTTGAACACGATCAGCACCATCGCCGCGAGCATCATCTGGAATTCGCGACGCTCGCCGTTGACGAACGACCAGATCAGGATGCCGGGCACCGCGATCAGGAACGTGCCGAACAGCAATTTGCCCATCAGCGACAGCGAGACGATGTAGCCGATGATCCCCGACCCCGGCACCGGCGGCTCGGCGTTCATCAGGTTGACGAACAGCAGGTAGAAGATCGGGATACCGAGCAGCGCGAGCGCATAGATGCCGAGCGCGCGATCGGGACCGGTGCGGACCGGCGGCTCGCCATAGCCGTCGAGCTTGCCGCCATCGAACTGGATCAGCGTCCACGAGAACAGCATACCGATCGCGGCGAGCCCGAAGCCCGCCCACCAGCCGAACGCGACCGCGAGGAACGGGCAGAGAAGCTGCGAGAACAGCGAGCCCAGGTTGATCCCCATGTAGAAGATCGTGAACCCGGCATCGCGGCGTTTGTCGCCCTGCGCGTAGAGCTCGCCGACCATCGTCGAGATGTTGGGCTTGAAGAAGCCGTTGCCGACCGAGATCATGCAGAGCGCGAGCAGCATGATCGTGACGTAGAAGCTGTTGCGCTCGGCACCCGATTCGAAGCCGCCCTTTTCGACCGTGCGCGCGGTCGAGCCGTCGGGTGCGAGCAGCGAGACGGTGCCGTCGTCATTGCCCTTGATCTTCAGCTTGTTCGCGCCGTCGACCAGATAGCGGACTTCGCTGTCCGCCTGTTCGACGACTTCGATCGCGTACCGCTGGTTGGCGATCGTCGCGTACGGCTTGGCGGTCTCGCCACCGAAGCAGAGCAGCAGATAGCCGAGCGCCATGATGATCGCGCCGAACTTCACCGCGCGCTTCGAGCCGAGATACTGGTCCGCCAGATACCCGCCGATCAGCGGCGTCAGGTACACCAGAGCGGTATAGCCGCCGTAAAGCCCGGTCGCCTCGCGGTCGCCGAACACGAAATGCTTGGTGAGATACAGCGTGAGCAGCGCGCGCATGCCGTAATAGCCGAACCGCTCCCACATCTCGGTGGTGAACATGCGGGCGAGCTGGCGGGGGTGCCCGAACCAGGTTTCGCCGGCCGCCGGGTTGATATGGGTGATATCCGGCTCTCGCGGGGTATCCGCGGTCGGGGTGTCCACCATTCTTACGCTCCCTGAAACTCGTCCTGGCCGCCGTCGAACGCGGAGCCGTTATGCGCGCGCAACTTAACGACAAAGCCCGGACTGTAAATATCAGACGCCAAAGCCTATCTGCCGGACCATGCTCAATGATCGCTCGACGCCACTCTCGCTGCTCGCCACCCGTCGCTCAGGCAAGCCGCGCGACCTAATCGCCCCCGGCCCGGATTCCTATCAACTCGCGACGATTCTGGAGATCGCGGCGCGGACGCCCGATCACGGCAAGCTGGCGCCATGGCGGTTCGTGGTGGTCGGTGACGAGCGGCGCGCGGCGCTGTCGAGGCTGATTACCGACGCCTATCTTGCCGAGCGGCCAGATGCGTCGCGGCTGGAGCGCGAATCGCTCGACCAGTTCGCGCATCAGGCGCCGACCCTGGTGGTGGTCCTGTCGTCGCCCAAGGAGAGCAAGATCCCGGTATGGGAGCAGGAATTGTCGGCGGGTGCGGCATGCATGAACCTGCTCCATGCGGTCCATGCGGAAGGCTTTGCGGCCGGCTGGCTGACCGGCTGGGCGGCTTATTCCGACGCGGTTCGCGATGCGTTCGGCACGGCGGCGGAGCGGATCGCCGGGTTCATGTTCATCGGCACGCCGTCGCGCGCGCTCGACGAACGCCCCCGCCCCGATATGGCACGCCTGGTCTCGCACTGGGGATCGTGAGACTCGACTAATCGCCTAATTGCTGTATTAGAACAGCATGACAGCGCTCAGCAGCGACGACAGCCCCGTATATATCAGACTCCGCAGCACGATCGCCGCGGGGATCCTTCGTGGCGACTATCGCGCCGGCGACCAGTTGCCGTCGGTGCGTGCGTTCGCGGCCGAGCAGGGCGCCAATCCGCTGACGGTGGCAAAGGCGTATCAAAGCTTCCAGGACGACGGCTATGTCGAGGTCCGCCGCGGCGTCGGGATGTTCGTGATGCCTGGCGCTGCGGAAGCGTTGCGGGTGGCCGAGCGCGAGAATTTCGTGACGACGCAGTGGCCGCGGATCCTGGGGCATATCGACTTGCTGGGCCTGGATGCGCATGATCTGCTGGAGCGTGAGCGGGCCTGAAACCCCTCCCGTCATTCGTTCTGCATTCCCTCGTTCCGTCCTACGTCCTGCCCCCTTCCGTTCGTCCTGAGTAGTCATCGAGTAGGCGCGAAGCGGCGTATTGAGAGGACGCATCGAAGGACAGGTTGGCGCGCGGAACCCGTGCTTCGATACGCGCCCTCGATACGCTGCTGACGCAGCTACTCGGTCGCTACTCGGCACGAACGGGAGTGGGGGACTTCATGCTTGGGGCTTAGGGCTCGGGGCTCGGGGCTTGGGACCCCAGAGCCTTACCCAGGCCTTAAAAAATCCCCAGCGCGGCGACATCCTCGACGCTCAGGTCGATCCCGAACAACAGGCTCATGCGGATGCGGTACACGCGTGGATCGGTGATCTCGCCGACGCTGGTGTCGGTCCCCGAGCGCCGCCGGTAATTTCGCCCGATCAGCGACGCGAACCCGTTTGGCAGGACGATGCTGGCGATCGGGGTGTGGGTGAAGCGACTGGCGGGCGCGGTCGAGGTCCAGTGGTTCGACATTGCGAGATCGGCGTCGAAGGCTTGCGCGAGCGTGAAGCTGTATTGCGGCTGGAACCCCTCGCCTGCCCCGCGCCCGTCGGTCGTCATCGGATCGCCGTCGCGAAGCAGCATCCAGCCGTTTTCGGTGGCGTCGAGGCGGAAGCGTGCGCCGTCGGGCGCGGTCGCGGCGGCACCGTCCGCGAGCGGGAGGACGGGCGTGTAGCTGCCGCCGAAGCCGGTGTCGGCGATCCAGTCCTGCCCGTCGATCGTCACCAGCGCAAAGGTGTGGGTGAGCGGCGGCGGCAGGTCGGTCGCGGCATACCAGACACGCGCGAGGAGCGGGCGCGCGGTGAAGCCGAGTGCGGCCAGCGCGTCGAGGAACAGGCGGTTATGCTCGAAACAATAGCCGCCGCGGCGCGCGGTCACGAGTTTCGCGAAGACCGACGCGCCGTCGATCGCGAGGCCGCGACCGAGGACGACGTCGAGATCCTCGAACGGAATCGCGAGTCGGTGCGCATGTTGCAGCCGGCCGAGGCCGATCGAATCGAGCGTCGGTCGCGCGGGCATGGCGACACGGGTGAGATAGGCGTCGAGATCGAACATCGGTCGGGCTTTCACGGATTTCGGCTCCCCCTTTACCGTTCGTTGCGCGGGGCCGTCGAGTAGCTGGTGTGGAGCCGGCGAGACAGCGCACACCTGATCCTCCCCCGTCAGGGGGAGGTGGCGCCGAAGGCGACGGAGGGGGAGGACACGGAACAGCGGTTTCGCTTACCTCCCCCTCCGTCTGGCAAGCGCCAGCCACCTCCCCCTTGCGGGGGAGGATCGAGAGGGGTGGCGCGTTTGCATGATCGGGCAGGAGGCCGGAATTCCGATGCCGTCATCCTGGGCTCGACCCAGGATCCAGAGCCAAAAACGTTGCCATGCTTGGCTCTGGATCCTGACTTTCGTAAGGATGACGGGCAAGTGGGGGAAGAGCTCAGGCCGCGAAGAGTTCCGGCTCGATCGAGTAGAGCACCGCCGCGCTCGCATTGGCGGCCGCGTCGAGGCCCATCGCTTCGGGGACGATCTGGTCGAGGTAGAAGCGCACCGCCGCGGTCTTCATCCGGCCGAAATCGTCGCTGCCGGCGACCCCGCCCTGCCGCTCCATCAGCCAGCCGCAGGTTGCGACCGACAACATGGTGAGGAACGGATAGCTGGCGGCGAGCTTGTCGTCGGCGTCCGCGGTGGCGAGCTTACGCCCGATCGCTTCGCACGCGTCGACCAGCGCCAAGAGCCGTTCGTCCTTCGCCTCCGCGCGGATGTCGGCGATCAAAGCCGCGAACGCACCGCCATTGTCGAGGCCGAGTTTCCGCCCGACCAGATCCGCCGCCTGGATGCCGTTGGTGCCCTCGTAGATCGGGGTGATGCGGGCATCGCGGAAATACTGCGCGGCGCCGGTTTCCTCGACATAGCCCATGCCGCCGTATACCTGGATGCCGAGCGACGCGACTTCGTTACCGATGTCGGTGCCGTGCGCCTTGGCCAGCGGCGTGACGAGTTCGAGGCGGTTGCGCGCGGCGTGGTCGCCGAGATTGGCGCGGTCGACCTGCCCCGCCGCGTAATAGACGAGTGCGCGCGCCGCCTGGGTCTGTGCCTTCATCCGCATGAGCATGCGGCGGACGTCGGGATGCTCGACGATCTTGACCGAGTCCTTGTTGGGCGAACCGGCGCGGGCCGACTGGACGCGGTCGAGCGCATAGGCGACCGCGCCCTGAGTGGCGCCCTCGGCGACCTGGACGCCCTGCAGGCCGACATTCAACCGCGCGTTGTTCATCATCGTGAACATCGCCCGGATACCGCCGAGCTCCGCGCCGATCAGTTCGCCGATGCAGTCGTCGTTGTCGCCGAAGCTCAGCACGCAGGTCGGCGAGGCGTGGAGCCCCATCTTGTGCTCGATCGAGACGACGCGGACGTCGTTGAACTTGCCCGGCGTGCCGTCTTCCTCGAGGCGGTATTTGGGGACAAGGAACAGCGAGATGCCCTTGGTCCCGGCTGGCGCGCCCGGCGTCCGCGCGAGGACGAGGTGGACTATGTTCGGCGCCATGTCGTGATCGCCGAACGAGATGTAGATCTTGGTGCCCTTGATGCTCCACTTGCCGTCGCCGAGCGGGGTGGCGGTCGCACGGAGGGCGCCGACGTCGGAGCCGGCCTGTGGCTCGGTGAGGTTCATCGTCCCGGTCCATTCGCCCGTCGCGAGATGGGGCAGATATAGCGCCTGCTGCTCGGGGGAGCCATGATGCTGCAATGCCTCGATCGCGCCGACGGTCAGCGTCGGGCAGAGCGCGAAGCCCATGTTCGCCGAGCCGAGCGTGTCGAGCACCGCGGTCTGGATCGCGAAGGGGAGGCCCTGCCCGCCCCATTCCTCCTCGACGCCGATCGTGCCCCAGCCGCCCTCGACATAATCCTTGTAAGCCTGCGCGAAGCCGTCGGGCATGACCACGCCGTCCGGGGTCCATTTCGCACCGACCGTGTCGCCGGCGCGGTTGAGCGGTGCCCATTCGCCGGCCGCGAGCTGCCCGACGCCTTCGAGCACCGCGTCGACGACGTCGTCGCTGGCGGCGGCATAGCGTTCGGTGGCGGCGAGCTCGCCGATCCGGACGACATGATCGAGCACGAAACGCTGTTCGGTGGTTGCTGGAGTGAAGGCCATCGCATCCTCTTATCGCTACGGTTTGGACCCGCTATACGCCTTGAAAATGACCCGTCCACACCCTCGAATTTTACCCTACGGCACGGCCGCGATCGCCGAGGCGGCCGCGCTGATTCGCGCCGGGGGACTCGTCGCGGTGCCGACAGAGACGGTGTACGGGCTCGCCGCCGACGCCACCAATGCGGAGGCGGTGGCGCGGATCTATGCCGCCAAGGGCCGCCCGAGTTTCAACCCGCTGATCGTGCATGTAGCGGATCTGGCGGCGGCGGAGCGGATTGCGGTGTTCGATGCGGAGGCGCGCGCGCTGGCGGCGGCGTTCTGGCCGGGGCCGCTGACGTTGGTGCTGCCGGTGCGGGAGGATGCGGGGATCGCTTCGCTGGTGACCGCGGGGTTGGCGACGATCGCGATCCGGGTGCCCCGGCACCGGGCCATGCAGGGGTTGATCGCTGCGTCTGGCCGGCCATTGGCGGCGCCGTCGGCCAATGCGAGCGGGGGGATCAGTCCGACGACGGCTGCGCATGTGGCGGGGAGCTTGGGGGGGAATGTGCCGTTGATTATCGACGACGGGGCTACCGAGGCTGGGCTGGAGTCAACGATCGTTGCGGGGCGGACGGTGCTGCGGCCGGGGCCGGTTACGGCGGAGGCTATCCTAACCCACCTCCAACACCTCCCCGGCGAACAGCCCCCCCCCGGCGAAGGCCGGGGTCCAATTGGAACGTCGGATGTAACGGACCGCGACGCGCATCATGACCGTCCCCCAATTGGGCCCCGGCCTTCGCCGGGGGGGAGTGAGGGGTTGGTCACTGCGCCGGGGCAGCTTGCGAGCCATTATGCTCCCAAGAAGCTGCTTCGGTTAAATGCAACCGAAGCAGGTTCGGACGAGTGGCTGATTGGTTTTGGCGATGTGGCGGGCGACGTTTCATTGTCGGCTTCGGGAAACCTCGTCGAAGCTGCGGCGAAGCTTTTCGACCTGCTCCATGCCGCCGATGCTAACGTGCGCCGCTGCATAGCGATCGCACCGATCCCGCTCGACAGTATTGGCGAGGCGATTAACGACCGTCTTCGCCGTGCTGCGCATCGTTAGGCAAGATTTAGTTCACGCGAAGGCGCAAAGGCGCGAAGAGGTTAAAGTCTCTCGATATGCCGGAACGGACATACCTAAGGCCGACATCTTTGCGCCTTCGCGCCTTCGCGTGAACCCATTCTGCCTTACGCGCTCACCGCCGCCTTCGACCGTGCGGCGAAGCTCTTGCGGAGCTTCTGCAACTTCGGCGGGATCACCGCCATGCAATACGGGTTCGAGCGGCCCGACGTCTCCCAGTAATCCTGGTGATAGCCCTCGGCCTCGTACCACGTGTCCATCGGCTCGATCGTCGTAACGATCGGCTTGGGCGAATCCGCCTGCGCGCGTGCCAGCGCTGCTTCCATCTCGGCCTTCTGCGCATCGTCCGCCGGGAACATCGCCGAGCGATATTGCGTGCCGACGTCGTTGCCCTGCCGGTTCAGAGTCGTCGCGTCATGCGTCGCGAAAAAGATGTCGAGCAAGTCGCCGAGCTTCAGTTGCTCCGGGTCGAAGCCGATCCGGATCGCCTCGGCATGGCCGGTGTCGCCACCGCACACCTGCTTGTAGGTCGGGTTGGGCACGTGCCCGCCGATATAGCCGCTCTCGGCGCTTTCGACGCCGATCACATCCTTGAACACAGCCTCGGTGCACCAGAAGCAGCCGCCGGCCAGCGTTACATAATCCGTCATCACGATCTCCTTTCCGCCAAGATAGGAAGCCGCTACCGCGCAACAAAGAGGAGACACGTATGATCGACGGTAAGGTTATGGTCACCGGCGGCGCCGGTTACATCGGCAGCCACGCGGTATTGGCGCTGCTCGACGCAGGCTACGACGTCGTGGTGCTCGACAATCTCGTCACCGGATTCGACTGGGCGGTCGACCGCCGCGCCGCGCTCGTCGAGGCGAACGTCGCCGACGATGCGAAGGTCCGCGCCGCGATCCGCGAGCATAACGTCCGCGCGATCATGCATTTCGCCGGCTCCGTCGTGGTCCCCGAATCGGTCAGCGATCCGCTCAAATATTACCGCAACAACACCGCGGCCAGCCGTGCGCTGATCGAGAGTGCGGTCGTCGAGGGCGTGCCGCACTTCATCTTCTCGTCGACTGCCGCGACCTATGGCACGCCCGAGAAAGTGCCGGTCGCGGAGGGCGATCCGACCGTGCCGATCAACCCGTACGGCATGTCGAAGCTGATGACCGAGGCGATGCTGCGCGACGTCGCCGCGGCGCATCCGATGAACTACGCCGCTCTGCGCTACTTCAACGTCGCCGGCGCCGATCCGCAGGGGCGCAGCGGCCAGTCGACGGTCGGCGCGACGCATCTGATCAAGATCGCGGTCGAGGCGGCGACCGGCAAGCGCGGCCATGTCGGCGTGTACGGGACCGACTTCGACACGCCCGACGGCACGGGCGTACGCGATTACATCCACGTCACCGACCTCGCCGCCGCGCATGTCGCCGCGCTGGAGGTGCTGATCGCCGAACCCGCAAAGAGCCACACGCTCAACGCGGGCTACGGCAAGGGCTTCTCGGTGCTCGACGTGCTCGATGCGGTCGACAAGATCACCAACCGGACGATCGAACGACGTCTCGAAGGGCGGCGCGCAGGCGATCCGGCGATGCTGATCTCCGACAACAGCGCTATCCTGGAACGGCTCGACTGGACGCCGCGCCACGCCGATCTCGACGGCATCGTCCGCGATGCGCTGGCATGGGAGCGCGCGCTCGCCGAAAAGGGCCGCTAGAACTATCTCCGATCCTCCCCCGCAAGGGGGAGGTGGCAGGCGTTAGCCTGACGGAGGGGGAGGGAGGCGACGCAGCCGTTTCGTGTCCTCCCCCTCCGTCGATTCGCGCCACCTCCCCCTTGCGGGGGAGGATCGGTCAGGACGACACTGTGTCGGCCGGCGACGCGCCGAAAGCATGGCGCTCGCCGCCGATCGCCTGGCGAGCCCGGGCGGTCGCGAGCCACCAGGCCAGCGCCCAGAGCGTGCCGAAGCTCCAGCCGGCCAGCACGTCGCTCGGCCAGTGCACGCCGAGATACACCCGGCTGCAGCCGATCGCGCCGACCAGCAAAATCGCGACGACGAGCATGTAGCGCCGCGTCGCGCGATCCCTCGTCACTTGAGAGGCGAGGCCGGCGAGCGTCAGATAGACGATCGCGCTGTTCGCCGAATGCCCGCTGGGGAAGCTCATGTGCGACACCGTGACGAGGTGCTCGACGATGTCGGGACGCGGGCGCGCGACGTGCAGTTTGACCAGCTCGACGATGATGTTGCCGCTGACGCTCGCCGCGACGATCGCAAATGCGGTCAGCCAGAGCCGTTGCACGATCAGCAAACCCGCGACGGCGACGACGACGATCGTCAGGACGATGCCGCCGCCGAGCGCGGTGACGTCGGCGGCGACCTTGGGCAGCCAGGACGGGCCACCCCAGGCACGCAGGCCGAGGATGATCGACCGATCGAATGCGAACGGCCAATGGTCGACCGCGAGACCGACGAGCAGGATGAGAACGATGCCGACCGCAGCGACCGACGCGCCGGCGAGAACCGCGGGCAAACGTCGTCGCGCGCCCTCAGGCGGCGTGCCATCGATGGTGGGTCCGCCGGGGCTCGAACCCGGGACCTCTCGATTAAAAGTCGCTTGCTCTACCAACTGAGCTACGGACCCCCGCCATCGTGGACCGCGCACCTAATCGCGTGGCCGCTTTCGGTCAACCGATTGCGCCAATTGCCGTATCGTTCTCCCGGTCAGCGGATCGCGCCATTTCGGGACAAGGCCTGCGAGGGGCCCGAGTACGAAGCCGCGGGTGCGGAAGGCGGCGTGCGGCACGATGAGTCCCGGCGAGGACCAGGCGCCGCCCGACCAGAGGACGATGTCGAGATCGATCACGCGGCTTCCCCAGCGGCGGCCGGGCCGACGACCGAACGCGCGTTCGATCCGTTTGAGGCGGACCAGCAGGGTCGCCGGGTCCTCCGCGGTTTCGATCAGCGCGACGGCATTGGCATAGCGGCGGTTCGAGGGCCCTAACGGCACGCTGGCGATGGTCGGCGATCGGGCGATGATATCGCCGAGCGCCTCCAAAGCGGCCGCGATCTCGCATTCGGGGCTCCCGTGGCGACCGCGTCGATTGGAGCCCAGTGCGACCGCGTAGACGGTTGCGACCTGCACGATCGGCGGGAGCGGGGTTGCAGGCGACATTTGGTCCGCCTAGCGCAATCCCATGGATTCCACACCTTACCCCGCCGAGCTTCCCGGAAACGTCGACGAGACCGGCGAGGTCGACGTCACGACGGTCTTCGCACCCGTCTCCGCGCTGCCCGAGACCGAGCCGCCGCATGACTGCCCGCTCTGCCCCCGCCTTGTCGGGTTACGCGAACAGTTGCGGACCGAGTTCCCGACATGGTGGAACGCGCCCGTCCCCGCGTTCGGCGATCCCGCCGCGTGGCTCGGCATCATCGGCCTCGCGCCCGGCAAGCACGGCGCGAACCGCACCGGCCGCGCGTTCACCGGCGATTATTCCGGACAGTTCCTGTTCGAGACGCTCGGCCGGTTCGGGCTGGCGACCGGCACCTATGGCGCGAAGGCGGAGGACGGCGTCGCGCTCGACGGTGCGATCATCCTCAACGCGGTGAAATGCCTGCCGCCAGAGAACAAGCCAACGCCGGAGGAAATCCGCACTTGCCGGCCATTCCTGGAGACGCAGGCGGATGCCGTGCCGACCGCCCGCGTGTTCGTCGCGCTCGGCCATATCGCGCATCAGTCGGCGGTGAAGATGCTCGGCGGGCGGTTGCCTAAGGCACGGTTCGCGCACGGCGCGGAGCACGTCATGCCCGACGGTCGCATCCTGATCGATAGCTTCCACTGCTCGCGCTACAACGTGAACACCGGCGTGCTGACCGCAGAAATGTTCGACGCGGTGTTCAAGCGGGCGCTGGAGTTGCGCGAGACGGTTTGAACTCTCCGCTCCGTCATCCTGACGAAAGTCAGGATGACGGGGGGCGTAGCGGCGTCAACCGGCGCCGTGCTCGTCGGCTTGGGTCTGAGCGTCAGATGTCCTGAACGAGGCGCCCGTACAGATCCGGGCGGCGATCGCGGAAGAAGCCGAAGGCGGCGCGGTGGCGCTTGACGATGTCGAGGTCGATCGTCGCGGTGATCACCCCTTCGTCCTCGCGGCCGAGTTCCGCCAGGATGTCGCCGCGCTCGTCGGCGATGAAGCTGGTGCCGTAGAAGGTCTGGCCGTGCTCGACGCCGACGCGGTTGGCGGCGACTATGGGGACGACGTTCGACACCGCGTGGCCGACCATCGCGCGGCGCCAGAGCCGGGCGGTGTCGAGGCTGGTGTCATGCGGCTCGCTGCCGATCGCGGTCGGGTAGAACAGGATTTCGGCGCCCATCAGCATCATCGCGCGGGCGGTCTCGGGGTACCATTGGTCCCAGCAGACGCCGACGCCGAGCTTGCCGGCGGGATGCGGCCAGACCTTGAAGCCGGTGTTGCCGGGGCGGAAGTAGAATTTCTCCTCGTAGCCGGGGCCGTCGGGGATGTGGCTTTTCCGATAGACGCCCTGGACGTTGCCGTCGGGGCCGATCATCGCGAGGCTGTTGTAATGGTGCGGGCCATCCGCCTCGAAGAAACTGGTCGGGATCGTGACCTTGAGCGCTTCGGCGAGCGCCTGCATCGCGAGCACCGCCTTGTGTTCGCCTACGGGCGCGGCGTTGGCGAACAGCCCCTCGTCCTCGACGCGGCAGAAATACTCGCCCTCGAACAGCTCGGGCGGCAGGATGACCTGCGCGCCCTTCGCTGCGGCCTCGTGGACAAGCCGCGAGACGTTCGCGATGTTGCGGTCGATGTTCGGGGTGAAGCCGAGTTGCAGCGCGGCGACGGTGATCTCTGTCATGGCGGCGCATATAAGGGGGCCGGGTAAGTTGTGCGAGCCTTTGGTGGATGGGCTGCGCGTTCCGTCATCCAGCGAAAGCTGGGATCCAGAGCCAGGCAGGTTGCGCTTGAGGCTCTGGATCCTGGGTCAAGCGCAGGATGACGGTTGTGCGATTGACACGCCCCTGCCCCGTCCGACATGCGCCGGGGATGATCGATCACAAGCTTCCCCCGAGCTGGCAGGCGTTGCGGGCCGAGTTCGAGGCGCCGTACATGCGCGCCCTCGACGCGTTTCTGGAGGCCGAGCGGGTCGCCGGCGCTCGCATCTTTCCCGAGGATACGGACCGGTTTCGCGCGCTGGAACTGACCTCGCTCGATCAGGTGCGGGTCGTGATCCTGGGGCAGGATCCGTATCACGGCGAGGGGCAGGCGCATGGCCTCAGCTTCTCTGTGCGCCGGGGAGTGCGCACCCCGCCGAGCCTGCTGAACATCTACAAGGAGCTGGAGGCCGATCTCGGCATTCCGCGCGCGTCTCACGGCATGCTCGATCATTGGGCCGCACAGGGCGTGCTGCTGCTCAACGCGGTGCTGAGCGTGCGGATGGGCGAGGCGGCGTCGCACAGCAAGCGCGGGTGGGAACGGTTTACCGATGCCGTGATCGCGGCGGTGAACGCGCAACCGAAACCGGTCGTGTTCCTGCTGTGGGGGGCGTATGCGCAGAAGACGGCGGCGTTCGTCGATGACGTCAGCAAGGGCGGGCGACATCTGGTGATCCAGTCGGCGCACCCGTCGCCGCTGGCGGCACGGACCGGGTTTTTCGGATCGCGGCCGTTCAGCCGGGCCAATGCCTTTCTCGAAACCCATGGGCGCGCCCCGATCGACTGGGCGCTGCCGGAGACCGACCGATGACCGACGGCGAATACGTGTATGACGAGGCCACCGGCGAGTGGATTGCAGGCGGTGAAGCGACGACCGAAGCGGCTGAGGACGGCGCGGTCGTGGTGCGGGATTCGGTCGGCAACGTGCTCGCGGACGGCGATCAGGTGACGTTGATCAAGGACCTGACCGTGAAGGGCGCAGGCCAGACCCTGAAGCGCGGCACGCTGATCAAGTCGATCCGGTTGACCGGCGACGCGCAGGAGATCGACTGCCGCTACGAGGGGATCAAGGGACTGGTGCTGCGCGCGGAATTCGTCCGCAAGCGCTAAGCTCAGGCTCTCGCATCTTCGCCTACCCCAGGTTTCGTGTCCGCGCGCTTGAACCTATGCCGGCGTCTGCCGGGGGAGGCGCACGCCAAAAACGGAGGGCGACGCTGCGAGCCGACCAGCGATCGGGTCGCCATCGATGGTCAGTCGATAGCGGCACCGCTCGGCAGTGGTCGTCCCGTCACGTACGATCCCGCTTGCCAGCGAGGCGATGGCGTATCGCGACGCCGGTCATTGCAAGTAGGAAACTGGGATTGCCCAACACGTAGCGTCGCACCAGCCGGCGCGGCTCCTGCGCCAGACGATACGCCCATTCCATGCCCGAACGCTGCGCCCATTCCGGCGCGCGAGTCACTACACCGGCCGTAAAATCAAGGAACGCGCCGATGCAGCACGTCACCGCTCCTATCGTCTCGGTCCATTCGGCCGCCCACAGCTCCTGCCGCGGTTGTCCCATGCCGACGAGAACGAGGTGCGCGTCACTGTTTCGGATACGCTGAGCGAGCGCGGGCGCTTCGCCGGCAGTGAAAAAGCCGTTGGCGGCGCCCACCACGATTACCTGCGGATAGCGTTCGGCAATGATCTGACCGGCGCGCTCAGCTATTCCCGGCGGACTGCCGAGCAGGAAGACGCGCGTCCGGTCAGGCACCGCAGCGAGCAGCCGCGGAGTCAGATCGGTGCCGTTCAGATTGGCCGGAAAGCGCCGTCCGTACACTGCGCGACTGGCGATCTGCAAACCGATGCCGTCGTTGAACACTGTCATTCGGCGCAACGCAGCCGCGAACACAGGGTCTCGTCGTGCAACGTTCACACTGTGCGCATTGCAGAAGGCGAACATCGTTGGACGCCCCCGCTCCAGCGCGGCCAGGATCTCGGCTACCGCATCGTCCGGCATGCCCCCGGTGACCATGACCGGCCCGATCGGGCGTTCGTCGATCCGTGGTGCATCCTTATCCGTCGACGTCATCGAAATTGCGCTCCTGTCGCTGCCGTCCAACCCGTGCGAGCGCCACCGCCCAAAGCCCGAGATCCCGCCAACCGGTCCCCGCCCAGGCTGGGCAAGCGACTTAAGCCAGCGGCGTCCGCGGGTATAGAGCGATCGCACCGCCAAGGCCCTCCAGAATCGAGGCCCATTTGGCTGGGTCGACACCAGCGTAGAAATCGACGGGTTCGACGGCATCGGCGGATTGCGGTGTTAGTACAGATTAAAGTCTTGATGCGCCGCAACAAAATCACTCTTGGCGCCAAAACATATGAGAGCCTTCAATTTAATTTTAAGCATGCCGGGTTAGCGAGGAGGGCGCCCCCGTCAGCGAGCACCTCGATCATGTCCAGCGTCCCACGCTTAGAAACCGGACCCAATGCCGAAATCGGAGCTGTTGCCGATACGGTCCCACAACCGGTCGCGCGCACGCTACCCTTCACGCCAGCCACTGCGGCCGCCGGTGCGCTATTCCTCAGCGCATGCGGCGGCGGCGCCAGCGGAGAGGGAACGCCGAGCGCCGCGCCGGTTGCGACGACGCCGACACCGACTCCCAGTGCCACGGCGCCTGCTACGACGCAGCCGTCTGCGCCGGTCGTCGTCGTCACACCGCCACCCACCGCGGTGCAGGCCAGCCGGTTCCTAGCGCAGGCCACGATGGGCGCGACCCAGGAACAGATCGAGCGCGTCGTGTCGCTCGGCTACAGCAAGTGGCTCGACGAACAATTCGCGATGCCACGCGCGATATCGCACTATGACTGGCTGGTCAGCCGAGGTTACGACGTCGAAGCCAATGCGTGGACCGAAGCCGGCTTCGACAACACCGTTTGGCGCCAGCTCATCTCCGAGCCCGACCAGTTGCGTCAACGGATGGGCGTCGCTTTGCTGGACATTCTCGTACTCGGCATCGGCCCGACCAATTGCAGTTTCAAGGCCTTCGCGGACGGCACCTATATCGACATCTTGCTCGACAATGCTTTTGGCAACTTTCGCGATATCCTGCAGAAGATCACCTACAACGCCGCGATGGGCAGCTTCCTGACGTTCCTCAACAGCAGGAAGGCAGCCCCCAACGGGGGCGGACAGCCGGATGAAAACTATGCCCGCGAGCTGATCCAGCTGTTCACCATCGGCTTGTACCAGCTGAACATGGACGGCTCGCTCAAGATGGCCAACGGCGCGCCGATCGAAACCTACACCAATGCCGACGTCAGCGGCCTTGCCCGCGTGTTCACGGGCTTCATGACGTCGACCGCCTATATCCTGTCGACGCCGCGCTTTTCGTCGCCGATGAAGATCCATCCGCCCTATCACGAGACGGGTCCGTCGTCGTTCCTGGGAACGACGGTGTCCGGCGACGGGGATGCTGCCGTCAAAACGGCGCTCGACACGATATTCGCGCATCCCAACGTTCCACCGTTCGTCTGCAAGCAACTCATCCAGCGACTGGTGTCGTCCAACCCTTCTCCCGGCTACGTCCTGCGCGTGGCGACCGTATTCGCCAACAACAGTGAGGGCGTGCGCGGCGACTTGAAGGCGGTGCTGCGCGCGATACTGACGGATAGCGAGGCGCGCTCGGATACCGCATTGACCAGCGTATCGGGCGGCCGCCTGCGGACCCCGGTCGAGCGGCTGACAGCTTGGGCGCGCGCGTTCGGCGTCACTTCGCCGAGCGGCAAGTGGGGCATCGGCGAGACCAGCGATGTCGCCACGAAGCTCGGCCAGGGCATCGGACGGAGCCCGACCGTGTTCAACTTCTTCCAGCCCGGCTACACGCCTGCCGGGTCGCAGATCGCGAAGGCCGGACTGGTCGCGCCCGAGTTTCAGCTGACCAACGAGCAGTCGGTGGTCGGCTATGTCAACTACATGTATCGGCTGGTCGCCGAGGGCGCCGACGATACGAAGGCGAATTACACCGCGATCCTCGCGCTGGCCGCCGATTCCACCGCGCTCGTCAACCAGGTCAATCTGCTGCTGGCGGCGGGCCAATTGTCCGCAACGACGCTGCAGACGATCCGCGGCGCTGTCGACAGCGTCAGCACGTCCGCCTCGGATGGCCCGATCAACCGAGTCGGGATCGCCATCGTGCTGACCCTTGCCTCCCCCGAATTCATGGTGATCCGATAATGTCCTGTTTTCAGCATGATCAGTCCCGCCGAGCCTTTCTTGGCCGGGCGGGTGCGCTGGGGCTTGCCGGCGTCGCGGCCCCATTCGCCAACAGCCTTGGCATCATCGGCGAGGCGGCGGCGGCGACCGCCACCGACTATAAGGCGCTGGTTTGCGTGTTTCTCCATGGCGGCATGGATTACGCCAACACGCTCGTTCCCTATGACGATGCGAGCTACGCCGCCTATCTCGCCGCGCGTCCCAACCTCGCGCTGCAACGCGAGGCGCTGGCGGCCACGGCACTCGCTCCCAAGGTCGGCGGCGGTCGGCAATATGCGCTTGCACCGACTATGGCACCGCTGAAGCCGGTGTTCGATCAGGGCAAGATGGCCGTGATGCTCAACCTGGGTACGCTGGTCATGCCGACCACCAAGCAGCAATATCTGCAAAATACGGCCAAGCTTCCCCCAAAGCTGTTCAGCCACAACGACCAGCAGACCTATTTCCAGACATCCATGCCGTCCGCGACGTCGGGTTGGGGCGGTCGGATGGGCGACGTCATCCAGGCAGGGAATGGGGCGGCGACGCTGACATGCATAAATGCCAGCAACAACGCGATCTTCCTGACCGGCGCCAACGCCATCCAATATGCGATCGGGACGGGTGGGCCGGTACCTCTGCTCAACAATTCGACGACGCTATACGGATCGAGCGCCGCGAATCAGGCCCTGCGCCAGGTCATGACGGCAGGATCGGGCAATCTGGCGGTCAGCGAACATGCGACGATCTCGCGCCGTTCGCTCGACGCCTATGCGCAGGTCACAAGTGCCTTGCAGGGTGCGCCGGCAGGCAATTTCTCGCTGTTTCCGTCGAACAACAATCTCGCCAACCAACTGAAGATGGTGGCACGGATGATTTCGGTCTCGTCGCAACTCGGGCTGAAACGACAGGTGTTCTTCGTCTCGGCCGGCGGCTTCGATCTGCACGACAATCTGGCCACGACGCATCCGACGTTGATCGGCAACGTCGCCAGCGCGATGCGGGCTTTTTACGATACCACGGTCGCGCTGGGCGTTGCCGACAAGGTCACGTCGTTTACCGCATCCGATTTCGGCCGCACGCTGACCTCGAACGACGATGGCGCCGATCATGGCTGGGGCTCGATGCACTTCACGATGGGCGGCGCGGTCAAGGGCGGGCGCTATTATGGCTCGCCGCCGGAGATCGGCGACGGCACATCGAACGATGTCGGTCAGGGGCGTTTGCTGCCGACCATGTCCGTCGACCAATATGCCGCAACCATGGCGACCTGGTTCGGCGTACCGGCGGGAGACCTCGGAACGGTCCTGCCGAATATCAGCAATTACGATGCCTCGACCCGCAACGTCGGTTTTCTATGATCGGGTATGGTTAAAGAATTGTAAAAAAGCTCTTGTCAGCGAGCTCGAGATGGTGAACTTATGCTCACACTGTCCACGTTTGGGACAGTGTGGAAACGAGACCGGTACACCGGCTTATCTGGGAGTGGGTATGAATCATCAGCAATTCGCGGTCCGAGAGGCTCCATCCGCTCGCGGCACCATGTCCCTGCTCGCGGCGATGCTCGTCGGTGTGACGTTATGGACCGGGGCGCTCACCTATCTGCTGTGAAGCGCCCTTATCCGACCGCCGCTAGCGCGTGGTGTCTAGCGGCGGCGGTGTCGCCGCGACGCGTTGTCCGGGCCCGCCGGGCGTCGCGACACTGTTGTTGAGCACGCGTGCCAGCTTGTCTCTGATCTTGCGGACGTCGGTAAACAGGTTGCTGGTCGCCTGCTTGTCACACCCGGGTTCCGTCACTGCCAGGGTTTCGGACCCGATCGATGCGTCGACCACATACCCGCCGAAGCGGCGATAGGCGTTTGCCAAGGCAAGGCCCTCACGCGTCAGCCCCAGCTTCGAAAGGTCAACGTCGGGCCTGATCCCGATCAGGGCGCCCATGGGCACCAGACCCTGATAATTGTTCTTGCCGCCGCCGTCGCTCATGCTGGCAGGCCAGACCTTCTGCCCCGCCATCGTCGGCGATTTGCGCAACATCGTCGTGCTGAACACCATCGCAACGGCGTGCGGGATCTCGCCACGCCTGAGTTCCTCGCACCGCACCAGCCCGCCGAGCAGCGAACCGCCGAACCCGCGAATACCCTCGGACCGCGATTCGCCGCTGGCAATGCCAGATCCCTTCAGGTCCACACGGACGAGGTAGGTCGCGTGGATCGTACGATTCGCGGCATCCCATTTGCCGATCCAGGTCTCGTAGGCGACCTGCCCGGTGGGATCGATCAGCACGGCATGGCCGTCGCTGCCGCCCAGAAACTTCAGCGAGGACGGCGTCCGCAGTTCGATCGACCCGTTGTACATCACCCCGCCCGCCGGCCAGGGCGCGGTGGCCGATCGCCGGTCGAACGTCCAGCGTACAAGCGGGTCGGTATTCTTCGCACGATAGACACCGACGCCGCCGACTGCGATCCAGGCATAGGAGCCGCTGTGCCCGCCGACATCGTCGCTGTGGATCATCGCCGTCTCGGCCGCGGTATCGGACTGGAAGACAGCGCCGCGCCCAAGCGGTGTATTCCATATGCTGGTATCGGCGAACGGCTGGTCGGCGGCCAATCGCTTGGTCGACGTCTGAGCCGGGCTCGACGTCGTGAGCAGGCTTGCCCCGGCCAGTGCAACAACGGAACCGAGTTGCAGAACGACTGTCTTTGTCACGACGATTACCTTTTGTTTTCAGCGCTGCTCTACCGATTTTTGCAGACACTCGTAACCGCCGTACGCGCTGCATTCCCTTCCATTCGCCGATGCAATAGCATCGTCCGATCGATTTTGAGGCGAAACACCAACTATGACGACGTCGCGCGATTTACGCATCATTGCCCAGGCCGCCTCCGCTACATCGGGCGAGAATCCCTATACCAAGCTGTTGTACGAGGGCATGGCGACACGTCCGGTGCGGATCATTCCCTATACCCGTCACGCGGTCGCTACGCAGTCGCCCGACGTCATCCATATCCACTGGCCGGAGTTTCTGGTGCGATGGGACGCCGGACATGCCACCATGATCGCCGACGTCCTCAAGGAATATCTGCTGCTCAAGACGGCCAAGGCACGCGGCGCGCGCATCGTCTGGACGGCACATGATCTCGGCGCGCATGACCGCCCGAATGCCAGCCTCCGACAAACCCGGCGCGGTTCATTGTTTCGCTTTGCCGGTCGTTCCCGGTTATGCTGTCTTAGTCGTCCGACATTGTGGCTGGATAGGTCGCTTCGTAACGGGTGTTGATCAGCACTTCGTTGAACGACCAGTGCCATCCTGGCGCAACGGCATAATCGGCACCGGACACGATCTGCTGCGCGCGCGTCAGCGACACCCCGATGCCTATCTGCACCACATGAACAAACGGGCGTCTGTAGCGATCGCTTCCCGTAAGAGGACAGGCGGCTCTCCATCACTCTCCGCCAACGGCGGGCGAAGTGCAGTCGTCGCAAACCGGCCGTCCATCGTTTTGCCGCCGACGTCGGGCTGCAAATGTGCCGTCCAGACGTCGAGCCTCGCGCAGTTTCGCAGAATCACGCGCCAGCTTGCTTCCGCAGTGCTTACGGCGCTGTCGCAAGCCGTAGAGCCCATACGACAAAAACCCCGCTAAGTCTTTCGACTTGCGGGTTTTTGTTGGTTGCGGGGACAGGATTTGAACCTGTGACCTTCAGGTTATGAGCCTGACGAGCTACCGGGCTGCTCCACCCCGCGACGGTCTGCGGTTGCAGACGTTGGGTATAGACGACGTTGT
>NZ_JAXOJR010000016.1:0-62064 GCF_036663855.1 Sphingomonas fucosidasi | reverse complement strand
GTCAAATGCTTTTTTACAGTTTGAGGTCAGTTTTTCGGTTTCCAGACCAAAAGCGCCCTCCCGGCCTCCTAGCGGGGGTGGAGGCGCGCAAGCGCAATCCCGGCAAGGTTTTGCGCTTTCAGCGCCGTGCGACAGCAGGAACAAGGCGCCCCCCAGAAAAGTCACCCGGTCGCCGGCCCCGAATGGTCCCAGCTCCGGCCAGCTTCCCAAGCCGCTGGCTGCGGCTACGTGGTCCGAAAACGAGCAAAGCCGGCGCACGCTTGGTAGCGGCGCCGGCTTAAATGCCCTCGAATGGGATCCACTAGGTGCCCTGCCCGAAGTTTCGGGTCGGGCCTGGTCGATACCGGATTACTTGCGGAGCGTAAGGCCACCACCGAAACGCTTGTTGAAGCGCGCGACCTGGCCGCCGGTGTCGAGCATCGTGCCGCGGCCGCCGGTCCATGCCGGATGCGCGAGCGGATCGATCTCGAGCGTCATCACATCGCCTTCCTTACCCCAGGTGGTGCGGGTCTGGTACTTGCTGCCATCCGTCATCTGGACGGTGATCATGTGATAATCGGGGTGCGTGTCGGCCTTCATGGCAATTCTCCGGTAGGTGGCTGGTTCCGACCAGCCTGAAAGGAAGGCGCGCCCGTACACGGACACGCCCGATTTTACAAGAATGCGTGCTTCGAAGCGATTCAGGCCTTGGGCGGGTCGGCGATCATCGCCGTGAAGTTCGCCTCCGCCACCAGTTGTCCGTCAACCAGAGCGCGGCCGGCGAACTTGCAGACCGAACCCCGCTTCTGGACGAAATTCACCTCGAGTTTCAGCAAAACGCCCGGCTCGACCGGCTTGCGGAACTTCGCCCCGTCGATCGCCATGAAATAGACGAGCTTGCCCGAACCCGCGAGCCCCAGCGACTCGACCGCGAGAATCCCCGCGGCCTGTGCCATCGCCTCGACGATCAGCACGCCCGGCATGATCGGGCGCCCAGGGAAATGTCCCTGGAAGAACTGCTCGTTCATCGACACCGCCTTGATCGCGGTGATCGACGTGTCGAGGATCAGATCCTCGACACGATCGACCAGCAGCATCGGATAGCGATGCGGCAACGCGGCCATGACGCGCCCGATATCGAGCGAGCCCATGCCTTTTCCAGCAGTATCGGTCACGGTCTCGGTCATCGATGTGACTTAGCGACCCTGCGGGGTGCGCGTCGCGGCAGGCGCACGCGCGGCTGCGGCGGGTGCGGCACCCTGCTGCTGCTGGCCAGCCTGGTTCGGCTGCCAGTTCGCCGGTACGGCCGTGCTGACCGACGGCACCAGGCGATCGAGCTCGGTAGTGATCGCAGCAGTGATGTCGGCGGTCGGCTGAGCGAACAGCGCAGCCTCGGGACGCAGCAACAGGCTGACGTTCTTCGCGCGAACGGCCGCCGTCACGGCGTCGCTGAGCTTCGCCTGGATCTGCTCGATCGCATATTGCTGCGCGCGCTGGGCAGGCTGCGTCAGGCGAGCGAGTTCCTGGTTGGCCGCGGCCTCACGTGTCTGGATCGCCTGAGCCTGCGGGCGCAGCGTGGCTTCGGTCGCACCGGGCGCGCGCTGGGCGGTCTGGAACGCGGTGACCAGCGGCTGCAACTCGCGCGCGACGGCCTGGCGACGGGTCTCGGCCTGGTCGAGCTGGGCCTTGTAGGTCGTCTCGATCTGGCCACGCGCAGCGTTCCAGGCCTTCGAGTTGGCGATCGCGCCCTGCGCATCGGCGACGGCGATACCCGAAACCTGCGCATCGGCAGCGGTCGTGGTGATGGCAGCCGGCGCGACGAGCGCTGCGGCGAGGAGAAGCGTCTTGAACGTCGTCATCAGAACTGTGTCCCTACGTTGAAAGTAATGAGCTTGGGGTCGTCACCCTTCTGGGTGAGCAAGGCCTTGGCGAGATCGATACGGAGCGGGCCGAACGGCGAGTTCCAGTTGACGCCGACACCAATCGACAGACGCGGCTTGGCCGAGTTGCCGAGGAAGCTTTCGACGAAGGGCGTCTGTTCGGTCTGCGCGCGTGGATTGGCCATCGTACCGATGCACGACGTACCCGCCGAGTCGGGCGAACCTCTCTCGCACGTCGTGTTCGCCGTCACCGGCGCGCCGGACGTGTCGGTGGTCGTATAGGTATAGAGAGGCGCACCCAGGGAGTTCACCGCGGGCGTAAAGTTGGACTTCACATAGTCCTTGCCCGTGGTCGGATCGGTGACCGTCTCGAATGTCGCGGTCGGCAACGGCCTAGCGATGCCGAACAGGCTGCCCACCTGCGCGTAGATCGACGGCCGCAAGCCGAGCTCGCGCGCGCCCGAGCCCAACGGAATCTCGATTTCCGCACGCGCCAGGTAATAAGCGCGCCCACCCAGCGCATCGTCCTGGATCGAGTTGCGATCGGTCGCGAGAACCTGGGTCGGGGTGCCGTTGCTGTAGGCCGCGCGAAGAATGCGCGGTCCGACGCCGCGGATATCGAAGCCGCGGAACTGCGGTTCGCCGAGATAGAAACGATCGGTGATCCGGACCGCGTCCGATCCCTCCCTGCGCGCCTTTTCAAGCGGATGGATATAGCCGCCCTCGGCGATGATCGAGCCGATGAACCCGCTGCCGAGATTCTGGTACTTCGACCCTTCGAAACGCGTTCGGATATACTTCACGTCGCCACCGAGACCCGCAAAGTCCTGGCTGAACGAGAAGCGCGAACCGGCCGTCGGGCGCAAGCGGCTGTTGAGATTGTCGCGGCTGAGCGAATAGCCGACCGAGGACGTCCAGCGATTGCCGATCGCGTCGCACAGATAGCGTCCCGCCACGAGCAGGTTGCACGAGCCGTCGGCGTTCAGGAACTGGTTGTCGAGACCAACCTCGTCGTAGGACAGGCCATAGCGGCCCGACAGCGACCAGAATTCGGTCAGCGGCACGCCGGTACGAAGCTGGAAGCCGGTCGAAACCTGCGAATAATTGGTCTGCCGATCGTTGCCGACAAAATTGAACGAATTGTAATCACGGCGGAAGATGTCGCCACCCAGCGCAATGTTCTTGTCGAACAGATAGGGCTCGGTGAAGCCCAGCTCGATCGACTTCGAGTAGCTCGAATAGTTCACGCCGGCGCGCAGTTCCTGGCCCTTGCCGCGGAAGTTGCGCTGCGTGATGTTCGCCTGGATGATGAAGCGCTCGAGGCTGGAATAGCCTGCCGACAACTGAAGCTCGCCGGTCGACTTCTCTTCGAGGTTGGTCTCGAGGATTACGCGGTCGGGCGCCGAGCCCGGCAGCTGCTTGATCTCCATCTTGTCGGCGAAATAGCCGAGCGAGTTGATGCGATCCTGCGACCGCTTGACCTGGAAACTGTTGAACGCGTCGCCCTCGGCGAGCCGGATCTCGCGCCGCACGACCTTGTCCTGGGTCTGCGTGTTGCCGTTGATCTCGACACGCTCGACATAGGTCCGCTTGGCTTCGGCGATGTTGAAATTAATCCCCATCGTCAGCGTCTCGGCGTCCTTCTGGAACTCCGGATTCACTTCGGTGAAGGCATAGCCGAACAGACCCGCGGTCTGGCTAAGATTGTCGACCGAGTCTTCGACCAGCTTCGCGTTGTACCAGTCACCCTTCTTGAGCGGCAGCGTGGCTGCGAGCTTGCTGTTGTCGAAGTCGCGGATCTGGCTGTCGACGGTGACGTCGCCGAACTTGTAGCGCTTACCTTCCTCCACCACGTACGTGATGATGAAGTCCTTCTTGTCCGGCGTCAGCTCGGCGACGGCGGAGGTCACGCGGAAATCGGCATAGCCCTGCGTCAGGTAGAACTGGCGGAGCTTCTGCTGATCGTACGAGAGACGATCCTGATCGTAGCTGGTCGCCGACGAGAGCAGGCGGAACAAGCGTGCCTGTTTGGTTGCCATCTGGCCGCGGATCTGGTCGTCGGAGAACACCTCGTTGCCGAGGATGTTGATCTGACGAACCTTCGATTTCGGCCCCTCGCTGACGACGAACACCACATCGACGCGGTTCTGGTCGAGATTGACCATCTTCGGATCGATGACGGCGCCGAAGCGGCCCTGGCGGCGATACAGCTCGATGATCCGGCCGATGTCCTGGCGGACCGCGGTACGCGTGAAGATCTGGCGCGGCGCGAGCCTGATCTCTTTCGTGATCTTGTCGCTCTTCAGCGCCTTGTTGCCCTCGATGATCACGCGGTTGATGATCGGGTTCTCGCGAACCCGGAGCACGATGTTGCCATTCTCGACACCCGCGATCGAGTAGTCCGCGAACAGGTCGCTCGCCTGCAGGTCCTTCAACGCCTGATCGAGCGTCTCGGCGGTGTACGGAATGCCGACGCGCAGCTTGGTGTAGGACAACACCGTCTCGGGCTCGATCCGCTGCGATCCCTCGACGCGCAAAGTCTTTATGGTGCGCACGGATACCGGTGCGGCGACGGGCGTTACACCAACTACAGGCGCAGCGGTCGTCGGCGTCTGCCGGCCCGAAGACGGGCTGGGAGTCGCGGAACCGGCAGGCACGGTCTGTGCCAGCGCGGGAACGCCCGACAGGATCGTTCCTGCAAGCAGCAGGGCGCCCTTGCGCGCGAAATCGTAACCGTTGATCGCTGTCACCAAACCCACCTTAAAAACGTGCACATACAAGGCGCGCCCGCCCTGCCCTATCGTGGTCAGCCGATCAAGCCGGCCAGATTCTTCCACAGCCCGAAATTGCCGAGATCGTTGAAGGTCACCAGCAGCATCAGCGCGAGGATCGCCGCGAGGCCGCCGCGAAACGCCCATTCCTGCACCTGCGGCTCGACCGGGCGCCTGCGCACCGCTTCGATCGCATAGAAGAACAGGTGACCGCCATCCAGCATCGGCACTGGCAGCAGGTTGATGAACCCCAGATTGATCGAAACCAGGGCGATAAGGAACACATAGGCGTCGAGCCCGAGCGACATCTGCTCGCCCGACACCTTGGCGATGCTGAGCGGTCCGCCGAGTTCCTTCACGGAGCGGCGCCCGGTGATGACCTGCCCCAGCGTCTCGACCATCATCGACACGATCTGGCCGGTGCGCTTCACCGCGACGACCGGTGCTTCGATCAGGCTGACGGGAACGATGACCGGCTTCGAACCGGCGATGCCGAGGCGGCCGATCCGATACTCGTTGCCGAAGCGATCGCGCTGCAATTCGGTGCCGATCACGAGGTCGCGCGACACCGTCTGGCCGCCACGCACCGCGTCGATCCGCGTGCTCTCGCCGGCGCGGATGCGGGCGAAGCGGGCGAGATCGTCGAACGTCTCGACCGAACGGCCGCCGATCGCGGTGATCCGGTCGCCGACCTGCAATCCGGCTGCAGCCGCGGCACTGCCGGGCACCGTGCCACCGACGACCGGCGGCATGCGGATGTCGCCATATGCGAACGCGAAACCGGCAAGGATAAGGATCGCGACGACGAAATTGACGACCGGTCCCGCGGCGACGACGATCGCACGCTGCCATACCGGCTTCGACTGGAAGGTGCGCTGGCGGTCTTCGGCGGGCAGCGATAGCCATTCGGCGGAGGGCTGGCTTGCCGGGTTCATGTCGCCGGCGAACTTCACATAGCCGCCGAGCGGGAGCCAGCCGAACTTCCAGCGGGTCCCGCGCTTGTCGGTAAAGCCTGCGATCTCGCGACCGAAGCCTACCGCGAAGGCATCCGCCTTGATCCCGAAAAAGCGCCCGGCGAGGTAATGGCCCATTTCGTGCACGAACACGAGCGGTCCGATCACCAGGACGAACGACAATATCGTCAGCAGGATACCGGGTGTTTCGATCAAACCGCGCAATCCTTCACACGCTTGCCCGCCAAGATCCGCGCCTCGGCGTCGATCGCCAGCACGGCATCGACGCTGTCCGGTGCGGCCGGGTTATAGCGCATTAGCGTATCCTCTACGATTGCGGCAATTTCGAGGAAACAAATGCGACGCTTGAGGAAGGCCTCGACCGCGAACTCGTTCGCGGCGTTGAGAATCGCCGGCCGCGCCCCGCCTGCGTCCAATGCCTCGCGTGCGAGTCGCAGCGCCGGAAAGCGCACCGGATCGGGCGCCTCGAACTCGAGTCGGCCGATTCCGACCAGATCGAGCGGGGCCATCGGCGTCGCCATCCGGTCCGGCCAGGCGAGCGTATGCGCGATCGGCGTCCGCATGTCGGGCGGACCAAGTTGCGCCAATACCGACCCATCGACATAATCGACCAGGCTGTGAACCACCGATTGCGGATGGATGACGATCTCGATCCGGTCATGCGGGATCGGAAACAGCCGCGCGGCCTCGATCAGTTCGAGGCCCTTGTTCATGCATGTTGCCGAATCGACCGAGATCTTCGCGCCCATCGACCAGTTGGGATGCTTGACCGCCTGTTCGAGCGTGACGCCGCGCATCTGCTCGGTCGTCCAGTCGCGGAACGGCCCGCCGCTGCACGTCAGGATGATGCGGCGGACGCCCTCGGGGCGGCTCGCGTCGAAGCACTGGAAGATCGCGTTATGCTCGGAATCGGCGGGCAACAGCGTCGCGCCGGTCCGCTTGGCCGCGGCAAGGATGACGTCGCCGGCAGAAACCAGCGGCTCCTTGTTGGCGATCACGACGGTGCCGCCCTGCTCGATCGCCGCCATCACCGGCTTGAGCCCCGCACACCCGACGATCGCGCCCATCGTCCAGTCCGCACCCGATGACGCCGCCTCGGCGATAGCCTCGGCACCACCACCGGCACGAATCCCCGTGCCGGCCAGCGCTTCACGAAGTTCGGGCAGGCAGCCCTCGTCCGCGACGACGGCAAACTCCGCCTTGGTCCGGATCGCAGCCGCGGCGAGCTTTGTCACGTCGCAATTGGCGGTCAGCGCGACGACGCGGAAGCGGTCGGGCTCACGCTCGATCAGGTCGAGCGTCGAGGTACCGACCGAGCCGGTCGCCCCCAAAATCGTGACGCTCTTCATGCGTAGAAATGCGGCAGCAGGACGAGGAACGCCGCGACCGGCGCGACCGGGACCAGGCCGTCGAGGCGATCCATGACGCCACCATGCCCGGGCAGGATGTTGCCGCTGTCCTTCACGCCTGCCACCCTCTTCAACCAACTCTCGTAAAGATCGCCCATCTGCGCGAGCACGGCGAGCACCGGGGTCGCCAGTGTCATCCGCATCGGCAGGCCGTATTGCGTGTGCAGCACCGCCGCGACCGCGCTCGCCAGCACGACGCCGCCGATCAGCCCCGACCATGTCTTGTTCGGACTGATCACCGGTGCGAGCTTGGGCCCGCCCAGCGTCCGCCCGGTGAAGAACGCGCCGATATCGCAGGCCCACACCAGCGATAGCGCCCACAGCGTGTAAAGGATGCCCTCGTCCTGCCGCCGGATAATCATCAGCGCGAGTACGGGGAGACCGCAATAGACGATACCGAGCGCCAGCTTGGGTTTGCGCGTCGTGATGACGACGAAGAACGCCGCGCCCGCGAGCAGCCCGAGCGTGAAGAAATCGTGGATCACCAGGATCAAAGACGCCGGCGCCATCAGCGCGAGCGGGACCGACAGCGCGAACTGCGTCATCCGCTTGGTCTTGGCGTCGGCGCCCTGGAGCATCGACCATTCGGCCATCATGAACAGCGCCGCGACCACGCCCAGCAGCCAGAACGCGATCCCGCCGAGCGTCAGCGCGATGCTGGCGACGACGATCATGCCGACGCTGGCGATCATCCGGAGCTTGAGATTGGACGGAGTTCGAAGCGCCTGATCGGGTGCTTTTTCAGGGTCGGTAAGATTCACAGGCCACCGTAGCGGCGCTGGCGTTGGCCGAATGCCGCGACCGCCTCAGCAAGCGCTGCCGCATCAAAGTCGGGCCATAGCGTGTCGACGAACAGGAGCTCGGCATAGGCCGCCTGCCACAACAGGAAGTTTGACAGGCGTTGCTCGCCCGAGGTGCGGATCATCAGGTCGAGCGGCGGCAGATCGTGCGTGTCGAGTTCGGCCTCGATCGTGCCGACCTCGATGCTGGCAGGATCAAGCGTACCGTCACGGGCGCGTTCGGCAAGGCGGCGTGCCGCGCCCACCAACTCGGCATGCGCGCCGTAGTTGAGCGCGATCGCGAGAATCGGACCGGTATTGCTCGCGGTCCGCGCGATCGCGTCGTCGACCATCGCCACCAGATCGGGCGAAAAGCTGTGATAGTCGCCGATCACGCGCAGCCGGACGTTCTCGCGCGCGAGTTCGTCGAGGTCGCTGCGGATGAAATGCCGCAGCAGCCCCATCAGGTCGCTGACCTCTTCGGCCGGACGCCGCCAGTTCTCGGACGAAAACGCATACAGCGTCAGCGCCTCGATCCCCATCGCCCGCGCCGCGCGCGTTACCTTGCGCACCGCCTCGACGCCGGCCTTGTGCCCGGCGAAGCGCGGCAGGAACCGCTTCTTCGCCCAGCGGCCATTGCCGTCCATGATGATCGCAACATGACGCGGCACCGCCCCGCCCGAGGGGACGGCGACGAGCGGCGCGGCGGAAGTAGCCCCCGCCGAAGCGGCGCCGAACGCCCTCACTTGCCCAGGATTTCCTTTTCCTTGGCGGTCGCGGTCGCATCGAGCTCGGCGATGATGCTGTCGGTCAGCTTCTGGACTTCGGTCTCGTGACGCTTGCGCTCGTCCTCGCCGAATACGCCCTTCTTCTCGTCGACCTTCAGCGAATCCATCCCGTCGCGGCGGACGTTCCGCACCGCGATGCGCGCCTTTTCGGCGTACTGGCCGGAAAGCTTGGCGAGCTCCTTGCGGCGCTCTTCGGTCAGATCCGGGATCGGCAGGCGCAGCGTCTGGCCGTCGACGATCGGGTTGAGGCCGAGACCGGCCGAGCGGATCGCCTTGTCGGTCGGACCGACGTTCGACTTGTCCCAGACCTGCACCGACAGCATGCGCGGCTCGGGCGCCGACACGGTCGCAACCTGGTTCAGCGGCATCGACGAGCCGTACACCGTCACCATCACCGGATCGAGCAACGCGGTCGAGGCGCGGCCCGTACGCAGGCCGGCGAGATCGCTCTTCAGCGCTTCGACGGCACCCGCCATGCGGCGTTCGAGGTCGGTCTTGTCGTATGCAGCCATCTTAAAGCTCCTGCTCGTTCTGGACGATCGTCGACACGCCATCACCCGCCAGCACCGCGGCGAGATTGCCGGGCTCGCGGATGTTGAAGACGACGATCGGGATGTTGTTGTCGCGGCACAGCGCGATCGCGCTCGCGTCCATGACCTTGAGGTCGTCCGACAGCACGCGGCTGTACGTGACCGTTTCGTAGCGCACTGCGTCGGGGTGCGTCTTCGGGTCGGCGTTGTACACGCCGTCGACCGAAGTGCCCTTGAACAGCGCATCGCACTTCATCTCGGCAGCACGCAGCGCGGCGCCCGAATCGGTGGTGAAATAAGGGCTACCAACGCCTGCCGCGAAGATCACGACGCGGCCCTTTTCGAGGTGACGCTCGGCGCGGCGGCGGATGAACGGCTCGCAGACCGACGCCATCGGGATCGCCGACTGGACGCGCGTGTCGACGCCGATCTGCTCCAGCGCATTCTGCACGGCCAGCGCGTTCATGACGGTCGCGAGCATGCCCATATAATCGCCGGTCGCCCGGTCCATACCGCGTGCCGCACCGGCCATGCCGCGGAAGATGTTGCCACCACCGACGACGATACAGATCTCATAGCCCTTGGCCTTGATGTCGGCGATTTCCTGCGCGACGCGGGCGGTGACGGTCGGATCGATCGACAGGCCCGACGGTCCCATCAGGACTTCGCCCGACAGTTTCAGCAGGATACGTTTGTAGCGCGGAGGCGTCATAAATCTCGAATTGTGATTGGCGGGGCGGCGCGGACCTTAGGCGGCGAGGCCCGAGATGTGAAGCGCTGCGCGGCGCGTGCATCGAAACTGGGTGGAGACGGGACGGAAAATTCTTGTTCGCGAAGGCGCGCAACGGAGAATTACCGTCATTCCCGCGGAGGCGGGAACCCATACTGGCTAGCGTCCTAATAGATTACCGGCCCCGGAGTATATGGATCCCCGCCTGCGCGGGGATGACGGAGCAGCACCAAGGCTGCCCCGCGATCCCGCTCCCCTCGGGGAGAAGGTGGCCCGGCAGGGCCGGATGAGGGGGCGTGAGGTTCGAGACCCGACCACTCCCCTCACCCTTCCCACGGCCAAGTGGCCGCGGGCCCCTTCCCTCTCCCCGGAGGGAGAAGGAAAAGGATGGCTTACGCCTGTGGCACACCCGAAGCAGCAGCAACCTCGGCTGCAAAGTCGGACTGCTCCTTCTCGATGCCTTCGCCGAGCTGGAAGCGGACATAGTCCACCAGCTTGATCTCGGCGCCCGCATCCTTGCCGGCCTTGGCGACGACGTCGGAGATCTTGGTCTTGCCGTCCATCACGAACAGCTGGCTGACCAGAGCATGCTCCTTCCGGTACTTGGCGATGCCGCCCTCGACCATCTTGGCGATGATGTCGGCGGGCTTGCCCGACTCGGCGGCCTTCTCGGTCGCGATCGCGCGCTCGCGCTCGATCTCGGACTCGTCGAGGTCGGCTTCGTTCAGCGCCTTCGGGAACGCCGCTGCGATATGCATCGCGAGCTGCTTGCCGAGCGCCTGGAGAACCTCGTCCGAAGCCTCCGACTCGAGCGCGACGAGAACGCCGATCTTGCCGAGGCCGGGTGCCGCCTGGTTGTGGATGTACGGAACGACCGCACCCTTGCTGACTTCCAGCGTGCGCGAGCGGCGCAGCGACTGGTTCTCGCCGATCGTCGCGACGTTGTTCGTCAGGACTTCCTCGACGGTCTTGCCCGATGGCATCGCCTGCGACTTCAGCGACTCGATGTCGCCGCCCGTTGCGAGCGCGATCTGCGTGACGTCACGGACGAACGACTGGAACTGGTCGTTCTTGGCGACGAAATCGGTCTCCGAATTGACTTCGACCGCTGCGCCCCTGGTACCCGACACGGCGACGCCGACCAGGCCCTCGGCCGCGGTGCGGCTGGACTTCTTGGCGGCGGCTGCGAGCCCCTTTGTGCGCAGCCAATCCATTGCCTGCTCCATGTCGCCGGCGTTCTCGCTCAGCGCCTTCTTGCAATCCATCATGCCCGCGCCGCTCTTCTCGCGCAGATCCTTGACCATTGCTGCCGTGATATCGGCCATGATTTTATTCCTTTTTAGGTCTGAATATGGTTGCGGGCGAGGCAGAGCTTTCGCCCTACCCCGCCCGCATGACGGTTCGGCGACGACGCTTATGCGTCGATCTGGCGCTCACCCTCGGCTGCGAATTCTGCAGCGGTATCGGCATTCGCGGTTGCCTGCGCCGTGTCAGCCGTAGCTTCGACGGTCGGCTCTGCGCTCAGTGCCTCTTCCTTCGGCGGCTCGACCATCGCGCCGACATCGGCACCGGTGCGGCGCTGCTGCTCCTGGCCGCCGCGCGTCGCTGCGATCGCGATCGCCTCGCAGTACAGGCGGATGGCGCGGGCTGCGTCGTCGTTCGCGGGAACCGGGAAGGCGATGCCGTCCGGCGACACGTTCGAATCGAGGATCGCGACGACGGGAATACCCAGCGTGTTCGCTTCCTTGATCGCCAGCTCTTCCTTGTTCGCGTCGATCACGAACATCACGTCGGGAATGCCGCCCATGTCGCGGATGCCGCCGAGCGAAAGCTCAAGCTTGTCCTTCTCGCGGGTGAGCTGAAGGACTTCCTTCTTGGTCAGGCCGACGGTGTCGCCCGACAGCATTTCCTCGAGCGTCTTGAGACGCTTGATCGAACCCGAGATGGTCTTCCAGTTGGTGAGCATGCCGCCCAACCAGCGATGGTTGACGAAGTGCTGGCCCGAACGACGCGCAGCGTCCGCGACGGGCTCCTGCGCCTGGCGCTTGGTACCGACGAACAGGACCTTGCCACCACCGGCAACAGCCGACGAGACGAATTCGAGCGCGCGCGCAAACAGCGGCACGGTCTGCGAAAGGTCGAGGATGTGCACGCCGTTACGATCACCGAAGATGTAAGGCTTCATCTTGGGGTTCCACCGATGAGTCTGGTGGCCGAAATGCGCGCCCGTTTCGATGAGCTGCTGCATGGAGACGACTGGAGCCGCCATAGGGATATATCCTTCCGGTTGTGCCTCTGGGAAGCGGATGACGTCGTGGCCGAATGACCGTGACGCACCGGGCTATGATGCCTCCCATGCGGGGTTAGAGGCGCGGCCCTTAGCGTGGCTTTGTGGGAAAGGCAATCGCACGCGGCGCGCTTGACTCGAGGAACGCAATGAGAACATAAAGGGCTCAACGGGGAACAGATGTTCGACTCGGCGCTGATTCGAACCGGTATAGCCGGATTCAAAATGCGACGAACGGAACGAAGTTTCTGACCAAGTGTTTGCGGACATTAAGAATTTGTTCGCAACTCATAGGAAGGCGGACGTAATGTTGGTTCTGAGCTTCATGATTTTTGCTGGTGCATTCGCGGTCGCGAGCATGATGATCGTCTCGTCGATCGCGCCGCAATGGGACCGCATCGTACGGCTTGTCATGGGTAACGTCGAGCCGGCGTTCCAGCCGCTCCGGACGCTGGCCGTGGCGGAGCGCCGGATCGCTGTCAGGCGCTGGGCGTCGACGACGGCTCCGGTACCCGCCCGCCGCTGGAACGCTGCCGCCTGATCTTGGCGTAGCTCACGATGCTGAACGGCATCGAAAGCAGGTACAGCACGCAGATGATGCTGAGCGTATGCCAAGGTGCGCTCACGATCGCGGCGCCGAGCAACACGACGAGCGCGATGGCCTCGAACCGGATGTTGCTGCGGAGCTTGACCGAACTCCACGAATAAGTGGCGATACTCGACACCATCAGGAGCGCGACGAACGCGACCCACGGCGCAACGAAATAGGGCGACGCGAACTTCGGCTCGTCGGTCCAGAACCAGAAGAACATTGGCATGAGTGCCAAGCCGGCGCCGGCAGGAGCTGGAACACCGGTGAGGAAACCGGCCGATTTGTGCGGCTGGTGACTCTCGTCGATCTTGGCGTTGAAGCGCGCGAGACGCAGTGCGCAGAACACCGCGAAGATCAGCGAGCAGATCCAGCCAACGCGCGGTAGCGCGGCCAGCGACCAGAGATAAACGATCAGTGCGGGCGCGACACCGAACGAGATCGCGTCGGACAGCGAGTCGAGCTCGGCGCCGAAACGGCTCTCGCCGTGCAACATGCGGGCGATCCGGCCGTCGAGGCCGTCGAGCACGCCCGCGACCATGATCATCGCGACGGCGCTTTGCCACTCGCCGCCGATCGCAAATCGCACGCCGCTCAGGCCTGAGCACAATGCCAGTGCGGTTACGGCATTGGGTGCGACCGCGCGCAGCGGAAGGCCGCGCGGCGCCCGGCGGGTGCGACCGAACTTTCCGCGACCGCGTGAGTCGGTCGAACCGTGATCGATCTCGTCGCGACCGATCATTGCGCGACACCACCGACCGGAACACCACCGACGCGACCAAGGACGGTCTCGCCTGCAATGCTGCGCTGGCCGAGGCAGACCTGCGGTACGACATGATCGGGCAGGTACACGTCGACGCGGCTGCCAAACCGGATCAGCCCGATGCGCTGGCCGGCCGCGACCATGTCGCCGGCCTTCACGAAGCCCAGGATACGCCGTGCCACCAGGCCGGCTATCTGCGTAAAGCCGACCCGCATGCCATGACGGTCCTCGACCACGAAATGCTGGCGCTCGTTCTCGTCGCTCGCCTTGTCCAGGTCGGCGTTAAGGAACTTGCCCGAGATATAAACGACTTGGCGGATAGTCCCGGCGATCGGCGTGCGATTGATATGCACGTCGAACACCGACATGAAGATCGAGATGCGGACCAGCGGCGCGTCGCCGAGACCGTTCTCACCGGCCAGCTCACGCGGGATGGGAACGCGCTGGATCATCGTGATCAGGCCATCGGCGGGGGCGACGATCAGCCCTTCTCCCTGCGGTGTCGTGCGGATCGGATCGCGGAAGAACGTCGCGACCCATATCACAACGCCGACCATCGGCCAGAACAGCACGTGGCTAACGATCGTCAGCAGCAGCGTGATGCCGGTCGCGATCGCGACGTATTTGTGGCCTTCCGGATGGACTGCGGGAAATCGCCATTTGACCGTGGAGGTCGTGACGGGCGGCTTGTCGAGCGATGCCATAACCCGCGGGTCTATCCGTGCCTGACGCGCGATACAACGATGAACCGGCTTTTCCTTACAGCGCCAACGGTTGCGCAATGCTCACCGGGCCGCTGCCGGGTGGTTGATCGCCGCGGCGTGCTCCCCTAGACGCTCCCCAAACCCCTCCCCCGAAGGACCCGGATATGGCGAAGATCAAGGTAAAGAATCCGATCGTGGAGATCGACGGCGACGAGATGACCCGGATCATCTGGGAATGGATCCGCGAACGCCTGATCAAGCCCTATCTCGATATCCAGCTTGATTACTACGATCTCGGCGTCGAGCACCGCGATGCGACCGACGACCAGGTCACGATCGACAGCGCGCTCGCCACGCAGAAGCACGGCGTCGCGGTGAAGTGCGCGACGATCACGCCCGACGAACAGCGCGTGACCGAGTTCGGTCTGAAGAAGATGTGGAAGTCGCCGAACGGCACGATCCGCAACATTCTCGGCGGCACGATCTTCCGCGAGCCGATCGTGATCAAGAACGTCCCCCGCCTGATCCCGGGCTGGACGCATCCGATCGTCGTCGGCCGTCATGCATTCGGCGATCAGTACCGCGCGACCGACTATCTGGTCCCCGGCCCCGGCAAGCTGCGCCTCGTCTTCGAAGGCGACGACGGCACGGTCATCGACCGCGAGGTGTTCCAGTTCCCGTCGGCCGGCGTCGCGATGGCGATGTACAACCTCGACGACTCGATCCGCGATTTCGCACGCGCGTCGATGCACTACGGCCTCAACCTGAAGTGGCCGGTGTACCTGTCGACCAAGAACACGATCCTCAAGGCCTATGATGGCCGCTTCAAGGATCTGTTCGCCGAGGTGTTCGAGGCCGAGTTCAAGGACAAGTTCAAGGAAGCGGGCATCGTCTACGAGCATCGCCTGATCGACGACATGGTCGCATCGGCGTTGAAGTGGAACGGCGAGTTCGTCTGGGCCTGCAAGAACTATGACGGCGACGTCCAGTCGGACCAGGTCGCACAGGGCTTCGGGTCGCTCGGCCTGATGACCTCGATCCTGCTGACCCCGGACGGCAAGACGGTGGAGGCCGAGGCGGCGCACGGCACCGTCACGCGTCACTTCCGCATGCACGAGCAGGGCAAGGCGACCTCGACCAACCCGATCGCGTCGATCTTCGCGTGGACCGGTGGCCTGAAGTATCGCGGCAAGTTCGACGACACGCCCGACGTGACGAAGTTCGCCGAGACCCTCGAGCGCGTCTGCGTGAAGACGGTCGAAGACGGCCACATGACCAAGGATCTCGCGATCCTGATCGGTCCGGACCAGCCCTGGATGACGACCGAGCAGTTCTTCGAGCAGGTCCGGTCGAACCTTGAGACCGAGATGGCCAACTGGGCCTGATCTGACGCCCCGCTTCCGGAAACGGGAGCGGGGCTTTCTGCTTCCCGTCATCCTGACGAAAGTCAGGACCCAGGATTACAGACGCTGACGTTTTTGGCTCTGGGTCCTGACTTTCGTCAGGATGACGCGCGGCCGCGGCGACGTGGCGAACCACACCCATCCGTCGTAGACGTCTTACCGGCCGCCGAAACGACACCACGGGTGACAAATCCGTCATGCGTCCCCTAAGGTCGATCGCATGGCATTACGGCTCGACAATCAAGGTTTCAGCGACGCGCTCGTCATTCTCGGCGCGGCCGGGCTTGTCATTCCCGCGTTCGCGCGGTTCCGGGTAAGCCCGGTCATCGGCTTTATCCTGGTCGGCCTGCTGGTCGGCCCCGCCGGATTGGGCTCGCTCACCGGTTCCGTGCCGTGGCTGTATTATCTCACCATCTCGAACCCGGAATCGATCGAGCCGTTCGCCGAGTTCGGGATCATCCTGCTGCTGTTCTCGATCGGCCTCGAACTCTCCTTCAAGCGCCTGTGGTCGATGAAACGGCTGGTGTTCGGCACCGGCGCGGCCGAGTTGATCGGGTCGGCGCTGATCATCGGCGTCGCGCTCCACTTCATCGGCCAAGAATGGGCCGGCGCGATAGGGCTCGGGTTTGCGCTGGCTTTGTCGTCCACTGCACTCGTCCTCCCACTGGTGGGCACCACCGGCGCGGTCGGCCGAGGTGCCTTTGCAATGCTGTTGTTCGAGGATCTGGCGCTGGTGCCAATCATCTTCGTGCTCGGTGCGCTGGCACCCACCGCGAGCGCGGACGGCTGGTCGAACATCGCCGGCGTCGCACTGCGCGGCGGGCTGACCGTAGTCGCGATGTATATTGGCGGGCGGGTCGTATTACCCCGGCTGTTCGGACAGGCGGCGCGGACCAAGAGCCCGGAGCTGTTCCTCGCCGCATCGCTGCTGGTCGTCATCGTCGCCAGCGTCGCGACCACCGCCGCCGGGCTGTCGCCGATCGTCGGCGCGTTGCTGGCGGGGCTGCTGATCGCGGAAACCGAATATCACAGCGAGGTCGAGGTCATCACCGCGCCATTCAAGGGCCTCGCCCTCGGCGTGTTCCTGATCACCGTCGGCATGAGCCTCGACCTCCGGCTGATCGCGCAGAACTGGCCATCGCTGCTGCTTGCGGTGACCGGCGTGGTCGTGACCAAGGCCGTCGTCACGTTCCTGTTCCTCCGCGTCGCCAATTCCCGCCGAGGTGTTGCGGCGGAGACCGGACTCCTGATGGGGAGCCCGTCCGAGACGACGCTGATCGTGCTTGCGACGGCCGCACAGGCGCAGCTGATCCTGCCGTCGACCGCGTCGTTCTGGCAGACGGTCACCGCGATCGGCCTGACGATTACGCCGTTGCTGGCGAAGCTCGGCCGCACCGTGTCGCGGCAATTGGAGAGCCGCTCGGTCGCGGACGCTGGCGACGTCGAGATCGACGACGACGGACCCGGGACGGTCGTCATCGGCTTTGGTCGGGTCGGCCGGATGGTAGCCGACATGCTCGCCGTCCACGGGCAGAAGTACGTCGCGGTGGAAGCTGATATCGACTCGGTCGAAGCCGCTCGTGCGCAGGGCCATCCGGTGCTGTTCGGCGACGTGGCGCGCCCGGAACTGGTCGATCGGCTGAAGCTGCACACCGCCAAGGCGTTGATCCTGACGATGGACGATCCCGTGCTGACCGTGCGGCTGGCGCGGCGGGTGCGGGCCTTGGCACCCGACCTGCCGATCGTGGCGCGCGCTCGGGATACGGCGCATGCGGCGGAACTGTACCGGGCTGGCGTGACCGACGCGGTACCGGAGACGCTGGAGAGTTCGCTACAGCTGGCGGAGGCGGTGCTGGTCGATCTCGGGGTGGCGATGGGCCCGGTGATCGCGTCGATCCACGAGAAGCGGGATGAGCTTCGGCAGGAGATCAAGGCGGCGGCGGACATGATCGCGGAGCCGCGGATCCGTAGGGCGAAGCGGACGCCTCGGGTAGCGTGATCCTCCCCGTCTCGTAACAAGACTGTTCTCCCGCGAAGGCGGGAGTCCAGTCTGGGTCCCCGCCTTTGCGGGGAAACAGGCTTTTTTGCTGGTCCTCGACGCTGCCTAGACCTCCAAGTTCTCGCGGCTTTTCATCAGTGGCTGGATGCGGGTGCCGAATGCCTCCACGCCCTCGAGAAAATCGTCGAAGGTCAGCAACACGCCGCCGGTGTTGGGGACCGCGGCCATCTCGTCGAGCATGCGCGCGACGCTTTCGTACGAGCCTACCAATGTCCCCATATTGATGTTCACCGCACCTTCGGGGGCGGCGAGTTGGCGGACGTTGGTGTCCTTGTTGTGCGTGTCCTTCGCGCCCTGGTCCATCAGCCAGGTGATCGCGTCGACGTCGACGCCGGCGTTGTAGTGCTGCCATTTCGCCATCGCCTCTTCGTCGGTTTCGGCGGCGATGATCATGATCAGGACGAAGATCTGCACGTCGCGGCCCGTCTTCGCGGTCGCAACGGCTAGGCGTTCGTTGTTGAACGCAAAGGCGGTCGGGGTATTGACGCCCTTGCCAAGGCAGAAGGCATAGTCCGCCCATTTGGCCGAGAACGCCAAGCCGTCGTCGGACGATCCAGCGCAGATGATCTTCATGTCGCCGGTCGGCTTGGGCCAGACGCGGCAGTCGGTCATCTGGTAATAGTCGCCCTTGAAATCGGATGTCCCCTCCTCCCACAGCTCGCGGAGGATATGGGCGTATTCGTCGAGCATCGTGTACCGGTTGCGGAAATGCTCGTCGCCGGGCCACATACCCATCTGCGTGTATTCGGGCGGCTGCCAACCGGTGATGAGGTTGAGGCCGAACCGCCCGTGGCTGATCGAATCGATCGTGTTGCACATCCGCGCGGCGTAGGCGGGCGGGACGAGCAGCGTGGCGCAGGTCGCGTAGATCTTGATCTTCTCGGTGACGGCGGCGAGCCCGGCCATCAGCGTGAAGCTTTCCAGCCCGTAATCCCAGAACTCGGTCTTGCCGCCGAACCCGCGCAGCTTGATCATCGACAGCAGGAAGTCGAGGCCGTGCTTCTCCGCCGCCTGCGCGATCGCCTTGTTGAGGTCGAAGCTCGGTTTGTACTGCGGCGCGTTTTCGCTGATCAGCCAGCCATTATTGTTGATGGGAACGAAGACGCCGACCTGCATATGCCGCTCCTATTCGCCGTCGAGCCAGTCGAGCAGCCACAAGTTGAAATGCTCCGCACGCGTCACGTTGCAGGCGTGTGCGCCCGCCGCCATCCGGGCAAACTGCGCGCCGGGGATGCCCGCGGCAAGCTTTTCGGACGCGGACGGCGGCACGAGCATGTCGTCGTCGGAGGCTACCAGCAGCGTCGGCACGCGGATCTCGTCGAGCCGGCCGGCGATGTTGAACCGGCGGACCGCGGCCACGCGCCGTTGGATCATCTCCGCGCCGGGGAAATGCGCGAGCATGTCCTCCTCCTCGTCCTGGAGCCGGTCGTGGTGGTCGGAGATCCATTGCGGCGGGTAGAGGAACAGCGGTTGGGCGTGGAGATACGCGCGGGGGCCGCTGTCGCTCAGCAACGCGAGGCGCGTGTCGAAGCAGCGCGCGGTGTGCGGGTCGAGCTTGGCCCAGCCGTTGATGACGACGAGGCGGTCGAGCCGTTCGGGCGCGGACAGCGCGAGCGCGAGGCCGATATGGCCGCCGAGCGCGTGGCCTATGAAGGTGCACCGATCGAGGCCGATTGCGTCCATGAGCGCTACGACGTCGGCGGCCATCGCCTCGACGGTGAGGTCGCCGGGGATATGGCGGTCGGAGCGGCCGGTGCCGCGGTGGTCGTAGGTTATGACGCGGTGGTGCGTGCCGAGGGCGGCTAGGTTGGGCTGCCAGTAGGTGCCCGATCCGCCGAGGCCACTCGACAAGAGGATCGCGGGGCCGTCGGGCTGGCCGTGTTCCTCCCAGTGGATGCCGCCCGCGATTGCCATCAGGCGAGGTGGGCGATGCTGGCGATCTCGACGAGGCACTCGGGCTTCACGAGGTCGGTCTTGATGCAGTAGCGCGCGGGTTTGGGGCCGGGGAAATACTCGGCGTAGACCGCGTTGAAGGCCGCGTAGTCGGCGAGGTCTTTCAGGAAGATGTGGTTGAAGGCGACATCGGCCAGCGTCGCGCCGGCAGCTTCGAGCGTGGTCTTGATGGTGTCGAGAACGGCCCGCGTTTGGGCGGCGGCGTCGCCGGGGTGGAGGACGATGCCACCCTCGCCGAGCGCCAGCACGCCCGAGACGTAGACCGTGTTGCCGGCTTTCGCAGCGGCGGAATAGGGCGCGATCGGGGTCGGGAACTGGGGTGGGTTGATGGCTTCGAACGGCATCTGAGTTCCTTTTACCTCCGTTCGCCCTGAGCGAAGTCGAAGGGCATGGGTAGTGGCGGTGCTTCGACTTCGCTCAGCACGAACGGATGTGGGTGGTCTCTCACGCTGGGAGTTGCCCGAACGAACCGCAGAAATCGCTTACCGTGCTGACCCAGCCGAAGAACTTCTCGACGTTGTAGACGGTCGCCGCCTGCATCTCGGGCGGACCGAGATGGTGCGTCGCGTCCTCCAGCATCACGCCGAAATATTCGAGGTGGAAGCCGTCGCGCAGCGTGCTCTCGACGCAGACGTTGGTGGCGATGCCGACGAAGACAATGTTGCGGATGCCGCGCGACCGCAGGACGCTGTCGAGCTGTGAGTTGAAGAACGCGCTGTAGCGGGTTTTATGGACGCGGATGTCGCCGGGTTGCGGCTTCAACGCATCGACGATCTCGTAGTCCCAGCCGCCGCGGGCCAGGAACTGGCCATGGAGTTCGGGGCGCGCGCGCATGGTCTTGAGCGCGTTGGACTTGTGCCAGTTGGGCGAGCCAGGGCCGCCGGCCTCGATATAGTCCGGGTCCCAGCCGTTCTGGAGGAACACGACGGGCATTTTCGCTGCGCGGGCGGTGTCGAGGACCTTGGCGATCCGGGCGATGGTAGCGGCCGAACCGGCGATGTCGAAGCCGGCCGTGTCGACGTAGCCGTCGGGGGAGGCGTAGGCGTTCTGCATGTCGATCACGACGACCGCGGTTTCGGCGGGGTCGAGGCGGAGCGCTTCCGGCCGGGCGGGCAGCGTGACGGCGTTGGCCTCGTTCGCGCCGGTTCGGATGATCGGAGGGGCCACTGTCATTGTGACAAGCTGCCGGATCGTAAGAATTGTGCAAGTGCGAAATGAATTGGTGTGTTGGGGTAAGGGTCCAGATCTCTTTCGCGGCAGAAACCTTGTTTCCCGGCGAAGGCGGGGATCCAGACTGGGCTCCCGCCTTCGCGGGAGAACAAGGGTGAGTGGCCCGTCGGGCGTTTCACGAGCCGATGGGAAATGCGCTCCGTCGTTGCGTCGCGCGCTTTCTCCCCTCCCTGGAAGGGAGGGGTTGGGGGTGGGTCGGGTTCCGCATGCTCGGACGTTCGGGCTCAGGCGGGCCGACCCACCCCCGGCCCCTCCCTTCCAGGGAGGGGGGAAGTAAGACGAAGGGGACGTCAGGCGGCGGCCAGCGCGAAGTCCTTGAAGCGTTCGCGGAGGGCCGTCTTCAGCAGTTTGCCCGTCGCGGTGTGGGGGAGGTCTTCGACGAAGACGATCGCGTCGGGGAGCCACCATTTGGCGACGTGTTGCGACAGGTGCTCGCGGATCGCGGCCTGACTCACGTCGCTGCCAGGCTTGCGGACGACGAGCAACAGCGGGCGCTCGTCCCACTTGGGATGATGCACGCCGATCGCCGCCGCCTCCGCGACGCCCGGGCAACCGACTGCGGCGTTCTCCAGGTCGACCGAGCTGATCCATTCGCCGCCGGACTTGATGACGTCCTTCGAGCGGTCGGTGATCTGCATCGTGCCGTCGGCGTGGAGCATCGCGACGTCGCCGGTGTCGAACCAGCCTTCCGCGTCGACCGCGTCCTCGTCGGCGCCGAAATAGCGTTGGACGACCCACGGCCCGCGGACCTGCAACCGGCCGGCGATCGAGCCGTCGCGGGGGAGGACCACGCCTTCGTCGTCGATGATGCGAAGTTCGATGCCGAAGGGGACGCTGCCCTGTTTAGTGACGAGATCGAGCCTCTCGTCGTGCGTCATGTCGTCCCAGTGCGGCGGCGCGAAGCCGGCGGTGCCGATCGGCGAGGTCTCGGTCATGCCCCAGAGATGCTTGACGCTGGCCCCCATCGCCATGATTCGGTCGATCATCGCGCGCGGCGCCGCCGAGCCGCCGATCGTAACGAGCTTCAGGTGCGCGGGCGCGTCGCCGGTCGAGTCCATGTGGCCGAACATCGCCAGCCAGACGGTCGGCACGCCGGCGGAATGCGTCACCTTCTCGTCGTTCATCAGGCGGCACAGCACGGCGGGATCGTTGACCGCGGAATAGACGACCTTCGCCCCCGACAGCGCGCAGGCGAACGGCAGGCCCCAGGCGGCGGCGTGGAACATCGGCACGACCGGCAGCACGACTGCGTTGGGGGACAGATCGAACACCCAGGGCGCGACCTCGGCCATTGCGTGGATCATCGTCGAGCGGTGCGTGTAGAGGACGCCCTTCGGATTTCCGGTGGTGCCGCTGGTGTAGCAGAGCATGCAGGGCTCGCGCTCCGGGCCTTCGACCCACTCATACTCGCCATCTTCCGCGTCGAGCATCGCCTGGAAGCCATCGGGACCGAGATCGTCGAAGCAGATGAAGTGGCGGACGCTGGTCCACTGGCCGCGGAGGCGATCGACGAGCGGCTGGAAGGCCTTGTCGTAGAGCATCACGCGGTCTTCGGCGTGGTTGGCGATGTAGACGAGTTGTTCGTCGAACAGGCGCGGGTTGATCGTGTGGATCACGCCGCCCATGCCGATCGTGCCGTACCAGGCGACGAGGTGGTGCGCGTGGTTCATCGCCAGCGTCGCGACCCGGTCGCCGGGCGCTACACCCAGTTTTTCGAGCGCCTGGGCGAGTTTGCGGGCGTCGCGGGAGATGCCGGCCCAGTTCGTCCGCGTCTCGCGGCCGTCGGCCCAGTAGCTGACGAGTTCCCTCGCGCCGTGTTCGCGCGCCGCATGATCAATCAGGCGGGGAACACGAAGCTCGAAATCCTGCATTCCACCCAGCATTCTCGCTCTCCCAAGCTGTTATCCGACCAGAGCGAGCCTCGTTTCCGAGGTCTTCATCTCCACCTTGGCGACACCGTGCAACGACTCGATGTGCTCGACAAGCTCTCCGTCGAGCAGGAAGTCGCGACCGAGCAGGATGCAGACCTCGCCATCGGGGAGTTGCGCGCGGACTCGCACCTCGCCGCGGGCGCCGCGATGCTCGGCGAGCAGCGATGCTAGGCCGGCGAACGCGGTCATGTCGGAGATGGTCACGACCACCTGGAAGCGGGCGAGGTTGGCGAGGCCTTCGAACGGCTGGATGCGCTTGATGCTGACGCGGGGCGTGTCCTCGCCGGGTTTGCGATCGAGCTCGACGGTGATCAGGCCGCAGCCGCCGGCCTTCGCCGCCTCTTCGAGGTCGCGCGAGACCTGTTCGTCGAAGCAGGTCGCCATGAACTGGCCGCTGGCGTCCGAGCATTGCGCCATCATGAAGCGCTTGCCGCGCGCGGAGGTGCGGTAGCGCGCGTCCTCGACCAGCACCGCCATCGTCGCGCCGGCGCGGCTGCCGTCGTCGGGGATGTTGAGCTCGGACAGCGCGGTGTAGGCGCGAGCGCCGTGGCTGTTGGCGATGTGGCGGTGGCGATCGACCGGGTGCGCGGAGAAATAGAAGCCGAACGCCTCCTTTTCCTGGTCCATGCGCTGGCTGAGCGTCCAGCGGACCGAGGGGGGGAGCTTGATCGCGTCGCCGGCGGGCTCGGCGTCACCGAAGAGACCGCCCTGCCCGCTGGTCTTCTGTTCGTGCGTGCGCGCGGCGATCGCTAGGATCGTTTCGGCGGTGGCGTGGATGCCGGCGCGGTTGGGCTCGAACGAGTCGAACGCGCCGGCGGCGGCGAGCGTCTCGAGCTGGCGCTTGTTGAGCAGGCGCGGGTCGACTCGCTTGGCGAGATCGTCGAGGCCGGCGAACGGGCCGTTCTGGACGCGCTCGACGATGAGCTTCTCCATTGCGCCTTCGCCTACCGATTTGAGCGCCCCGAGCGCGTAGCGGACGGCCAATTCGCCATCCTTCTCCTCGACGTCGAACTCGGCCTGGCTCGCGTTGATGCAGGGCGGCAGCGCCGTGATACCCAGGCGGCGCATGTCGTCGGTGAAGATCGCGAGCTTGTCGGTCTGGTGGAGGTCGTAGCACATCGAGGCGGCGAAGAATTTGTGCGGGTGGTGCGCCTTCAGCCACGCGGTCTGGTAGGCGAGCAGCGCGTAGGCGGCGGCGTGGCTCTTGTTGAAACCATAGCCGGCGAACTTGTCGATCAAGTCGAACAGCGCGTTCGCCTCGGCTTTCTTGATGCCGTTGACCGTGAGACAGCCCTCGACGAAGCCCGCGCGCTGCGCGTCCATCTCGGCCTTAACCTTCTTGCCCATCGCGCGGCGCAGCAGATCGGCGCCGCCTAGCGAGAAGCCCGCCAGCACCTGCGCGGCCTGCATGACCTGCTCCTGATAAACGAATATCCCGTAGGTCTCCGACAGGATCGGTTCGAGCAGCGGGTGCGGATAGTCGATCGCCTCGGTGCCGTTTTTGCGGCGGCCGAACGCCGGGATGTTGTCCATCGGGCCCGGTCGATAGAGCGACACGAGCGCGATGATGTCGCCGAAATTGGACGGGCGCACCGCGGACAGCGTGCGGCGCATGCCCTCCGATTCGAGCTGGAACACGCCGACCGTGTCCCCCTTTTGCAGGAGCGCGTAGACGCCGGCATCATCCCATTCGAGCGCGTCGAGATCGACGACGATCCCGCGCTTGGCGAGCAGTTGCACCGCCTTCTGGAGCACCGACAGCGTCTTGAGCCCGAGAAAATCGAACTTCACGAGGCCCGCGCCCTCGACATATTTCATGTCGAACTGCGTAACGGGCATGTCGGAGCGCGGATCGCGGTACAGCGGGACGAGCTGCGCCAAGGGCCGGTCGCCGATCACGACGCCGGCGGCGTGCGTCGACGAGTGGCGCGGCAGGCCTTCCAGCTTCATCGCCAGATCAAGGAGCTTCCGGACGCCGTTGTCGTTGGCGTATTCCTTCGCGAGTTCGCCGACGCCGTTGAGCGCGCGTTCCAGCGTCCAGGGGTCGGTCGGGTGGTTCGGAACCAGCTTGGCGAGACGATCGATCTGGCCGTAGCTCATCTGCAGCACGCGACCGGTGTCCTTGAGCACCGCTCGCGCTTTCAGTTTCCCGAAGGTGATGATCTGCGCGACCTGATCGCGGCCGTATTTCTCCTGGACGTAGCGGATCACCTCGACGCGCCTAGTTTCGCAGAAATCGATGTCGAAATCGGGCATCGACACGCGTTCCGGGTTGAGGAAGCGCTCGAACAGCAGGCCGAGCTTGATCGGGTCCAGGTCCGTGATCGTCAACGACCAGGCGACGACCGAGCCTGCGCCCGAGCCGCGGCCCGGGCCGACCGGAATGTCGTGATCCTTCGCCCATTTGATGAAGTCCGCAACGATCAGGAAATAGCCGGGAAAGCCCATCTGGACGATCACGTCGACCTCGAACGCGAGCCGCTTGCGATACACCTCGCGCCAGCCGTCCTCGCCTTCGCCGTGGAGTTCGGTGATGCGGGCGAGACGCGCTTCGAGACCGGCTTCGGCGTCGTCGCGGAGCAGCTTGGCCTCGCCTTCGATATCGCCGGCGAGGCTGGGGAGGATTGGCTTGCGGTACGGCGCCATCACGGCGCAGCGCTGGGCGACGACGAGCGTGTTGGCGATCGCCTCGGGCAGGTCGGCGAACATCTCGTGCATCATCGGCGCGGGCTTCATCCACGCTTCGGGGCAGCTGCGGATGCGGTCCTCGGTTTCGACATAGGTCGAGTGTGCGATGCAGAGCATGGCGTCGTGCGCGTCGCCGAACGCGCTCTCGGTGAAGCAGCATGGGTTGGTCGCGACGAGCGGTAAATTGCGTTCGTAGGCGATGTCGATGAGGTCGTTCTCGGCGGCCATCTCGGTGGCGTCGTTGCGACGCGAGAGTTCGATGTAGAGGCGGTCGCCGAACAGGCCTTGGAGGCGATCGAGATACGCGCGGGCGCGGTCGGGCTGGCCTTCCGCGAACAGCCGGGCGAGACCGCCCTCGCCGCCTGCCGTCAGTGCAATCAGGCCGTCGGTGTGGCGTTCCAGCGCGGCGAAGTCGACATGCGCGGGCATCTCGATCGGGCGGTCGAGATGCGCCATCGAGACGAGCGCGCAGAGGTTGTCGTAACCCGTCATGTTCTGCGCGTAGAGCGCGATCCAGTCGAACTGCGTCGCGACGCTGTCGGGCATGTCGGGGCGACCGACGCCGAGCATCACACCGATGATCGGCTGCACGCCGTCCTTCTTGGCGGCGTCCGAATAGGCCATCGCCGCGTAGAGCCCGTTGCGATCGGTAAGGGCCGCGGCGGGAAAGCCCAGCGCGCGCGCCTGCTTGGCGATCGCCTTGGGATCGATGGCGCCGTCGAGCATGGTGTAGCAGGAGAAAACGCGGAGGGGGACGTAACCGGAATGCATCGACCAGAGGTAGGCGCTGCGGCGTGATTCGACCAGCCGGGATGAGTCCGATCGGAACCGTGGACACGACGAGCCGTTGCGGCGGGGACTTCTGGGAGCATTATCTATGACCGATCCACGCGGGCGCTTTGCCGAGACTGAAGCCACGGCGGCGGGGACGCCTCGGGCGGGCTCCGGCTGGGGGTGGATCCTGGCTTACGGCGTGCTGTCGGTGGTGCTCGGGATCATGGCGTTCGTGTCGCCGTTTTCCGCGACTTATGCCGCGACGCTGGTGATCGGGGCGTTTCTCATTGCGGCCGGGATCGTGTCGATCGTGTCGGGGTTTGCCGGCAAGGGGCATGAAGGGCGCGGCTATGCGATCGGGTTTGGGCTGGTGTCGCTGGTGATCGGGCTGATCATGGCGTTCGAGCCCGCTACCGGCGCGATTTCGCTGACGTTGCTGATTGCGGTTTGGCTTGGCGTGCGGGGCGCGTTGGAGATCGGGCTCGGGGCGCGGTTTCGGCGGGGCAAGGGGCTGATGATCGCGCTGGGGGTGGTGACATCGTGCTGGCGGTGATCGTGCTGGCGACGCTGCCTTGGTCGGCGTTGACGTTGCCGGGGTATGTGTTGGGGATCAGCTTCTTGTTTGGTGGGGTGGCTTCGGTTGCTTCGGCGCTGGCGCACAAGAGGGGGGCGCCGGCGTTTTCGGTCTAGAATGTTCTCCCGCGAAGGCGGGAGTCCAGTCTGGGCCCCCGCCTTCGCGGGGGAACCAGCTTGCTCTTGGTATCCGCAGCCGGCCCCATACTACACCACCCCGGCGGAGGCCGGGCCCAACTGGAGAGGTTGTAGTAACGGAGCGCAGCGGACTTCACTGCTGTCTCCCAATTGGGCCCCGGCCTTCGCCGGGGTGGGGGCAGATCGTTACAGCAGCTTCTCGATATCCTTGCGGATATCCTCGGGTTTGGTCGTTGGGACGTAGCGATCCACAACAGCCCCATCCCGCCCGACGAGGAATTTGGTGAAGTTCCACTTGATCGCCTTCGACCCCAGCACGCCCGGCGCGTCGGATTTCAGGCGCTCGAACAGCGGGTCCGCCCCTGCCCCGTTGACGTCGATCTTCGCAAACACCGGGAACGTCACGTCGTACGTCAGCGTGCAGAAATTCGCGATCTCCGCCGCATCGCCCGGCTCCTGCCCGCCGAACTGGTTGCACGGGAACGCCAGCACCTCGAACCCGCGCTCGGCATAGATGCGGTGGAGCGCTTCGAGGCCTTCATATTGCGGCGTGAAGCCGCATTTCGACGCGGTGTTGACGATCAGCAGCACCTTGCCGCGATACGGCTCCAGCGACGCCGCGCTGCCGTCGGCGGTCTTCACGGTGAAGTCGGTGATCGCGGTCATGGGCGGGTCCTCAAGTCAGGCGGCAGTCAGACGGGGTGTCGGGCCAGCAGATACGCAAGGTTCTGACGCACGCCCGGCCATTCGTGGCAGAGGATGCTGTAGACCACCGTGTCGCGCAAGCGGCCGTCGGCCATGACCTGGTGTCCGCGCAACATGCCATCGCGCTTTGCGCCGAGTCGTTCGATCGCGCGCTGAGAATTCTTGTTGAGCGAGTCGGTGCGGATCTGGATGCATTCGCAGCCTAGCGAATCGAAGGCGTGAGTCAGCAACATCAGCTTGGCCTCGGTGTTGACGCCGGTGCGCTGAACGGCCTTGGCATAGAAAGTGCCGCCGATTTCGAGCCGCTTGTTACTCTCGTTCATCCGCATGAACCGCGTGGTGCCGACGACAGTCCCGTCGGCGACCACCGCGAACAGCCGCGCGCGCCCGAAATCCTGTTCGCGCATCGCGGCGGCGAGCCAGCGATCCGGCGTCTTCATCATCGCGACGTTGGCGTAGAACGTGTCCCAGAGGTTGTCCGCCGACGCCGCGGCGACCAGCGCGTCCATGTCGTCGGCGACCAGCGGGCGGAGCGTGACGTGACGCCCGACGAGCGTCGGCGTCTCGCCCCAGGTCACGCCAGCCGTCCCTCGTGAAGCCGCAGCACGCGGTCCATCCGCGCCGCGAGCCGCTCGTTATGCGTCGCGACCACCGCGGCAGTGCCCTGTTCGCGGACCAGGCGGATGAACTCGGCGAAGACGATGTCGGCGGTATGCTCGTCGAGATTGCCGGTCGGCTCGTCTGCCAGCACCAGCGCGGGCTTGTTGGCGAGCGCGCGGGCGACTGCGACGCGCTGCTGCTCGCCACCCGACAGCTGGCTCGGGCGGTGCGTCAGGCGATGGCCGAGGCCGAGCTGGGTAAGCAATTCCGCCGCCCGCCGGTCCGCCTCGGCCCGCGTCGCGCCGTGGACGAGCTGCGGGAGGACGACGTTCTCGGTCGCGTTGAAGTCCGGCAGCAGGTGATGGAATTGGTAGACGAAGCCGAGGCTGTCGCGCCGCACCACGGTGCGCTCATGCGCGTTGAGCTTGGCCGCCTCGGTACCGGCGATCCTGATCGATCCCTGGAAGCCGCCTTCGAGCAGGCCCACGGCTTGCAACAGCGTGGACTTGCCCGACCCTGACGGTCCGAGCAGCGCGACGATCTCGCCCGGTGCGATCGCGAGGTCGACGCCGCGCAGCACGTCGATGGTCGCGCCGCCCTGCGTGAAGCTCTTGGTCAGTCCGCTGGTCTGGAGGACGTAATCGTCGAACTTCTCGATCTGGCGATCGATTCTGAGACCTTCATTCATAACGCAGCACCTGCACGGGGTCGGTACTCGCCGCTTTCCAGGCCGGATAGAGCGTCGCGAGGAAGCTGAAGATCAGCGCCATCAAAGCGATCACGATGATCTCGACGGGGTCGGTCTTCGACGGGAGTTCGGTCAGATAGCGGATCGACGGATCCCATAAATTCTGGCCGGTGACGAGCTGGACGAAGTTCACGACCCCCTGGCGGTAGAACAGGAAGATGAAGCCGAGCCCCAGCCCCGCCAGCGTTCCCAGCGCACCGATCGTAGTGCCGACGACGATGAAGATCCGCATCATCGAGCCGCGCGTCGCGCCCATCGTGCGCAGGATCGCGATGTCGCGCGTCTTGGCGCGGACCAGCATGATCAGCGACGACAGGATGTTGAACACCGCGACCAGGATGATGATCGACAGCACGGTGAACATCGCGACGCGTTCGACCGCAAGCGCCTCGAACAGCTGCGCGTTCATCATCCGCCAGTCCTGGATGACGGCGCGCCCGCCGACCTTGTCCGCCAGCGGCTTGAGAATTTCACCGACCCGGTCCGGATCGACCGTATTGACCTCAACGATCCCGGCCGCGTCGCCCATCAGAAGGAGCGTCTGCGCATCCTCGATCGGCATGATGATATAGGCTTTGTCATAGTCGTAGACGCCGATCTCGAAGATCGCGCCGACGGTATAGCTGACAATCCGCGGGACCGTGCCGAACGGGGTCGTTTGCCCCTGCGGACTGAACAGCGAAATATCGGAGCCGACCTGCGCGCCGAGCGACTCTGCCAACCGTGATCCGATCGCGATCCGTCCACTGCCCGCCGTGATCGACTGGAGCGACCCCATCAGCACCTTTTCGCGAATCGTCGAGTTGCGGCGGATGTCGTCGACGCGCATCCCGCGCACCATCACCGCCTCGGCGCGGCCGTTATAGGTGGCGGCGAGCGGCTGCTCGATCAACGGCACCGCGCTGGTCACGCCGGGGGTCGCCCGCGCCTGGGCGACGATCTCGCGCCAATCGGGCAGACGGCCGCCGACGCCCTGCACCACCGCATGGCCATTAAGCCCGACGATCTTGTCGAACAGTTCGGCGCGGAAGCCGTTCATGACGCTCATCACGATGACGAGCGCGGCGACGCCGAGCATTACCGCGACCAGGCTGATCGAGGCGACGAGAAAGATGAACGCCTCCCCTTTGCCCGGCAACAGATAGCGACGGGCTATCATCCGTTCGTAGCGGGACAGGATCATGGGCAGCCGGGTTCGATCGTTAGGGAAACTATGCTCAGGCTCTAGGACGCGTCCCCGTGCGAGGCAACACATGCGAGACAGCCGCGCAAAGCAGCGCGAGCGTGGGGAGGCGAGCCGGAACGCGAGTTGGGATCGCGGCGTGCTGGGCATGATCTTGCCCGATGGTTAGATTGGTATGTTGCGTAATCGCCACAGGGCTTATCCAATCGTGCCGCCAGACGCGCAAATACCGTGACAAAGCCCGCTCATATAACTAGCAAAAACCTTGCTGAGACACAGGCAACGGCCGTGGTTCGGGGACTGCTTTTACGCCGCACCAAAGGTGCTGAGCGAAAGCGCAAAAATGGGGGCTGACGAGCGATCGTCACGCAGGCGCCCGGGTCGGCAACGGCCCGGGCGTTTGCTTGTCCAGCCCGGTTCTTCCGACATTCTATGCTTGGGCTACACTATCCGGCGCGACAGGTTGCAACTACCAAGTCACTCCGTTGCCTACCGCCAGTGGCCGAACCCGAATAGAATCGCGCCTTGGAGCTTTGAAATCTGACAGTCGTACCGGCGACGCGATCGGGAGACGCGTGCAGGATCGACTGTCCAAGGCATAGTTCGATACACGCGCAATCGCGGCCGGGGACGGCCGCGCCCAAGGGGCAGTTTATATAGCGATGTCAGAAATAAATGGCGGAGAGGGTGGGATTCGAACCCACGGTACCCTCGCGGGTACGCCGCATTTCGAGTGCGGTACATTCGACCACTCTGCCACCTCTCCGCAGGTCATCCAAAACACTGCGAACAGCGCCTCCGATCGGTCGAAGGGGCGCCTCTAATGAAGTGACCCTGGGGACGCAAGCGGATTTCGAGCGTCCGGGCCCAGTCCGGCGCGTTTTCCTTGTGCGGCGCAAAACAGCCCCTAAATTGGCCGATATGCCCCGACACGACAGTATCGCTCACTACATCACGAGCCCGCTTATCCCCGCCGAGGTGGTCGCGCCGCCGATCTCGCATGCGAATTTCTCGATCGGCGACGTCGTGCGGCACCGGCTGTTCGATTTCCGCGGGGTGATCTTCGATGTGGATCCCGTCTTCGCGAACAGCGACGAATGGTATGCCGCGATTCCCGAGGACATCCGTCCGCGCAAGGACCAGCCCTTCTACCATCTGCTCGCCGAGAACATGGAGTCGAGCTACGTCGCCTATGTCAGCCAGCAGAACCTGGTACCCGACGAAAGCGACGAGCCGGTCGATCATCCGGCGATCTCGGGGTTGTTCAGCGATTTTGCGAACGGGCGGTATGCGCTGCGTCAGGTTCATCGGCACTAAGCCGAATCGCCAGACCCTAGATAGAGTGTTCTCCCTCGAAGGCGGGAGCCCAGACTGGATCCCCGCCTTCGCGGGCAGACAATTCTGATTACGACCTAACTCCATAATGCTGCGGGCGACCTAAAACCGCCCTCGTCCGCACCCTTCGCGGTTGACAACTCCCCCCCCCTCCCTTAGCTGCCCGGCTTCTCCCGGCGAACCCTGTGTTCGTGGGGTACAGGTATTTGGAAAGAGACAAGGGCCATGTTCGCAGTCGTGCGCACGGGCGGCAAGCAGTATCGCGTCGCCGCCGGAGATAAGATCGTCATCGAGAAGATCGAGGGCGATGCAGGTGCGTCGGTGACGCTGGGTGACGTTCTGCTGGCGGGCGAAGGCTCCGAGTTGCGGTCCGTCGAGGGCTTCGTCGTCGCTGCAGAGATCATCGCGCAGGCGAAGGCGGACAAGGTCATCGTCTTCAAGAAGCGTCGTCGTCATAACTATCGTCGCAAGAACGGCCATCGCCAGCAGCACACGATCCTGAAGATCGTCAGCGTTGGTGGCCAGACCGCCAAGAGCAACGAGGGCGACACCGCCCCGGCCGCTCAGGCATAAGGAGTAGCTTCAGATGGCACATAAGAAAGCAGGCGGCTCTTCGCGCAACGGTCGCGATTCGGCCGGTCGTCGTCTCGGCGTAAAGAAGTTCGGTGGCCAGGCGTGCGTCGCCGGCAACATCCTCGTGCGTCAGCGCGGGACGAAGTTCTACCCGGGCACGAACGTCGGTATTGGTACCGACCACACGCTGTTCGCGTTGGTCGATGGCCGCGTCGTGTTCAGCCAGGGCAAACTCGGGCGCAAATTCTGCTCGGTCGAGCTGGCAGCGAACGACACGGCAGAGATGCCGGTAGCAGCCGAATAACATCGGGTAACCATCCGGGTTGCCCACCAGGGTGACCCGGGTCGCGAAAGCGAACCTGAACAAGGGAGACGGGTCACCCCGGCTCCCTTTTTTATTGCTCCCTCCACGCGGCTGTCGCGGTCCCGTCATCCCGACGTGGCATGCGCGCAGCCAATGACGCGATAGGAGAGAGCCGTGTTCGCGCGCACCAAGAGACTGACGTTACGGCCGGGTTGGCCGGAGGATGCGCCTGCTTTGGCGCGGGCGATCGGCCACCAATCGGTGGTCGCCAAGCTGGCGCGAGCGCCCTGGCCGTATGCGCTGGGCGACGCCGAGGCGTTTCTGGCGCAGCCGCGTGGGCCGCACGACCCACATTTCATGATCGAGACAATGGAAGCGGGCGCGCCGCGACTCGTCGGCGGGATCGGTATCCGCGCGGCGGATGCGGGGCATGAGCTCGGCTATTGGCTGGCGCCGGACGCCTGGGGTCGCGGCTATGCGACCGAGGCTGGCGAGGCGGTGGTGGCGATCGCCCGGCATGCGCTGGGCCTGCGGCGGCTGGATGCGTTTCATTTCGTCGACAACCCGGCGTCGGGGCGCGTGCTGGCGAAGCTCGGGTTTCGACCGACCGGGCGGGTCGAGCCGCGGACATCGCGTGGGCGGGGTGGCGAGGCGCCGGCGGTGATGTTCGAGCTGGATCTGGATGACGACCGATGTGCGCCGATGCCTTTGGCGGCGTGATTTAGACCGCCGTTTCCTGAGCACTTACCACCACCCCGGCGAAGGCCGGGGCCCAATTGGAAAGGTTGCAGTAACGGAGCGATGTCCCTCGTTAGCACCGTCTCCGAATTGGGCTCCAGCCTCCGCCGGGGTGGATTGATGTCAGTTGGCAGCCTGCGAGTCATGTTCCACAAAGCTCCGTCATCCTGACGAAAGTCAGGATCGAGGGTAACGGGTGCAGTCGCTAATGGCTCTGGATCCTGACTTTCGTCAGGATGACGGGAAAAGGCTCAGGCCACCGCCGCCACCCGCTTAGCCACCGGCAGCACCGCCGCCTCATACTCGCTCTCCGCCAGCCCGATCAGCGCGCGGTCGTCATGCTTCCACGGATGGAACCCCGGCAGGAAATAGGCCGCCCACACACCCGCGACTTTTCGCGCCATCCCCGGATTGCCGAACGCGTACCACGCCATCCGCGCCCACACGCGCGGCCCGGTCAGTCCGTCCTGCCGCAGTAGTTCCGCCATTCCGCGCGCACGCCCGGTGAAGAAGCGCCACGTCGTGATCAGCATCACCTTCGACTTGATCCGCCACCGCAGCAACCGCGGCCAGTCGCGAGTCGCGTGCAGCCAGGTGTCGTAGGCGACGCCCTTGTGCTCGATCTCCTCGGCTGCGTGCCACAGCCACAACGCCGCCGCCTGCTCGTCGCCACCGGCCAGATGCTTCGGGTTGGCGATCAGTTCGTGCGCCAGCATCGCGGTGAAATGCTCGAGCGCAGTCGTCGCGGCGAGGCTCGCAATCTCGGGTTTGTCCTTGGTGATCGCCAACTGCGCATCGACATCGGCCATCAGCGGCGCGACGTCATAACCCTGGTCGGTCACGTGGCGGTTGAATGCGACATGCTCGCGGGTGTGGATCACCTCCTGCTTGATGAAGGCGTTGATCTCGGCGTGGAGCTTCGGCGGCGTGCCCTCGCGAAACTTCCGGACGCTGTCGACGAAATAGCCCTCGCCCTTGGGAAACGTCACCGACAGCGCGTTGTAGAACGCGGTCGCGACGGGATCGTCGTTCAGCCACCAGCGACGGATATCGGCGCCACGACCGAAGCGGCGGTCGCGCGGGGTGATCGTCAGATCGGCAGGCGTGGTTGCTTTCGCCACGGAAACCTCCAAACAGGAATGAACACTCGTTACTTACATTGATGTAAATAGGTTTCCCGGTCCGTGACGTCAACACCGCGCAAGCGCCTCTCCCCCACCGAATCGCGTGAAGCCGCCGTCGAGGCGGCGCGCGCGCTGCTCGTCGAGAGCGGCCCCAGCGCGGTCACGTTGAAGGCGGTCGCGGGCCGGATCGGGCGCACGCACGCCAATCTGCTTCACCATTTCGGTTCGGCGGAGGCACTGCATACCGCGCTGATCACGCGGATGGCGGCGGACATCGTCGGCACGATTGGCGCCGCGGTACTGCGAGTACGAGCCGGAGAGCTGGATCCGCGCGAGGTCGTCGAGATGACCTTCGATGCGTTCGGCAAGGGCGGCGCGGGGGCACTCGCCAGCTGGATGATCCTGTCGGGGAATACCGATGCGCTCGACCCGATTCTCACCGCGATCCACGATCTGGTCGACGAACTCGCGGAGGGCGACATGCCCGGCGACCAGCCGATCCAGGAACAGACGTTAACGCTGGTGCTGATGGCGCTCGGCGATGCACTGATGGGGGCGCCGATGGCGCGCGCGCTGGGATTGCCGGTCGGCAAGGCACGCGAACTGGCGCTCGACGCGCTGCTCGCCAGCAAGGACGCTGCCACCCCTCCCCGCTGCTGACACGCTCGGATCGGGGACGAATCGCGAGCCGAATCGCAGAGGGTAGAAATTTTTGCCCATTTCGCTATGGGGCGGCGATGCATTTTCTAGACCAAGCCAAGATCTACGTACGTTCGGGTGAGGGCGGCCCCGGTGCCGTCAGCTTCCGCCGCGAGAAATATATTGAATATGGCGGCCCCGACGGCGGCAATGGCGGCAAGGGCGGCGACATCGTGTTCGAATGCATCGCCGGCCTGAACACGCTGATCGACTTCCGCTATACGCAGCATTTCCGGGCGCCCCGAGGCTCGGGCGGGTCGGGCTCGAACCGCACCGGCGCGGGCGGCAAGGACCTCGTCATCCGCGTTCCGCTCGGCACGCAGGTGCTGTCGGAGGACAAGGAAGAGGTGCTGATCGACTTCACCGAAGTGGGCCAGCGCGAAGTCCTGTTCCGCGGCGGCGACGGCGGGCGCGGTAACGCGAGCTACAAGACGTCGACCAACCGCACCCCGCGCCAGCACGGCACCGGCTGGCCGTTCGGCGAGGCATGGGTCTGGTTGCGGCTAAAGCTGCTCGCCGATGCGGGCCTCGTGGGCCTTCCGAATGCGGGCAAGTCGACCTTCATCAACCAGGTGACGAACGCGCAGGCGAAGGTCGGCGAATACGCCTTCACGACCACGCGCCCGCAGCTGGGCGTGGTGCGCCACAAGCAGCGCGAGTTCGTGGTCGCGGATATTCCGGGGCTGATCCAGGGCGCCGCCGAGGGTGCGGGGATCGGCGATCGGTTCCTGGGGCATATCGAGCGGTGCCGGGTGCTGCTGCATCTGGTCGATGCGAACGACCGTGACGTGGCCGAATCGTACCGGATCGTCCGCGACGAGCTGGAGAATTACGGCGAGGGGCTCACCGACAAGAAGGTGATCGTCGCGCTGAACAAGATCGACATGCTCGATCCCGAACTGATCGCGGCGCTGTCGGCTGAGCTGGCGGAAGCCAGTGGCGCCGAGGTGATGGCGATTTCGGGGGCGAGTGGCGCTGGGATCGAGGCGGTGCTGGACCAGCTGATCGAGGCGATCGGGCCAGCCCCGGGCGCGGCGAAGGAACTGGAAGAAGGCGAAGTGCCGGTCGCATGGTCGCCGCTCTGACCCTTAAAACCCTCTCCCCTGCGGGGAGAGGGTTGGGTGAGGGGCTGTTCCGGGCGATGTGCTGCTTGGCTGCCCCTCACCCCGGCCCTCTCCCCGAAGGGGAGAGGGAGCAGTGATGTTTCCGCCTTCGTCTTGTACGCGGCTGATCGTTAAGATCGGGTCGGCGTTGCTGGTCGATCCTGACGGAAGCGTTCGGCGGGACTGGCTTACGGGCCTTGTGGCCGACATTGCTGCTCGGACTGGTGAAGGCCAGCAAGTCGCCATCGTCTCGTCCGGCGCGATTGCGCTCGGTGCTCGGCGTCTAGGTCTCCCCAAGGGGGGCCGGGCGAGTCTCGAAGACGCGCAAGCCGCAGCCGCCACGGGGCAGATCGCACTCAGCCAGGTCTGGGCCGAACTGCTCGCCGCGCAGGGGCTGAACGCGGCGCAGATGCTGGTCACGCTCGACGACCTCGAAGACCGCCGCCGCTATCTCAACGCCGCCGCGACTCTCAACCGGCTGTTGTCGCTCAAGGTCATCCCCGTCATCAACGAAAACGACAGCGTCGCTACCGAGGAGATCCGGTTCGGCGACAATGATCGTCTCGCCGCACGCGTCGCGCAGGCGGCCGGCGCGCAGGGTGTGATCCTGCTGTCCGATGTCGACGGGCTCTACACCGCGAACCCGCATGCCGATCCGTCCGCAACTCATATCGCCAGCGTCCCGCGCATCGACGCGGTCGCGGGGATGGCGGACGACGGGTCCGGCTCGGGGATGGGCTCGGGCGGGATGGCCTCGAAGATCGCCGCCGCGCGGATCGCGACCGGTGCCGGCATCCCACTATCAATCGCGTCGGGGCGGATCGAGCATCCACTCTCCACCCCTGCCCGCCACACGATCTTCACTGCCGAACGGACTGCATCTGCGCGGAAGGCTTGGCTGGCGGGCGGACTGACCGCGAAGGGTGCGATCCATGTCGATGCGGGGGCTGCGGCGGCGCTCGGCCAGGGGCGGAGTTTGCTTGCTACCGGGGCGACTCGGATTGAGGGCGGCTTCACGCGCGGGGATCTCGTGACGATCGAGGGGCCTGCCGGGACGGTCGCGCGGGGGCTCGCGGAGTATGACGCGGCGGAAACTGCGCGGCTGCTCGGACGGCATAGCAAAGAGCATGCGGCGATCCTTGGCTACGCGCCCCGGTCTGCGCTGGTGCACCGGAATCACTTGGCGCTCCTATGACTAGCGTCGCGGTGTTTACCTCTGGAGCGCTGTCATGATCCTGGCCATCACCGGCGGCACCGGGTTCGTCGGCAGCCACCTGATCGACCATGCGCTGGAGACCGGGCACATTGTCCGTGCGCTCGCCCGGAAGCCCCAGGCCAAGCGTATCGGCGTGACCTGGATCGAAGGCGCGCTCGATCGCCCCAAGAGCCTCGCGACCTTGGTCGAAGGCGCGGACGTGGTGATTCACGTCGCCGGTGTCGTCAACGCCCCCGACCGGGCCGGCTTCGGCAAGGGCAATATCGCCGGCACCGAAGGCATCCTCCAGGCGACGCGGGCGGCGGGCATCCGCCGTTTCGTCCACGTCTCCTCGCTCGCCGCGCGCGAGCCGACGCTGTCGAATTATGGCTGGTCGAAGGCGGAGGCGGAAACGCGCGTCCAGACATCGGGGCTGGACTGGACGATCGTCCGCCCGCCCGCGATCTTCGGCCCGCGCGATCACGAGCTGCTCGACGTCTTCAAGGCGGCACGGTCCGGCTATGTGCCGATGCCCCCGGCCGGCACGCGCGTCTCGTTGCTCTATGTCGAGGACCTGACCGCGCTGCTGCTCGCGCTCGCCGATAGTGCCGATGCGCCGTCGATCATGGAGCCCGACGACGGCGTACCGAACGGTTGGGACAATCGCGACTTCGCACGAGCGATCGGCGCTGCGGTGAACGGGGCGGTGGGCAAGTCGGTCAAGGTTTTCTCGACACCGCGCGCGCTTCTTAAACTGGCATCCGCCGCCGACAGGCTTATCCGCCGCCGCAAGGCCAAGCTGACACGCGACCGGGTCAGCTATTTTTGTCATCCCGACTGGGTCTCGCACAAGCCGCCGCTGGCTGCGCTCTGGACGCCTTCGGTCCCGACCCCACAGGCGCTTGCGCAAACCGCGGCGTGGTATCGCGCCGCCGGGCTGCTATAGCGCCGAAAAGCCGCCGCAATTTCCTGTCAGGGATGTGTGCGACACCGAAGGGAATAGCATGAGCGACCGTCAGCAGATCTACGACACCGTCACCGCGCAGATCGAGCCGTTCAACAAGAAGGGCGTCGCGCTCAGCGATGCGACCACGTTCCAGGGTGACTTGGAGTGGGACAGCCTGACCGTCATGGATTTCGTCGCCGCGATCGAGGACGAATTCGACATCATCATCACGATGAACATGCAGGCCGAGATCGAGACGGTCGGCCAGCTGGTCGATGCGGTCGCGAAGTTGAAGGCCGCCTAACACTACCCTCCCCCGTTCGCCCTGAGCGAAGTCGAAGGGTGCCCCGTGAGGCGAGGCTTCGACTTCGCTCAGCCCGAACGGGGTGGGGGGAAAAGACGACACATTCCAACCTCGTGGAATCTAACATGACCGAAGCCGCCACCACCGCCCACGCCCTCCCCGTCGACGCTCCCGAGGTCGCGCCCGAACGCGATCTCATGTCGAAATTCGACGCGCTCATCGCCGAACGCGAGGCGCTGATCGCCAGTGGCGTGCGCAATCCGTTCGCGATCGTGATGGACGAGGTGAAGTCGCCCACCCAGGCGGTGATCCGCGGCAAGGACACGATCCTGCTCGGCACCTACAACTACATGGGCATGACCTTCGACCCCGACGTGATCCAGGCGGGCAAGGACGCGCTCGACGCGTTCGGGTCGGGCACCAACGGCAGCCGCATGCTCAACGGCACGTTCCACGATCATGTCGACGTCGAACAGGCGTTGCGCGACTTCTACGACATGACCGGCGCGATCGTGTTCTCGACCGGGTACATGGCCAATCTCGGAATCATCTCGACGCTCGCCGGCAAGGGCGAATACGTCATCCTCGACGCCGACAGCCACGCCTCGATCTACGACGGCTGCAAGCAGGGCAACGCCGAGATCGTCCGCTTCCGCCACAACGACGTGACCGATCTCGACAAGCGCCTCGGTCGCCTGCCGAAGGAGGCCGGCAAGCTGGTGGTGCTCGAAGGCGTTTATTCGATGCTCGGCGACATCGCCCCGCTGAAGGAGATGGTCGCGGTCGCCAAGAAGCATGGCTGCATGGTGCTGGTCGACGAGGCGCATTCGATGGGGTTCTTCGGCCCCAACGGGCGCGGCGTGTACGAGGAGATGGGGCTTACCGACGAGGTCGATTTCGTCGTGGGGACGTTCTCGAAGTCGGTCGGCACGGTCGGCGGGTTCGTCGTGTCGAACCACCCGAAGTTCGAAATGGTGCGGTTCGCCTGCCGTCCGTACATCTTCACCGCCTCGCTGCCGCCGTCGGTGGTCGCCACCGCCGCGACGTCGATCCGCAAACTGATGACCGCACACGACAAGCGCGCACAGCTCTGGAAGAATGCGCGCCGGCTGCACGGCGGGCTGAAGGCGATGGGGTTCAAGCTCGGCACGGAAACGTCGGATTCGGCGATCATCGCGGTGATCCTGACCGACCAGCAACAGGCGATCGCGATCTGGCAGTCGCTGCTGGAGGGCGGGCTGTACGTGAACATGGCGCGCCCGCCCGCGACGCCTGCGGGGACGTTCCTGCTGCGGTGCTCACTGTGCGCGGAGCATACCGACGAGCAGGTCACGACGATTTTGGGGATGTTCGAAGCGGCTGGACGTGCGGTTGGGGTGATCGGCTGATCCTTGATCCTCCCCCGCCAGGGGGAGGTGGCTGGCGCTTGCCAGACGGAGGGGGCGGAAAGGGTAACCTCTGTTCCGCGTCCTCCCCCTCCGTCACCTTCGGTGCCACCTCCCCCTTGCGGGGGAGGATCGGAAGGACCGCCTCGCCAAAGATCGAACGCATTGCGCGGGGGGAACGACGCGCTAGGATGGCCGGGTGATGCGAAGCGAAGCCCAGACCGCGGCCCTGGGGGGCGGAGCGACCTGGCGGATCGTCACGCTGGTCGTGATGGGGCTGCTCGGCGCGGTGGTGCTTGTCGCCCTCATCGTGACGCTCGGCAACGCCAACCGCCAGCGCGACCGCGCACTCGAACTGCAGGCGCACAGCTACGACGTGATGATCCTGGCGCGCACGCTGTCGGGAACGATCGCGCGGTCGGAGGCGTCGCTCGGGCGGTACGTGATCAGCGGCGACAAGCAGCTCGGCCAGTTGTATTTCGACGAATGGCTGCTGGCGGGCACGCAAATCGACCGGCTCGACCGCATCACCAACGACAATCCCGAACAGCAACCGCGGATCGATCGCCTGCGCGCCGCTTATGATGCGCGCGGGCGAGAGCTGTCGATGACCGCGCTCAACACGAGCTACGGCAAGAACGGGCAAGCGCTCGCGCGCTATTACCAGGCGCGGAAAGCACCGACGCTCATCGAGATCAACACGACGCTCGACACGCTGATCGCCGGCGAGCGCGCGCTGCTCGATCAGCGGACGGCGGCAGCGATGAGGTCGGTCGAGCGGTCCAGCTGGGTCGCGGGCGTGCTCGCGATATTCGGCGTACTGATCGTGCTGGGCGCGATCCTGCTGGGCTGGTTCACGATCCGCGCGGTCGGCGAGCGTGCCTCCGCGCTCGCCGACGCCGAACTGGAACGCAAGCGGGCCGACGAGCTGACCGCCGCCGTCGCAGCCGCCACCGCGGAACTGCGCGTGCAGGAGGCCAAGCTGCGTCAAATCCAGAAAATGGAAGCGGTCGGCCAGCTCACCGGTGGGATCGCGCACGACTTCAACAACATGCTGGCGGTAGTGCTGGGCGGGCTGGAGCTTGCCCGGCGCAGCGTCGCCGCCGATCCGATGACGGCGCGTCGGCACATCGACAGCGCCACCGAAGGCGCAAACCGCGCTGCTGCGCTCACCCGCCGCCTCCTCGCCTTCAGCCGCGAGGATTCGCTGAAGCCCGAGCCGATCGACGCCGCCGCGCTGGTCGCGGGCATGTCCGACCTGCTCGACCGGACGCTGGGCGATGCGATCACATTGGTGGCGCGAGACGAAGCTGCAGGCTGTTGCGTGCGCGCCGATCGTGTCCAACTGGAGAACGCGGTCCTCAACCTCGCGGTCAACGCGCGCGATGCGATGAACGGCCGAGGCACGCTGACGATCGTTACCGGCGCAACCACGCTGGCGGCGGAACAGGTCGGGCGGTGCGCGGCGGGCGATTACGTGACGATCATGGTTGCGGACGATGGCTGCGGCATGACACCCGACGTCGCCGAGCGCGTATTCGAGCCGTTCTTCACAACCAAGGAAGTCGGCAAGGGCACCGGGCTCGGCCTCAGCCAGATCTTTGCGCTCGTCCAGCAGTTGCAGGGCGAGGTCGGGATCGTCTCGGCCCCAAATGAAGGGACTGCGGTCACGCTCTATTTGCCGCGCGTCGTCGACGTCATGGCCGCCCCCACGCCCGCGCTGCCGACCGAGGTCGTACCCGCCGTACCGGCGCCCCCCGCGATGCTCGATATCCTCGTCGTCGAGGATGATCCGCGCGTCCTGACCGCGACGATCGGCGCGCTGGAGGAGATCGGCCACCGCGCAATTCCCTGCGACGACCCGCTCGCCGCACCCGCCCTTCTGGCGGCGAACCCGGCGATCGGGCTGATCATCTCCGACGTGCTGATGCCGCGCCAGACCGGCCCCGAAATGATCGCCGCGCTCTCCCCGCTCTATCCGCACATCGCCGTGCTGTTCGTCACCGGCTTTGCGGGCGAGGTGAACGTCGCGCAGTTCGGTGGCCACGACGTGCTGCGCAAACCCTTCACGTTGAACGGTCTGGAGCGCGCCGTGGCGACGGCAATCGCAGCGGATCGCACCAACTCCACGGCCACCGCTCAGCGCGATCCGGTCGCCGCGGAATGATCGTTCACTGATGCGGCGATAGGGGATGACGCTTCGCCCCTGCCCCTCTATACCCGCGCGACCCAGCAGACCGAGCCCAACCCGCGCATGAAATCCATCGACCGCTACATGGCCCGGCTGATCGCGGTGCCGCTGTTCTCGACGCTGCTGATCGCCGTCATGCTGTTTGTGCTCGATCGCATGCTCGGGCTGTTCAATTTCGTCGCGACGCAGGGCGGTCCGATCAGCGTCGTGTGGCGAATGCTCGCCAATCTGCTGCCCGAATATCTCGGGCTCGGCATTCCGATCGGGCTGATGCTCGGCATCCTGCTCGCGTTCCGCCGGCTTTCGACTTCGTCCGAGCTGGACGTGCTGCGCGGTGTCGGCATGAGCTACAACCGGCTGCTGCGCGTGCCATACATGTACACGATCGCGCTGGCGCTGCTGAACCTGGCGATCGTCGGCTACGTCCAGCCGATCGCCCGCTATTATTACGAGGGGTTGCGGTTCGAGTTGCGCACCGGTGCGCTCGGCGCGTCGATCAAGGTCGGCGAGTTCACCAATCTCGGCCAGCGGATGACGCTGCGGATCGAGGAGAGCAAGGACAAGGGCCGCGAACTGTCGGGCATCTTCGTCCATGCGTCGACCCAGACTGGCGATTGGCTGGGCGTCACCGCGGAGAAGGGCAAGTTTCTGGCGACCGACGATCCCAACGTCATCACCTTCCGGCTCGCGAACGGCACGCTCGTCCACAACAAGCCCGAGTTCAAGACACCCCGCGTTTTGACCTTCACCAGCCACGATCTGCCGATCAACCTGCCCAAGTTCGAGAGTTTTCGTGTCCGTGGCGGGCGTAATCTCGAATATACGCTGCCTGAGCTGGCCAAGCAGGGTCAGCGCGGCGCGACGCTGGAGCAACGCGACGGCAGCCGATCGGAGTTCCACTTCCGCCTTGCCGAGGTCGCGACGATGTTCCTGTTGCCGCTGCTCGCGCTCGCGCTCGGGGTGCCGCCCAAGCGATCCTCGTCCGCGCTCGGGGTGTTCCTGTCGATCGTGATGATCGTCACCTATCACAAGGTGAACCAATATGCCGCGGACGTCGGCGAACTCGGCCGGATCGACCCGATCATCGCGCTGTGGGTGCCGTTCACGATCTTCGCCGGGCTGATCCTGTGGATGTACTACACCATCGCCTACGTCCCCGGCGGGCAACCGATCGGCGCGCTCGAACGCGTCTTCTCGAAGACGTTCAAGGCCATCACCAAGCGCATTCCGGGCTTCCGGCCTAAGTCGCAGACGAGCAAGACCGCATGAAAACCGTCAGCTTCTTCCCGTCGCGCACGGTCGCGATCTACATGGGGCGGATGTTCCTGGTGCGGACATTCGCCGTACTGGCCGCGCTCGTCCTGGTGCTCCAGGCGCTCGACCTGCTGAGCGAGTCGGGCGACATTCTCGCTTTTCCCGGCAATGGCGACGCGCAGATCTGGCAATATGTCGCTCTGCGCGTGCCGCAGATCGTGTCGCGGTTCCTGCCCTTCTCGGTGCTGCTGGGAACGATCCTGACGCTGATCACGATGAACCAGAATAGCGAGATCGTCGCGCTGAAGGGCTCGGGGCTCTCCGCGCATCAGGTGCTCGCGCCGCTGCTGGTGGCGAGCCTCGGCGTGGCGGTGATCAGTTTCGTGTTCAACGACCGGGTCGTGGCGCGCTCGACCGCGACACTGAACCAGTGGCAGAAGGTGAATTACGGCAAGCTGCCGATCGATCGCGGCGACCGCGCGAACGTGTGGGTGCGCGACGGCGACGATTTGATCGAGGTCGCGCAGATCCGCGGGCGCGGCGATGCGACCCGGCTTGGCGGGATCACGCTGTACGATCGGACCGGCGGCAACCTCGTTGCCATCCTGCGCGCCGATCACGGCAAGCTCGCGCCCGGTGGCGGCTGGCTGATCGGGCCGGCGACGCGGTTCGACGTAGCGCGCGGTTCGGTCACCAATCTCGGCTCGGTGGTGATCGCGAAGGACGTGCGACCGGATCAGTTCACGCTGGCGAGCGTCGATGCGGACGGGCTGTCATTCGGTGCGCTGAAGGCGGCCATCGGCGACCTGTCCGACGCGGGGCGGCCGACCAAGGCGCTCGAGGGGTCGTTGTGGCACAAGCTGTCGGGGCCGCTGTCGTCGGTGCTGATGCCGTTGCTCGGCGCGGTCGCGGCGTTCGGCATCGCCCGATCGGGCAAGCTGTTCGTGCGCGCGGTGATCGGTATGGGGCTGGGGTTCGCGTTCTTCGTCGCGGATAATTTCGCGTTGGCGATGGGCAATCTTGGGGCTTATCCGCCGTTTCTCGCCGCTTGGGCGCCGTTCCTGCTGTTCTTCCTGATCGGCGAAGCTGTGCTGATCCGGTCCGAGGAATAACCGGACGGCATCCTGCTAGTCCTTGTTCTCCCGTGAAGGCGGGAGCCCAGTCTGGGTCCCCGCCTTCGCGGGGAAACACGCTTAGATCAGCGGCGCACCATCGTGCTGCGGGCGATCTTGCTCACCAGCCCCGGCAACCCCGGATAGCTCGCCTTGTGATACGGCGACATCGCGTCCAGCTCGGCCGAAATCCGGCGATGCGCCTCGCCCAGCGCATGATAGGGCAGCCCCGGCAGCAGGTGATGCAGCGCGTGGTAGCGCAGTCCGACCGGCGCCCACAGCGCGGGCAGCAACGCCGGCGGCGGCACGTTGACCGTGTCGAGATACTGCGCCGTCACCGTCATCGGCTCGCCGTCATTCTCCCAAAGATGCGCGACGAGGGTGCGGACCTGATTGAGCACCGCGAACGCAGAGGCGACGCCCAGGATCGTCAGGAACGCACGCAGCGGCAGCACGCCCGTCACCGTGATCGCGATCAGCGTGATCGCCCACAGGCTCGCCGCAACCTCGAGGCGGTTCCAATAGGCCTTCGCCTCACCCTCGGGCGCACGACGGCGGAATTGCGGGTTGATCGCCAGCGCCGAATAGCGCTCGACGACCATCGTCCGCAGCTTCGGCGAGAGCAGCGAAAGCGGTGACAGGATCGCGAACCGGATGATCAGCGCGATCGGCGCCAGAGCCGACACGACGATGAACAGCGGCAACGTCCACGGCTTCATCAGCGCCAGCGGCAGATATTCGGGATCCTCAACCGTGCCATAGCGCGTCTTGGCGTGATGGAGGTTGTGCACCCCCTCATACATGAATGACGGCGTCAGCAACGGCACGCCGACGAGAATGTTCCAGCCGAGCCGGAAGTTCGGTACCGAGGCATGCTTCATGTGGCTGACTTCGTGGATGAAGCTCAGCCCGCGGTACAGCCCGAGCACCGACGCGATCGCGGCGATCACCGCCACCGCCGTCGAGTCGCTCGTCGCCGCCACGAACAGCGCGCCATAGCCCAGCACCATCGACGCGATAAGGTCGCCCCAATACACCGCCGGCCGTGGCTTCACGAGATCGCGCGTCAGGTCCGCCGCAGCGCGCAGCATCGCCTTGTCGTCGGCGATACGCACGACACCCGCACCGGGTGTTGCTGGGGCTGGAGCGGCCGTGCCGCGAGCGAGGCTGAGCGAGGTATCCATGGGCATGTCCATTGCCCGAAGATAGTGGCCGCAGCGTGGCATTTACAGGTTGCGCGCTTGTCTCGGCGCGAGGAAACCCGATCACTCTGACCGGCTGCCGCGATGACGCACGTGTCACTCGCCTTTACGCCGGACGCTGGCTAGACACGCGCGACTGCGTTTTCGGGAACGACACATGGCTAAGCTTACGATCCGTCCGGTCGAGACGAAGAAGGACCGGAAAATCTTCATCGATCTCCCGTTCCGACTTTACGCCGACGATCCCAACTGGGTGCCGCCGCTGAAGTCCGAGGCGCTCGGGCTGATCACGCCCGACAAGAACGGCTGGTTCAGCCATGCCAAGGCGCAATTGTTCCTCGCCGAGGAGGACGGCCGGGTCGTCGGCCGCATCTCCGCGCACATCGATACGCTCGCGCTGACGATGCCGCCCGAGCAGGGCTTCGGTCCCGGCGTCGGCCAATGGGGGCTGATGGAAGCCGAACGGCAGGACATCTTCCAGGCGCTGCTCGCCCGCGCCGAGGACTGGCTGCGTGAGCAAGGCATGACGCGCGTGCTCGGGCCGATCAGCATGTCGATCTGGGAGGAGCCGGGGCTGCTGATCGACGGTTACGATCATCCGCCGACGATCATGATGGGCCACGCCAAGCGCGAATATCGCGGCTGGATCGAATGGGCGCAGTATCGCCCGGTCAAGCGGCTGATGACCTACGAGGTCGACGTCACGAAGCAATTCCCACCGATCGTCCAGCGGATCATCAAGTCGGGCGAGAAGAACCCGCGGATCACCGTCCGCAACGTCGACAAGACCAAGTTCGAGGAAGAGGCGGCGATCATCCTGTCTATCCTCAACGACGCGTGGCGCGACAATTGGGGGTTCGTGCCCTTGACCCCTCCGGAGATCAAGGACGTTGGCGTCAAGCTGAAGCCGATCGTCTTCAACGACCTGATCCGGATCGCCGAGCTGGACGGCAAGCCGGTCGCGTTCATGATCACGCTTCCCGACCTGAACGAGGCGATCAAGCCGCTGAACGGCAGCCTGCTCCCGTTCGGCTGGGCGAAACTGTTGTGGTGGCTGCGCAAGCCCAAGGTGCGGACGGTGCGCGTGCCGCTGATGGGCGTGGTGAAGGAGTTGCAGGCGTCGCGGATGGCGAGCCAGCTGGCCTTCATGATGATCGAATATATCCGCCGTGCGTCGGTCGAGCATTATGATGCGAAGCGCGCGGAAATCGGCTGGATTCTGGACGACAACCAGGGGATGCGGTCGATCGCGGAGACGATCGAGAGCCGGGTTAACAAGGTGTACCAGGTGTACGAGCGGCCGCTCTAGGGGGCCAAGGCCGCTGAACGTCGCAGCGAGGGAAAGGCCGCTAAAGGTTGTCATCCTGACGAAAGTCAGGACCCAGAGCCCAACAGAGCAGCATTCTGAACCCTGGGTCCTGACTTTCGTCAGGATAACGGCAGGCGTAAGGATCACAGGAGGCGTCAGTATGACGCAGGGCGCGCGGCCCTACTCCCGCTTCCCCCTGCCGAACGGCATCTTCAGCGTCACCGCGCCCCCCTGCCCGCTCGCACCGGGCAGTTCGGTACGAATGGCGTGGACATTGCCCGTTCCTCCCCCCGGCAGCCGAAACGACAGCGGATCGCCGCGCGCAGGCTGGACGGGCTCGGCCAGTTTGGCGACGCGCTGATCGGTCGGCCGCGCGCAGACGACGATCTCGCCATCGGGATCAGCCTGCACCGGACACGGCATCGTCGCCCGCGGCGCGCGCTTGCGCAGCTCCGGCGGGAGCGGCAGCCCGGCTATCGCTTGCAGCAGGAGCAGGCCGACCAGCATCTAGAACCTCCGCGATATCCCTGCATACACCCGCGCGTCGGGCGTATCGCCGTTCAGCCCCGCCGCGCCGAACATGTCGAACTGGAGATCATCGTTCGCCATCCACGCCAGCGAGAGCGCGGCGAGCGCCTGCGTCGCATGCTTCTCCGGATCGTTGTCGCGCAACGCCTGTAATTCGCCGGTCAGCGTGACGGTCTTGGCGACCTCGACCGACAGGCCGGCTGTCGAGCTATACGCGAGATGCCGACCATTGCCGTCCTGGTCGACCGCCGCATCGATCTCCGGCGTCAGGTCGAGCGATACCGAGTCCGACAGTTCGTAGGTCAACGGCACGAGAAACCCCGCGCCCCAATCGCCCGCACCGATCGACGACCGCCCGACCGGCAGCGTCACGAACGGCAACACCGATACCGACAGATCCGCGCCGTCCGGGTGGTGGAGGTTCGCCTTCATCCCTAGCGAAACGTCGCCGACCCCGTCCACCGAGTCGGTCCCAGTCGAGTCGCGCATGCGATCATGGCCGAACGGCGTCCAGCCGATCCGCGCCTCGATCGTGTCGCTGACGCCGACGCGGACGAGCGTATCGCCGAACAGGATGGCGTCCTCGCGCGAGCCCGGTTGGTCGTCGCGCGTCCAGTCTGCCAGCGACGTCTCGACCGAGACGCGACCCGGGGCGATCGTGCAGGCAGGCGTATCGAGCCCCGGCCGGTCCGGGCAGTATTCGCGCTCCTGCGCCGATGCCGTACCCGAGAAGCCAACACTCGCAACCAAAACACCCGCCAGCGCGACGCGGATTAGGCGCGTCAACGCAACCGGACCCAGGTCGGCGCGTGGTCGCTGGCTTTTTCGCGGCCGCGATAGGCCTTGTCGACGCCGGCATCGATCATCCGGTCGGCGGCCTGCGGGCTGAGCAGCAGGTGATCGATCCGGAACCCTGCGTCGCGCTGCCATGCGCCGGCCTGGTAATCCCAGAACGTCCAGACGCCACCCTTGGGGAATTGCGTGCGGAGCGCATCGGTCCAGCCTTGTGCGACGAGCGCACGGTAATGCTCACGGCTTTCGGGCTGCATCAGCGCATCATCCTGCATCGCGCGGATCGAGTAGGTGTCGTCGTCGTTGGCGATGACGTTGTAGTCGCCCGCGAGGATCGCCGGCTTTTCCTCGGCCAGCAGCACGCGCGCACGGTCGGCGAGGCGGTCCATCCAACGCAGTTTATAGTCGAACTTCGGGCCCGGCTGCGGATTGCCGTTGGGGAGATACAGCGCGGCCACGATCAGGCCGTCGATTTCCGCCTCGATGTAGCGGCTGTGCTCGTCCTCGGGTTCGCCTTCCAAGCCGCGCTGGCGGACGACGGGCGTGCCGCTCTTTGCGAGGATCGCGACGCCGTTCCACGTCTTCTGGCCGTGCCAGACTGCGCCGTAGCCGACCGCTTCTATGTCCGCGATCGGGAAGGTGTCGTCGCTCGACTTGAGTTCCTGAAGACAGACGATGTCGGGTTGTTCTTCGACGAGATACTCGATCAGCCGCGGCAACCGCGCTTTGATGCCGTTGACGTTGTACGTGACGATTTTCATGGGGCGGATCAGACCGAGAAGCTGGAGCCGCAGCCGCAACCCGATGCGGCGTTGGGATTCTCGACCTTGAACGCGGCGCCGGCGAGCGACTCGACGTAATCGACCGCACACCCGCGGACGAGATCGATGCTGACGCTGTCGACGACGAGCTTCACGCCGTCATGCTCGGCGATGACGTCATCGGATTCGACTGAGTCGGCGAACCCGAATTTATACTGGAACCCGGAACAGCCACCGCCATCGACCGAGAGCCGGAGGATGGCCGGCTTCCCCTGTTTGACGGCGATCGCCGCGACGCGCGCCGCAGCGGAGGGGGTGAGGATGATGTCGGGAGCCAGCGTTGCCATCGCTTGGAGATAGGGGGTTGGGGGAGCGGCGGCAACCTTGGGATTAGCGTCCGGAAGGTTCCGAGATCGGCATCCGTGGCTCGCCCGTAGGACCGGCGCTGCTGCCTGGGCGTAGGATCGGCACCGGTGCCTTACCGTAGGACCGGCGCCGCCGCCTCGCCCGTCATCCCAGCGAAAGCTGGGCTCTCATTCTGATGGTCCGTCCCCGTGGTGGGATATCCCAGCTTCCGCTGGGATGACGGTACGGGCGGTAATGGGTGGCCGGATATTGATAATCCGTCCCCGTGGGTCGAGGTCCCGGCTTTTGCCGGGATGAAGGGGGTGCGGCCTACATTAGCGCTTACGCTTGCGTCCACATCAGTCCTGCGCGGCGGGGCCGCCGGTGGAGACGGGGATCGCTTTGACCGAGCGGTCCTGTGCGGCGAGCAGATAATCCGCGGTCGTCAGGAACGGGATCGGGTTGACGGCGTGGCCGTCGATACGGACTTCATAGTGAAGATGCGGGCCGGTCGAACGCCCGGTCGAGCCCATCAGCGCGATAAGCTGGCCGCGGGTCACGCGCGTGTTGTCGGCGACCAGGATCTTGGAAAGGTGGCCGTAGCGGGTGGCGATACCCTTGCCGTGGCTCAGCTCGACCAGATTGCCGTAGCCGCCCTGACGACCGGCGTGCGCGACGACGCCGTCGGCGGTGGCATAGATCGGCGTGCCGACCGGGCCGGGGATATCGACGCCGGCATGCATCGCCGCGGTACCGCGGAACGGATCCGAGCGGATCCCGAAATTGCTGGTGAACGAAAGCGAGTGGACCGGCTGGACCGACGGGATCGCGATAACGCCTTGCTGGGTGGCATCGAGCTTCTTCCAGGTCTGGAACAGCGTGCGGAACTGCGCGTCGGCGCGGAGATCGGCGGTGGCTTCCTCGGTGTTGGCGGCGATCATCGGACCACCGGTCGCGGCTTGGACGCCGTGCGCCTGGCTTGCGACTGTCTTGGCGGGCCCCCCGGCCTGCGCTGCTGCGGTCGAAGCGAACCCGGCGACGCCCATCGTCGCAGCGATCGCATATTGCCCGATCGAAGAGAATTTACGCACCGCGAACACAGCCTTGAGGCGTGTCACGATGGCTGCAGTGGTAAAATCGACCATTGGTCCCCGACAAAAAAATGCAGGGCCGTTCGCCCAAGGCGGACGGCTCCGAAACTCTGTCCTGACTCGCAGCCCCTCCGCGCACCAGACAGGTGGAGTTAGGCCGGATACCGCCGCGACGGGCAAGAGCGAGGCGCCGTTCGCGCGCCGGAGCGGCAGACTGATACGGCGAGTTGATGGAATCGCCCGCCTCGCGCAGGGAACGATCGCGGAACGCGGCCGACGGCCGACGGAATATCTTCGAATCTCCGCCCTTTACTGCCCGCAGTTCAGAGCGCCTTTGCGGCCGCCAGCACCGCGTCGGCATGGCCCGGAACGCGGACCTTGCGCCACGCTTTCACCAGCGTGCCATCGGCGCCGAACAGAAACGTCGCGCGCTCGATCCCCATGTATTTCTTGCCGTACATCGCCTTCTCGACCCAGACGCCGAACGCCTCGCAGGCAACGCCGTCGACATCGCTGGCGAGTTGCACGGTAAGCGAATGCTTGGCGGCAAATTTCGCGTGGGAGGCGGGCGTGTCCTTCGAGATGCCGACGACCTTCACCCCCGCCGCGTCGAACGCATCGGCGAGCGCGGAAAAGTCCTTTGCCTCGGTGGTGCAGCCCGAGGTGTCGTCCTTCGGGTAGAAATACACCACGAGCGGCGCGCCGAGGCTCGCCAGCGACACGGCTGCCTCGTTGCCCGCATCGTCAACCGTGACCGTCACGTCCGGAATCTTCGACCCTTCATCCATCCTGCTCTCCCGTCACTTGCGCCCAGAACCGGCGGACTTCCTGCCGCGTCGATTCGAGCGTGGCAACCACCGCCGGCCAATCCGCGACCCCGATCGCGCGCGCGATCAGCTCTTCCGTCGCATGCCCCGGCGGCGCGGCATCGGGCGCGACGAGGCGGAGCGTGACCAGCAACCGGGTCAGCACGTCATGCGCGGCGCGCAACGTGGGCGGGACGAGGCCTTCGGTCGCCAGCCGATCGATCGCGGTACCGAGATTGGGGTCGAAGCCGGCGCGGTTGACGAGCTGAACGACGTGCACTGCGAACTCCAGGTCGACGAGGCCGCCGGGGAGGAGCTTGGCATCGAGCGGTCCCTTGGGCGGCTTGTGCGCCGCCATGTCCGCGCGCATCGACTTCGCCTCGACGACCACGTCGCGCGTCGGGCGATCGCCTTCGAGCACACCCCGCACGATGTCCGCGACCGCAGCGCGCGCGTCCGGCGAGCCAAACACCGGCCGCGCCCGGGTGAGCGCCATGTGCTCCCAGGTCCACGCATCCTCGCGCTGGTAGCGGGCGAAGCTGTCGAGCGTGACGACCAGCGGCCCCTGCCCGCCCGACGGCCGCAACCGCGTGTCGATCTGGTAGAGCGGGCCCGCCGCCGTCGCGACCGACAGCGCCGCCGTCACGCGCTGCGCGAGGCGGTTGTAGTACAGGGTCGCGCCGAGCGGCTTCGGACCATTCGACTCTGCCGTGAAGTCGCCGGTGAACAGATAGATCAGGTCGAGATCGGACGCGTGCGTGAGCATCGCGCCGCCCATCCGGCCGAGCGCGAGGATGACGAGTTCGCTGTCCGGCACGATCCCATGCGCCTTGGCGAACTCGTCGATCGTCGCGCGCGCGAGCACGCCAATCGCCGCCTCCGCGACCCGCGCATAGCCGGCAGCGACGTGCAGCGGATCGGACGCGCCCGCGACGATCTGCGCTCCGAGCGCGAACCGCAGTTCGCCGACGACCCGGCGGACATGATCGAGTCGCGCCTGGTAGTCGCCCCCGACCTCGCCCGCGCGCATCGCCGTCTTCAGCGCCGCGATATCGCCGACCGGTTCGAACGCGGTCGCGTCGATCAGCCCGTCGAGCAGATCCGGGCGCCGACCGAGATCGTCGGCAAGCGTCGGCGCATGGCTGAGGATGGCGGCAAGCAACGTCGCCAGCCCCGGTCGCGCCTCCAGCAGGCGGAAGATGTTGATCGCGCTCGGCAGGCGTTCGAGTAGCGCATCTAGCCTGAGCAACGCCGCCTGCGGCACCGGCGCGGTCGCGAACGCCGTGACGAGCGTCGGCAGCACCGCCTCCAGCGCCTCGCGTGCAGCCGGACTGCGCAGCGCCGGATACGCCCCGCCCCGCCACGCCTCGATCCGGCGGCGTGCTGGCTCGGGCTCGTCGAACCCGGCAGCGGTGAGATCGGTCTCGAGCGTCACCGCGTCATGCGAGAAAGCGGGGCGCGCGGTGTCGTCGAGCGCGTCGTAGATCCGGCCGGTCGCCGCCACCCGCGGGGCGAGCAACGCCAGCAGCGCGCCGGCATTCTCCAGCCCGTGCAGCTTGGCCACGCGGTCGAGCGCCTCCCCGGGCGGCAGCGCGTGCGTCTGGCGGTCGTCGATCATCTGCACGCGGTGCTCGATCGTCCGCAGCAGCGTGTAGCCGTCGATCAGCGCCCGCGACTCGTCGGTGCCGATCCAGCCCGCGTCCGCCAGTCGCGCGAGCGCATCGCGGGTCGCCGGCGCGCGGACGCTGCGATCGCGCCCGCCGTGGATCAACTGGTGGATCTGCGCGAAGAATTCCGCCTCGCGTATCCCACCCCGCCCGCGCTTCAGGTCGTAGCCGGGACCGAACGCCTGCCCCTGCGAATGATGATCGCGGATCCGTGCGGAGATTCCGCGTATCTCGCCGATCGCGCCGAAATCGAGCGCCCGCCGCCAGACGAATGGCCGGATCGCATCGAGAAACCGCCGGCCCAGCGCGACATCCCCCGCCGCTGCGCGCGCGCGAATGAACGCGGCGCGCTCCCACGGCAGCGCCTGCGCCTCATAATAGCCGATCGCCGCCTCGACCGGCAGCACGATCGGCGTGATCTCGGGCGATGGCCGCAACCGCAGGTCGACGCGCAGCACATAGCCGTCGCCATCGCGCGCCTGGAGCAGCTCGACGACGCGCCTGCCGATCCGCACGGCCGCCTGCTCGGGCTCCTCGCGCGGCTTCACTGGCAGCGTCACGGGATCGAACAGCAGGATCGGATCGATATCGGACGAATAATTGAGCTCGCCGCTGCCCTGCTTGCCGAGCGCGATCGCGGTGAAGCCGAGCGGCTCCGCGCCGGGCGTCCGCTCCTCGATCGCGGCCCGGATCGCGGTATCGAGCGCATGGTCGGCAAACCGGGTCAGCGCACCGGTGACCGCGGTCAGGTCGAGCACGCCCGCAAGATCGCCGATCGCGACATTCAATGCCATCGCGCGCCGTTCGAGCCTGAGCCGTTTGGCAACCGCCATGTCGGGCGTCGCACTGGATGCGCCAAGATCGAGCCGCCCTTCGGCAAGCGCACGGGCGAGTACCGGCTCGCGGTCGAGAATCATCGCGAGAAAAGGAGACCAAAGTCGCGCTCGGTCGAGCGCGTCGTTTATCGCGTGTTCAGTATTCGTGCTGCTCATCGCGCAACACTACAGAATTCAGTTCATACTTTACACGACAAAGCAACAAATCATCGACTTAGCCGTTATTGCCAGCATGACCTATTCATTCCTTACCATCAGCCGCGAAGCCGAAGGCCAGCACGTTGTCCGCCGGCCGAGACCGACCGACGTCATCGGCACTTCGCTGCGCGATGCGTTCGGGCCCCAGCCGAGGCTACCGGAAGATATGGAACGATTGCTGCGGTCGCTCGACGGTGCAAATATTCGACACCACTGAGACACCAAGCATCTTAACCTTCGGACCGAGAATCAGCGCCCGCGGCTAAGATGCTCGACATCGCCCATGATCGAATCCAGCGCTGTCTTACTCGTGTCAGTCTCATGGTCGCGACGCGACGGCAGCGAGCCATCGGTCAGGATCGTTTCGAGTGCCACACGGCCTCGAGCGACCCGGCTCTTGATTGTCCCGACCGCAACGTTGCAAATTTCAGCAGCCTCTTCGTAGGCAAAACCGCCCGCTCCGACCAGAATCAGCGCCTCGCGCTGTGGTTGCGGCAGATGCATCAGCGCACGCTGCATATCGCCCAGCTCGACATGTCGATCCTGGCTCGCTGGCGCGGCAAGGATGCGATCAGCGACAAGATCGTCCCATTCGCCCTTGAACCGCGCGCGACGCATCTGCGACAGATACAGGTTGCGCAGGATGATGAAGGTCCATGCCCGCATGTTGGTGCCAGCCTGGAACCGCAAACGCGCAGCCCAAGCCTTCAGCAGGGTTTCCTGGACCAGATCATCGGCGAGATCGCGGCTGCCTGACAGCGATCGGCCGAACGCACGCAAATGGGGAATGACCTGCGCGAGTTGAACCTTGAACTCCGCATCCGACAGAGAGACGTGCTCCACCGGCGCGACGACTTCGTCGATATCGTCCTCGTCATCGGTATGTGGAGCAGGCTGTACCATGGAAATCCTGTCAGTTTCGGTCACGTGTTTTCGGGCACGTCACCGTAAGCACTTTTCACCAAGCGGAACCCGGTGACGGCGAACATAGGCGTTCACGACCGCAATGCCAGCCGTGCAGTCCTAACTTATGTCAGCGAAAAACGAGAAAGCCGAATATCGCGATGACCAGCACCAGCGAAATGCCCAAGATGTATCGCGTCATGTGCGGCGTCGAGCCGGCGCGAGCATCTTCGGTTTTGATGTGGATACGTTCGTTCGGGTCAGCCATGTCGAGTAAACCCCCGAAAACCGTTTTGGGTCCGCAACCATTTACGGAAGCGGACCCAAGATGCAGCGATATCGCCGCCCAATCAAGCGGTTGGAAAAAGTTGACGACGAACCGTGTCCGTTAGGCCGTCGGCACGGTCGCCTGGTCGAAGAACAATGCCTGACTGATCGCAGCCTTCACGGTCGAACGCTGGAAAGGCTTGGTGATCAGGAACGTCGGCTCGGGACGCTCGCCGGTCAACAACCGCTCGGGGAACGCGGTAATGAAAATCACCGGAACCTCGAACTCGGCCAAGATGTCCTTGACCGCGTCGATGCCCGAACTGTCGTCGGCCAGCTGGATGTCGGCGAGCACGAGGCCCGGCCGCGTTTCCATCGCCAGCGCAACCGCTTCGTCGCGGGTAACGGCGACCCCGGTCACGTCGTGCCCAAGATCGCGAACGATGGTTTCGATGTCCATCGCGATGATCGGCTCGTCCTCGATGATCAAGACCTTCGCACGCGTCTGGTTCTCGATTTCCGACAATGCGTCGGCGACCAGATCGTCGACCTCGCTCGTATCGACTTCGATCAGGTACGCGGCGTCCTCGGGCGTGAAGCCCTCCATCGCGGTCAGCAACAGGGCCTGGCGCGACAAAGGCGTCATGCGGGCTAAACGCGCCCGGGCGACGGCCTCGTTACCACCGGAGTCCTGGACGCTTTCGTCCGCGACTTCATCGAAATTGGCCGAGTTCCAGATGACCTGGAACATCCGATACAGGCCGAGACGCGGGTCTACGTCGCGCGGGAATTCTTCCGGTGCGGCGACGATCGCTTCCAGGGTCGCGCGCACATATTTATCGCCATGCATCTGGCTGCCGGTCAGGGCCCGGCCATAGCGCCGCAAAAAGGGAAGGTGCGGTGCGAGTTGCTGTCCTAAAGACATGGGTAACGAATACTCCCTGATCCTGTGCGGCCCCTCATGTGTCGGGCGGCTCGTGTCATTGCAATGGCGGTGGCCGAAAAACCACATCTTCGCCCTATGCGTCGGCAAGACATATGCGCTGACAAACTACGGAGATGCGATTTTCGCTTAAACGTGGAACTATCGAGACCGTGTTTGGTTTCACCGACATATTCGGCGACTTCGCAGCTGGCCCGACGTCCGTCGTGGCGGGTATGCACATCGCCCTTTTGTGACATGGTATGCCAGATGATCAGGTTCGCGTCGTGCAGGGGGAAGTTTTGAGTTTGGGCCACGACACGCAGAATACAGTGCCAGTCACAAAGCCCGTAAAGGGGCCGGACAAGGATCAGCAAATGGGCTCGGCTCTGCGTTCGGTTTATCAGAAAACCGTTGATGAAGCGATTCCGGACGACCTGCTGGACCTTCTCGGCAAGCTCGACTGAGGGCGGGCCGCATGGCCTCGCCCCCCGACCCCGATCGCGTTCAGCCGTCTCCCCTAGAAGCCGGTGACCAATCTGGTCTTCACCGTGAAACGCGCCTGATCTCGGCAATGGGGCGCCTACCGACCGGCGCGAAGTTGTTTCTGATCCTGAGTGCAGCCCTGCTGCCCTTGGCGCTGATCGCCGTGTTCGCGACGTTTCAAACTACTCGACTTGCCGACACGGAAGCGCGGGCTCGCCTCCGGGTAACGGCCAACGAGAGCGCCCGCGCTCTTGCCATCGAGCTGGTCGGCGACATGACGGCGCTCCGGGTCGCGGTCAATGCGCTGGGCAACGATCCGGCAGACGCCCCGAGTTGCGCCCGCGCCCAAGGCGTGTTCGCTCAGCAATCGTCAGCCGGGACGCGTTTCGTCATCACCGAGCGTGACGGAACCGTGCTGTGCGGCACGCCGATCCCCATGCCGGCTGCGCTGCGCAGCGACGACATGCCGATCACCGCCGACATTATTCCTGACCGCGGTTTGGTGCTGGCGATCTCGGGCCCAGGCGGCAACACATTCGCCCGCGCCTATTTCCCGCAGCCCTTTCTCCAGAAGATCGGTCGGCCATCGAGCGCGGCACTGACTTTCAGCAGTGCGCTCGTGCTCGACGAAGATGCGCTGGCGCTCGAGACCATTCCGGACGAGAAGCCCCTCGATCGCATGGAGACGATGCGAACCGACCTCGGGGTTGCGGGGATCGCCTTGCGCACGAGCATTCGCAGTGCTCCGGTAACGTCGTCGCTGGTGGTCGCGATGCTGCTGCCGTTGCTGATGTGGATTGCGGCGGCCAGCATTGCATGGTTCGTGGTCGATCGTCTGTTGATCCGGCCTCTTCGCCGCCTGCGGGGTGCGGTCGCAGCGTTCACGCCGGGCGAAGCGCTCGATCTCGGTGCGGTGCGGACCTTGCCCGCCCAGGAAATCCGCGAGCTTGGCGATACATTTCAGGCCATCAGCCAGACTGTGGCGCTGCATGAAGCAGGATTGGCCGAAGGGCTCGTGCGCCAAACCAAGCTGACCCGCGAAGTCCATCACCGGGTAAAGAACAACCTGCAAGTCATTTCCAGTCTCATCAATTTTCATGCCCGCAGCGCCCCGAGCGAAGACGCAACCGCGGCCTATTCATCGATCCAGCGCCGCGTCGACGCGCTGGCGGTCGTGCACCGCAACCACTTCGCCGAGCTGGAGGAAAATCGCGGGCTGAACCTGCGCACCATGATCGGCGAGCTCTCTGCGAATATTCGCGCGACTGCATCCGATCGGTCGCATGGGCTTGGCATCACGCTCGATATCGATCCGTATCTGGTCAGCCAGGACGTCGCGGTGGCGATCGCGTTCCTGGCGACCGAAACGATCGAGCTCGCAATGTCCTGCGATCCTGCGGCGCAAATTCGGATCGTCGTCAAACCTGCCGATGTCCCCGAGCGGGCACTGCTTCGCGTGGTCTCGCGCGCGCTGGTGGAAAGCGACGCCCTGCGTGAGGCCGCAGCGCGATATGGTCGCGTCATGGAGGGGCTGTCGCGGCAGTTGCGCTCTCCCCTTCACCACGACCCCTTGATCGGGGCGTATGAAATCGCATTTGCCATCAAAGGCCGCGATTGATTAAAAGTCGACACCACGCGGTTAACGCTTGTTAGCCTTAGATTTTTTTCGGATAATCGTCTCAAGCACGGAACACTTCGGCGCGGTCGCCGTTCAGTAAATCGGACAGCGACTTTATGCCCCCCCGCTCTCGCTGTCCAAGTCATAGGCCCGGACGCATCACCCTCCCCCCCCCGGTGATGTGGCCGGGCCTTTAAACTTAGGCGCCGGTCGCCGGGGCCAAGCTCTTGGAATATCGCAAAAACGGAGCGGCCGGTCGGAACGAATTCCGATCCCGAACATTCCAGCCGGGGTGGCATTCGTGCCCTTCTAGGAGGATTATTATGCGTAAGTTGGTTGGATTGGTCGTCGTCGCAGGCGCGCTCGTGGTTTCGGCATGCAACACGGTCGAGGGTGCGGGCAAGGACGTCGCATCGGCAGGCAGGACCGTCGCGCAGACCGCAGACGGCGCCAAGTAAGCTCTTGCGCTTTTGATAACGGAACGGGGCCCGGTGCACATGCACCGGGCCCCGTTTCCATGTAAGCCTTCTGCGCTCTTAACTCTCGACGATATCGGTGGAGTCGCCCTCGATCGCCTTGGCTTTCGCCCGACTGCGCTCGGTGAACCAGATCCCGATCAACGCGAGCTCGTACAGGATAACCAGCGGGATCGCGAGCAGCAACTGGGAGCCAATGTCCGGCGGCGTCAGCACCGCGGCGATCGCGAACGCGGCGACGATCGCGTAACGCCGCGCGCCGATCAGCTGTTTCCGCGTGACGATGCCTGCCCGCTCCAGCAGCATCAGCAGGACCGGCAGCAGGAACGAGATCCCGAAGCCGAACAGGAACTGCATGGTGAACGACAGATAATTGCCGATCGCCGGCAGCGCCTCGCGGTGGATACCGCCGACCATGCCGTCGAACCCGAGCAGGAAGTGCAGCGCCATCGGAATTGCGATGTAGTAGGCCATTGATGCGCCGGTCAGGAACAGCACCGGCGTCGCGAGGATGAACGGCAGGAGCGCGCGCTTCTCCTTCTTGTAGAGGCCGGGTGCCACGAACTGCCACAGCTGGTTCGCGATCACCGGGAACGACAGCATCATCGCCGCGAAGAACGCCACCTTGATCTGAACGAAGAACGCCTCGAAGATTTCGGTATAGATCACCTTGTTCTGCCCAGCCGCGAGCAGCGGATGGACCAGAAAGCCGAAGATATCCTCGGCGAAATACATCGCGATCCCGAACGTCACGATCAGTGCGGCAATGCAATATAGCAACCGCCGCCGGAGCTCGATCAGATGGTCGAGCAACGGCGCCCGGCTTGCGTCGATCTCGCTCATGCTCTGCCTTCGGCGTTATGTTGGGCGATCACGGCGGGTTCGCTCATGACGGCGCCACGTCGGACTTGCCGGTCTTGTCTTCGCGGGCGGGAGCCGTCGAAGCTGGCGTATCCAGGGGGGTGTGGGACAGATCCGAACCACTATGGCCGATCGGCGGCTGCTCCGGATCGGCCGGCGCCGGCGTCGACGATACCGTCGGCGGAGCGGCGGCGACCACCGGCTTCTCGACCATCACCGGTTCGTCCGTATGATCGCCCGCCGCATGATCCCCGCCCGCATCATTTCCGCCCGCATCATTTCCGTCCGCATGATCCGCAGACCTATAATCGCGGCGGTACTCGTCGGTCTCCGGCGAATGCACGACCTGCGCGGTATCGGTCGCGCCGTCCGAACCCGTCTGGGGATGCTCGCGCATGATGCGTTCGTTTTCCGACGCCCAGCGCTTTTCCATCTCCTCGAGTTCGGCCTCGCGCACCATCGAATCGAAACCCGAACGGAATTGCCGCGCGACGCCGCGCGCCTTGCCGACCCAATAGCCGACCACGCGCATTGCCTTGGGCAAATCCTTCGGACCGATCACGACGAGCGCGACGAATGCCACGAGCAGGAACTCGGAGGGCGCGATATCGAACATTCAGCCGCGCCTATCTAGGGTCTTCAACTCTGCCAACTTCAAGCACGATCGCTTCAGGCAGGACGGTCGTCGCGGACGCGATTGCCGTCGCGATCGAACGCGGGATCGGCAGACTTCTGCGCTTCGATCCGTGCCGATGGCTTTGCCGGCGTCTCGTCGTCGTTCTCCGACATGCCTTTCTTGAAGTTCTTCACACCCTTGGCGACGTCACCCATCAGGCTGGAAAAGCGACCGCCGCCAAGAAGGAGGATCGCGACGACCGCGAGGACGAGCAAGTGAATCGGGCTAAAACCGCCCATGGCCATTCTCCTGAAAACTGAACCCTATCTAAGGCTCATCCCGCCTCAATGCCAGAGATTGCGCCATCCCCACGCCATCTTCGCTATCTTCGAGCCGATCGAAGGCAAGATCGACCGGATCGAGCAGCCCGGCGGCGCGCAGATCGTCGATCCCCGGCAGGTGGCGGCGGCTCGCCAGCCCGAAATGAAAGAGGAATTCGGGGCTGGTCGCGAACATCAGCGGCCGCCCCGGCACTTCGCGCCGCCCCGAAGGCTTGACCCAGCCCGCCTCCATCAGAACGTCGAGCGTCCCCTTCGAAATCTGCACCCCGCGAATCGCCTCGATTTCCGCGCGCGTGACCGGCTCGTGATAGGCGATGATCGCCAGCGTCTCGATGCCAGCGCGACTGAGTTTGCGCGGCTCCTCGCGGTCGCGGCGCAGCATGTGCGCCATGTCCGCCGCGGTCTGGAACTGCCACCGATCGCCCCGCCGGACGATGCCGATCCCCCGCCCGGCATAGTCCGCGGCGAGCCGATCCAGTGCCGCACGGACATCGCCCGCCCCGACATGCGCGCGGATCGCGTCGATCGTCAGCGGGGTCTCGGCCGCGAACAGCACCGCCTCGACCACCCGCACGAAATCATCCGGCGGCATCACGCGCGCGCTCTCAGATAGAGTGGCGCGAACGGCGAGGCCTGGCGCAGGTCGATCTTACCCTGCCGCGCGAGTTCGAGTGCCGCGACGAAGCTCGACGCCAGCGCCGATCGCCGCAACCGCTCTCCAGCTTCGGGAAGGAAACTCTCGATCGCGCTCCAGTCGATCCGTTCGCCGACGAGAATCGACACGCGCTCCAGCGCCGCCTCCAGCGTCATCACCTCGCGGTCGGCGACGACATGCATCACCGGCCGCGTGCGTGCCGAAATCCGGCCATAGGCGGCGATCAGGTCGAAGATCTCCGCCTGCCATGCCGCTTTCCGCACCGTCCGCAGCCCCTCGGGCGCGCCTCGCGCGAACACGTCGCGCCCGGTCCGATCGCGCGCCATCAGCCGCGCGCCGGCCTCGCGCATCGCGCTCAACCGTTCGAGCCGAAGCTGCAACCGCAGCGCGAGTTCCTCGGGATCCGGCTCGGCGAGCGGATCGCGCGGCAACAGCAAGGCGGACTTCAGATACGCCAGCCACGCCGCCATCACGAGATAGTCCGCCGCCAGTTCCAGCTTCAGCGCGCGCGCGGAATCGACGTAGGCGAGATACTGCTCGACCAGCGCAAGGATCGAAATCTTGCGCAGATCGACCTTCTGCCCGCGCGCAAGCGACAACAGCAGATCGAGGGGCCCCTCCCACCCGTCCAGATCCAGCGTCAATTGTGCGTCGCTCATGACGCCGAGATACAGGATTGCACGCGGTTCGGCATCCGTGAAAGGATGGGCTGGCGATGGACTCAGGCCACTCGCTTGTGTCCAGTGAGCATCCGGTACCGCGACCTATTCCGCATCGGAATTCTGCATAGCCGTGCAGCCCGGTTTTCCGCCGTTTTCGGATCGAGGCGAAAATTGTGCAGAGCGTGTGGAAACCCGTGAGCAGCGCCTGGACGGTGGCGGTTTTTCCTCTGAGCGACCGCCCGAGCCGAACAAGGCGTAATCCTGCCCTCTGACCGCCTCGAGGCCTCCAGA
>NZ_JAXOJR010000015.1:0-62436 GCF_036663855.1 Sphingomonas fucosidasi | reverse complement strand
CTATCGGCAACATCCCGCCTGCCGAAGCCGAACACCAATATTATGCTGCCGCAGACAACATCGATATGGCGGCGTGACTCACAACCCAAGGCCTCCGGCAGACCCGGGGCGGTTCAGATCGCAGTCACCGCAGCTCTGACCGTGATGTCCGCTGCCGCCTGGTCCCAGGTGTCCATACCGCCATCCGGCTACAGCGGCGTGCCTGGTCCAGACGTCGCCGTAACACCGGAGCCAGGCGCCCCGGCTCTGACGCCGGTCCCGGCCGCGTCTCTTTCGGACCGCTTGAACGTCGACCCGGGCTATCGTCGCGCCGCACTAGCGAGCGTGAAGATCATCGGAGCTTACGCGATTGCCGATCGCGACGGGGCGCACCTCATTGATGCCTGGTCGGCGGGTTATCTGCCCGTGACGCTGCGGTTCAGCGATGACCGGTGCTTCGTACTGTCCGCGGACTATAATGGTCCGAGGCTTTCGAACGCGCGCATCGCCGCAGCCGCCAATTGCGATTGACCGAGCGCCTACGATTGGAAGAGGCCGCCGGCGCCGCCCGAGAGCCCGCTCAAGTTCATCGACACCTCTTGGGGCTTTACAGCTTGGTCCGATCCGAAGTCGGGCAACACGGTCATATCGTCTCCGCAGGGGACGGCGTTCGAACAGCTATACAGCATCGGGATGCCGGCGACGGCTATAATGGCGATGAACAGTCCCGACAGTCCGACTGGCAACATCACGGTGGTTGGTCGCATTGATGGCCAGCTCACTATCGTGACGCTCCAGGTTTCATACTAAGCGGCGCGGTCACTAACTCATTGCCGCGGCAGGCAGCCTCGATTTCGGTTCGACGCGAACCTGACACGCTCTGTTTCCAGATGGGTTGCGTGGGACAGGTCCCTGCGCCTAATGGCACCGGACCGTCGGATTTATCTTCAGGCGCAGGTCGCAGAGTGGTTACGCTCAGTCCCCTGCCGCCCCAGCCAACATCGCTAATGTTTCGATGGCACCAGATAAATTTTAGATCTGCCGGATCGGGCCAGCGGGTGTGATGAATCCGTGACGAGTTTGCCATGCCGGCCATCCCGAACGTCGCGGTGTCGTCTATCAGTGGCCAGGACGCTGCGTTTTCGGATGGAAAGTCCTTAACGCTACGAGCTAGCCTTCGAACGCCGGACCAGTCGATGGCTTGCCGCATGCGCGGGACGCTAATTTTTCAGGCGGGAACCATGATCTCGACGCAGCTGCGGCGCCTGTCGCGACGCTGGTCGTAATCGACGGGTTCCAGCCGAGATTTCCGACCTGGGATGCAGCGCTGGATACCGTTCGCCGGCAAGCCATCCCTGAGCCAGTCGGCATCGTCGCCACCGACCTGTCGAACGCGTCGGCTTGGGGTGTTGGCCTGGATGTGGTTGAAAAGACGCTCGCATGGCGGAGCAATTGGTCGTTACATCCGCTGGCCGATACTCGAGGGTCCCAGATGTCCGATCGCTTTACCATCCTGCTTCAATACGCGCTGCCAAAACAGCGCCTGACCCGTCTGGCTGGTCGGATCGCCCGGGCGCGGGGTGGGGCGATGACGACCCGACTGATCCGCTGGTTCGTCGCCAGATACGGGGTCGACATGAGCGAAGCCGAAAATTCGGACATCGCCAGCTACGCCAGCTTCAACGATTTCTTCTCGCGGCCGCTTAAGAAGGGCGTTCGCCCACTCGCGGATGCCGACTTCATCTGCCCGGTGGATGGCGCGATCAGCCAGGTCGGGGCGATCGACGACCATCACATCGTCCAGGCCAAGGGACACCGGTTCACGACGACCGAACTGATCGGCGGCGACGGCACGCTGGCAGCGGAGTTCCGTCATGGCAGTTTCGCAAACCTCTATTTGTCGCCGCGTGACTATCATCGTCTGCATATGCCGTGCGCCGGCAGATTGACCGGAATGCGCTACATTCCAGGCAGCCTGTTTTCGGTGAACCCCGTCACGGCGCGCGGCGTGCCCAATTTGTTCGCGCGCAATGAACGCCTGGTATGCATATTCGAGAGTTCGGAGCACGGTTCATTCGTGATGGTGCTGGTCGGCGCCACCATCGTCGGAAGCATAGCGACCGCATGGCACGGCGTCGTCAATTCGAAGCGGACCGGCACGCCGACGGAATGGCGCTATGACGATCAGGAGATCGTTCTCGAACAGGGCGAGGAAATGGGGCGCTTCCTGCTCGGCTCGACGGTCGTGATGCTGTTCCGGCAAGGAACGATCGCGTTTGACGAAAGCTGGCTCCCGGCGCGGCCCGTGCGGCTCGGCCAACGCATGGGCGATCGCCCGGTTTAATCGTCTGAGATCACGCCTTGAGGGTGTGGAAGACGCGATCGCGGTATCACCGTAATAATTGCCGGTGGGGCCAAGGTGGTCGAAAGCCGACGTTCGCTTCAGCCTGATACGAAAAAGGGCGACGTCTCGCGACGCCGCCCTTTTTTCTTCGCACTATCGCGGGGGTCAGAAGCCGAACTTCACACCGGCACGGAACTGACGGCCATAGATGCCGTCGGCGGCCTGCACGGGGTTGTACAGATAGGCGCCATAGGTCGCCGGATCGATCGGCGGCATGTCGTTGAGGATGTTCAGCACGTTGACGTAGAAGCTGAACTTGTCGGTGACCTTGACCGTACCGACCATGTCGACGGTGATGTAGCCATCGACGTCGGCGGGCAGGTAATCGACCGCGAGGCCACCATCGCCGCGCACGCCGCCCTGATCCTCTGCCGACAGGTTGTAACCCGCGACATAGTTGACCGTGCCGCTCAGGCTGAACGCGTCACGGATGTCGATCGTGTTCGTAACGTTGGCGCGCCAGCGCGGCGTACCCGAACCCGCGGTCAGGTTGTAGTTGCCGAGGGTGCCGACATACTTTTCTTTGCGGCCACCCGGGAAGGTGGTGCTGAGGTCGAGCAACAGGCTGCCCTCGCCCGAGATGGTGTAGCGGACATTGTCGTTCAGATCGAACCGCGCGCTGCCGCCGAAGTCGACGCCCTGCGAGTGGATCGTGTTGGCGTTGACCAACTGCGACGCGACCAGGCCGACACGCGGCGTGGCGGTCTCGAAGCCGACGCCGACGGCATCCGGGGTTACCGTGAAGCCCTCGGGGATCGGCTGGCCCGAATAATAGGCGGCAAGCGCATCGCCTGCCGTCAACGACGTGATCGCACCGGTCTTCTTGATGTCGAAGAAGTCGACCGTGAACGACACGTTGCGGATCGGCTCGAACACGATGCCCGCCGTGAAGCTCCGCGACTTTTCAGGCTTCAGGTTCTGGCTGGCCAGCGTCGTCGACCCATAGCTGCCCTGGCGGATATAGGTGGGGCACGCCGAGAAGGTTGCGACCGTGCAACCATATTGCGCAAGATAGCCGTCGCTGAACAACGTCGCGTTGTTGGTGACATAGCCGGTGGTCGGCAGCGCATTCGCCTCGCCGAAGCTCGGGATACGGAACCCGCGCGACCACGTGCCGCGGATCGCGAGCTGGCGGATCGGCGTGAACTTGGCGCCGACCTTGGGCGAGAAGTTGCTCTGGCCCGACGAATAGTGATCGTAGCGACCCGACGCGTTGACGAGGAACTGATCGACGATCGGCAGCTGCAGCTCACTGAATGCCGATGTGACGGTGCGGTTACCGCTGGTGCCGAACGCGTTGATCGAGAAATACCGCTGGGTCGGCCCGTTGATGTCGGGATTGGCCGACGGCGCGTCGATCGCTTCGTAGAAGATCGACCCGCCGACTGCGAGCTGTGCCGGGCCGCCTGGCAGCGTGAACAGCTCCTTGGTGACCGACGCCTGCAACTGATACAGATCGGAACTGGAGTCGGTGATGTTGTCCGGCGTCAGGTAATCGCGCGTCGCCTGCGAATTGAGCGACGGGTTGGCGAAGTTGTAGCTGCCGTCGTTGATCACGTCGAGCAGATGCTGGACGTAGACATAGCCACGCTGCGTACGACGCAGGTCGCTGTGCATCGCAGTCGCATCGACCCGGTAGTTATAGTCGCCTGCGATCGTACCCTGGACGCCTGCCGCTGCGCGATAGACCCGGTTACGGGTGGCATTGGACGTTACCGTATCGGGCAGCGTACCGATCAGCAGCGCGTTCTGGCCGGCTGCGGCGAATGGATTGTTGGGGTTCAGCGTGCCGTTGGCGACCGTGCAGTTCACGGTACCGCGGGGACAGACATACACCGGCGACGACAGGGGGGCCGAGCCTGCGGCGTATTGCGCGCCATCCGACGAGGTCGAATATTGCGGGAAGAGAATTCCCGCCGGTGCGTTGCCGCGGATCACCGAAGGATCGCCGCTGTAGCTGGACGACGATTGCTGGAAATTGACCTCCAGATACGCCTCGGCAGCGTCGCCAACCTTCGCGGTGAACCGGGCCGAACCGCCGAAGCGCTCGATGTTCGGTGCGACGACGCCGTACTGGTTGATCAGATCCTGCTGGCAGACGACGTTCGCGATGGCGCCATTGTTGGGCTGGGCGCGATCGGCGGCCGTGGTCGTGTACGGAGTGCCATTCAGGCAACCCGGCGTCCGCAGCTGGAACTGCGATCCGTCGACGGCGATGGTGCCGTTGGCTGGCCGAACGAAGAAGTTGGCACCGGCAACCGGGCCGTTGTTCGGCAGCAGCCCATCGGCACCCAGGCCGTTGGCGATGTTGTTCGGCCCACCCGTACCGACGCCGCGCTGGTCGGCGGAGTTGAACGGCGCCGGCAGGTCGCGGTTGTAGACCGCTTCGCTGCGGAAGTAGAAGCCGCTGATATACGCGTTATAGCCCTTCGCATCGAGATCGCCGGTGCCGGCCGTCAGCGTCAGGCGCTGATTGGCGGCGACACCGCGCTGGCTGATGCCGGCCTCGGCGCGACCGCTGATGCCGTTGAACGAGCGCTTGGTGATGACGTTGACGACGCCCGCGATCGCATCCGCACCATAGCTGGACGAGGCGCCGTCGCGCAGCACCTCGACGCGCTCGACGATGTCGTCCGGGATCGTGTTGAGATCGACGAAGTTGCGCGTCGCATCGTCTGCCAGCGGGTAATATGCCGCGCGCAGGCCGTCGAACAGCACCAGCGTCGAGTTAGTCGACAGGCCGCGCAGCGACACGGCCGATGCGCCGCCGGCGAAGGCACCGTTCGCGGTGAACGAATTGGTGAGCGCCGGGCCGTTGTTCGACGCGAGCGACTGGATTGCGCCCTGCACCGTATTGATGCCACGCGCGTCGAGATTGGCTGCCGTCAGTGTCGTGACAGGCGATGGCGTCGCGTTGTCGGTCTGGCGAAACAGCGATCCGGTGACGACGATTTCATCGCCGGGCGCTGCGGCCTCTGCAGGTGCGGGGGCAGGCGCGGAAGCAGGCGGGGTATCCGTGGCTGGCGTCGCGGTCTGCGGACCGGTCGCGCCGGCGACATCCTGCGCGAAGCTCGACCCGGTCGATACGACGAATGCCAGTGGCATTGCGGCCGCGAGGAGCATCGCCTTGGAGGTGAAATGAAACGTAGCAGCCACTTAGATACCCTTTCGCGGCGCAGCGATCGCCCTGACGACCGGCTGCGGAAGATACCCCTGCCGCCGTGTTTCGCCGGTCGAGGACATGGTCGCCCGATGGAGCACCGGTTTTCGGCTGTAAAGATCGACGCCGCGGCATTCGTAATTTTACAATTCAACGTGACTAATATGACACAATTACTGACGTATTTTCGGGCAAGAGTTGCGTTAAGTTGCCCGCCTGTCTCACAAGCAATCCGCCGCTATAAACGGACATTCGATGTGTCGTCCTTCGCGGCGCCGAGCATCGGGTCGAGTTTCGCGTCCTGCCAGCGCATCGCCCGCGAAGGTGCGGCCCCGTTGCACGATTGGTCAGACCGACGACGTCGATTGGGGGGCGCTTCGCCACAGGATCAAAGACCTTCCCGTCGGTCGGCCAAGCGCGCGGCGCGAACGTCGGCGCCTGCGCGACGATGCGGCCGTCGACGAAAGTTGCTGCGCGCTAGGCGCGCAAACCTGCCTCGCGGTCGACGGCCAGACGTTCCAGCACATGGTCTCCCCGGTAGATAGTCTGCGCCGAGCGAGACCTTGCCGAGCCGGCATTCTGGGGGATCGCCAAGTCCACCTATCAAGTCCACCTATGTGGAGCAGCGTTGCGAGTGCTGAAACGGCGGCGCTCGCGCCTACCAGGCCGATGCAAGCTGGCGGGTTTTCGACGCGCTGCGGTAACGCGCTGGCCACAACCGCGCGATCCGCGCGCCGAGCGTGGGTGAATCCTGCGCCCCGGCGATGCGATCGGTCGCTACTTATTCACGGGAATCACCTAGAAGTTCCGATCCGCGCTGACTCGAGGAGATGGACGATGAAGACGATGATGCTCTGGGCGGCCCTGATGACGACCGCCGCAACGCCCGCGATGGCGGAGGACCTGGCGCCGACGGATCGTACCGCGCTGATCGGCGCGGTCGATGCCAATGCTTCGCCGATCTCGGATACCGCGCTGCAGATCTGGAACTATGCCGAGATGGGCTATCTCGAGACGAAGAGCTCGGCGCTGCTGCAAACCCGGTTGAAGACCGCGGGTTTCACCGTGAAGGCGGGGGTGGCGGGCGAGCCGACCGCCTTCGTCGCGAGCTTCAAGACCGGGGCAGGGCCAGTCATCGGCGTGCTGGCCGAATATGACGCGCTCCCCGGGCTGTCGCAGGCCGCCTTGCCGGTGCGGACCCCGCTGGGCGGGGATGCCGGCCATGGCTGCGGACATAATCTGTTCGGTACCGCGTCGACCTATGCCGCGATCGCGGTCAAGGACTGGATGGTAAAGAACAAGGTGCAGGGCGAGATCCGCGTCTATGGCACGCCGGCCGAGGAAGGCGGGTCGGGCAAGGTCTACATGGTCCGCGACGGCCTGTTCAACGACGTCGACACCGTGCTGCACTGGCATCCCGGCAACGCCAACTCGGCGTCGCAGGCACCGTCGCTCGCCAATATTTCCGGCAAGTTCCGCTTCCACGGCCGATCGTCGCACGCAGCGGGCGCCCCGGACAAGGGACGGTCCGCGCTCGACGGGGTCGAGGCGATGGACGCCATGGTCAACATGATGCGCGAGCACGTTCCCGACCATACGCGGATCCACTACGTCATCACCAACGGTGGCAAGGCACCCAATGTCGTCCCCGACGAGGCGGAGGTCTATTATTATGTCCGCGACCAGGACCCCGAGATCGTCAAGTCGGTGATGGAGCGCGTCAAGAAGGCCGCGCAGGGCGCTGCGATGGGGACCGAGACGACGGTCGATTTCGAACAGACCGGGGGCGTCTACAGCCTGTTGTCGAACGAAGTGCTGATGAAGGCGATGGACCGCGGTCTCCGCGCCGCTGGCGGGATCACCTGGACGCCGCAGGAAACCGCGTTCGCTACGCAGTTGCAAAAGTCGATGCCGGCGGGCGCGCCCGCGCTGACCAGCGTCGCCGAGATCGAGCTCGCGCGCCTCGAGACCAAGGCGATGGGCGGATCGACCGACGTGTCCGACGTCAGCTGGGTAACGCCGACCGTGGGGCTGTCGACCGCCACGTTCGTACCGGGATCCGCGGGGCATAGCTGGCAGAACGTCGCCGCGGCCGGCTCCAGCATCGGCGTAAAGGGCGCGATCGTCGCCACCAAGGCGCTGGCGCTGACGGCTGCCGAGCTGTTCCGCAACCCGGCCGAGATCGCCGCTGCCAAGGCCGAGTTCGAGAAGCGTCGGGGCCCGAACTTTGCGTACACGGCGATGCTGGGCGACCGCAAACCGCCGCTGGATTACCGCAAGAACCCGGCCGAATGATCCGGACGGTCCTGCGCGATGGGCGCCGATCGTCCCTCTCGCAGGACCGTCCGTTGCGTGTCCGCGGCGGTTCGCCACGCATCGTCCGCGATCAGCCGTTGTCCGCGCTTCACCGGCATGCAACACCAGATGTTCAGATTTTTCGGCGTAGCATGCGCAAACCGCCGAAGGACAACAGGGCAAGGACGATCGATGCGCGTAAACCGGCTTTCCCGCCTGCTTCTCTCCAGTATCGCTGCAAGCCTCCTCGTCCCGGCACCGGCAACCGCGCGCTCCCCCGGATCCACCGACCTCGAGCGCGTGCTGAGTTCGCTCGTCGCGGAACGCACCGGTGACTATGGCATTGCTGCAATCGACCTTCGCGACGGCTCGATCGTCTCGCTCAGGGGCGACGTACCGTTTCCGATGGCGAGCACGGTCAAGGTTGCCATCGCAGCCGCCTATCTCGCGGAGGTCGATCAAGGTCGACGCAGCCTTTGCGACATGATCGCTGGCCGTCCCGCCGCCAGGGTCATGGAGCTGATGCTGGTCCGCAGCGACAACCAGGCAACCGATCAGCTGCTTGCCGCGCTGGGCGGGCCGGTCGCCATCCAGGCATGGCTGTGGTCGCACAAGATAACCGGCATGCGGATAGACCGTACCATCGCCCAGCTGCTTCGGGAGCGCGGCCACCTCGCCGACAGCAAGGATGTCGCGACGCCGATCGCCATGGTCACCCTGCTGAATAAGCTCGATGACGGGACCGTTCTGACGACCCAAAGCCGCACCTTTTTGCTGGAACTGATGAGCCGATGCCAGACGGGTACCCGGCGTATCCGCGCGCTGCTTCCCGCGGGGACTCGGGTCGAGGACAAGACCGGCACGCTGGACGGTATCACAAATGATGTCGGATTCATCACCATGCCGGATGGGCGCCGCGTGGCCGTCGCGGTGTTCGCACGCGGGGGGCGGGACCGCCAGCCGGTCATCGCCGCGGTGTCCCGGGCAATTTACGACTATTTCGCGGATGGCGCCCGCGACGCCCTCGCCATTTTCATGCGCATGCGCTGACCCGAATTTAGGGGGTCTCGCTCGCCGCGATCCCGGTTGCGACGACGAAGCGATGCCGGAGCCATCGGTACGACGTGCCGGAGCAACCTCCCGATTCGATCGTTCGATCGATATGCACCAAGCCACGACATTGCTTACGATCGACACCCGCCGTCAGGGGCTTGTCGATGTCACCGACGAAATACGGTCATGGTTGGAAGACCTGCGACTCGGCGAAGGGCTGCTCACGGTGTTCTGTCGGCACACGTCCGCGTCGTTGTTGATCCAGGAAAATGCGGCGCCCGAAGTGCGTAGCGACCTGGAAGCGTATTTCGCGCGGATCGCACCGGAGTCGCGGGAATACGCGCACGACGACGAGGGACCGGACGACATGCCTGCGCATCTCCGAACCGCGCTGACCCAGGTCCAACTTTCGATTCCGGTGATGGACGGGCAACTTGCGCTGGGGACGTGGCAGGGCATCTACCTGTTCGAACATCGCCGCCGGCCGCATCGTCGGCAGTTGGCGCTGCACGTGATCGGATTATAGGCGAACTGCGAAAAAAACGATCGCTGGATGGCGCTTTGGAGCGATCCCGTTCATCAACCGTTCCACCACTGACGGCTAATAAGCGGCGTTTCGCCGCATTCGCCGCGAACGGAGACGACACCATGTTCAAGACACCGGGTCGCAAGGTCGCACTCGCAGCGCTCGCAACGGGCGCGCTGCTGCTGGCCGGATGCGCGACCGAGACCACCTATCGACCCGCGACGGGGCAGGGGTTCAGCCGCACCGGCTATAGCGACCGGATGGTCGAGCCAGGCCGCTTCCTCGTCAGCTTCGCCGGCAACAGCGTCACGTCGCGCGACACGGTCGAACGCTATCTGTTCTTCCGTGCCGCCGAACTGACGTTGCAGAACGGCTATGACTATTACCTGATGGCCGACCGCGACACCAACCTCCAGTCGCGCACCTACTCGACGCCGGGTCTCGGCGGCGGCTTCGGGTATGGCGGCTTCGGCGGCTATTGGGGGCCTTCGTGGCGCTATTATGGGCGCGGTTTCGGCTGGCGGAACTGGAGCCCGGGCTTCGGCGGCGGGTTCGGTGGCTTTGGCGGCGGCTTCGGCGGCGGGCCATGGGGCAACGACTTCGACGTCCGCACGATCGATCGCTACGAAGCGACCGCGGAGATCGTGATGCGCAAGGGCCCGATCCCGCGCGACAATATCCGCGCTTTCGATGCGCGGAAGGTCGTGGACAGCATTGGGCCGAGCGTCGTGCTGCCGAAGTAAGCTGCGGCTTTCGAGACGGTAAAGAGGCCGGGCTATTCTCGCGGATGGCCCGGCCTTTTTTATGTGCCGTTTTTCTGCGAACGCAGGAATCCAGGATTGCAGACGGTGGTGCTCGTAACCCTGGGCTCCTGCTTTCGCAGGAGAACCGCACACCCTTGAACCAGGCGCTTACCCCGCCGCCTTGGCCAGCCCCTTCGACAGCTGCAGCGCGCCATGGAGCCGCGCCTTCGGGTCGCCCCAGGCGCGCTGCAGCACCAGCTTGCTGTCCGGCCGCAACCGCGCGACGCCGTTGAGCCGTTCGACATACGCCAGCAGTTTGTCGATGTTCGGCGGCTTGTCGTCGTGGAACGACACCAAGACACCCTTCGGACCGACATCGATCTTCGAAACGCACGCGCGCTTCGCGTTCAGCTTGATCTCGATAACCTTGATGAGGTTCTCGGTCGCATCCGGCAGCGGGCCGAACCGGTCGATCATCTCGGCCGCGAACGCCTCGATCTCCTGGCTCTCGTCGAGGTCGTTGAGGCGGCGATACAGCCCCATCCGCAGGTCGAGATCGGGCACGTAATCCTCGGGGATGAGGATCGGCGCGTCGACCGTGATCTGCGGGCTGAAATCGCGGGGCCGCGACGACGTCATGCCGCCGGCCTTGGCGTCCATGATCGCTTCCTCCAGCATCGCCTGGTAGAGTTCGAACCCGACCTCCTTGATATGCCCGGTCTGCTCGTCGCCAAGCATGTTGCCGGCACCGCGGATATCGAGATCGTGACTCGCGAGCTGGAACCCGGCGCCGAGCGAGTCGAGATCGGACAGCACCTTCAGGCGCTTTTCCGCCGTCACCGTCATCTGTCGCTCCGGCGGCGTCACCAGATACGCGTACGCGCGCGTCTTCGACCGGCCGACACGCCCGCGCAGCTGATATAGCTGGGCAAGTCCGAAGCGGTCGGCGCGGTGGACGATCATCGTGTTGGCGGACGCGATGTCGATCCCGCTCTCGATGATCGTGGTCGAGACGAGCACCTCGAACTTCTTGTCGTAGAACGCCGACATGCGCTCCTCGACCTCGGTCGGCGACATCTGGCCGTGCGCGACGACGAAGCGGATCTCAGGCACCTGTTCGCGCAGGAAATCTTCGATCTCGGGCAGGTCGGCAACCCGCGGCGTTACGACGAAGCTCTGCCCGCCGCGATAATGTTCGCGCAGCAGCGCCTCGCGCAGGACGACGGGGTCGAACGGCATGATGTACGTCCGCACGGCGAGGCGATCGACCGGCGGGGTCTGGATCACCGACAGCTCGCGGATGCCCGACATCGCCATCTGCAGCGTGCGCGGGATCGGCGTCGCGGTCAGCGTCAGCATGTGGACGTCGGCACGGAGCGCCTTCAGCCGCTCCTTGTGCGTCACCCCGAACCGCTGTTCCTCGTCGACCACGACGAGGCCGAGCCGCTTGAAGTCGATATTCTTCGCCAGCAGCGCGTGCGTGCCGATGACGACGTCGATCGTGCCGTTCGCCAGCCCCTCCTTAGTCGCCTTTGCCTCGCTCGCGGTGACGAGCCGCGAGAGGCGGCCCATGTTCATCGGGAAGCCTTCGAATCGGCTGACGAAGTTGTTGTAGTGCTGGCGCGCGAGCAATGTCGTCGGGCAGACGATCGCGACCTGCTTGCCGCCCATCGCCGCGACGAACGCGGCGCGCAGCGCGACCTCGGTCTTGCCAAAGCCGACATCGCCGACGACGAGCCGGTCCATCGGCTTGCCCGCGGACAGATCGGCGAGAACCTCCTCGATCGCGCGGTCCTGGTCCTCGGTTTCCTCATAGGGGAAGCGATCGACGAAGCTGGGGTAACCGCTGGCGTCGGGTTCGAGCACGTCGCCGGGATGCAGCGCGCGTTCGGCGGCGGTCGCGATGAGCTCGCCGGCGATCTCGCGGATCCGCTCCTTCATCTTCGACTTGCGGCGCTGCCAGCCTTCGCCGCCGAGGCGATCGAGAGTCGCGCCTTCCTCGGACGACCCGTAGCGCGAGAGGACGTCGATATTCTCGACCGGCACGTAGAGCTTGTCGCCGCCGGCGTAGCTCAGCGCGACGCAATCATGCGGGCTCTGGCCCACGGGAATCGAGGTCAGGCCCTCGTAGCGCCCGATGCCGTGCTCGGTATGGACGACCAGATCGCCGGGCGTCAGCGTCGCGAGTTCGGCGAGGAACGCGTCGGCGGATTTCTTGCGCTTCTTGCGGTGGACGAGGCGGTCGCCGAGCATATCCTGCTCGGTGAGGACGGCGATCCCCGGCGCGGTGAAGCCGTGATCGAGCGGCAGGACGATCAGCGCGACGCCGAAGCTGCGCGCGGTGTCGGCGATGCCGAGCGCCTCCTGCCAGGTCTCGGCGTGCTTGCCGCCCTTCATCCCGTGGTCGGCGAGCAGGCTCCCCAGGCGTTCGCGCGCGCCGATCGAGTAGCTGGCGAGGATCGGCTTCCGCCCCTGCTTCCTGAGCTTTTCGACGTGATCGGCGACGGCTTCGTAGATGTTCGCTTGCGCCGCACGCTCGGGGCCGAAATCGCGGGGGCCGTCGACGTCGAAGTCGAGCACGGTGTCGCTCGGCGGTTCGTGGAACGGCGAGGTGATATGCGCGGCGAACGCCTCGACGCCGCCGGACCATTCCTGCGCATCGAGGTACAGCGCCTTGGCAGGCATCGGGCGATAGCTACCGGGCTGGGCGGCCTCGGCGCGCTTGCGGTTCTCGTAATAGTCGGCGATCGATTCGAGCCGGCTCTCCACCGCCGCAGCGACCCCGTTGTCGCGCACCACGACGTCGTCGGCGCCGAGATGGTCGAACAACGTCGCCATCTTCTCCTCGAACAGCGGCAGCCAATGCTCCATGCCGGCGATGCGGCGGCCTTCGGAGATCGCCTGGTACATCGGATCGCCGGTCGCGGTCGCGCCGAACGCGTCGCGGTAGCGCGTGCGGAAACGCTTGATCGAATCCTCGTCGAGCAGCGCTTCGGAGGCGGGGAGCAGGACGAAGCCGTCGATCCGCCCGGTGGTGCGCTGGTCCGCCGCGTCGAAGGTGCGGACGCTCTCGATCTCGTCGCCGAAGAAATCGAGGCGGAGTGCGTGGTCTTCGCCCGATGGGTAGAGGTCGACGATGCCGCCGCGCACCGCGTATTCGCCCTGATCGTGGACGGTGTCGGTGCGGACATAGCCGTTCGCCTGGAGCAGCATGGCGAGCTTGTCGCGGCCGATCCGTTCGCCGGGGGCCAGGCGCGCGACGAGTTGGCGGATGCGGAACGGGGTGAGGACGCGCTGGGTCGCGGCGTTCGCGGTGGTGAGGAGGAGCTGCGGGCCCTTCGGCTTGCCTTGCAGGCGTTGGAGCGCGGCGACGCGCTCGGCCATGATACGCAGCGTCGGCGAGGCGCGGTCGTAGGGGAGGCAGTCCCAAGCGGGGAAGCTCAGCACTTCGAGATCGGGTGCGAAATACGCAGCGGTCGAGGCGATCGCGCGCATCGCCGCATCGTCCGGCGCGATGAACACCGCGCGGGTCTTCGCAGCGCGCGCGAGGTCGGCGAGCAGCGACGGCTGGAAGCCGGACGGCACGCCCGACAGCGTCAGCGGGGTGGTCGCGGAGAGGATCGTCTTGAGGTCTGGCATATTCGCTTCTCGTTCCCCGGCGGAGGCCGGGGCCCAGTTGGGAAGGCAATGGTAATTAGGCTCGAACGTCAATCACCGACGTCCCCCACCTGGGCCCCGGCCTTCGCCGGGGAACAGTTCCGAAAATTACTTCACGACCGTCACGTAATCGATGTCGCGCATCGCCTGCATCATCGGGCCGTCCCACTCGGGCGGGCACGGAATCGAGCCGATCGCCCAGCCCATGATGTCGACGTCCTGTTCCTCCAGCAGCGCCTCGAACCAGTCGAGCTGTTCGGGCGTCCATGTCCGGCCATAGGTTTCGAAGAAGCCGCCGATCATCATGTCGGCTTCGCGCGTGCCGCGGTGCGAGCTGCGGAAGCCCAGGCGCTTGAGGCGAGTCTCGTGGTCCATCGTATCTCCAAACACGAACAGCCGGCGACCGCTCTGGCAGCGGCCGTCGGCTTGGCTATATGAGGCAGATAGTCATGCGACCCGAAATCCTCAATCCGCTGTTCGCCGAAACCCTCGTCCTGAAGGGGGTGGGGCCTGCGCTCGCCAAGCCGCTCGACCGGCTCGGGCTCGCGCGCGTCGTCGACGTCGCCTTCCATCTGCCGACCGGCTACGTCGATCGCCTGCCGCGCACCGAGCTGATGTCGAGCGATGCGGGCCGGATCATCACGATCACGCTGACCCCACGCGACTACAGGATCAGCGCGGGGCGAGGGCCAACGCGCGTGCAGGCGACCGACGAGCACGGCAACTACGTCAGCCTCGTCTTCTTCGGCGGAAGCTCGGGCTGGGCGAAGAAGCTCCTCCCGATCGGGGAGGCCAAGCGGATCTCCGGCCGGCTCGACGAATACGGCCAGGAATTGCAGATCGTGCATCCCGACATCGTCGAACCGGACGAGGAGTTGCGCGAGCGGGAGCCGATCTATCCGCTGTCGGAAGGCCTCACGTCGCGCCGGCTGGCGGCACTGACCACGCAGGCGGTCGCGCGCGCGCCGGACCTGCCTGAGTGGATCGAGCCGGGCTTGAAGGCGAAACGCGAATGGCCGGGCTGGCACGAGTCGCTGGAACGCATTCACGCTGACCCGTCGGACGCGAAGGCGCGCGAGCGGCTGGCGTATGACGAGGTCTTCGCGAACCAGCTCGCGATGACGCTGGTCCGCGCCGACACGCGGAAACGGAGGGGGCGGGCGCTGCACGGCGACGGGCGGCTGCGCGACCTGCTCAAGCTCCCCTACACGCTGACCGGCGCGCAATCGCGGACGGTCGGCGAGATCGAGGGCGATCTGGCGCAGACCGCACCGATGTTGCGGCTGCTGCAAGGCGATGTCGGCTCGGGCAAGACTTTGGTCGCGGCGATGGCGATGCTGATCGCGGTCGAGGCTGGCGCGCAGGCAGCGATGCTCGCACCGACCGAAATCCTCGCGCGCCAGCATTACGAGACGCTGCGGAAAACGCTCGCCGGCCTGCCGATCAACGTCGGCGTGCTCACCGGCCGAGACAAGGGTCGCGTGCGGGAAGCCACGCTGATGGCGCTGGCGAGTGGCGAGATCGACATCCTCGTCGGCACGCACGCGATCTTCCAGGATGCGGTCGGCTACAAGGACCTGGCGCTGGTGGTGGTCGACGAACAACACCGCTTCGGCGTCGCGCAACGGATGACGTTGCAGGCCAAGGGCGTCGCGCCGCCGCATTTGCTTGCGATGACCGCCACGCCGATCCCGCGCACGCTGACGCTGGCCCAGTATGGTGAAATGGACGTCAGCCGCCTCGACGAGATGCCGCCCGGCCGCCAGCCGATCGAGACACGCGTGATCTCCGAAGACCGGCTCGACGACGTCGTCAACGCGCTGGGCCGGCATCTGGCCGATGGCGGGCAGGCCTATTGGGTATGCCCGCTCGTCGAGGAGAGCGAGAAGAGCGACCTCGCCGCCGCCGAAATGCGCGCGGAAACGCTTCGTGCCCGCTTCGGCGAGAAGGTCGCGCTCGTCCACGGCCGGATGAAACCCGCGGAAAAGGACGCGGTGATGGCCGAGTTCTCCGCCGCGCGCACGTCCGTCCTCGTCGCCACTACCGTGATCGAGGTTGGCGTCGATGTTCCCAACGCGACGCTGATCGTGATCGAGCACGCCGACCGCTTCGGCCTAGCCCAGCTTCACCAGCTCCGCGGACGGGTAGGGCGCGGCACCGGCCGGTCGATCTGCTTGTTGATGCGCGGGGCGTCGCTCAGCGAGACGTCGCGTGCACGGCTCGCATTGATGCGCGAGACCAACGACGGGTTCCGCATCGCCGAGGAGGATCTCCGGCTCCGCGGTGCCGGTGAACTGCTCGGCACCAAACAATCGGGTGAGATGGCATTCCGGCTGGCGACGCCGGACATGATGGCCGACCTGCTGCAATGCGCGCACGACGACGCGCGCCTGCTGATCGACCGCGACGGCGGGCTTGAAGGGCCGAGGGGGCAGGCGGCGCGCACGGCCCTGTATCTGTTCGATCGCGACGCAGGCGTTGCCTTGCTCCGCTCCGGCTGACGTCAGATGTTGCGGACCATCACCGTCAGCATGCCATAATAGTCCGACAGCGGAATCGTCTGTTCGAGTTCGCAGCCGATCCGTCCACCGAGCGACCAGCGTACGATCGCATCGACGCCGCCCAGAATTGGCAAGGTAATCCGCAGCCGATCGCCAGCCTCGGGCGAACCCTCGCATCGCGCCATCAGGCCGTTTGCGGACATGTTGACCAGCACCAGTTTCATGCTCCGACCGTCGCCGTCGATCGCATGCGTACGGTGCATCACTTCGTCGCGCGGCTCACCGCGATGGTCTCGAACAGCCGTGGCATAGTTTCGCATCGGATGTTCCCCGGTCTTCTAGGGTGTTCTAGGGCTAAGGGCTTAACGGCTTCGCAGTGAACCCCGGGCGAACGGAAATCCCTAACAGCGTGTTTGCCATAACCACAATGCGCCCGTTACGAGGGGGTTAGCATTCCGTGCCGCTTTTTCCCGAGGCTCAGGCGTACAGGTGCCGCGACGTCGATCGTGGCGGTCGGCTCCTTCTCGACGGCACCATCGACCCGCACCGCACCCTCGGCGATTTTCCGTCGCGCTTCTCCGTTGGAGGCAACGAACCCCAGCCCGACCAATGCTTCGACGATGCCGATCCAGCCGCTCGCGACCCGGTAGCTCGGTAGCGAGTCGCCCGAAGCGCCTTCGTCGAAGGTTTTGCGCGCCGTTTCCGCGGCCTGTTCGGCGGCGGCGCGGCCGCGGCACATCGCCGTCGCTTCGTTGGCAAGAACGATCTTGGCGGCGTTGATCTCCGCACCTTCGAGCGCCTCGAGCCGCGCGATTTCGTCGAGCGGCAGGTCGGTGAACAACCGCAGGAAGCGGCCGACGTCGCGGTCGTCGGTGTTGCGCCAGAACTGCCAGTAATCGAAGGTCGGCAATTGATCCTCGTGCAGCCAGACCGCACCCGACATGGTCTTGCCCATCTTGCCGCCGTCGGCCGTGGTGATCAGCGGCGTGGTGACGCCGTACACCTCGGTACCGTCCATCCGGCGCGACAGCTCGATGCCGTTGACGATGTTGCCCCATTGATCCGAGCCGCCCATCTGCAGGCGGCATTCGGCGCGGCGCGACAGTTCGAGGAAGTCGTAGGCCTGGAGGATCATGTAGTTGAATTCGAGGAAGCTCAGCGACTGTTCGCGGTCGAGGCGGAGCTTGACCGAATCGAACGCGAGCATCCGGTTGACCGAGAAATGCTGGCCGACGTCGCGCAGGAACGGGATGTATTCGAGCGCGTCGAGCCATTCGGCATTGTCGAGCATCACCGCGTCGGTTGGGCCGTCCCCGAACGTCAGGAAGCGTTCGAAGATACGGCGGATCGAGGCGACGTTGGCCTTGATGCCGTCCTCGCCGAGCAGTTTGCGCGCTTCGTCCTTGAAGCTCGGGTCGCCGATCTTGCCGGTGCCGCCGCCCATCAGGACGATCGGCTTGTGCCCGGTCTGCTGGAGCCGGCGGAGCAGCATGATCTGGACCAAGCTGCCGACGTGGAGCGACGGCGCGGTCGGATCGAAGCCGATATAGCCGGGCACGACCTGCTTGCCGGCGAGCGCATCGAGCGCGGCGGCGTCGGTCATCTGGTGGACATAGCCGCGCGAGGTCAGCGTGGTGAGCAGGTCGGACTGGTAGGTCATGCGAGCGCGACTAGCATGCGGTCCGACGTCCGTCATCCCGGCCACAACCGTCATCCCAGCGAAAGCTGGGATCTTTGTGGGGCGAGTGCCGGGGCTCGAACGGGGATATCCCAGCTTTCGCTGGGATGACGATGAGGGGCTTGGGTACGGTGCTGGGGGGAATCAGCTTCGTGGCAGTTGCGACGTCGGGTCGACGGGGGTGCGTCCCTTGCGCAGTTCGAAGTGCAGTTCCGGGCGATCCGCGAACCCGGTGTCGCCCGACAACGCGACCGTCTGGCCGCGCTTCACGCTCTGGCCGCGCTGGACGAGCAGTTTCGACGCGTGGCCGTAGACGCTGGTCCAGCCGCCGCCGTGCTTGATGATCACCAGTCCGCCGAGCGCGGCGATGCCGTCGCCGACATAGGCGACGACGCCGTCCGCCGCGGCGTGGATCGGCGTCGACATCGCCACCGCGATCTTGATGCCGTCGTTGCGTTCGCCGCTCGCGCCGGGGCCGAACCGCTTCACGACCTTGCCGTCGACCGGCCATAGAAACCCGCCACTCGCCAACCGTGCCGGCCCGGTGACGACGGCGTTCGACGGCAGCACGCGGCGCGGCGTCGCGATCGGCTTGGCCGGCGCCTGGTTGCTCGCCAGTGCGGGCTCGCCGCCGGTGAGGATGTCGTCGATGTCGAGCGTGAAGGCTTGCGCGCGCTCCGAGGCGCTGGGCCTGCCGCCGCCGGGCGCATCGGGGATCAGGACACGCTGGTCGGCGCGCAGCACATAGGGCTCGACCAACGCGTTCGCCGTGACGATCCGCGACCATTCGACGCCGTAGGCGCGGGCGATCGCGATGCCGGTCTCGCCGCGCCGGACCTGGTGATAGCGACCGCCCGGGATCCGCAGCCGCTCGCCGGTCTCGATCGTGTAGGGTGATTCGAGATCGTTGGCGCGCGCGATGGCTTCGAGGCTCGCGCCGCTGCGATCGGCGACCCGGCTCAGCGTATCGCCGGACTGGACGACATAGGTCGCATCGGGGATCGTCTTGGCATCCGCGCGGACCTGGCGTGCCTCCCATGCGGGACGCGGCGCGGGCAGGGTGGTCACTTCGCCGGTATCGCGGGCGGGGCGATCATAGGACCTGTCCTGCGGTATCGGCTCATCCCGTCGCAGCGGCTGAGTATCGCGCTGGGCAGGCGGGTTTCGGTACGGGCGCTGAGGACGACTCTCCGGAGCAGGCTGTCCGTAGCCGGCGGGGCGTTCGACCTGCGGAATGCACGCGGCAAGCCCGAGCAACGGCAGCACCGCTACCGCCGCCAGGACCCGCACACGCCCCATCACCGATAGGCCCGGGCGAGCATGTCCAGCGATTCGGTATGTGTCAGGTCGAGATGAAGCGGCGTCACCGACACGAATCCGTCCGCGGTCGCCTCGAGATCGGTCGCGTTTGCGGGTGTCTCGACGGTCCGGCCAAGCGCGAACCAGTGATATTCATAGCCGCGCGGGTCGGTGTTGCTGACGATCTGCAATCGCCCGTAATCGCGCAGGCCCTGGCTGACGACGCGGACGCCCTTCACCGCGTCGGCGGGACCGGCGGGGAAGTTGACGTTGACCAGCGTTCGGGGTGCCAGCGGTGCGTCGACCAGCGGCCGCAGCACGCGCTCGCCCCACGCCGCCGCAGCCTCGAACGGCACGCTGTCGCCCATGCCCTCGCGGCTGTAGATCTGGCTCAGCGCGATCGACCGGATACCGCCCAGCGCGCCCTCCATCGCCGCCGATACCGTGCCCGAATAGGTCACGTCCTCGGCGAGGTTGGCGCCGCGGTTGACGCCCGACAGGATCAGGTCGGGCGGGCAATCCTTCATGATCTTGGCAAGCGCCATCATGACGGCGTCGGTCGGGGTGCCCGCCACCGCATAGCGTTTCTCGCCATGCTTCCTTACGCGGATCGGCCGCGACAGGGTCAGCGAGTGCCCCGCGCCCGACTGTTCTTCCGCAGGCGCGACTACCCAGATATCGTCGGACAGCGTCCGCGCGATCGTCTCCAGCACCTTCAGGCCGGGCGCATGATAACCGTCGTCGTTGGTCAGCAGGATACGCATCAGCGCTTTGGCTCCAACACGGTCAGCCCGCCGAGATACGGCTGGAGCACCGCTGGCACCGCGACCGAGCCGTCTTCCTGCTGATAGTTCTCCAGCACCGCGACGAGCGTCCGGCCGACCGCGAGCGCCGAGCCGTTGAGCGTGTGGACGAACCGCGTTCCCTTCTCGCCCTCGGGCCGATAGCGCGCGTTCATCCGGCGCGCCTGGAAGTCGGTGCAGGTCGAGACGCTGCTGATCTCACGATAACGCGCCTGGCCCGGCAGCCAGACTTCGAGATCGTAGGTGCGTGCCGCGGTGAAGCCCATATCCCCGGTGCATAGGAGCATTCGCCTGAACGGTAGCTGCAACGCATCGAGCACGCCCTCGGCGCACGCCGTCATGCGCTCGTGCTCGGCCTCGGACATGTCGGGGGTGACGATCGAGACCATCTCGACCTTGTCGAACTGATGCTGGCGGATATAGCCGCGCGTATCGCGCCCCGCGGCGCCCGCCTCGGAGCGGAAGCACGGAGTCAGCGCGGTGAAGCGCAGCGGCAGTTCGGCCTCGCTCAGGATCTGCTCGCGGACGATGTTGGTGAGGCTCACCTCGGCGGTCGGGATGAGCCAGCGGCCATCGGTGGTACGGAACAGGTCTTCCGCGAATTTCGGCAGCTGGCCGGTGCCGAACACGGCCTCGTCGCGGACCAGCAAGGGGGGCGATACCTGCTCGAAGCCCGCCTCGGCGACGTGATCGAGCATGAACTGGCCGAGTGCACGTTGCAGCTTGGCAGCAGGCCCGCGGACCAGCGTGAAGCGCGCCCCGGACATTGCCGCGCCGGTTTCGAAATCCAGACCGAGGGCAGGGCCGATCGTGTCGTGCTCACGCGCCGCGAAGGCAAAGCTCGTCGGCGTTCCGCGGGTGTGGACGAGCACGTTGTCATCCTCGCCGCCGCCCTGAGGCACGTCTGTCGCCGGAAGGTTGGGAATCGCCGCGATCGCGGATTCCAGCTCGCCATCGAGCCGGGTGACGGTCGCTTCGAGTTCGGGAAGCGCTTCCTTCAGGCTCGCGACTTCGGCCATCAGCCCCGACGCCTTGGCCTCGTCCTTCTGCGCCTTGGCCTGGCCGATCGTCTTCGACAATTCGTTGCGCCGCGTCTGCGCGCTTTGCGACTCCGCGATGGTCGCGCGGCGCTGCTCGTCGAGCGACACCAGCGAGGCGGCGTGCGGCGCTACGCTCCGCTTGGCGAGGGCGGCGTCGAAGGCGGCGGGATCGTCTCGGATCAGGCGGATGTCGTGCATGGCCGAGGCTATGCCGAGACGGGTGCGTGCGCGCAAGGCAGTGTCACCCTCACGATCCTCCCCCGCCAGGGGGAGGTGGCAGCTCTCTTGAGCTGACGGAGGGGGCGGACACGGAGCCTAGGTGAGCGCCTGCCTCCCCCTCCGTCTGGCAAGTGCCAGCCACCTCCCCCTTGCGGGGGAGGACCAGAAGAGCCCGGCGGGGTAGAAGGATCAAAAGGCGTCCGCAACCTCTCGCGTTCGCGGCGCGTTCTTCTGCCATACGCATAGCGAAAAGGAGATACCGCATGCAGCTTCCCCACAAGTCCGTCGTCCTGGTGGCAGACGGCCGGAAAATGCTGTTCCTGCGCAACGAGGGCGACAATGTTGCCCCCAATCTGGTCGTCGAGAAGGCGCACGAGCAGATCAATCCTGCGACGCGCGACCAGGCGACGGATGCCGCCGGGCGCGCGTCGTCGCCCCGTGGCGGCGTGCAGAGTTCAGTCGAGCCGACCGACTTCCATCAGCTTGAAGAGGATCGCTTCGCCGCCGAAGCCGCGGATTTCCTCAAGGTGCGCGCACTGAACAACGATTACGAGTCGTTGATCATCGTCGCGCCGCCGAAAACGCTTGGGGAGATGCGCAAGCATTACCACAAGGAGGTCAGCAGCCGGTTGAAGGGGGAGCTCGACAAGGACCTGACGGGGCATCCGATCGCGGATATCGAGAAGGCGCTCAAGAACGCCTGATCCAACGCCAGACAAAAAAAGGCCTCGTCGGATCATCCGGCGGGGCCTTTTTCATGCAGTCTGCAAACGGGTTATGCGCTGACTGCCGAAGGCTTGGATGCGGTCTTGGCAAATCGCTTGCGGGCGACCAATGCAGCCGCCGCAGCGCCGAACAACAGCACCATCGGCGGCGCAGGTACCGGCGCCGGCGGTCCGCCGCTCGATCCGGTGCTGCCGCTCGAACTCGCGCTGCTGGCGCTCGATGCCGACGATGCGCTGCTGGCCGACGATGCCGAACTGGCGGACGAGGCCGAGCTGGCCGATGATCCGTTGGAACTCCAGCCACCGGTCGAGTTCCACCCGTGGCTCGATCCCCAGCCCTTGCTGCTCGAGCCATAGCCGGACGAACTGGCGCTGCTGGCCGAGGATGCGGACGAGGCCGACGAAGCGCTGCTCGCCGAGGTCGACACGTTGCCGCTGGAGGATGACGATACGTCCCCACTCGATCCGCCCGAGGCTGAGGACACGTTGCCGCTCGAGCCGCCGGTGGAGGAGGTGCTGGACACGTTGGCGCCGCCGGTGCTGCTCGACGAGCCGCCGGTCGACGTCGACCCACCGCTCGACGTCGACGAGATGACGATGCTGCCGCTCGAACCGCCGCTTCCGCCGAGCCCGCCGCCGAAGCCACCCCCGAATCCGCCGCCCAGACCGCCACCGAAAAAGCCGCCGCTTCCGCCGACCACGACCGGAACGGCGCCACCACCACCGCCGACGTATCCGTCACCGACCGGGGCGGGAATCGGCACCGGCGCTGCGTTGGCGACCGTCACGACTGTCGGTGCACAGGTCGTTCGCGTCGTCGTGACAACGCGCCGCGCGCGCGGGCGATGCACGGCGGCGACCTGTGGTCGCGCGACTCGCTTGACGAGCACCCGCTTGGTGTTGGCGGTTCGATTGGAGCTTTCCGCGACATGCACGGCGCCGCCGCCGATCAGGGCACCACCACATGCGCAGGCGCACAATTTGGCCAAAGCCATCCTAACCGACATATCGTCACTCTTTCGTTGCCGGCACCCTCGTGTTGCCGGTTCCCCGTGCGCAGGTTTCCGTGACTGCTATCCGACTAACTGCAAAAGAAACCGTTAAGCGCAATAGCATTAAGCAATCCGGGTGCAGTTAAAAGGACCGTTCGTTCGGGTCTTTGCAGATGCACAGGCTTAACGTGCCGGGTTGGGACACGTCGAGACCTGTATTCGTTCGGGCCGGCGCGATCGTCGATCCCCGGATCGTATACGACGCGGCGAAACGGATTATCGTCGCCGCGTTATAAAATGTCGGATTTCGACAAATCTGCGCAAGTCGCATCGCTTGTGGTCGCCTGCGTGCGCGACTATAGGCGCCTTTACCATTTGGGGGCGCCTCTCGGAGATCAGCGCGGTTGATCCGACAGGGCGAGAGGGAGAGTGGTATGGCGACCGTTATGAATCGTACGAACGAGAATTCCAGTCGAGACGCCGCCAATGACAGCGGCGACGAGGGGTATCGGCCCGAAGCGGACGAGCCGTTCATGAGCCTTGGGCAACAGGCTTATTTCCGCCGTAAGCTGCAGGCTTGGAAAGAGGCAATCCTCCGGGAGTCGCAGGAGACTTTGTCGCAGTTGCAGGTGGATTCACTCCGCGAGGCCGATCTTACCGATCGTGCGTCGAGCGAGACGGATTGGTCGATCGAGCTGCGAACGCGTGATCGCCAGCGCAAGCTGGTGTCGAAGATCGAGGCTGCGATCCGCCGGATCGACGAGGGCGAATACGGGTATTGCGAAGTTACGGGCGAACCGATCAGCCTGGCTCGGCTCGAGGCGCGTCCGATCGCGACGATGACCGTGGAGGCGCAGGAGCGTCATGAGCGTAACGAGAAGGTCTCGCGCGAGGATTGAAATCACTTGCTCAAGGCGCCCGCCACCGTGGGGTTAGTGCCGGATCACGCCCTAGTCGGGTGATTTGGGTGTTAACTTATGCGGGTGTTAAGGTATTTGGGGCATGGTCGGACTATACGTCGTTGTAGCCCGAATTTCATGGCTCTGGATTCTGCTGGATGATGATGGACAACTTCGATCGCGCGACCGCCGAGGGCTCGTCCGCGGAGATCAGCCAGACCGGCGAGATTGCCTCGGGTACGGGCAAGCGTGCGAAGACCCGCGACAGCCTGTTGCTGATGGCGCAATGCCAATTGGGCGTCGAGCGCAACGTGCATGAAGTACGCGTGCGCAACCTGTCCGAGGGCGGTCTAATGATCGAACTGGACAGGCCTGCGGAGGTGGGAACCCGTGTCTGGTTAAACCTGCGCGGGATCGGCGAAATCGTCGGGCGAGTCGCGTGGTGCGCCGCGGGGCGGATGGGGATAGCGCTGGAGACGCCGATCGACCCGAAAAAGGTGCGCAAACCGAGCACGCGATCGACCAAGTCCGAGGCGGCCTGACGCCGTCTATCGATGATGGCCGGCTATCGATGATCTCTGGCCGTCGATTATCGATAGCCCGGTGACCCGATCACCCCCCAACGATAGCGGGGAGTGATCGCCGGCGTCTACATCGTCAAAGGCTGACGATCTCTTCCTTCAGGCGCAGTTTCTGCTTCTTGAGGCTCGCCAGAACCGCCGCGTCCGGCAACGGACGATGGGCTTCGACCGCGATCCGCTGATCGAGCACCGCGTGCTTGGTTTCCAGGGCTGTCTGATGCGTCGTCTGCACGATGAAGTACCTCCTGCATTCGGGTTGGGGAGTGAGTAAACCACTCCGTCACGAAAATGTCTTCATCGGAAATGGATCAAATCGTTTAGGCGAACGATTTGCCAAGACGACCCGTTGATCCCGCCACCCTCAAGGCGGAAGACGCGAACCGCTTGAGCACGACTGCGTCTTTCCGGCGCTGTCGCTGTCGCTATTTTCCGGCAGCTGGCTGCGATCGGCAGCAGGTGCCATGCCGCGATGCTTTTGCGCTCGCCAGCGTCTCTGCATTTGCTAAGGACACGGCGACGGAGGATCGGCATGTATCTGAGAGAAAGCGTGGACGAGGCTCAGATCCGGACTCGGCTCGATGGCATGCGAACCGAGCATCGCGATCTCGACGACGCGATTGGTGCGCTATTGTCGTTACCGGTCCCGGATCAGTTGCAGATTGCGCGTCTCAAAAAGCGCAAGTTGCGGCTGCGCGACGAGATCGCCGCGTGCGAGGATATGCTGATTCCGGACATCATCGCGTGAGCCGCCATCGTTTGCGAAGCAACATGCTTCATTTTGAGACGCTTATCGCCCGTTAGACCGCGTTGGATGTGCCATCGGGCTGGGCGGCACACGCTCGCTATGGCAACGCGATTGGATGAGCAGTCTGCCCGAATTGCCTTTGCATCGTCGATTGGTCGATGCGTTGTATAGCGAAGCCATGGCGCTCGCCGGCGAAGCACGGACCTATTTCGACGAGGCTGGACGGGCCGAACGTGAGGCACTCGATCCGTTGATCCGCGTCAGCTTCAGTTGTGAATCGCTGAAAGTGACGACGCGGTTGATGCACGTAATCGCCTGGCTATTGACGCAGCGCGCCGTGCAGGCGGGCGAATTGCTGCCACGCGATGCGCTCGATCCGTCACGACGCCTCGGCGATGCCCCGACCACCGACCAGAGTTTGCTCGATGTCTTGCCGACTCGTGCGCGGACCCTGATCGACGCCAGCACCGACCTTCATCGGCGCGTCGGGCGGCTGGACATGGGCTTGGACGACGTCGAGACCGGCAGTCCTGCGCTGTCGATGCAACGCATGCTCGCGCGCGCGTTCTGAGCGGCAGAGACCTTCACCACGCGGCGCATCTTTACCGGGCGGGATGATGGTATTTCACCAAGCCCTGTCGTCGCCGATCAGGCGGGCTTCCGTCAGGCGTAGACGATCAAAGCGCCAATCGTGCCCGTGCCGCGCGGTATTCGCGTTCCAGTCGGTCGACCCGGTCGGCAACGCTTTGGACCTTGCCGACCGCGCCGATGCCTTGGCCCGAGCCCCAGATGTCCTTCCACGCCTTGGGCTTCGATCCGTTGCCGCCGCCGAAGTCCATCGTCTTCAGGTCGCCCTCGGGCAGATTGTCGGGGTCCATGCCCGCCGCCGCGATCGACGAGCGCAGATAATTGCCGTGCACGCCGGTGAACAGGTTGGAATAGACGATATCGGCGGCTTTGCCGGCGACGATGCCGTCCTTGTACGCCTGGTCCGCGTTCGCCTCGGTCGTGGCGATGAACGGCGAGCCGATATAGCCGAAGTCCGCGCCCATCGCCTGCGCCGCCAGCACCGCATCACCGGTCGCGATCGAGCCCGACAGTGCGAGCGGACCGTCGAACCATTGGCGGATTTCCTGGATGATCGCGAACGGCGACAGCCGGCCGGCATGGCCGCCGGCACCCGCCGCGACCGCGATCAGGCCGTCCGCACCCTTTTCGATCGCCTTGCGCGCGAACCGGTCGTCGATCACGTCGTGCAGCGTGATGCCGCCCCAGCCGTGTACCGCGGTGTTCAGATCCTCGCGTGCGCCGAGCGAGGTGATGACGATCGGCACCTGCCACTTGGCGCAGGTCTCCAGATCGCTTTCGAGCCGGTCGTTCGATTTGTGGACGATCTGGTTGACCGCGAACGGCGCCGCCGGGCGATCGGGGTTTGCGCGGTTGTGCGCGCTCAACTCCTCGGTGATCCGGTGAAGCCACTCGTCGAGCATCGCCTGCGGCCGCGCGTTGAGTGCGGGGAACGAGCCGACGATGCCGGCCTTGCACTGCGCGATCACCAGATCGGGTCCGGAAATGATGAACAGCGGCGAGCCTATGACGGGCAGGCGCAGGTTTTTTAGAATTGCGGGTACGGTCATGTGGGTTTTCTAGCGCAACCTATTCGCGCGCGCCAGAGCCGGTTTTGCCCTCCACCCCGACCGCTGATGCGGCGGGATGGAGGGCAGGGTATCAAGCCATCTTGCCGATCACCTTGTCGAGCGTCAGCGGGTATTCGCGGATGCGGACGCCGCACGCGTTGTAGACCGCGTTGGCGATCGCCGCGCCGACCCCGCACAAACCGAGTTCGCCGATGCCCTTGGCCTTCATCGGCGAGGATTTCTCGTCGAGTTCATCCATGAAGAACACGTCCTGCACCGGAATATCGGCATGGGCGGGGACGTGATATTCGGCGAGATCGTGGTTGACGAAATAGCCGAAGCGCTTGTCGACGATCGCGTCCTCCATCAACGCCGCGCCGACGCCCATCGTCATCGCACCGATCACCTGGCTGCGCGCCGATTTCGGGTTGAGGATACGACCCGCGGCGAACGCGCCGCTCATCCGGCGGACGCGGATTTCACCGGTCGCCGAGTCGACGCCGACCTCGACGAAGTGTGCGCCGAACGTGGCCTGCGCGTAGGTCTTGGTCAGGTCGCCGAACTCGATCGAGTCCTCCGCGGACAGGCCGGCATCGCCGGCGGCTTCCGACAGCGAGACGCTGCGGTTGCCCGACTTCACCTTGCCGTCCTCGAACACGACGTCGGTCGAGTTGAACCCGAGTTTCCGCGCGACAGAATCCCGTAGCGCCATGCACGCTGCATAGACGCCTGCCGTCGAGCTGTTGCCGCCCCACTGGCCGCCGGAGCCCGACGATGCCGGGAAGCTGCTGTCGCCGAGCAGGACGATGACCTTGTCGACGGGGACTCCCATCAGCTCCGCGGCGGTCTGCGCGATGATCGTGTAGCTGCCGGTGCCGATGTCGGTCATGTCGGTGGCGACGGTCACAACGCCCTTCTTGTCGATCCCGACGCGTGCGCCCGACTTCATCGTCACGTTGTCGCGGAACGCGGACGCCATGCCCATGCCGACCAGCCAACGCCCGTCGCGGATCTGGCCGGGGACGGGATTGCGCTTGTTCCAGCCGAAGCGTTCGGCGCCCGTCTTCAGACAGCCGACCAGATCGCGCTGCGAGAACTGGCGCGACGGCTTTTCCGGATCGACCTGCGTATCGTTGATGATGCGCAGCTGGACCGGGTCCATCTTCAGCTTCTCGGCCAGCTCGTCCATCGCCGCTTCGAGCGCGAGCAGGCCGACGGCCTCGCCTGGCGCACGCATCGCGTTGCCCTCGGGGAGATCGAGCACCGCAAGGCGAGTCGCGGTCATCCGGTTAGCGCCCGCGTACAGGAGCCGCGTCGCGTTCGGCGCGGTCTCGGGACCACCGCCGGGCAGATCGCCCGACCAGCTCTCATGCGCGATCGCGGTGATCTTGCCGTCCTTCTGCGCACCGATGCGGAGGCGCTGGATCGTCGCAGGGCGATGCGTGGTGTTGTTCATCACCTGCGGACGCGCGAGCGCGAGCTTCACCGGACGACCGCCGATCGCCCGCGACCCGAGCGCCGCCATCACCGCATCGCTGCGGATCCACAGCTTCGAGCCGAAGCCGCCGCCGACATAAGGCGACATGATGTGGATATTCTCTTTCGCCACGCCCAGAGTCTCGCTCATGTCGCGGACCGCCCAGTTGATCATCTGGTTCGACGTCCACAGCGTCAGCTTGTCGCCCTTCCAGGCGGCCGTGGTCGAATGCGGCTCCATCATCTGATGGCTCTGGTCGGGCGTGGTATAGCGCTCGTCGACCTTGACGGCTGCCTTGGCGAAGGCCCCTGCAAAATTGCCGACGGCGGTGTCGGGAGTACCGTCCTTGGGCTTCGTGGCCGATGCCTTGACCGCTTCCAGATCGAAGCTGCCAGCGGTCCGAGCGTAGGTCACGCGCAACAGCTTGGCGGCGGCGCGGGCCTGTTCGAACGTCTCGGCGACGACGACGGCTACCGCCTGATCGTAATGCTGGACGTCGGGGCCGGCGAGCATCCGTGCGGTATGCGCCTTGGCCTTCGCGACCGTGCCGGCATTCTTGTAGGTGACGATAGCGAGCACGCCGGGTGCGGCCTTCGCGTCGGCGTCGTCGATGCTCTCGATCCGGCCCTTGGCGATCGCCGAACCCAGGATATAGCCATAGGCCGCATCGGGCGCGACGTCGCTGCGCTCATAGGCATAGTGCGCGGTGCCGGTGGTCTTCAGCTTGCCGTCGACGCGGTCGATCGGCTGGCCGAGGACCTTCATGCGGTCGGTCGGGTTCGCCGTGGCGGGGGTATCGAACTTCATGGGCGTCAGGCCTTCGCTTCTTCGAACACGGCGCCGATGGTGCGTTCGACCAACGGCAGCTTGAACGCGTTCTGTGGTGTGGTGCGGGCGCCGGCGAGGACGGCCGACGCGGTCGCCTTGGCGCCATTGGGCATTTGCGCCTCGGCCGCTTCGACGCGCCACGGCTTGTGCGCGAGGCCGCCGAAGGCGAGACGGCCGCGACCGCCAGGTTGTATCACCGCGGCAACCGAGATCAGCGCGAACGCATAGGAGGCCCGGTCACGTACCTTCTGATAGATGTGCGTGCCACCGATCGGCTTCGGCAACGTGACGGCGGTGATCAGTTCGCCGGGGGCCAGCGACGTCTCGATGTTCGGCGTCGCGCCGGGGAGGCGGTGGAAGTCGGCGATCGGGATCGCACGCGTTTCGCCCGCCGCGTTCACCGTCTCAACCGTCGCGTCGAGCACGCGCATGGCAACCGCCATGTCGCTCGGATGCGTGGCGATGCACGCCTCGCTCGTGCCCATGATCGCGAGATTGCGATTAAAACCGCCAATCGCCGCGCAGCCGCTGCCGGGCTGGCGCTTGTTGCAGGGCTTGGTGGTGTCGTAGAAATACGGGCACCGTGTACGCTGGAGCAAATTGCCCGCCGTCGTCGCCTTGTTGCGAAGCTGGCCCGATGCGCCGGAGACCAGCGCGCGGCTGAGCACGCCGTAATCCTTCCGGACGCGCGCATCGGCGGCGAGATCGGTGTTGCGGACCAGCGCGCCGACACGGAGACCGCCCTCAGAGGTGGGCGTGATCTTGTCGAGGCCGAGGCCGTTGACGTCGATCAGATGCTGCGGCGTTTCGATCTGAAGCTTCATCAGGTCGAGCAGGTTGGTCCCGCCCGCGATAAACTTTGCGCCCGGCGTGCGGACCGCGGCGCTGGCGGCTTCCTTCGTCGACGTCGCCCGCTCGTAGGTGAAGGCCTTCATGCCGTGCGCTCCGTACCGGCGACGTCGTGGATCGCGTCGATGATGTTCGAATAGGCGCCGCAGCGGCAGATATTGCCGCTCATCCGCTCGCGAAGCTCGTCGGTGCTGACGGTCGGCTGAGCAGCGATATCGCCGGTGACGTGGCTGGGGATGCCCGCCTTGATCTCGCCGAGCGTGGCGACGGCCGAACAGATCTGGCCGGGGGTGCAGTATCCGCACTGATAGCCGTCATGCTTGACGAACGCCGCCTGCATCGCGTGCAGCTTCTCGGGCGTGCCGAGGCCTTCGATCGTGGTGATCTCTTCGCCTTCATGCATGACCGCGAGCGTCAGGCAGCTGTTGATCCGGCGACCCTCGACGATCACCGTGCACGCACCGCACTGGCCGTGGTCGCAGCCCTTCTTCGTGCCGGTGAGCTTCAAATTCTCGCGCAGCGCGTCGAGCAACGTCGTGCGGGTGTCGACGTTCAGCTTCGTCGTACGGCCGTTGACCTTGAGCGTGACCGGCATGGTCGGCGGGGCCGGTTGCGTCGTCCCCTGTGCTTGGTTCTGCGTCTGGGCCTGCGCGACGGGTGCGGCCGCCAAGGTGGCCGACGCGACGCCGCCGGCGATCACGCCACGGCGCGACACCGGAAAAGTTTCATCGTGATGCATATAAACCCCTGTATCTGTTACCCGAACGGACGAAGCTCGGCAAAGTTGCGCCGGGCCGTGTCGGTTTTGTTCCGCGAAATTTTTGAGCAAGGTATTGGAATGCGTACGATCTCTTCCAGCGTGTCGGCTCGGCTCTACCACCTCGACGATAGCGGCGAGGGCGGGGCGGCAACGACGCTGTTCTACGGCTCGTTGGAGGAGGCGCTGGTGATCGCCGCGCAGCAGGAGGAGGATGTCCAGGCGGGGCTGTATCTGACCACCGAGAACGACGTCGTCGCGTATCTCGATCTGGAGGAATAGCGCCACCCCCTCGATCCTCCCCCGCAAGGGAGAGGTGGCACCGAAGGTGACGGAGGGGGAGGATACGGAGCAGCGGTTTCCCTTTTCCGCCCCCTCCGTCTGGCAAGCGCCAGCCACCTCCCCCTGGCGGGGGAGGATCAGAATTGAAACTCAAGTCCCCGGCGTAAACCCGTCGTCGCGGTCCGGCGGCGTCGGTGCGTGCACTTCGCTGCAGATCGAGCGCAACGCACCCTTCATCCCCTCCTCGAACGTCGGATGATAGAAGGGCAGGTCCAAAACCTCGGTCGCGGTCCAGCCGCTCTGGATCGCCCACGCGATCAGATGCGCGCTGTGCTCGACCGCAGGTCCCGCCATCGTCGCGCCGGTCAGCCGCCCATCACGCCGATCCGCATAGAACCGCACCAGCCCGGCATTACACGCCTCGACCTTCGCGCGGCCCTGATCGTCATACGAGGCCGTGCCGATCACGCTGTCCGCGTCGTCGTCCTTGGCGATCTTGCCGATCACCGCGACGTTGGGATGCGTGAAGGTGATCGCGAACGGCACCGTCCGCTTGCCCGGCGTGACCTCGGGATAGCTCGCCGCATTGCGCCCGGCAATCGTCCCCTCCGATGACGCCTCGTGCAGCACCGCACGATCATGATCCGCGTCGCCCGCGATGAAGATCGGCGCGGTGCCGCACTGCATCGTCTCGCAGTCATAGTCAGGCATCCCGTGCTCATCGAGCGCAAGCCCGGTCGTCTCCAACGCGATATCCTTGATCCGCGGCGGCCGCCCGGTCGCGACGAGCAGATAGTCGAAGGTACGTTCACCCGACGCGGCCCCGCTCCACGACAGCATGACGCCATCACCCTCGGGCTTCACCTCGAGTTCGACACCCAGCAGGATCGGCATTTCACGCGCCAGGATCGCGTGATACGCCTCGGCCACGTGGAGATCCTTTAAGCCGCCGATCGTCTCGCCCGTATCGAACACCATCGTATCGACGCCGAGCCGTGCCATCGCCTGCGCCAGTTCGAGCCCCAGCGCGCCCGCGCCGACCACACCGAGCGACTTGGGCAGATCCTTGAGCTCGAAGATGCTCTCGTTGGTCAGAACCCGGTCGCGCACCGGGTCGAACATTGCGGGGATCATCGGGCTCGATCCCGTCGCGATCACCACCGCCTTGGCATGAACCTCGCGACCATCGCCGAGCGAAAGGACCGTCGCGCGGGCGAATTTCGCCCGTGCCCCGATCTTCACGTCGTCGGGCAGTTTGTCGATCGAGGCCTCGACGCCGGCGACGAACGCGTCGCGTTCCTTGCGAACCCGCGTCATCACCGCGACGCCGTCGACCTTGCCCGACGCCTCGACGCCGAAGACCCCAGCGTGCTTCACGGCATGCATTGCGTTTCCCGCGGCGATCAGCAGCTTGGAGGGCATACACCCTACGCTCGCGCAGGTCGTGCCGCCAAAGCCTTCGTCGATCAGCAGCGTCTTCGCCCCGTTGCGACGCGCGCTGCGCTCGGCGGCAAGGCCCGCGGTACCCGCGCCGATGATAGCCACGTCGCAGGTCAGCTTCGTCATACGTCTCTCCGTCGCCGGAGAATTCCGGAGCCACGGTCGACGAAACCTTCGATGCCGCCCAGCCGTTCCGCGGTGCAGCACATTCCCTGACGAAGGACGTTTATGTTAACTCTCCACCACCTGAACTATTCGCGCTCGATCCGTGTGCTGTGGCTGCTCGAGGAGCTCGGCATCGAATACGACCTCGTCAAATACGAGCGCGACGCGAATTTCCGCGCCCCGTCCACGCTGAAGGCGATCCATCCACTCGGCAAGGCGCCGGTGCTGGTCGACGGCGACCTGACGCTCGCCGAAAGCGCGCCGATCCTGTCCTATATCGATGCGCGGTACGGCGACCGCCGCTTCTCGCCACCGATCGACAGCGCCGCCGCCGCGATCCATGACGAGTGGCTGCAATATGTCGAAAGCTCGGCCGCGCTGCCGATCATGATGACGATGTTCGGCAAGCGAATGGGCGGGCTCCCCGAAGGCCTGACCAAGTTCACCGGCCCCGAGGTGACCAAGACGCTCGACTATATCGCTGCAGGCGTCGGCGATGGCCCGTACCTGATGGGCGACCAGCTCATGCTGGCCGATATCCAGATGTGCTACATGCTGGCGATCGCCGAAAGCACAGGCTTGCTGAAGGAGCACACCGAGGTCGCCGCCTATCTCGACCGGCTCCGCGCGCGCCCGGCGTTCATCGCCGCCACCGAGATCGGCGGACCGTTGATGGCGCCGCGTCGCTGACCGTATGACCGCCATCCCGACGTTTGACCGGGGTGGCGGGCCCCGCATGGCCTGCGCATACGTATTCAGTGGCATGGTAGCGGTAGCGGCTTGATTCTGTGGCACGATTGTCACGGTGGCGCCGTGCCGTTCGTTGACGCGCCCCGCATTCTGGAGTGATGCTCGATCACGGTCACCTCGCCGGCAAGGCGCGTGTGGAACCGTGAGGATGCTGGAGGACCCGATCGTCGTGACTGCCGCCGCCAAGCCCATGGGCAAGCTCACGGGAAAGCCGACTTCGTTCGACATCGCGCAACTTGCGGGTGTGTCGCAACCGACGGTTTCGCGAGCGTTGCGCGGCAGCCCGACGGTCAATCTTGCGACGCGGCAACGGATCGAGGCGATCGCGCGACAGCTCAACTACACCGTCGATCGTAGCGCCTCCAACCTCCGCAACGGCACGACAAAGACGATCGCGCTGCTGCTGTTCCGCGATCCGACGCCCGACGAGACCGTGGTCAATCCGTTCTTCCTCGGCATGCTCGGCGCGATGATGGCGGCGTGCGCGTCGCACGGTTACGACCTGCTCGTGTCGTTCCAGCAATTCTCCAGCGACTGGCACACCGATTACGAGGACAGCCACCGCGCCGACGGGCTGATCCTGCTCGGTTATGGCGACTATGCCGATTATCGCGCGCGGCTCGAGATGCTGGTCGCGCAGGGGACGCACTTCATTCGCTGGGGCTCGGTCCAGCCGGGCCAGCCCGGTCTGACGATCGGTTGCGACAATATCGCAGGTGGGACGGCGGCGGCGCGGCATCTGCTCGAACGGGGGCGTAAGCGGATCGCGTTTCTCGGTAGTGCGACCGATCATTATCCCGAGTTCCACGACCGGTATCGCGGCTATGTCGCGGCGCTCGGCGAGCACGGCCAGACGGTCGATCCGCGACTTCAGGTCGAATCGATCTCGACCGAGGAGGACGCGACCAGGGCCACGCACGAGCTGCTCCAGCGCGGCGTCCAGTTCGACGCGATCGTCGCGGCCAGCGATCTGATCGCACTCGCGGCGATGCGCGTGCTGGCGGGCGCGGGGATCGCCGTGCCGTATGATGTCGCGATCGTCGGGTTCGACGACATCCCCGCGGCCAGCCTCGCCAACCCACCACTTACGACGATCGCGCAGGATAGCGGTCTCGCCGGGCGGCGGCTCGTCGAGATGCTGCTCGCGCGGATCGGCAATCGCCCGGTCGAGAGCATGATGCTCCCCACCCAACTCGTGATCCGGCGCTCGTCGGGCGAAGGACGCTGAATGCTGTCACGTAGGGAAAAGCCGCGCCAGGGGTTCTGGGGGCTGTGGAATATTTCGTTCGGATTTTTCGGGATACAGATCGGATTCGCGCTGCAGAACGCGAACGTCAGCCGGATCTTCCAGTCGCTGGGGACGAGCGTCGACGATCTTGCGTTCCTGTGGATCGCGGCGCCGCTGACCGGGCTGCTCGTCCAGCCGGTGATCGGGCATTACAGCGACCGGACCTGGGGCAAGCTCGGGCGCCGGCGGCCGTATTTCCTCGCCGGCGCGATGCTGGCCACGATCGCGCTGCTGGCAATGCCCAACGCGCCGGTGTTGTGGGTCGCCGCGGTGCTGCTGTGGATGCTCGACGGGTCGCTCAACGTCGCGATGGAGCCGTTCCGCGCGTTCGTCGGCGACATGCTCGGCAGCCGCCAGCGGACCGCAGGGTTCGCGTTCCAGACCGGGTTCATCGGTGCTGGCGCGGTGATCGGGAGCCTTGCGCCGATCATCCTCACCGACGTGTTCCAGGTCGCCAACACCGCGCCGGCGGGCGGCATTCCGCCCTCGGTGCAATACGGTTTCTACATCGGTGCATTAGCCCTGTTCTTCGCGGTGCTGTGGACCGTGCTGACGACCAGCGAATATTCGCCGGCGGAGATGGCAGCGTTCGAGGACGAGGGTGAGGTTGCGCCCCGCGACACGGTCGTACGGTCGAGCGCAAAGCTCGCGCCGGTGTGGATCGCGCTCGGAGCCATCGTCATCGCCGCGGTGGCGCGGTTCGGGCTCGACAAGCCGGTATACCTGCTCGGCGGTGGGCTGATCGCATTCGGGGTGGCATTGCTGGTCAGCGCGGCGCTGGTCCGGTCGGGCAGGGAGTCCAACGTTCTCAGCCAGATCGTCGGCGATCTTGGCACCATGCCGCAAACGATGAAGCAGCTAGCACTCGTCCAGTTTTTCACCTGGTCGGCGCTGTTCATCATGTGGATCTACACCACGCCGATCGTCACGCAGCACGTGTTCGGCACGACCGACACGACGAGTGCCGCGTATAACGAGGGCGCGAACTGGGTCGGCGTGCTGTTCGCGGTGTACAACGGGGTGGCGACGCTGTGGGCGTTCGTGATGCCGACGCTGGCCGCTCGGATCGGGCGACGCGACGCGCACATCCTCGGGCTGCTCTGCGGCGCGGTGGGGTTCGCCTCGTTCCTCGTGGTGCGCGACCAGTATCTGCTGATCGGATCGATGGTGCTGATCGGGATCGCCTGGTCGTCGATCCTGACGATGCCCTATGCGATCCTGTCCAACGCGCTGCCCCAGGCGAAGCTCGGCGTGTATATGGGCCTGTTCAACATCTTCATCGTCCTGCCGCAGCTGATCGTGTCGTCGGTGATGGGGCAGGTCGTGCGGACGTTCTTCCCCGGCGACGCGGTCTGGGCGATGTTGATCGCTGCGGGCGTGATGGGGGTTGCGGCACTGGCGATGCTGCGGGTGGAGCGGAACGCCTGAAGCCAATTTCAATCCTCCCCCGCCAGGGGGAGGTGGCGCCGAAGGCGACGGAGGGGGAGGACGGCGTAAACCGCTGTTCCGTGTCCGCCCACTCCGTCTGGCAAGGGCCAGCCACCTCCCCCTTGCGGGGGAGGATCAGAAGCTAGCCGCCGAAGCTGCGGCCGCCGAAGCCGCCACCGAAGCCGCCACGCGAGATCACCGAACTGCGCGACTGGACGCGGGCAGGGGCTCTCGCCGTCGTCGGCGTGAAGGCGTCGGAGCCCACGCGGGTGCGTCCGGTGACATAGTCCCGGTTGATCCGGCCGCCTGCGCCGCCGTAATAATTGCCGTCACGATCCCGGTACATCGGCGCGCCGCGGTTGCCGAAGCCGCCGTTGAGCGCCTGCCCGACCAGGAACCCGGTCAGCAGCGGCGTGAAGAAACTTCCACCGCTACCGTTGTTGCGCGGCTCGCACTGTGCGGCGCCATATTGCTCCTCGCAGGTCTGCTTGTCTTCGAACCGCGGCGCGGTCTTTGCGGCATCGGCCTTGGCCTGCTCGAACGCGGTGTCGCATTGCACCGCCGACAAGGCACCCGCCGCACGGCATTCCTGCACCGACGCATAGCTCTGCGCTTCGACCGGTTTGCCGCCGACGTCGCCATCGCACGCGGTCAGCGAGACACCAGAGCCTGCGATCAGACTGGTCAGGACGATCGTTCTGGAACGCTTCATCGATGCTTCCTCAATTCGTCATGCAGGCGGCGTTGAGGATGCCGACGCACAGCGAGATGCTCCCCATATAGGTCGCCGCGGCGATGTCGCCACGGACGATCCGGTCGTGGATGTCGCGCATCACCAGCCGCCGCACGACGAGCGCGGCGACGATCTGGATCACGCCCGCCAGCAGGGCCCAGATCGCGAATTCGAGCAGCGTGACGGTATGCGTGAGCGCCGACGCCAATGGCAGGACATAGCCGAGCAGCGCCGCACCCAGCGTGATCGCAGCGGCGGTATTGCCTTCGCGGATCAGCGATTTTTCGTGATACGGCGTCGTCGCCTGGAAGATGATCTTGAACACGATCGTGAACGCCCCCGCGGCCACGAACGCGATCAGGAAGGCGAGCGCGCTGGCGCCGAAGCTATATTGGTCGATCATCGTATTTCCCCCGGAGCCGTCTGCGCGTGACGCTAGGCCCTGAACTCGCCGAGTTCCAGTGCCACGCCCAGCATGATCTCGAACGAGACCTCGCCGGCCTCGTTCTCCATGTCGATCGCGAGCAACAGTTCGCGGCCATCGTCGCCAGGCAGGTCGCGGCTGAACAGCATGCAAGTCTGGAAGATGCGGCGGTCGACGATCCCGTCGCGGTCGTCGTGCAGTTCTTCCCAGAACGTCACGGGATCCTGTTCGCTCGCTTCGGGGCCGAACCACGAACGGCTGTAGTCTGGCAGTCCTTCGGCAGTGAAAGTGCGCGCCTTCAGGCGGCTATTCCAAGCGGGACGCTCGGCCGCCGAGGATGGATAGGCGCTGTCCCATGGCGCGAACAGCGTGACATCCGTGACGTCCTGCCCGGCGCGATCGTTCGACACCGCCTGGAACATGATGTCGTCGTCGGTGTAGAACCGGTGGACGAAGCCGCCCTCGTTGAGGTCGATCAGCCCCTGCGCGACGATCACCAGCGTATCGCGATCGAACGGGAACAGGAGCTCCGACCCGAACCGGCGCCAGGCCAGCGGATCGACCGTCACCGTGCGCCCCAGCGTCACGTTCCGGACGACGGGTAGGGCGTTGCCGTCAAGCGCTGGCTTGCGGCCGAACAGGCGATCGAACATGCAATCCTCGCGTCTCTGTGGTTGCGTGCCTCTTAGGCGAAAGCGCGCAGGCTCGCAAAGCGCAACACCGTCATCCTGACGAAAGTCAGGACCCAGAGGCATAAACGCTGCGGTTGGTTACCCTGGGTCCTGAATTTCGTCAGGATGACGGAAGGAAGAGCAGAATGACGGAAGTGGGGAGGGTGGCAGGCGCTTGCGAAACGCCTATGTGTGCGGTCGAGCGACAAGTACGGGAGTTCTTGCATTGACCGATATCTGGACCGTCCGCAGCCTGAAGGCGGCGCTCGACACGTCCGAGCCTGCGAAAGCCGGCGAATTTTCCGCGCGGATCCTGGAAGGCGCCGACCCCGTCCTGCTGGTAACGATGCACCACCACGGCGACCTCGAACTGTTCGTCAACGTCAGCGAGGCGCAGATCGCGTGCTCGACGCTGCTATGGCCTTGCGACGAGCAGGAGGATCAGCTGGCGTTCAACACCTTCCTGCTGAAATCGCAGAAGCTGGTGCCGCTGTCGAACTTCGGGATCGGCACGGTCGACGGCCGCGACTATTACGAGCTGTTCGGCGAACTCGCGACGTCGAGCCGGCTCGATACCGTGATCATCGAACTGCGCACGCTTGCCGAGAACGCGATCGATGCGGCCACCGACCTGCGCCACGCGCAGGTTCCTGCCGCCTGAACTGATACAAACGGAGAGACTGGCATGGCCATCTGGAGCAAGCTTTTCACCCTCGGTCGTGCCGGCGCGCACGAAGCGGGGTCGGCGGTCGTCGACGCGAACGCCCTGCGCATCCTCGACCAGGAAATTCGCGATGCCGATAAGGCGCAGGGCAAGGCGCGCGACGATCTCGCGGGGTTGGTCGCGCGCCGCCGCATTCTCGAAACCGAAGTCGAGAGCTTCCGCGCTCAGGCTGCGAAGTATGAGGCCTCAGCGCGGATCGCGGTCGAGAAGGGCAACATGGATCTCGCGCGTCAGGTCGCGCAGAGGATCGCCGATCTCGAACAGGACATCGCGCTGAAGACCCCGCAGGTCGAGGACATGCGCGCCGCCGAGGAGCAGATCCACACCGCCGTCGCGCAGACCGACCGCAAGATCGAACAGCTCCGCCGCGAGGTCGAGGTCGTGAAGGTCAACGAGTCGGTACAGAAGGCGCAGGCTTCGGTCGCGTCGGGCAGCATGGGCGCGGGCAACAAGCTCGGGTCGGCGGCGGACAGTCTCGCGCGCATTCGCGAGCGACAGGCGATCCGTGGCGAGCGGATCAAGGCGGCGGGTGAGTTGGAAGATCGTCGCACCGGTGCCGATCTCGACGAGAAGCTGCGGCTGGCGGGGATCGGCCCCGGCCAGTCGTCCGCCGACGATGTCCTCGCGCGCCTGACGGCGCCCAAGACGCCGCAAGTCGGCCAGACGCTGCAGATCGAGCAGCGCGACGACAAGACGTCGGACTCCTGATGCGCCGGATCGCGGTCGACCCGCGCGGCGACTGGCGCGAACGGGCCGACGCGATCGGATTCGTCTATCACGACACGGACGGCGAGCCGTATTGGGACGAAGGCGCGGCCTACGCCTTCACGCTGGCGGAGATCGAGGACGACCTCGAGCCCGCGGCGGAACAACTCCATGCGATGTGCCTCGATCTGGTCGACGAGGTGGTTCGCGACCAGCAGTTGATGGAACGCCTCGCGATCCCGCGCGAGCAGTGGAACTACGTCGCCGAGACGTGGCGGACGCGCCAGCCATCGCTCTACGGCCGGTTCGATTTCGCCTATGACGGCACCGGCCCGGCCAAGCTCTACGAGTATAATGCCGACACGCCGACATCGGTGTTCGAATGCGCGACGTTCCAGTGGATGTGGCTGGAGGATCTGCTCGCCAGCGGTGCTTTGCCGGCGGGGACGGATCAGTTCAACAGCCTGTTCGACAAGCTGCGCGAACGCTTCCGCGCGCTGTTCCCGAGCGGCGGTTTCGTCCATTTCGCGGCGGATGCGTCGGCGATAGAGGACCGGCAGACGGTGCGGTTCTTCGAGGATCTCGCCTCGCAGGTCGGGATCGAGCCGAAGTTCGTCGAGATGAAGGACATCGGCCTCGCCGCCGACGGCCGCTTTATCGACACCGATGGTTTCGAGGTGCAGGCGGCGTTCAAGCTGTACCCGTGGGAGTTCATGCTCCGCGAGCCTTATGCGCCCAACCTGTCGCGCGCCGACGTGCGCTGGATCGAGCCGGCGTGGAAGTCGATCCTGTCGAACAAGGGCATCCTGCCGCTGCTGTGGGAGCGGCATCCCGAGCATCCGAACCTGCTCCCCGCGTTCTTCGACGACGATCCTGCGGCGAAGATCCTCGGGCCGAAATATGTGCGCAAACCGCTGTTCTCGCGCGAGGGTGCGAACGTCGAGGTGATCGGCGAGAGCGGCCACGCGGTGCTCGACCAGGGCTATGGTGCCGAGGGCGCGATCCGCCAGGCCTATGCGCCGCCACCCGTGTTCGACGGCCGTCATCCGGTGATCGGTGCGTGGATGGTCGGCAACGAAGCCGCGGGGATCGGCGTTCGGGAAGATGAAACGGTCGTGACGCGCAATCTCGCGCGGTTCGTGCCGCATATCATCGAGGCGAATGATGACTGAAGCGCGAGAGCTACCCCCGCTGCCGCCGATGGAGCGGCTGATCGAACTGATCTTCGACGCCGCACGGACGGGGCGCGACGAGATGATCCCCGCGCTGGTGCAGGCAGGCGTCGATATCGAGGTGACGGATGCCAAGGGCTACACGCCGCTCGTGATCGCCAGCTACAACGGCCAGGCCGAAGCCACCGCGGCTCTGCTCGCCGCCGGCGCCCAGGTCGACGGCGCCGCGGACGCACGCGGCAACACCGCGCTGATGGGCGTCTGCTTCAAAGGCTATACCGAGATCGCGCAGATCCTGCTCGACGCGGGCGCCGACGTGAACCGGCGCAACGGCGTCGGACAAACGGCGTTGATGATGGCCGCGCTGGTGAACAAGACCGCGATCATCGACCTGTTGCTGGAGCACGGCGCGGACCCGGCGATCGTCGATGCGGCCGGGAACAGCGTGCATTCGCTGGCAGTGTCGCAATGGAACACGGCGTTGGCGGCACGTTTTGCCAAATCGCTGGACGGATCCGCAACCTAACCCACCGTCATCCTGACGAAAGTCAGGACCCAGGGCCGCAAGGGCAACTGCTCGTAATTCTGGGTCCTGACTTTCGTCAGGATGACGTCGAGAAGGAGGTGCCGTCGCGGTCATCCGCCCCATGCGTCTTCGGCAACACCGCTCCGACATGCGCCTCACCTCGCGCTTCAGCTAACCGAACCTGCCGCTCACGCTCCGCATACCCAGCCCGCTGAACCTCGTCCCGCGCATCATGACATGCCGGACAACTCACCCCCTCGACATACAGCGGCGACGACCGATCCGCGACGCTAACCGGCATCCGGCACGCATGGCATAGGACATGACTTCCCAACGCCAGCCCATGTCGAACCGCAACCCGCTGATCGAACACGAAACATTCTCCCTCCCATAGGCTCTCCGCCGCGGGCACGGTCTCCAGATACTTCAAAATGCCGCCCTTGAGGTGATACACCTCGTCCAGCCCCTCGGCCTTCAGGAACGCGGTCGACTTCTCGCACCGTATCCCCCCGGTGCAGAACATCGCGATCTTCGGCGGCGGGCCGTCCCCGACTAGTTCGTCACGATGCTCGCGAAACCACGCCGGAAAGTCGCGAAACGTCCGCGTCTGCGGATCGACCGCGCCCGCGAACGTGCCGACCGCAACCTCGTAATCGTTGCGCGTATCGATCACGATCGTCCCCGGCTCGGCGATCAGCGCGTTCCAGTCCTCGGGCTCGACATAATGGCCGACGCCTTCCAGCGGATCGATCGCAGGCTCGCCCATCGTCACGATCTCGCGCTTCAGCCGCACCTTCATCCGGTGGAACGGCATCGTCTCGGCGCGCGACTCCTTGACGTCGAGATCGGCACACCCCGGCAGCGCGCGGATATGCGTGAGCACCGCGTCGATGCTCTCTTCGGAGCCGGCGATCGTCCCGTTGATCCCCTCGGCGGCGAGCAGCAGCGTCCCCTTCACCCCGTTGGAACAGCACACGAGCGCAAGCGGCGGCTGGATCGCGGTGATGTCGGCGAACGGCGTGAAGCGGTACAGCGCCACGACGCGGATGGGGAGAATTTCGGTCATCGGTCTATCATGCTGGGGTGAGGCGCAGTCCCTTAGAGCAAGTCGCCCTCCGCGTCAGCCTGCGGTGACGATCATCCCGGCGACCACGGCGACGGGCCAGGGCGTCAGCCTTGTTCCACCGCAAGGCCCACCGACGCACGCGCCACTGTCGATCTCGAACAAAGCGGAGTGCCAGCTGCACGCGATCAGGTCGCCGCGCGGCGTGAGATAGTCGTCGAGCACCTGCGCGAGCGGCAGGCCCATATGCGGGCAGCGATCGACATAACCGAACACCGCATCGTCCTTACGCACCACAAAGCCGTGGAAGCGACCAGCGCGCATCTGGAGCACGAAATTTCGCGCCTTGCCGTCCGCGATTGCATCGAATGGTGCGAGTTTGATCCCGCCCGGTGTTGCGGTCAGCCGTTCGCCGTCGCTCACGCGCGGTCGGCGTCCGGCTGCCGGTCTGGATGCGCGGCGGCGAAAGCGGGGAGGGCGCGGGCCTTGTCAGCGGCGCTCTTGAGATGCGGATAGGGCGAGAGATCGACCGCGAATCGCTCGGCCGAATAGACCTGTGGCACCAGATGGCAGTCGGCGATCGTCGGCGTCGCACCGAACGCGAAGCCATCCCCATATTGCGCGATGAGCGTCTCCAGCGCAGCGAACCCGTCGCCGATCCAGCGTGCGATCCAGCGGCTCACCGCCGCCTCGTCCGCCCCGAAATCGGTCCGCAGGGCGTTCAGGATACGAAGATTGTTCACCGGATGGATGTCGCAGGCAATCGTCGCCGCCATCGCGCGGATGTTCGCCCGGCCGTTCGCGTCGGCGGGGAGCAGCGGGGGATCGGGATAGGTCTCGTCGATCCATTCGAGGATTGCCGGGCTCTGCGTTAGGACCGCATCGCCGGTTTCCAACGCGGGGACCAAGCCTTGTGGGTTGAGCGCGCGATACCCCGCCTCGCGCTGCGCGCCGGCTCGGAGATCGTGCGCGACCTGTTCGTAAGCGACGCCCTTCAGCGCCAGCGCGATGCGGACGCGGTAGGCGGCGGTCGAGCGCCAATAGCCGTGCAGCGTAAGGCTCACTTCGGCAGGACCGCCTTCGGGAAGTCCGACCAGACCGCATCGTAATCGAGCTGCGAATGCTCTAGCGCATAGGCGGTCGGCTTGTACGGCCAGCAGCTCTCCAGCATGAACGCCATCGTCCCGTCGATCTTGTGCGGCTTCAGATCAGCCGCGCTCGCACCTTGCCAGCTCGCCAAATCGGGGCCGTGGCCGGACATGAGATTGTGCAGTGAGATACCGCCCGGCGCGAACCCCTCGGCCTTCGCATCGTAGGCGCCGGTGATCAGCCCCATCGCCTCGGACATGACGTTGCGGTGGAACCAGGGCGGGCGGAACGTCCCCTCGGCGACCATCCAGCGCGGCGGGAAGATCACGAAATCGGCATTAGCCCGGCCGGGCACGTCGCTCGGCGAGGTCAGCAGCGTGAAGATCGACGGATCGGGATGATCGAAGCTAACGGTGTTGATCGTGTTGAAGCGCGACAGGTCGTATCGCCACGGCGCGAGGTTGCCGTGCCACGCCACGACGTCGAGCGGCGAGTGATCGAGCGTCGTAGTCCACAGCGATCCCATGAACTTTTGGACAACCTCGACCGGTTCATCGCGGTCCTCGAACCACGCGACCGGCGTCTCGAAATCGCGCGGGTTGGCAAGACCATTGGCGCCGATCGGGCCGAGATCGGGCAGCCGAAACAGCGCGCCGTGGTTCTCCGCGACATAGCCGCGTGCTTCGCCATCGGGGAGTTCGGCGCGGAAGCGGACGCCGCGGGGCACAAGCGCGATCTGGCCGGGCGCGATGTCGATGCGGCCGAGCTCGGTAAGCAACCGGAGTCGCCCGGACTGCGGTACGAACAGCAGTTCGCCGTCCGCATCCATAAACACGCGCTCGGTCATGTCGGTGTTTGCGGCATAGACGTGGAGCGCGACGCCTTCGAGGTCGGCGGGATCACGGTTGGCGAGCATCGTCGTCATGCCGTCGATCAGGTCGGTATTCGACGCGGGGGACGCGATCGGATCCCAGCGCAGGCGGTTGGGCGCGAGCGGCGCGTCGGTGGTGCCGGGCGCGAACCGCTCGGCGCCGGTGTAGCGCTCGAACGGCGAATGCTCCGCGGTCGGGCGCATGCGGTAGAGCCAGCTACGGCGGTTCTCGTGACGCGGCGCGGTAAACGCGGTGCCGGACAGCTGCTCGGTATAGAGCCCGAACGCGAGGCGCTGCGGCGAATTGCGCCCGATCGGCAACGCGCCGGGGATTGCCTCGGTCGATACGTGGTTGCCGAAGCCGGGCTGGTACGCCGCATGGTCTTCGGTCTGGCCGGCGGTCTCGCCTGCGGCGTCGATTGGCTGGTGAATTGTCATGGCTTCCTCTCCGTCACCTGTTCCCATCAACGCCCGAACCGCCGGCCGTTCAAACTCTGATTCTCACCCAAAAGGATGAGGTAATTCCATCGACCATCTGCCGTATGGTGGACGACGGTGCCGCAAATACTTCGTCACCCCGGACCTGTTCCGGGGTCCACCGTGCCGCAAACCAACTGCTTCAGGTTATGCGAAACCGTGGATGCCGGACCAAGCCCGGCATGACGGATAAACTCGCTTTCGACAGCCGCCTTTTCAGTTTGGCTCAAGCGTCGACAGTGATCACGCCGCGGCGGATCTGGTCGAGCTCGATCGACTCATACAACGCCTGGAAATTGCCGTTGCCGAAGCCTTCATTCCCCTTGCGCTGGATGATCTCGAAGAAGATCGGCCCGAACATGTTCTCGGTGAAGATCTGCAGCAGCAGGCCCTCTTCACCGACATTGCCGTCGATCAGGATGCGGTTGCGGCGCAGGCGTTCGAGGTCGTGGCCGTGGTTCGGTACGCGCTTGTCGACCAGCTCGTAATAGGTCTCGATCGTGTCTTGCAGCTTGACGCCGCGCGCGCGCAGCTTCTCGACCGTCTCGAAGATATCGTCGGTCGTCAGCGCGAGATGCTGGATGCCCTCGCCGTTGTAATCCTTGATGAATTCCTCGATCTGGCTCTTGTCGTCCTGGCTCTCGTTGAGCGGGATGCGGATCGCGCGGTCGGGCGCGATCATCGCCTGGCTGAACAGCCCGGTCGCCTTGCCCTTGATGTCGAAATACTTCTGCTCCTCGAAGCCGAAGATCTGGCCGTAGAACTCGGCCCAGGTCCGCATCTGGCCACGCTTCACGTTGTGCGTGAGGTGATCGAGCAGGTCGAGACCGACGTTGTTCTCGGCTTCGGCTTCGGCCGCCCCCGGAACCTGGTTCCAGTCGTCGTACAGGCTGCCCGCCGCGCCATGCTTGTCGACGAGATACAGCAGCGAACCGCCGATCCCTTCGAGCACATAGCTGCCCTCGCCGAGCGCGCCCATGCTGGCATCCGCCGCTTTGGCGCCACGTGCGAGGGCCGCGTCGAACGCTTCCTTGGCGTCGTGAACGCGGAACGCCATGCCGCTCGCCGATGGGCCGTGATCCGCGCGGAACGCCGCCGCATGGCCGCCGTCCTCGCGGTTGAGGAGCAGATTGATGCGGCCCTGCTTGTAGCGGGTTACGGCCTTGGTCGGGTGGGTCGAGGCGGCGACGAAGCCGAACTGCTCGAACTGCGCGGCCATCCGGTCGGGATCGGGCGAGGTGAACTCGGCGAACTCGAACCCGTCGAGACCCATCGGGTTTACGTCCATATGATCAGACTGGGGCATATGGTCCATGACTCGATCCTCAAATTGGTATCTGTTGTTACCAATCTGGCGCCTTGAACAACTGGTGTCAATCGTTACGATCTCGCCATGACTGACCGCGCACTCGTCCTGGACGATTTTATACCGTATCGTCTGTCGATCACCTCGAACCTCGTCAGCGAAGCGGTGGCCGACACCTACGAGGCGTTGTTCGGACTGACGATCCCCGAGTGGCGGCTGGTCACAGTGGTGGCCGAAGCGGGCGGGATCACACAGCAGCAGATCGGCCAGCAGACCCGCATGGACAAGGTGACCGTCAGCCGCGCGGCGATCGCTCTGGTCGAGCGCGGGTTGATGCAGCGGCACGCGAACCCGGAGGATCGTCGCTCGCATTTGCTGAAGCTGACCGAGGACGGGCACACGCTCTACGCGTCGGTAGCGCCGAAAGCGCTCGATCTGGAGCGGCGGATCTTCGCCGGGTTCTCAGCCAAGGAAGTCGAGCAGTTCGTGGCGATGCTGCGACGGATCGACGCGGTGACGATCGACCTCGTTCAGGAGTCCCACGGCGGTGTCGGCGACCAGAGGCCGCGCAGGTAATCGAGCAACGCGGCGGTGCCGGACGACACCGGCCCGCGTGCGTGCACCGCATAAATGCCGACGTCCGCAGACCCGGCCAACTCCGGCAAGACCCGTACGAGCCGACCGCTCGCCAGGTCCGCGCTCACATCCCAAAGCGAGCGCAGTGCCATGCCGACACCCGCCAGCGTCAGTTCGCGGACGACCTCACTGGAATTGGTCGCGACGTAGCTCGGGCGGTCGATCGTGACGTCGCCGTTCGGCCCGGCCAGTCGCCACGGCATCTGGCCTTTCGCCGCGAGGAGACGGTGTTTCGTGAGGTTGGCCGCGTCGTTTGGCGCGATGTAGCTCGGCGCTGCGCAGAGAACGCGGCGGCTGTCGGCGAGACGATAGCCGGTCAGGCTCGGCGGCACGGCAGGCGCGATCCGGATCGCGAGGTCGAGCCGGTCGCCGATCACATCCGAGAAACCATCCGACAGATCGAGGTCGAGTTCGATCGCAGGGTGCGCATCGAGGAACGGCTTCAGGTGCGGCGCGATGTGCAGCCGGCCGAAGGAGGTGGGAGCGCTGACCCGGAGCGGTCCGGCGGGCGTCTCGGCGCGGTCGGACACGCGCGCCTCGGCATCGCGGATCGCGGCGAGGATCTCCACCATGTCTCGGTGATACGCCGCGCCGCGAGCGGTCAGCTCTAGCCGCCGCGTCGTCCGGTTGAGCAACCGCACGCCGAGCCGTGCCTCCAGTCGCGCGATCCGTTTCGACACCATCGCCGGCGATATGCCGAGCGAACGCCCCGCCGCGCTGAGGCTGGCAGTGCGGACCACTTCGGCGAAGAGGACGATGTCAGGATCCATTCGTTCTCCAGACGATCAACAGCTTTCGGTTTATAGTGTCTAGTGGCGAAGGTGGCCGGCGTCTATTGTGCTGCGAGAACATAGGAGAGCAGCATGGCCGTGATGATCGACACCTATCAGAATCGGGCGGGTCTGAAGATCGCCGCATCGCTGGTGGACTTCATCGAGGCGCAGGCGCTGCCGGGTACGGGGCTCGATGCTGTGGGGTTCTGGCAAGGCGTGTCCGACATCTATGCCACGTTTGCGCCTGAGAATGCCGCGTTGCTGACGGTTCGCGACGACCTCCAGGCGAAGATCGACGCGTGGCACGAAGCCAGCGCCGGCAAGCCAATCGACCAGCCCGAGTACCAAGCGTTCCTCCGCGAGATCGGCTATCTGGTCGACGAGCCTGCACCGTTCGCGGTCGCGCCGACCAACGTGGATGCAGAGGTCGCCTCGCTCGCCGGCGCACAGTTGGTGGTGCCGATCCTCAACGCCCGGTTCCTGCTGAACGCCGCGAATGCGCGCTGGGGAAGCCTGTACGACGCGCTCTACGGCACCGATGCAATTCCGGGCACGGCGTCCGGCAAGGGCTACGACGCCGCCCGAGGCGCGCAGGTAATTGCCTGCGCGAAGGCCTTCCTCGACGATGCCGTGCCGTTGACGAACGGATCGTGGACCGACTGGACCGGTGGTAAGCCTGAACTCGCCGATCCAGGCCAGCTTGTCGGGTATGCAGCCGACAATATCCTGTTGCGTCACAACGGCCTGCACATCGAACTCGTGATCGATCCTCAGCATCCGATTGGTCGAGACGACCCCGCGAACCTTGCCGATGTCGTGCTCGAATCCGCGCTCAGCACGATCGCCGATCTGGAGGATTCGATCGCTGCGGTCGATGCCGAGGACAAGGTCGCCGCCTACGCCAATTGGCTCGGGCTGATGAAGGGCGACCTGACCGCCAGCTTCGACAAGGGTGGCCGCACGGTCACGCGCGCACTCGAACCGGACCGGCAGTATACCGCTCCCGACGGCAGCGGGTTCACGCTCCCCGGCCGCAGCCTGATGTTCGTCCGCAACGTCGGTCACCTGATGACAACGCCCGCGATCCTGCTCGCCGACGGCAGCCAAGCGCCGGAGGGTATCCTCGACGGCATCGTCACCTCGCTGATCGGCTTGCACGACCTGAAGGGCACAGGCCCGATCCGCAACAGCCGCGCGGGTTCGATCTATATCGTCAAGCCGAAGATGCACGGCCCCGACGAAGCCGCCTTCACCAACGGGCTGTTCGACGCGATCGAGGACCTGCTCGGCCTCGCGCGCCACACGATCAAGGTCGGCGTGATGGACGAGGAACGCCGCACCTCCGCCAATCTCGCCGCCTGCATTGCCGCGGTGAAGGACCGGGTCGTATTCATCAACACCGGCTTCCTCGACCGCACCGGCGACGAGATGCACACCTCGATGCGCGCCGGCCCGATGATCCGCAAGGGCGACATGAAGGCCTCGTCGTGGATCAAGGCATATGAGGATCGCAACGTGCAGATCGGGCTCGCCTGCGGGCTGAGCGGCAAGGCGCAGATCGGCAAGGGCATGTGGGCCGCGCCGGACCGGATGGCGGACATGCTCGAGCAGAAGATCGCGCATCCGATGACCGGGGCGAACACGGCGTGGGTGCCGTCGCCGACCGCCGCGACGCTGCACGCGACGCACTACCACCGCGTCGACGTGTTCGCGCGACAGGCGGAGCGCAAGGCCGAGCCGATCGTGTCGCTCGATGTGCTGCTGACGATCCCGGTCGCGACCGGGCACAACTGGCAGCCGGACGCGGTTCGCGAGGAGCTGGAGAACAACGCGCAGGGGATTCTCGGCTATGTCGTGCGCTGGGTAGACCAGGGCGTCGGCTGTTCGAAGGTGCCCGACATCCACGACATCGGCCTGATGGAGGACCGCGCGACGCTGCGGATCAGTTCGCAGCACATGGCGAACTGGCTGCTCCACGGCATCGCCACGCCCAACGATGCGGACGCGGCGCTGCGGCGGATGGCGGCCAAGGTCGATGCGCAGAATGCGGGCGATCCGCTGTATCGGCCGATGGCGGGGCATGAGGACGAGAGCCTCGCATTCCAGGCCGCCCGCGCGCTCGTGTTCGATGGCCTCGCTCAGCCGAGCGGCTATACCGAACCGCTGCTCCACGCTTTCCGCGCGCGGGCAAAGGAGAGGGACGCCGCCTGATGCCGCTCTACGCGATCGAGGGTAAACGACCAACGCTAGCCAACGATGTCTGGGTAGCGCCGTCCGCCGACGTGATCGGTGACGCACGACTGGGGGAGGGGGCCGGCGTCTGGTTCGGGGCGGTGATCCGCGCGGACAACACGCCGATCCTCGTCGGTGCGCGGACCAATATCCAGGAGGGTGCGATGCTGCATTCCGATCCCGGCGCGCCGTTGACCGTCGGGGAGGGCTGCACGATCGGCCACCACGCGATCCTCCATGGCTGCACGATCGGCAGCAACGTGCTGGTCGGGATGGGGGCGACGGTCCTCAACAACGCGGTGATCGGTGACGATTGCCTGATCGGCGCGAATGCTCTGGTGACCGAGGGCAAGGTGTTTCCGGCCGGCAGCCTGATCGTCGGTTCACCGGCGAAAGCGGTACGGGCGTTGTCGCCGGAAGCGATTGCCGGGCTGAAGATGTCGGCTGCTGCGTATGCGGCCAAGCAGCGTGTCTATGCAAACGGGCTCGAACGGATCGACGACTAGGGGCCAGCGCATCGCGCCGGCCCCCGTCACGTCAAAGCCCGAAGCGCAGCGTCGCGCGGAAGTCGCGGCCGGCGAGCGGGGCGAAGTCCTTGAGGAAGCTGGTCGCGCGCCGCGCATTCACGTCGAACAGGTTGTTCGCGCTCAGCAGCAACGTCGTCTTCGAATCCTTGCCGAACGGGCTGAACCCGATCGACGCGTTGACCATCGTATAGTCGTTGGTCTTCGTCTCGAACGCGGCGATGCGGTTCTGGTCGAACACGTGCTCCACCTCGACGCGGCCGTTAAGCCGGTCGCCCTGCGCCTCGATCCCGCCGAGCACGCGCATCGGCGGGATGCGCGGGACCGGGCCCTGGTCGACGATGTTGGCATGGACGTAATCGCCCAGCACGTCGGCGTTGACCGCATAGCCGCCGATCTGCGCGACCTTCACCGATGCGTCCGCCTCGAACCCGTAATAGCGGGCATCGGCCTGCTGATACTGGAAGCAGGGCAGGTCGACGGTGCGGCCCGAGGGATCGGCCGCCGCCTGGCAGACCGACAACGCAACCTGGTTTTCCGAGATATAGTTCGAGAACCAGTTGTAATAGGCCGACGCGTCGAAGCTGAAGCCGTCGCCATGCGCGTGCAGCGTGCCCTCGAGCCCCCAGGACTTCTCCAGCTTGAAGTCCGGATTGCCGAGTTCATACGCCTGCGTGCCGGCATGCGCGCCGTTCGCGAACAATTCCTCGGCCGACGGCGCACGCTCGGTCCGCGAGGCGTTCAACCCGACGCGGATGCTGTCGGTCAGTGCGTAGGACGCACCGAGCGACCCCGACACCGAATGATAGCTCTGGCTGCCGCGGAAGAAACGCAGATCGTCCTCGGGCGTGCGTGCGGCGAGATCGGTGATCTCGTAGCGCACGCCGCCCTCGGCACGGAACTTGCCCGACTCGTATTGCTGGAGCGTGAAGAGGCCGGTCTGGTTGGTTTCGTTCTTCGGCAGGAAGGCCTCGTCGCCAGCCACGTTGAAGATCCGGTTGTAGAACTGCACGCCCGATGCGCCCTGCCAGCCGCCGCGGTTCGCCTGGACGACTTCGAGGCGTCCTTCGAGGCCCTTGTTGTAGAAGGCGGTGCCGACCGAATTGTCTTCCTCCAGTTCGAAATGGCGATAGCTCGCCTGGCCGACGCGGACGCGGATCTTGCTCAGCACGTCACCGCCGGTGTCGATCTCGCCGCGCAGGTCGACGCGGTTCTGAACGACGTCGAGGCGCGGTGCCTCCTGCTCCTGCCCGGCTTGCGTGGCGTAGCGGATCGGCACGCCGTACAGGCTGTCGTAATGGCTGTACGACACGCCGAGGCTGCCATTGTCGGTGATGATCGACGCGCCTGCACCCGCCGTCCAGGTCTCCGACTGGGTGTTAGGGAGCTTGCCCTTCAACTGCGCCGATGCGGCATAGTCGATCGGATCGGCCTCGTTCGGATCGATCGGCTGTGCGGCGGTCGCCAGCGCCTGTGCGCGGGCGTCGCGCGACAGGATGTAGCCGCCGGTCCGCAGGTCGCCCGACTTCAGATACGAGCCGTCCGCATGCAACACGAGGTGCTGGCCGACCGCAACGTCGCCGGCCATCCCGCCCGAGCGTTCGTTCGCTGCCGAGCCATAATTGGCGATCCCGTTCAACCGGTAGCCGTTCTCGGGCACCGACCGCGGGATGCGCGTGTCGATGACGTTGACGACGCCGCCGACCGCCGACGTGCCATATAGAAGCGCGCTGGGTCCGCGGAGGATCTCGATGCGCTCGGCGAGCAGCGGATCGATGATGACCGCGTGGTCGACTGAGGTGTTAGACACGTCGATCGAGCCGATCCCGTCGGTCAGCACGCGGATGCGATCACCCTGGAAGCCGCGAAGGATCGGACGCGAGGCGCTCGGCCCGAACGACGACGCCGACACGCCGGGCTGGCGCGCAAGCGTCTCGCCGATCGACGGGCGCAGCTGGCGCGTGAGTTCCTGGCCGGTGAGGACGGTGGTACCCTGCAACACGTCGCGCTCGCTGGTCTGGAGCGGTGCGGTCACGATGATGTCGCGCTGGTTGGTCGAGCCGACCGATACTGGCGCAGGTGCAGGAGTGGGTTTTGCAGGATCGGCAGCATTCGTCTGGGCGTGAGCCTGAGAGGCGAGGAGGGCAGCCAGGGCGGTGGCGCCGAACAGCATCGTCTTCATGAAATTTCCCTATCGTCGTCGGGGTGTCGTCCCTGTACGACTCGTCGGGTAGATTTGATGATACATCATATCAAGTGACAATCTTGCCATGTGCGACGATGGCGCAGGCAGTGTGACCGCAATGCAACATGGATGGGCGGGGCGTCGGCTCCGATGGCCACGGTTGCGACCGTCATCCTGACGAAAGTCAGGACCCAGAGTTACGGGCGGAGCGCTGCCTGGCTCTGGGTCCTGACCTTCGTCAGGTACGAGGGGGCTCGATCTATCGATCGTCGCGGGTTTGTCCGTCGAACCCTAGTCGCGCCTTCAGGTATTGCGACGGCTCGCGCTGGTCTCTGCCGCCGCCGCCGGCAATATTCGCGCAAGGCGGTCCGCCCACGCCGCGCAGCCGGCACGGTCGGCAAGCAGGTCCTGTCGAACCTCGATCTCCGCATAGGGCCGCTGCTGCGGATACGCATGGCGCGGGATGGTGTAGTCGATCAGGTCCATGCGGTAGGGTTCGTTGTCGCCGACAACCAGGTCGGCCTCGTCGCGCAAGACGTCGAGTAGCGCATCGGCGAACGCGGTATCGCCGCCGTCGTGCAGAATGCCGATGTGCCAAGGCCGCGCCTGATCGCGCAACGCGCCTTTCATCGCAGGCGTGAAGCTGTGCAGCGCGACCAGCACCGTCGTCATCCCCGCCGCATCGCGCCGCGCGATCTCCGCAGCGATGGTCCCTTGATACGGGGTATGAATCTCCGCGAACCGCGCCGCACGATCGGCCTCCCCGAGCCCGGCATTGCCCGGCACCACGGTCCCGTCGGTGACCTCGGCGATCAGATCCGGCTGGCTTGGGCTCCGGTTGCAGTCGATCACCAGCCGCGAATAGGTCTGGCGGACGAACACCGCGTCGAGCCGCTCCGCCAGCATCGCGCCCAATTCGCCGATGCCGATGTCCCAGCCGATGTGCCGCGACAGGTCGGCGTCGCTCAATCCCAGCGACTTCAACCGCTTCGGCACCGCATTTCCGGCATGATCGCCGATCAGCAGGAACGATGACGCGCCTTTGGGGTTGACCACCGTGACCGGTGCGGCATCTTCGGTCCCAAGCAGCGTTTGGCTGGCAGTGCTGTTCATGCGACGTGGATCCTCGATGCCATCTCTAACGCTCTCTCATGTAACCAAATACTCGTATCGCCAACCGGTTGCGTTCGGCGAGCATCGGATCATGGTCCGGCCGCGCGAAAGCTACGACCAGCGCCTGATCGACGCCACGCTGACGATCAGCCCCGAACCTTCCGACGTGCGTTGGCTGCACGACGTGTTCGGCAATTCGGTAGCGATCGCCACCTTCGCCAAGCGGGCGAAGGACCTCGTGATCGACAGCACCGTCCACCTCGATCACACGCCGGGGGAATTGCAGCGGGTCGATATCGAGCGGTATGCGCGGCAATATCCTTTCACCTACTCGTCGGAGGAAATGCCCGACCTGCTGCGCTCGATCGAGCGCCAGCATCATGATCCGCAGCGCGAGATCGACAGTTGGGCGCGCCGCTTCGTCGGGGTCGGCGCGAAGACCGATACGCTGGCGATGCTGTCGGAGATGACCGCCGCGATCAAGCGCGAGTTCACCTATGTCCAGCGTCCCGAAAAGGGTACGCAGACGCCGATCGAGACGCTCGCTAAGCGCAAGGGCACCTGCCGCGACTATGCAATGCTGATGATCGAGGCGGTCCGCGCGCTCGGTTTCGCGGCACGGTTCGTCTCGGGCTATGTCTACAATCCTACTCGTCGGGAGCATCGGACCGGCGGCGGCAACACGCATGCCTGGGTGCGCGTGTATCTGCCCGGCTCGGGCTGGGTCGAGTTCGATCCGACCAACGGCATCGTCGGCAATCGCGGCCTCGTCCGCGTCGCCGTCGCGCGCGATATCTACCAGGCGGTGCCGGTCTCCGGCACCTGGAGCGGCTTTCCCGGCAGCTTCCTCGACATGAGCGTGTCGGTCGACATCACCGTCGACGAGGATGCCGAGGGCACTGCCAACGACCATCAATCATCGCGAACTGCGTGACACCAGGCATCTAAGGGGGACATCGATGCTGATCCGAGCCGGCTATGACATTCGTTTCGAAACCGACGTCGCAACGCCGATGATGGCGATGCTCAGCCTGCATCCGTCGCGCAACAAGGATCTGGTGACGCCGCATCGGCTCGCCGCCGATCCCGATGTGCCGACCTATGATTATCTCGATGCGTTCGGCAATGTCTGCTCGCGGTTCACCGTTCCCAAGGGTGGCCTGACGCTGTCGTGCGACTTCACGATCGAGGACAGCGGCCTGCCGGACCCCGTCTTCCCCAACGCGGTCCAGCATGCGGTCGAGGATCTGCCCGACGAGATCCTAATCTACCTGCTCGGCAGCCGCTATTGCGAGACCGACCGCCTTTCCGAAACCGCGTGGTCACTGTTCGGCCACGTCCCCGCCGGCTGGCAGCGCGTCCAGGCGATCGTCGACTTCGCGCACGAGCATGTCGAGTTCGGCTATCATTTCGCGCGGTCGACCAAGACCGCGTGGGACGTCTATCAGGAGCGCCAGGGCGTGTGCCGCGACTTTGCGCACCTCGCCATCACGCTGTGCCGCTGCATGAACATCCCGGCGCGCTACTGCACCGGCTATCTCGGCGATATCGGCATCCCGCCGGTCGACGCACCGATGGATTTTTCCGCGTGGTTCGACGTGTATCTCAGCGGCACGTGGCACACGCTCGATGCGCGCCACAATCGCCCGCGGATCGGCCGGATTCTGATGGCGCGCGGACGCGACGCGACCGATACCGCGCTCACCACCAGCTTCGGTCCGGCGCGTCTGGTCGGCTTCGACGTTCATACCGACGAGGTCGAAGCCGTCAGGTAAACCGGCTACGGGGTCAAGTTAAGCCTTGTCGCGCGTGTCGCGTTCGGCCTAACGGCACCGCTCACCCTCAACTTATGCTGCGATGCACAACATGACCTCTACCCCAGACCAGTCCGCCCCGTCCAACGCAAATGCGCTGCTGCTGCAGGCGATCGCGCTGCGCCAGTGCATCACCGCGACCTATAATCGGATGGTCTGCACGCTGGCGCCGCACATCCTCTACACCAAGCATGACGACGTGTTCGTCGACGCGATCACGCTGGAGCGCGACGGTCAGCCGCCCAAGGAAATCAAGCTCGGCACGTTCAAGCTCGCTGGTCTGAAGGACATCGAGGTGATCGATCGCCCGTTCGTCCCCGACGCGATCTTCAACCCCGGCGACATCAAGTACGACCGCGTAACCTTGTTCGTAGTCGACCGCACCTGAGCTTGATACCATCCTCCCCCGCCAGGGGGAGGTGTCGCCGAAGGTGACGGAGGGGGAGGACACGGAACGGCAGTTTCGCCTGCCTCCCCCTCCGACTGGCAAGAGCCAGCCACCTCCCCCTGGCGGGGGAGGATCAAGAAACGACCGTTCTCACGCCGCCGGCGGCAACCACGCTGTCTCGATCTCGCCATACCGATCGGTAAAGCCGGTCGCGGCGACCAACCCCGCCTCGTCAACGATCCGCACCCGCCGCCCGGTCCGCTCGATCACGCCGGACTTTTCCAGCGCCCTGATCGTCCGGTTGACGTGCACCTTGGTAAGCCCGAGCGCATCGCCGATGTCGGTCTGCGTCAGCGGCAGGTCGAACGAGTCGACGATACCCCCCGCCGTCACGCGCAGCCGCGCCATGATGTCGAGCAGCAACGTCGACAGCCGCTCGCTCGCGCCCATCCGCCCGATCGTCGTCAGCCGGTCGCTCATCGCGACATTCTCGGCGGCAGCGATGGCGTAGAGCAGCCCGGCGATCCGCGGTTGCGCGCGGAACAGCAGCCCGAGTTCGGTCTTCGGCAGTTCGACGACCCAGCAGTCCGAGATCGCGGTCAGCGTTGCCGCCGCCTGCGACCAGGCCATGCTCGACGTGCCGATCAGGTCGCCGGCATAATGAAACCGCAGGATCTGCCGGCCGCCGGTGATCAACTTGGTCGAGGAATGCAGCCACCCCTGGCGCACGACGTACAGCGCATGGCTCTCGCCGCCTTCCGCCATCAGGATGTCGCCGGCCTTCAACCGCCGCTCGCCGCGCTCGGCTCGCGTGATCGCCTCGCGCTCCGCATCGGTCAGGTCGAGATGTCGACCAAGCCGTGCGATCAAACCGCTTAATTGCATTGCATCGCCCTGTGTGTCCTAGCCCTCGGTATCCCTCATGTCGGCGTTGCACCAACCGCGCGGCGCGCGAAAGGGGGAATGCGAGCCACCGGATGCGGCGAAACGGGACGAGCCAACGATGGGCCCGCCGGTTGCCTGCGGTTCGAACCCAGAGCCGTGCGCCAAGTGTTTCCGATCATTCGGCCTTTTTCAGCGCGCTCTCGACGACCGGTGCGACGCGGGTCGCGATCTTATTCACGCCGGTTCGATTGGGATGGACATGATCGGCCTGCATCAACTGCGCATTGCCGATCACACCGTCGAGAATGAACGGGTACAGGGTCGCATGATAGCGCTTTGCAAGATCGGGCCATATCGTGTTGAACTGTGACGAAAAGTCCGGTCCAAGATTAGGCGGTGCCATCATGCCCGTCAGCACGACCGGGATGCCGCGGCGCTTCGCCTCGTCGAGCATCGCGGTCATGTTCGTGCGCGTTTCAGCCGGCGAAATCTGCCGCAACACGTCGTTGCCACCGAGTCCGATCAGGACCAGATCCGGCTTGCGCGCCATGTTGTCGAGCGCGAACGCGAACCGTTGCCGCCCCGCCGCGCTCGTGTCGCCGGATACGCCGGCGTTGACGATCGTCGCGTTGATGCCGTCTCGCCGCAGTCGCGCCTGCACCGCGTCCGGCAGGCTCTGGCCGCGGTCGAGCCCATAGCCCGCGTATAGACTATCGCCGAAAGCCAGGATCAGCCGCTCGGGTCCACTCGGGGCGGGCACTTCCACGACAGGTGTGACCGCGTTCGTAGCGGGAGCCGGGGCAGGGGCCTCGGCCGCCCGGTCGCACGCGCTCAACAGCGCGGCTTGGAGAAGCGCCAGTCCGCCCCCATAAAGAGGCCAGCGTCGCATCTGTTTCTCCAAGATATTGGTCTCCATGTCCGAACCTGCTTCCGCCGATATGGTGATCTCGGCGCGCGATGTCACGCTGACACTCGGCGCTGCCACCGCCGCGACGACGATCCTCAAGGGCATCGATCTCGATATCGCCCGCGGCACCAGCGTCGCGCTGCTCGGGCCGTCGGGGTCGGGCAAGTCGTCGCTGATGGCGATCCTGTCCGGGCTCGAACAGGCGAGCGGCGGGCGTGTGGAAGTCGCCGGGCTCGATTTCGGCATGCTCGACGAGGACGCTTTGTCGTGGGCGCGGCGGGGGCGGATCGGGATCGTACTCCAGGCCTTCCACCTTTTGCCGACGATGACCGCGCTCGAGAATGTCGCGGTGCCGATGGAACTGGCGGGGATGTCCGACGCGTTCGCGCGCGCCGAGGCCGAACTGGGCGCAGTCGGCCTTTCGCACCGGATCGGCCATTATCCGACGCAATTGTCGGGCGGCGAGCAACAGCGCGTGGCGATCGCCCGTGCGCTCGGGCCCAGGCCGGACATCGTCTTCGCCGACGAACCGACCGGCAACCTCGATGCGACGACCGGCGCCGCGATCATGGACCTGCTGTTCGACCGCCGTGCCGCCACCGGCGCGACGTTGATCGTCATCACGCACGACCCCATCCTCGCGGCACGTTGCGACAGGATCGTCGAACTTGGCGACGGCCAAATCGTCGCGGACCGGTTACGGTGAACGACTGGCGGCTGGCGTGGCGGCTTGCGCGGCGCGAACTCGACCTGCGGTTTCGCGGGCTGCGCCTTTTGCTGGTGTGCCTGTTCCTTGGCGTCGGTGCGCTCGCCGCAATCGGCAGCTTGACGCGCGCCATCGACACTGAACTGGCGTCTCGCGGTAGCGCGATCCTCGGCGGCGACGTCGAGTTCGCCGCCTCGCAGCGCGCCGCCACCCCCGCCGAACGTGCTGCGATGGCGCGGCTGGGGACAGTCTCCGAAACCGTGCGCATGCAGGCGATGGCGGTGCGCGGCACCAACAGCGTCCCGATCGAACTCAAGGGCGTCGATCGCGCCTATCCGCTATACGGTACGCTGGCCTTGCGCGGAGATGCGGCAAAGGTGCTCGATGCGAACACCGTCCTGATCGTGCCGGCGCTGGCCGATCGTCTCGGGATCGCGCGGGGCGCGCAATTGAAGCTCGGCACCGCGACCTTCACGGTCGGCGGCATCGTTACCGGCGAGCCGGACCGGCTGGGCGAAGGCTTCACGCTCGGGCCGGTCGCGATCGTCTCGCTAGCCGGCATCGCGCGGACCGGGCTGGTCCAGCCGGGCAGCCTGTACGAAAGCAAATATCGCGTCCGCCTCCCCGAAGGTGTCTCGCCAAAAGTCGCCGTCGACCGCTTCAAGGCGGCGTTCGCGACCGCCGGTTGGGAAACCAAGACGCGCGATCGTGCCGCCCCCGGTGCCGAGCGCTTCGTCGACCGCATGGGGCAGTTCCTGCTGCTGGTCGGGCTGTCGGCGCTGGTCATTGCCGGGATTGGCGTCGGCAACGGCGTGTCCTCCTATCTCGCCGCGCGCCGCGGGAGCATCGCCGCATTGAAGGTTCTCGGCGCGACGTCGGGGATCATCGGGCGGATCTACGTGCTGCAGGTGGCGGTCGTCGCGGCGATCGGCATCGCCGCCGGCCTCGTCGCGGGCGTCCTCACCGTGCCGCTGATCGTGTGGCAGGCGGGGGACGTGCTGCCCGTCGCGCCGCGCTTCATGCTCCAGGTTGCTCCTTTGGCTCTTGCCGCGGCCTACGGCATGTTGATCGCGCTCGCCTTTACCGCGCCGCCGTTGATCGAGGCCGGTCGCATTCCCGCCGCCGGGCTGTTGCGCGGCGTGCCGGGCGAGCGCCCCGTGCCGTTGCGCAAGACCTTGCCTTGGGTGCTCGCCGCCGGCGCCGCGATCGTCGCGCTCGCGTTGCTCACCGCCGAACAGCCCGCACTGAGCGCCGGGTTCCTCGCGGCGGTGGCCGGCGTGCTGGCACTCCTGGCCGCGTTCGGGTGGGGCGTCCGGCGGAGTGCCGCACTGTTGCCCCGATCGCGCCGCCCGCTGCTCCGCTTGGCGATCGCAGGTCTTCATCGGCCCGGCGCAAGGACCGGCACGCTGATCGTCGCACTCGGCCTGGGACTGACCCTGTTCGTCCTGCTGGCGGCGATCCGCACGAGCATCGACGCCAATATCGAGCGCACCGTGCCGCAGCGCGCGCCGGCCTTGTTCGCGCTGGACGTCCCGCCCGATCGCGAAGCCGATTTTCGCCGCACCATCGAGGGTATCGCGATCCACCCGGTGATCCGCACCGTGCCGGCGATGCGCGGCACGATCACTGGCTACGGGACGACGCGGGTCGCCGACCTGAAGACGCTGCCCGAAGGGGCGTGGGCGTTACGCGGCGAACGCGGCCTGACCTATTCCGCGACCTTGCCCGAGGGGAGCGAGCTGACCGCCGGCCGTTGGTGGCCGCGGTATTATCGCGGCTCACCGTTGGTCTCGATCGACGAGCGTCTGGCGAAGGCGCTCGACCTCAAGATCGGCGATCCGCTCACCTATACCCTGCTCGGGGTCGAGCGGACTGCGCGGATCGCATCGTTCCGGCGGATCAGCTGGGATACGCTCGGCTTCAACTTCGTCATGGTGTTCTCGCCCAACGCGGTCGAGGACGCGCCGCACAACCTGGCGGCGACGATCGATCTCGTGCCGGGCGAGGAATCGATGGTGATGCGCGCGTTGCTGCCCCGCTTCCCGTCGGTGTCGGTCATCGAGGTGCGCGGCGTGCTGGGGCAGGTCCGCGCGATCGTCTCGCAGATGGCGACCGCGATCACGGCGGCGGCGTCGGTCGCGATCCTCGCCGGTATCGCCGTGCTGATCGGTGCGATCGCCGCCGCACGCGAGGCGCGTACCTATGACGGCGTGATCCTGCGCACGCTCGGCGCGACGCGACGCCAGGTGCTCGCGGTCCAGGCGCTCGAATACGCGTTCCTAAGCATTGTGCTATCGCTCTTGGCGCTCGCGCTCGGGCTCGGCGGGGCGTGGTATGTCGTCACGCAGCTGTTCAGCTTCCAGTGGCTGCCGGATTATGCGGCGGTCGCGGTGACGCTGGTTGGCGGGGCGGGGCTGACGATGGCGATTGGGCTGATAGGCGCGTGGCCGATCCTCGGCGCACGCCCGGCACAGGCCTTACGGCAACTCTGACGGCACGTTTGCGCGCGCACCGCGTTAGGTCGGAGGATACCGGGACCGAGGGGCAAGACGCTGAGCAAAGGTGAGTTACGAGCCGAGCATGAGGCCACCAGCCCGTGGTCGATGTCGGCCCGCGAATGGTGGAAGGTCCTGAAGCGGACCTGGACCGAGGCGGGCGAGGACAATATCGGCCTCATCGCGGCAGGTACAGCGTTTTACGGGTTCGCCGCGATCGTGCCTTTGCTGGCGTCGATCGTGCTGATCTACGGTCTCGTCGCCGATACCGAGACCGTCGTCGCCAACATCCGCGCGCTGTTCCACGTCCTGCCCGACGATGCCGCACGCGTAATCGGCGATCAGCTCACCACCGTGGTCGGCACGTCCGAAGGCAAGAAGGGCTTCGGTCTCGTTATCGCGCTCGGCATCGCGCTATATGGTGGCACGAAGGGCGCCTCGTCGATCGTCACCGCGCTGAATATCGCGTATGAACAACGCGAAACCCGCGGATTCATCACGCTGAACCTGCTCGCCTTCGCGATCACCGGCGGCGCGGTGATGCTGGCCTTGGTCGCGGCGCTGTCGACTGCGGCGTTCGCGTTGCTCGACGGCTTGATCCCGAACGCGCCTCACGTCCTGCTCGTCGCGATCCGGCTCGTCAGCTATGCGGTGCTCGCAGCCCTGGGCGTGACCGCGGCGGCGTGCCTGTACCGGTTCGGCCCAAACCGCCACAAGGCGAAATGGACGTGGCTTACCCCGGGATCGCTCGCGGCGACGCTGATCTGGCTGGCCGCCACGATCGGCTTCGGCGTCTATGTGTCTCGCTTCGGCAATTACGGCGCGACTTACGGATCGCTGAGCGCCGTCATCGTGTTGCTGACTTGGCTCTGGTTGTCGGCCTATGTGTTCCTGCTCGGCGCCGAGCTCAATTCCGAACTCGAGCACCAGACCAAGCACGATACGACGACCGGCGCAGCGCAACCTTTGGGCGATCGCGGCGCCACCGTCGCAGATACCGTCGCCATCGAAGGCCCACCGATTGCACCGGCACCCCCACCACCATCCGGCGGGGCAGGGCGGTTGGTACTCGCGCATATAGCTGGCGCCGATGGAAACCTCCCCGCGTCGCTGTTTGCACTTGGCGGATTACGTGCCGTACGCCGCGGGGCAACGGTCACGGGCATCGGTCTGCTCGTGACCAGTGCGGCGCTGGCATCTCGCAAGCGGCCATCGGCGAAGCCGTAATGCCGCACCCCCGACGCACCAAGCTGTTCTTCGACGGTGGCTGTCGCCCGAACCCGGGCGCGATCGAGTGTGCCGTCGTCCATAAGGGCGTACCATATTACCAGCACAACTACGGCCACGGCACGAACAGCGATGCAGAGTGGCTCGCAGCCATTCATGCCCTCGAAGTCGCCCGGCAGAACGGCGAACGCGACATTGTCCTGCTGGGCGATTCGACCCTCGTCGTAACCCAGGCCAACGGCACGGCGCGCTGCCGCACCGCGGCACTCGAAGCCCATCGCGCGAGGTTCGCAGAACTTGCCCACGGCTTCGACTCCATTCGCATTCGTCATATCGGCCGAGCGCAAAACCTTGCCGGGATTGCGCTTGCGCGCCTCCACCCCCGCTAGGAGGCCGGGAGGGCGCTTTTGGTCTGGAAACCGAAAAACTGACCTCAAACTGTAAAAAAGCATTTGACGGGTTTGTGAGGTGGCCCTAGAGGGGTGTCACCGCAGCGAACGGCCACACGGTCTGGTTGCCGCGGTCGCAGAAAACCAGATGCTCCAAATCTTCCGCGAGGGAGGTTATGCGAGTGTCGGTATTTTTGTCGG
>NZ_JAXOJR010000014.1:0-99156 GCF_036663855.1 Sphingomonas fucosidasi | reverse complement strand
CTCCTTCAGGATGCCGATGATCTGCTCTTCCGAAAACTGCTTCCGCTTCATCTGTCCGTCCCTTTCCGGGGTCGGACTCTAGCTCCAACTGGAGGAAAAAACGGGGGTCACGTCAGCTCGCGTCTGGCGGTATCGTCGGCCAGCCTGCTGCGCGCGTCATCGGCGTAGCGAAACGCGAGTTCGTCTTGGCGAGCATATGGGATGATGCGTGGCGACCAACATCGCGCGCAGGAATCCATGCTCGTTGGGATAGACGATGGTGACGGAGCAGCGTGCGCCGTCACCATTGCCTCGAGCCTAGCGACGATCGTCAGTCGGACGTAGGGGTCGGAGCCTCTACCGCCGGATACTTGATCCCGAGCTGGTCGAGATACGTCGGATACTTCGCCGGGTCGTAATAGAACTTCTTCATCGCCGGCCGCATCCGTTCCATGATCTCCTTGTTAAGGTGAATGGCAGGCGGGTCGTTGGCGGTGACGACGGGGTCGTATTTCTGGTCCTTGAACTGCACGGTCTGCTGGAACGCCTTGGCCTCGGTCACCAATTGCGGGGTCGTCATAATGTCGAGCACGGTCATCGAGACCGCCTTGGCGCCCGCTACCGCGCCCTTGTGCGCGATCGGCGTGGCCATCGCGATCGCCGACAGCACGTTGTGGCCGATCATGCTGGGGATGTTGGACGGGTAGCGCACGGTGATCGTCGGCACGGTCCACATGATATCGCCGATATCGTCCGATCCGCCACCCAGCGAGCGTTCCCGGTTGGCAGGGGTCGAAAGGTCGGAGATCGTGGTGGGCAGCGCCTTGACCGCTCGCTTGTTGGTTTGCTGGACCGCCTTGGCGAAGGCCTGGTCGTCGGTGCTCCAGTTCGGCATGCCGACTGCCTTGATATTGGCATAAGCGGCCTCGGCGAGCGGCTTGTTGCCGTAATTGGGCGCGGCATAGCCTAGCAGCTTGTGTTCGACGGTGGTGCCCGTAGCCTTGGCCGCAGCGTCGGCGATCTCGTTGCCGGTGGTGTAAAGGTCGCGGACGCTGGCGAAATCCAGGTCGCGGAAATAATACCAGACGCTGGCGACGTCGGGGACGATGTTGGGCTGCCCGCCGCCATTGGTGATGACGTAGTGCGATCGCTGCGTGACGGGCAGGTGCTCGCGGCGCATGTTCCAGGCGACGTCCATCACCTCGACACCGTCGAGTGCGCTGCGCCCCTCCCACGGCATGCCGGCCGCGTGTGCGGTCTTGCCGTGGAAGGTGTATTCGGCGGACACGAGCGCGTTGTTCCCGCTGTTGCCCCAGCCGGTGCTGAAATCGCTGCTGACATGCGCGAAGATCGACATGTCCACGCCCTTGAACAGGCCATCGCGGACATACCACGCCTTGGTCGCGAGCAGTTCCTCGGCGATGCCGGGCCATAGCATCATGCGGCCGGGTATCTTGTTCTTCACCATCACGTCCTTGGCGGCGATGGCGGCGGCGATCATCATCGGCATGCCCGAATTATGGCCTTCGCCGTGCCCCGGCGCGCCAGCTACCATCGGTTTCAGCGTCGGCGAACCGGGATATTGCGACAGGCCGAGCAGGCCGTCGACGTCGCTGCCCAGCGCCACCAGCGGTCCGCCGGTGCCCCAGGTCGCGGTCCACGCGGTGGGAATGTCGGCGACGCCCTTGGTGACGGTGAAGCCCTCCTTCTTCAGGATGCCGGTTAGATACTCCATCGTCTGGAATTCCTGGAACCCCGGTTCGGCGAAACTGAACAGGGAATCGACCATCTGCTGGATCAGCTTGGCGTGCGCCTCGACGTCGGTGACCGCCTGTTTCTTCAGCGCATCGCGATCGATGCTTGCAGCATTGGTGGTGACTTGGGCCGGCAAGGGTTCGGCAGCGGTAGCAGCGGTGCTGCACAAGCCGGCAGCGATCAACGCGGCGATCATTGGGCGGGTATGGGCCATGTCTTTATCTCCTGAACAATGCTGTCGTGAGGGGTGAGGGGCGGTCGCTCCCCTCAGATGCCGATGCGCACGCCCATCCGGAAAACGCGGCCGAGCACGTCGTAGAGCGCGCGATTTGTCTGCGGATAGGCGGGCGTGTTGTTGCCGGTCGGCCCGTTGGCGACGAGCACCGGATCGCTGTTGAGCAGGTTGCGGATCGACAGGAACACCTGCGCCTTCGCTCCGCCGGTCTCGAACGCGTAGCTGGCGTTCACGTCGTAGAAGAACTGCCCTTTGATGCTGTTCATGTTGACCGTGCGGTAATCGGCGGTCGAGAGCGGGCAGTCGGTGGTGCAGACGACGTAATTGTTGTTGTACACGCCGCCGCTGACACCGCGGGCGATGCCCTGGATGCTGAACCCGGGATCGAGATCGTATCCGGCGCTGAACCTATAGGTCCAGTCGGGCAGGCCACCGGTGTTCTGCCCGGCCAAGTCGGTGGTTGCGGTGACGCCGTTGTCGCTGGTCAGCTCGAAGGCATAGCTGGCGAGCGCACGCAGCGTCATGGTGCCGGGGCCAACCTGCCGGCGATAGCTGGACTCGATATCGATGCCGCGCGTCTTAACGCTGACGAAGTTGGTCGGCTTCACCTCGATGCTGGTCACCGGCAGGCCGAGGGTCGTGACCCCGCGCCCGCCAGTGGTCGAGATGAACGAGCACGCGTCGGCGATCGCCTGCTGATAGCATTGGTCGACGATCGTCTGCGCGAGCAGCGAGTCGATCGCGCCGTCCAGTTTGATGTCGTAATAATCCACCGAGGCAGCAAAGCCGGGCAGGAAAGTCGGCGTCAGGACCACGCCGGCGCCATAGGTCTTGGCGATTTCGGGGCGCAGGTCGGGATTGCCGACGGTCGATTCGTTGAACTGGTTGGCGGCGACGCTGCCGTTCACCTGCGGGACGTTGACGGTGTTGGTGCGACCGGTACCGGGCGCGAACAGCTCGCTCAGGTTGGGCGCGCGGATGTCACGCGAGATCGTGCCGCGCAGCTTGATGTCCGGAATGACCTGCCATGTCAGGCCAGCCTTCCACGTCTCCACGGTGCCGGACGTCGAATAGTCGGTGAAGCGGAACGCGCCGTTGAAATCCATGCCTTTGAAGATCGGCACGACCGACTCGATATAGGCTTCCTTGACGGTGTACCGGCCTTTGGTCGGCAGATAATTGCCATAGATCCAGGTGCCGGTGGTGACGCCGTTGGCGACGATCGGCTGGTATAGCTGATCGACCGATCCGGTGACCGATTCCTTGCGGGATTCGGCACCGAACGCGACCGAGATCGGTCCCGCCCAGAGGTCGATCAGGCTGTTGGTCGAGAAGTTGATCGCTGCGACCTCCTGCTTCAACTCCTGCTTCCGGAGCGGCTGGCGACCGTTGTAGAGGACATAGGCGATCGCCTCGGGCGAGGCGCCGTTGGTGCCCAGACGGTTGAGCGGCGCGCAGGATGGGTCGTTATTGGCCGTGTTCGCATCGACGTTGATCCGGCACACGACCGTACCCGGCGCATAGCCGCCGCTGTTGCCTGCCGCAGCAACGACCGCATCGGTCGCGGCCGCCATCCGTCCGACATTCCAGGCGTTGGTTAGGAGTTCGTTCGTCTTGGTCTTGCCGAGCTGATAATAGCCGCCCCATTTCCAGTCGCTCGCGCCGATCGAGAAGGCTCCGTCGGCGCCTGCGACATAGCGGAACACCTGGCGCTCGTTGTCGCTGCCCTGCGGTGGCAGGAAGATGTTGCTGGTGCCGATCTGGATCGAGGTCAGGTTGTTGGCCACCATCGCCGCGCGCGTCGCGTCGGGCAGATAGGCGTTGTCGCGCTGGATCGTCACGCCGGTCGTCGGCGTCTGCTGATAATAGCTCTGGCCGCGATAATTGCTGTACGAGAACTGCCCGTACAGCTCGACCAGAGGCGAGACCTCGTAGCTCAGCCGGCTGAAGACGCTGCTGCGCTTTTCCTCGGGCTGCAAGGTCGCGCTGCCGCGATGGCCGGCGGTGGTGATGTCGGTGTCGCCGCCGACCATCCACTGGCCGCTGGTAGGGCCGAACGTCAGTTGGTTCACGCTTGCCTTGCCGGTCGCCGGATCGACCGAGCCGAAATAGGTGCCGCGCAAGGGGCCGGTGCTGACGAGGCCGCCCGGCGTGAACTGGCCCGTGCCGATGCCCGACGCGATCAGGAATTCGTTGACGCAGGGGGTGCCCAGCGCCGCCGCATCGGTGCAGCGTGCTGCGGAATAGGCGGGATTGTTGGCGAGGAAATACCCGCTGTCGTTCCAGTCGCGATCGACCGACTGGATGCCCTTCTGAGAGAAATGCTCGCCCGACACGATCAGGTGGCCGCGCCCGTCCGCGAATTCCTTGCCGCCGGTCGCCGTCACCTTGTGGTTCGGCGCGTCGCCATAGGTGGTGACGCCGTGCTCATACTCCATCTTGAAGCCGGTATAGTCGCGGTCGAGGATGAAGTTGATCACGCCCGAAACCGCATCCGAGCCGTAGGCGGACGAAGCGCCACCGGTGACGACCTCGACACGCTCGATCAGTGCCTGCGGAAAGGTGTTTACGTCGACCTGGCCGGTGGTGGTCGAGGCGACCGAGCGCTGGCCGTCGAACAGCACCAGAGTACGCGCCGCGCCGAGGTTGCGCAGGTTGACCGAGTTGATGCCGGCCGCGCCGTTGCTGAGCGAACCGTTGCTGCTGGCCGACGTGCCGCTGCCACGGACCGCGGGCAGCGTATTGACGAAATCGGAGATGTTGGCGGGCGCCTCCGCCTTCAATTCCTTGGCGGTGACGACGCTGACGGGGGTAGGCGCGCTGTAACCGTTGCGCTCGATCCGCGACCCGGTGACGACGATCGTGTCGCCTTCGCCCATATTGTCGCCGGTGACGGGATCGACGGTCAGCTCGGGCTTGCCGCCGGGGACGTTCGTGGTCTCCTGATCCGCGGGCGCGGATTTGGCGGAGCCGCGTTCGGTCTGGAATGCGATGTCCTGCGATCCAGAAACGCTCTGGGCCGACGCGGCATGATTGGCGAAGCAAAGCGCCAACGCTCCCACGCCGACCAGGCTACGGCTCTTCGAGCGATGCGTCGTCCGGGTAGTCGGCTGCGCGAGCGTGACGGAAGCGCCGCGGCTGGCGCCGTATAGAACAGTCATGGATAGCCCCCTTCAGATAATCGGGTGCCGTCCAGATATCCCCCCGGATTATGGTTTCGTTGGTTCCTGCCTGTTGGTATCGATGGCCGGGTGTCCCGGTCCTGTTCCGATCCGGAGACTATCAGATGCGCCCTGCCGCTTCCTCGCAATCTGAAGATGAAATCTATGTTACTTGTGCGGAATGCATGAGGATAACGAAAATCTTTGATGGTTTAATGCGTGTGTTATATTATTAAGTTGCGTTTTCCATACGCCTTGCGTCATCGTTGATCGTCTACGACCGCCGGGGCGACCGACCGCTGGACGACCTCGCGCATCAGGAAGCTGCTGCGGATGCGGGCCACGTGGGGCAGCATCGACAATTCCCGGCGATAGACGCGGTCATAGTCTTCGAAAGACCGCACATGAACGATCATGATGAAATCCACTTCGCCCGACACGAAGCTGCAGAACGACATCGAAGGACAGCGGATCACCGCGGACTCGAACTCGTTAAGCACCTGCTCGGCCTGTGAACTGAGCTCGATCGAGACCATGGCCGTGATGCTGAACCCCAGCTTCGCCATGTTCAGCTTGGCGGTATAGCCGCCGACGACGCCGTTCTCTTCCAGGATCTTCCGGCGTCGGGCGGTCGCGGTACTCGAGAGGTGGATACGTTCACCCAGCGTCACGTCCGATGCCCGGCCATCGCGGATGAGTTCGCGCAGGATGCGATAATCCGTGGTATCGACAAGATTGTTTTCGTTTTCGCGCATCGTTCACCCCGTTAATTGCCCGATTGCATCACCCATAGGTAGAAACGTGCGCAATATCGCCGGATACCGCAACATCGATCATGCTAGTTTTGCTGCACGGCAGCAAAATGGGGGAAAACGATGCGCGGGATCAAACGATGTGCGACGATCGGGTTGGCGGCGTTGGCGATCGCGGGCGTGCCCGTTGCCGCGCAACAAATCGCACCGGTCGCAACGGCGATCGCGTCGGGTACTGCGCTGCTGCCGGTGAAGGCGATTCCAGCAGACGGGCGTATCCTCGTCACGCTGCCCGCCGCCGACGCGGATGGTGCATCGGGACGCTTCATCTATGTCACCTCGCTGCGGACCGGCATCGGATCGGCCAATCTGCGGCTTGATCGCGGGATGCTCGGGCCCGAGCACATTCTCACGTTCCGGCGGATCGGCAAGAAGGTCGCGGTGACGTTCGAGAATCACCAGTTCCGCGCGACCGGCGATGCGGGCGTCGCGGCGGGCGGGCGCACCAGCTTCCCGACCAGTGTGATGGCGATGCTCGACATCGTCTCGACCGACCCCGGCGGCGGCGTGACGGTGGACATCGCGCCGTTCCTGACGCGCGACACGCTGGGAATCGCGGATTCGCTCAACGCCAGCTGGACGATGGCTGGCGCGGGCGGCGGGTCGGCGGCGGGCAAGGGGTTCCGCCTGATCGATGCGCTCAGCGTCGCCGACGCCGCGTCGGTCAAGGTCTTCCCCGACAATATCGAAGTCGACGCGCTCCAGACCTATCAGACCGACACGCCGGGCCGCGAGGTGGAGCGGATCGCCCCCGAACCACGCCAGATCGGCTTCACAGTCCATCACAGCTTCGTCCGCTTGCCCGCACCCGGCTTTGTCTCACGCAAGTTCGACATCCGCTCGGCCGCGGGCGGCAACCAATATTACGACTATGGCACGCCGCTCGGCGAGGATGTGGTCCAGCAGTTCGCGAACCGTTTCCGGCTCGAAAAGGTCGATCCGACCGCCGCCCGCTCGCGCGTAAAGAAACCGATCATCTTCTACATCGACCGCGCCGCCCCCGAACCGATCCGCACTGCGCTGCTGGAAGGCGTCAACTATTGGGCGACGGCGTTCGACAAGGCCGGTCTGATCGACGCCTTCCGCGCGGAGATGCTGCCGGTGGGCGCCGACCCGCTCGACGTGCGCTACAGCATGGTCAACTGGTCGAACCGGCTGACGCGGGGCTGGTCCTATGGCGGCGGCATCGTCGACCCGCGGACCGGCGAGATCATCAAGGGCACTGTCGTGATCGGCGCGCTCCGCGTGCGCCAGGACATGGCGATCTTCGAGGGGCTCGTCGGGACGGCCCAGAACAACAGCGGCAGCGGCAACGACCCGGTCAGGGCGTCGCTCGACCGGATTCGCCAACTCGGCGCGCACGAGGTTGGCCATGCGATCGGCTTCATGCACAATTTCGCGGGCAGCACGCAGGGGCGCACCACGGTGATGGATTACCCCGGACCGCGTATCAAGTTGACCGAAGGCCGGATCGACCTGTCGGAGGCCTATGCTCCGGGTGGCGGGGTGTGGGACGATTACACCGTCGACTGGCTCTATGCCGATCCGGCCCCCGGCACCGATCCCGATGCGGCGGCACGGGCCAAGGCGCTCGCGATCCAGGCAAAGGGCGTTCGCTTCATCACCGACATCGACGGCCGCGCATCCGATACGCCTAGCCCGTGGGGCAGCATGTGGGACGACGGCCCCGATCCGGTCGCGGGGCTGAACCACATGATGGCGGTACGCCGTATCGCGATCGGGCAATTCGGACCTGGTGTGCTGCGCAACGGCGAGGCTCTGTCGGATCTGCGGCGCAAGTTCGTGCCGGTGTGGCTGCTGCATCGCTACGACATCGATGCGGTGGGCAAACTGGTCGGGGGGATTGACTATGCGTATGCAGTGGCCGGCGACAATCATCCGGTCGCCGTTCCCGTCGCTGCCGCTACCCAGGATGCGGGGATCGCCGCGATGCTGGCGACCCTGTCGACGGACGCGCTGACCGTTCCCGCCGCGTTGGTGATGCCCTTGTCGTCGCCGATGAACGGGCGCGGCGACGCGCAGTTCGATCAGGAGGTGTTTCGTAATGCCGGGGCCGCCGCGTTCGACCCGCTGGTCGCGGCGGACGTGGCGGCACAGGTGACGCTGGATTCACTGCTGGCGCCGGCGCGGCTTGCCCGCGTGTACGAACAGCATCGCCGCGAGCCGGGGCTGCCGGGGGTCGATACGCTGCTCGACCGGTTGATCGCCGCGACCGTCGATACGCGCCGCGATGCAGTGGGGCGGCGCGTCGCCTATCGTACGATCATGACCATGGCGAACACCGCGCGCGACGCCGCGACCTCGCCGGACGTCGCGGCGCTGCTCGGCGACCGGTTGCGCGGGATCGCCGCGAAGCTGAGCAAGGCGGGCAGCGGCGAGGACGGGGCATGGAGCCGGCATGCCGCCATGCTGCTGACCGACGAGGACAAGCTGACGCGCGAACTCGACAAGCGCCAGATGGTGCCAACGATTCCGCCGGGCATGCCGATTGGTGGCGATACCGGTTGGTTCGATGATTGAGCGATTCGATCATGTGGAACTGACATGAACGAACGTCGGAAGTTGCGAGCTGATCGGAACGCCCTGAACGGCCGCTTCTGGGTCAGAACGGTATAACGGGCGCCGTCAAGCCAAATACACCGGCTCGTAATCAGAGTCGGGTACGGACACGCGATTACCGCAAGTTCCGCGCTCCTTCTGGCCGGCACAGCGGTAATGGTTCTTCCCGCTGATCGCATAGTTTGCTCCGCAACAACTGCAGCAGATAAGTCCGGACAGCAGATGCTTTACCCGCTTGCTGCCGACCGACGATGATGCCGTTACCGGGTGCTTACGGCGTTCGATCTCACTGCGCGCGGCCTCGAACAAAGCATCGTCGATGATCCGCAGGTCAGGGACCGCAACCTCTACCCATTCGGACTGGTCATGGAGCCGATAGCGGCGTTCCCGCTTCTCGCTGTCGGGGTTCCTGCGCCACTCCCGACGCTCCCGTACTAGGCTTCCCGCATAAAGCGGGTTGTTGAGGACGACCACATCCTTGACGGGATCGCCGCGTACGGCGGATTGGTTCCAAAGCCCACCGCGCGGAGACGGTACGCCGTCCTCGTCCAGTCGCTTGACGGTGTTCCTGGTTGACCGATCTGAGGCGAACTCGGTAAATATGCGGCGGACGACTTCCGCCTCATCCGGACCGATCTCCAGCGAACCCCTTACCGGTTTGGCCTCGTTCACCGATCCTGTTGACCTTGCGGTAGCCGTAGGCCTCAGGCGGTTGAAGCGCAGGAAGCGACGAGGGTGCGAAGAATTGAGTTCCGGACGTACCCTGGCTTAGAAGTGTTTGGTCTCCACCGTGGTGGTGGTCTTGATCTTGTATTCGATCCCGCGCTCCGGATCGATCGGTTGCGTCCAGGCAGCGCCGGCATATAGCCGCTTGGGCAACAGCGTACGGCAGTCCTTGCCTGCCGCATCGCATTGCCGGCCTTCGTACATTTCGACATTGGTGCTGCCGGTGTTCGTGAATGCAACGGTCGTACCGTTGCGCTGGGCAACCACCACGCCGGACGGCGCGGACGGGCGGACGATGACGAGCATGTCGTACCCGACGAGCACCTTGAGCGCGGATCCCGGCGCCGAAAGCTCGCCGATGACCGGCTTCACCGTCACGCGGTAGATCCGGTCGCGTGCGCCCCGCGGTGCGACGGCGGCGATCCGCAGCAACTTGCGCTCGCCTGGCTCCAGGATCATCTTTTGCGGGGTAACCAGCAGGCCGATCACGGTCGGATCGGGGCTGGTCTGGCGCCGTTCGCCGGGCTGGCCGGGATCGACGATTTCCGATGGTTCGGCGACGACGTAGATGCGATCCTTGCCAGCGTTCGACGCCTCGACGTCAAGGCGCGGCACGGCGTTCGGCAGCATGTCAACGACGACTTGGCTCAGCACCAGATCGGCATGGGCCTCCATCGTCCCCATCGTCATGAATGCGACTGCAGTTACCATCGCCGCGACCGTTCGCTTACACATACCCGTCATGAGATAGTCCTTTCGTCTGGTCATGGCGTCTCATCCGCCATCTGTGTGCCTGGCAGTGAACCGCGGCACCGCAGCGTCCCAAGCGCGGCATAGCCTTCGGTGGTGCTCATAACCGTTCCCGTTTTCGTTCCCGTTGGCGTAACCGTCACCGGCAGCCGGCATCGACGCCCATCGATGCTCTGGATCTTCAGTACCGCGTTGCGCTTGGCTTCGATCTGGAAATAACCGTTATCGTCGGTGTTGCCGATCGCATCGTCAGTGGAAACCGCGGCATTGGAGACCGGCGTGCCATCCGCCCAGACGATCCGTCCGAACATCGCCACTACGCGCTGCGCCGACCAGCGCACGCGCGCGACCGTGCCGGGATAGACGCTTACCTGACGTGCGAGGCCGGTGACGCGCATCAGGGCCTCGCCGAGCGGGCGGACGCGCACCGCATAGTGCCGATAGGCGGCGACCGGCACCGACAGTGTCGTACCCGCACGCACGACACCGCGCGGTGTATCGTCAACCAGAACCTCGAAAGACGTGCTCTGGCGTTGGTCTTCTGAGTCCGCATCCACCGAAACCAGGATGGCGCTGTCGCTGCGGTCGATCCCCTGGAATACCAGGCTACCGTCGGTCACGGCCGCGGTGGTCTGGAAACTCAGGCCATATTGCGTCGCGCCGTTGCTGCCAGCGATCGGCTGCGCAACATCGGCATAGAGAGTGGCGGCTCTGGTGCGCAGATCGGCGTGACTGCGCGCCAGCGTACCGGTGACCTCGCGCTCCAGTCCGCCCGACAACGCCAGATCACCGCCCAGCACGCCCGCCTTCTGCCACGACCCGCCGATGCCGCCCACGACCGCCGTTCCGGTGCTGCCGTCGCGGGTGGCCGACGTCGACCGTCCGCCCAAGCTGGCGGTGATCGAAGACGTGCCTCGCAACCGCTGGAATGTCAGTGCGACAAGGGCCGACGTGCCACGGTTGGACAGCGTCGCGTCGGCGCGCAGCGTGACCTGCATTCCCGCGCGTTCGACCAACCGAACGCTAACGGTAGGCCCAACCCCGTAGCTGGGGGAGGACCGTGCGTCCTCGCGGTAGAAACCGCTGACGCCGATCTGGCCTTGACGCAATGTGCAGCCGAACGTGGCGTTCGCCTGGGTGAAGGCGCCAGCCGACAGTTGCGCCGCCCGGTCGAGGGTGAAGACGTCGTAAGTGCGTCGTTCGCTGATCGGGATGAGCGGGCGATCGCCCGGGCTCCACACCCGACGCAGGTCGAGCGCGTAGTTCAGGCGCGCCGTCCCGGCCGAATAGGTCTGGAAGAGCACGCCCAACTGCCCCCGGACCGACGCGAGTGCCGCCGCGCGCACCTGTGCTGCGGTGCTCAACCAATAGCCCCCCAATTCGAGCAACGCGGTGCGGCCGGTTCCCATCAGCGTGGCGTCAAGCGCAAGATGCGGAGACCGCCGCCACGCGATGCCGGCTTCGTAGAACGACGTGCGCGACACCGCGATCAGGGCGCCGCGTCGGTCGTTCGCAAGGAGTCCGGCATAGCCGAAGACGATCGGTTCGCCGGCCGCGGCGATCGCCGCGTTCTTGGTGAAGAACCGCCGCTCGTCGCGCGTTCCGCCCCCCGCCTCCTGCACGTGCAGCACGATTTCATAGGCCCCGTCGGGCAGCCCCGACGTGTCGAGTGCCTGGTTGCCGGCGTCGTAAATGCGCGAGGTCAGCAGCAGCCCGTCACGCACGATGTCGACGCGCGAGCGCAGCGGCAAGGCAACCACCAGCGGGCTGCCCGCGATCGACGTGCGGTCGAGCCGTGTATCGATCTGGCTCTGCACACCGACTCCGACCATTTTGCGACGACCCGTCAGGTCAATGCCCGGCGCCCACATCGCCCCCGCCGCATAGCGCACGCCCGGCGTGTCGACTTCAGCGACCAGCGTGTCGGCGACGAGCCCGTAGCGCGACGCATAGGACAGTTCGCTGCGCAGTCGTGCGTTGCGATAACCCAAAATCGCGCGGTTCTGGATGCCGTAGTCGACATCGCCCCCGCTGCCCGCGATCGTCCCGCCCAGTTGGTCGACCAGCGACAGTCCGGCGTCCGGTACCGGCAGATACGCGCGGGGCGTGGCAACACGGACGACGCGGTACTGCGCGTCGATGAACAAATCGACTCGAAACCGCGCCTCGTCGAAGATCACCCCCGCAACAGCAGGCTTCAGCATCCCGCAACTGGGCGCGTCGGCGTCGGGCCGGCAGATAGACGCGGCATGCGTGTCGAGATCGGGCGCCGCTAGCGCCGCCCGGACGGCTGCGACGCCAACCAGGTCGGGAATACGCGCAACGACGTCATCGATATCGAGGAACGTGATTTTCCGGGATAGATAGCGTACGCGCGTCTGCCCGATCGAAATGTCGCCGATATACACATCGACGACCGCTTCCTGCGGAACCATCAGCATGTCGAACCCGGCCGGAGAGCCGGCGCTGATCTGTGCCGTGTCGGCAGGCGTCCCGGCAGATGCCGTGGCAGCGGAGCACAGGGCGAGCGTGCCGAGCGTGCCGCCCCAGACGCCACGGCAGGCGTTGCCAACACGGACGGATGTGTCACGGGCGTGCATCGTCGATCGATCACTATTCGGGCGCGATGAGGAGTGTTAGCGTGCCCGAATAGGCCCCCGCCGTCGCCGTACTGAGTTCGGCCGCGCGCAGCACGATGATGAGGCTCGCCGAATTGCTCAATAGACAGCCAAGATTGAGGCCTAACGCCGTGGTCGTCAGTCCGGTCAGCGTCCGGCCGGGGACCAACGCGGTTCCGTTCTGCTGCCCGGCCGACGCGCTCCACTGGACGTCGTACACCATCGGCGCGCCGGCGCCCGCCAGAGTGAAGAGGCCGCCGCTGCCGCTGCCGGTCGCCCGGATGGTGTAGCGGCCGCTTCCGGTGCTTGAGATGCAGACGTTGCGGCTTTGCTTTACATCGATGGCGGTGCTGCTCAGCAACCCGAAACTATAGTCGCCGAGCTGGTCGATCCGGACCTGCTGCGCCTCCGCTCGCTCGCCACCGAGCAAGCCAAGGATCAGCGCTATCATGGCGGTACGGGCAGTGTGAAGTGGGCGGGTGGCGCGGGGTGGGCGCAGGGTCATCATGGCTCTGCGAGCTGGGAAACGGCGATCAGCTAGGATTGACGAGCAGCGTCAGCGTTCCCGTATAGTTCGTCGACGACACCATCGTCTCGAGCTGCGATGCTGCGACCGTCACGATCAGGCTGGAACTCGATGACGGTGCCGCGATGCAGGTCGGCAGCAGGGCCGTCGAGACGAAGCCTGCCGATGCCGCGGAGGGGATCAGTGCGGTGCCCGACGTCTGGCCCGACGTCTGCGCCCATTGTACGCCGTACGTAATCGGCGCGAGTTGACCCGAGGACAGCGTGAATGCCCCACCGGTACCGCTCCCTGTCGCGGTAATCGTGTAGCCTTTGGTCGCGGTGTTGCTCCAGACGCAGTTGTTCTGCGCGCGCGACACCTGGCTGCCCAGTTCGACATCGGTGAATGCGATATCCGTCAGGCCGCTGATCTGCACGCGGCTCGGGATCGACACCGTGATCTGCACGCTGCCTTGCGACGTCGCGCCGAGCGTGCCCTGTGTGGAGGCGTAGGAAGGTGCAGACGTCAGCGTCACCGCAGCCATCAACAGCGCAGCGGACGCCACCTTGGCAGAAAACACATTCAGATTGGTTCTGTTCAACTTATGGAACATCGTCATTTCCTAATGAAACGAAATGGGTATGCTGCACCTCAGAAACTCGCAGCTCTGCTTGACGGCGCCCGTTTGGTAGTGCGCAACCAACCTGATGCCACTTTTCTCATTCATAAGTTAACGATATATCTATAAGTCATTGTGGCTGAATCTTGAATGTAAATTATCGAAACCGAATCAGTTTAAATTATAAACGACATCTGTTTTATCGATAACATAAATGCAAAGGTCCATGCGGGTTCTATTTAATAAAATAATTGCTGCTTAAAGTTGTACTAGGATATGTCCTGGCGAATCTTAATCACTACAAGCAATGTGCTTGTATAGTCTGGTGGTTGCCGTTCTGATCGATCACGGGGGCAATGCGTTGAAGGATCTCTCTCGACCGGATCAGACGCCCGTCGCGGTCCTGAACATCGGCGCCGTGCACCACGCGCTTAAGCATATTGCCAAGCGGATAAGTCAGGATGTGGCGTTGATGCTCCGTACTCACTGTTTGCCTGTCAATGCTGCCATCGGAATTGTCTGGACTGCGGCTACAATGGCCGAGATCGCATCGCCGTGTCGGCCGCACCGACGTTTGAGAGGGGGGTGGCACACCCGCGCTGCTAGGCAGTTCCGCCCATATTTATACGCTCGGGTTGGTAAACCGCGCTCTCGAAAAATGGCCATTCGTTAAGTCGTATATTTTCATCTCTCAATCCCCCCGGGGGAGGCAGCTCAGGAAAGCGACCGGCCAGGCTGTTGAATTCAAATAAAGATAATTTTCGAACGATGATGATCCCACCGTTAATGATTCTCGGTTAGTCGATCTGAATGCGCCGAACGTTTGCACGGTTGGGAGATTCGCCGCTCGGTCCGGCGGTTCTCGGCATTGCGTATTTCGCCTTCGCATTGCTGTCGTTAGTCATGACGCGCGGGGCCCATGGTATCGCCGCGATCTGGCCACCAAGTGGCATTCTTCTCGCGACCCTACTCGTCGTACCCCGGCACGCGGTCTGGCGGTTCGCAATGGCGGCGATCATCGCAAGTTTTGCAGCCAACCTGCTCGCCGGATCGGGTTTCCGCATCTCCATCGGATTTACCGCGGCCAACGGGCTTGAGGCAATGGTCGCCACCCTCCTGCTTCGGCGACGATCGGGGGCGCGGGTCTCTTTCATTAATCCATCGGGCCTATCCGCGTTCTTCGTCGCATCGTTGATCGCCGCCCTGTTGAGTGCTTTAGTGGCGACCTGTATTTCGCCCAGGATGGGTGGCGAATTCATTCTCTCATGGTTTAGCACGGTGTGGTTGGGCATGTTGCTCGTGACGCCGTTGCTGCTCGCAGTATTTGAGATTTCGCTCTCCACGCGGCGGCGGGTGTCCGGGCGCGATGCGATTAATTTGACCGGCATACTCCTGCTGACGGGCCTCGCCACCAGTTCTACGTTCTACCAGACCCAATACCCAATGCTGTTCGTTCCGATGATGGTAATCGTGATCGCGGTCCTGCGCGGTGGTATGCTCGGCGGCATCATCAGCATGATGGTCGTCGTCATCCTCGGATCGCTCGCGCTTTGGTGGGGTTCAGGCCCAATATTCCTCATCCGTGCATCGTATGATTCACGCATTTTATTCTTTCAATTCTATCTATTGTCGTTGTTCGTTTCTTCGCTACCGATGGCGACACTACTTGCGGCTCGTGATCGCTTAAGAGTTAATCTTTCCGAGCGCATCCGTCTTCTCGATCAAGCGGAGGCTGCAGCGCATATTGGGCATTGGCGTGTCAATTCTATCGACCAGACGATCTTCTGGTCGCCGGAGGTTTTCCGCATGCACGGCATCCCGGAGGGGCAACCACCGGCCTTGGAGCAGGCTATCGATCTGTATCATGAAGGTGACCGGCGTCGCGTATCAGAGGTCATTGCCCATGCACTTGCGGACGGCCGGCCCTTTGCGTTCGAAGCTCGGATCGTTCGCCCGGACGGTTCCGTTCGTTATGTCGCGACCCAGGGCGAGCGTGATTATTCATCGACAGATGATGCTATCGGGCTTTTCGGTCTGATCCGTGACGTTACCGAGCAAATCGAGGCGCAACAGGTTCTGCAAGAGTCCCGTGACGCCTCCAACCGTAGTGCAGCGGCGGCAATGTTGCTGGCCTCGACAGATGTCCTGACCGGCCTCGCAAACCGTCGACGGATCATCGAATATCTTGATGTCACTTTGACTGACGGCGAGACCGCAAAAACCGCGCTCTCGGTCATACTCTTCGACATCGACCATTTCAAAGCCGTGAATGATCGGTACGGCCACGATATCGGCGACAATGTTATCAAGCGTGTCGCATTGTCGGCAAATGAGTGTTTGCGAAGCACAGACCTGATCGGGCGCTATGGTGGCGAAGAATTTGTTATCATCTTGCCTAGGGCCGACCGGGAGGTGACGTTGCAGATTGCCGAACGCGTGCGGGCTAGGATCGAAGCATCCGGGGATGACCGACAGCCAAGGGTAACCGTCAGCTTGGGCATCGCATCCACCCGGGACGGCGACACGTCCGACGTTATCCTCAAGCGGGCGGATATTGCCCTCTACGAAGCAAAACGCGCTGGTCGAAACCGATTGCGCTTGGCTTCATGATGCCGAACCGTCAGCATATATCGCGTCAGCCGGAATAACCGGCGATACCAAAAAAACCTATCCGTCGGGTGAGGGCGAAATGTCTTTAACGGTAGATCAGATCCGGCTTGTGACGGAGAGCTACGAGCTGATCAGACTCTCACCCCGCCCCTATTCGGAGATATTTTACTATCGATTGCTCTTGGATTACCCATTTGCACGGGCGCTATTCCCCGATGATATGGCTAATCAAGTCGCCGTTTTCTCCAATACAATAGATGCTCTCGTTTTCAACATTGCAGATATCGCAAAGCTCGGCCCTTTTCTTTCTGATTTGGGCAGGAAGCATGGTAAATACGGCGTCAAGACCTACCAATATGAAGCGGTCGGGAACGTTTTGATCAATACATTCGCAGCTATTTTAGGGGAACGTTTTACTCCGGCAACTCGTCAGGCTTGGGAGGCAGTTTACGGTGAAACTGCGGGCATCATGATCTCCGCGTCGTATTCCCAGATTTAGCATATGGCGGCGGCCGGATGTTAGAGACAGGGATATTTTGAAACGTGCGAGCCATACATTCTGAGCTTCGACAGATCACAATAATGGCTGTGGGCTGGGTTTTCCTCTTCCGCACGTATTTCAATGCTCCCCCGGCCGTTGCGGTCCTGTTCCCGCGTGCGGGGTCCGCAGAGATACTTCAGGCGTCCATAATATGGTTCGCCATCCTAGTCGGCTTAGGCCTCGCGATGGGGAGCACGTCGGGTAAGATGCTCGGCTGGCCACTGATCTTGGGAATATTTTTCACGACGCTCGGCGTCCTAGCGTTGATCGCAATGCAGCGGATGATCGGATTGCATCTGCCCTTGTCACATTCTGACCGCGGACCGCCCAACCCTGAACGAACAGCCGCTTACTGTTTGCGGTATCTCAAAAGCCGCCGTTCCGCTTCCTTTCCCCGTCACGACATTGGCGAGCGGACAGCCGGGATTGAAAATCGGTTACTCGCCAAGATGAACCAGCGTTCGAAGTTGAGCGATCGGTGACTGTGCGTCAGCGTTCGGTTGCGGGTCGTGTACCCACCCGCCCATCAATTATTGACCTCGGAGATAGCTTGGTCATCAGGGCTGCGCAGAATGCCATCTTTCAGCATTTTTGCGACGACCTTCGCGATATCATCTGGTGTCTCGTCTTCGCTCCAGACGCCGTAGCGAAGACCGAGGAAGACGTTCATTCCCATTATCGCCCAGCCATGGACCTCGCTGACGTCGTCTGTGACTTCGCCGCGTTCGGCGGCCTTGCGCAGGCGGCCGGTGATACGGTCTGCCGTGGTCGCGTAGTGAAGGCGAAAACTCTCCGAATCGACGAATTCGGATTCGTCGATGATCCGGTAGATCTCCTTGTGCTGGCGGACGAAGGTGATGAACTCGCGAAGCCCCGCCTGCTCGGCCGCAATCTGGTCGGGAGCGGAAAGGATTGCAGGGGCGACATGATCGCGGACCTGGTCCGACATGTCACGGACGAGCGCGCGGAACACCGCATCCTTGGAATCGAAATAGGTGTAGAAACTGCCGAGCGCGACCCCGGCGCGGCGCGTGATGTCGCTGATCGACGCCTGGTGAAACCCATTGTCGCCGAATTCGACCGCAGCGGCGTCCAGGATCGCGCGCATCGTTCGGCGGCCACGCTCGGTACGAGGCGCCTTGCCCTCGCCGGTGACCGCGGACTCTGACAGCGTCGTTTCCTGCGCCTTCGCCATTTTTTGCCTGCCTCGATACACAAGTTGAATACTGGTTCAGGTTTCATTATAGGCTGATATCAAGGCGCACAACCCGGATCATACCGGGCGCATCAAGCGGGCGCCGCAGGAGGGGATGACACCGTGGCACAGCCGAAATCCATGATGATCATGTTGAACGCCGGGGGCGCACTCGGTGCGCTGCTCACAGGATCCGCGTCGGCGCAGACGCAGCCCACCGCCAGCGCCGCGGACGCCGCGCAGGTCGGGCTTGCCACCGACGAAGCCGGGATCGATGGCGATATCGTCGTTACGGCACGTCGCCGTGAGGAACGGCTGCTCGACGTGCCGATCGCGATCACCGCGTTTACGGGCGCGCAGCTCGAAGCGTCGGGTGCGCTCGACGTTACCGATTTGGCCAACGTGACGCCGAACGTCACGCTCGAGACGTCGCGCGGCACCAATTCGACGTTGACGGCCTTCATTCGCGGTGTAGGCCAGCAAGATCCGGTTGCTGGGTTCGAGGCAGGCGTCGGCATCTATCTCGACGATGTCTATCTCAACCGTCCGCAGGCCGCGGTGCTCGACATTTACGATGTCGAACGGATCGAGGTGCTGCGCGGGCCGCAGGGCACGCTTTACGGTCGCAACACGATCGGCGGCGCGGTGAAATACGTGACCCGCCGTATCGGTGCGGATCCGACGCTGAGCATTCGCGGGACCTATGGCAGCTATGACCAGGCAGACGGCGTGATCAGCGCGAGCACGCCGATCGGCGACACCGGGTTCAGAATTGGTGGAGCGGTCGCGCGGCTGAGCCGGGGTGGGTTCGGGACCAATCTCACGACGGGGCAGGACAACTACAACAAGGATTTCTGGGGCGCGCGCGGCACGCTGCAATATGAGGCGGGCGACAGCGCGTTCTTCCGCCTTTCGGGAGATTATACCAAGGATAACAGCAACCCGCGGGGCGGGCACCGGCTGATTCCGGGCCTGGTTTCCCAGACGCCCGTGCTGTCCGACGTGTTCGACAGTCGCGGGGGACTGGTCGCACCGAAGCAGTCGGTCGAGGCCTATGGCGGTTCGTTCTTTGCCGAACTTAAGCCTGCCGCGTTCCTGACGCTGCGCAGCATCACCGGCTATCGCAAGGACGACAGCGCGACGCCGATCGATTTCGACGCGCTGCCCGCGGTCGATGTCGACGTCCCCGCCTTTTACAATAACGAGCAGTTCAGCCAGGAAGTGCAGCTGCTGGTCGATGCCGGACCGGTCAACATGCTGGCGGGGCTGTATTATCTCGACGCCAAGGCGCGCACCGTATTCGACGTGCGGCTGCCCGCGACCGTGACCGCGCTGACGTTCGGGAACGTGCGGACCAACACGGTGGCGATCTTCGGCGATGCCACGCTCGACGTAACGCGGAAGCTCAGCCTTTCGGTCGGCGGACGCTACACCTGGGATGATCGCACGTCGCAGGTGCAGCGCAATGTGTATCTGGGCGCCTCGCCGTTTTTCGGCGGCACAACCGCCCCGATCGCGCGCCAGACCGACTTCCGCGGGACGGCGACCTTCGCCAAGTTCACGCCGCGCGCGTCGGTAAGCTTCAAGCCCGATGCCAACAACACGCTGTATGCGAGCTGGTCCAAGGGGTTCAAGGGCGGTGGGTTCGACCCGCGCGGGGTCGGTACCGCAGCCCCCGACCTGAACGGCAACGGCATCACCGGCGCAGGCGGCGACCAGCAGGATATCTACAAGTTCCTGTCGTTCGGGCCCGAGAGCGTCGAAAGCTTCGAAGCAGGATACAAGGCGTCGCTGTTCGACCGTCGGCTGACGCTTGCTATCGCGGGGTTCCATTCGAAATACACCGACGTGCAGGTTCCCGGATCGGTCGGTGCCACCGTCGGCGGGATCCAGACCTTCATCGGCATTACGACCAACGCCGGTCGCGCGCGGATCAACGGCATCGAAGGCGAAGCCAACCTGACGGTCGCGGAGGGGATCGCGGGTGCCGGCGACCGGGTCAACCTGTCGGGAACGATCGGCTATCTCGATGCCAAATATACGCGCTTCATCGACGCCCGCGGGATCAATGTCGCTGCCAATCGCAAATTCCAGAACACGCCAGACCTGACCGCAAGCGGCACGCTGGCCTATCACGTCCCGGTCGGATCCGCGGGTGCGATCGACGCGAGCACGACGCTGTCCTACCGCAGCGATTCGCAGCAGTTCGAGTTGCGGACGCCGTTGCTCGACCAGCCGGCCTATGCGCTGCTCGACGCGAACCTGGTCTATACGATCGATGCGCGGTTCTCGATCGGGGTGCACGGCAAGAACCTGACGAACAAGCGCTATGTCGTGTCCGGCTACAACTTCCTGCTTCAGAACCCCGATACCGGCGACTATCTGCGCACGGCAGCAGGCGCGTTGCGGCCATCGCTCGGCAGCGATGGCGTGCTGACCGCCTATTACGGCAACCCGCGCCAGGTCTTTGCGACCCTCACCGCGAAATTCTGATCGAGCGCAACGAGGCGGGCGGGCGACCGCCCCTCGTTGCTGGAGCATGAAATGACGAGTGATATCCCGGCGGTCCCGGACGAGGGCCGGCGCTACCGCGTGACGGCGCTCGTCATGCTGTTGCTGGTCTACACGTTCAATTTCGTCGATCGGCAGATCCTCGGGATCCTAGCGCCGACGATCAAGGCAGACTTGGCGCTGACCGACACGCAATTGGGTCTGCTGGGTGGGCTGGCGTTTGCGTTGCTGTATTCGACGTTGGCGATTCCGCTGGCGTGGCTGGCCGACCGGACGAGCCGCACCTGGGTCATCACGCTCTCGCTCGCGGTGTGGAGCGCGTTCACTGCGCTGTGCGGGGTAGCCGGCAGTTTCGCGCAGCTTTTCGCGTTCCGGGTCGGCGTGGGGGTAGGCGAGGCGGGGGGCGTCGCGCCGTCCTATGCGGTGATCGCAGACACGTTCGCGCCCAACCGTCGTGCGCGCGCGCTGGCGGTGTACTCGCTCGGCATCCCGCTCGGGTCGGCCGCGGGGGTGATGCTCGGCGGCTATATCGCGACGTCGATCGACTGGCGGACGGCATTTGTCGTTGTCGGGGTCGCCGGCCTCGTGCTCGCACCGGTCTTTCGCCTGTGCGTGCGCGAACCGATCCGCAGCACCGATGCCCATGATCGCGAACCCGTCCGCCGCGTGTTCGGTATCCTGGCGCGCAAGCCCAGCTTCTGGCTGCTCGCGCTCGGCGCCTCGGCGAGCTCGATGCTGGGCTATGGTCTGGCCTTCTGGCTCCCGTCGCTGATGCAGCGGAGCTTCGGCCTCGATCTGATCGAGACGGCGCAATTTTACGGCGGCATCTTGTTGCTGGGAGGTGTTGCCGGCGTTCTGCTCGGCGGCGTGCTCGGCGACCGGTTGGGTGCACGCGATCGAAGGATGTACGCGCGCATTCCAGCAATCGCTTTCGTTATCGCAGTGCCGTTGTTCGCCGCGGGAATTTTGTCGTCCTCGGTGATGGCCGCGTTTCTCTTCTTCCTCGTGCCCCAGGCGCTCGCCTATGTCTGGCTCGCGCCGGTCATCACGGCGGTCCAGCATCTGGTGCCAAGTCATATGCGCGCCACCGCATCGGCGACATTCCTGCTCGTGAACAACCTCATCGGACTGGGTGGTGGCAGTTTTGCGCTTGGCGCACTGTCGGACGGTCTCGCCGCGCATTATGGCGATGAAGCGTTGCGCTATGCGATGCTCATGGGGCTCGTGCTGTATCTGGTGGCTGCGTTGCTTATGTGGATGGCGTCGACACCCCTACGTCGGGACTGGGTCGATCAATCGACTTAAGACGCCAACACCGGCAAACGTGGTGCTGCAGCCCGGACTTTTTCGGCGTGCGCCGAAAGAATGCGAATACCGGTTTGTAAGGCCTTGATAATTTCCGACGCGACCGATCGCTCGGAACAGATACGAGAATGGCGGTACTGCTCGACACCTGAAACCGCTCAGTTCAGGGGAATGCCTGCCATGCCATTCAAACGATTCCAGCCGAAACGGACGCTGAATAAATGGCAGGTTTTGAGCAGTGCTAGAGGCCGGGTCAACGTCGACAAGTGGGTCGGTCGTTTCCTTTCGTTTAGCTTGTCGCAGGTCCAAACACGGACCAGCCGGTCCGTGCCGCCAGCATCTCTAGTGCGCGAACGCCGAGCATCGAGTTGCCGTGTTGGTCCAGGTTTGGCGACCAGACGGCGACGGATGCTCGCTCCGGTACGATTGCCAGAATCCCGCCTCCAACGCCGCTTTTTGCAGGCAGGCCCACTCGGACTGCGAAGTCGCCAGATGCGTCATAATGTCCGCACGTCATCATCAATGCCAATATGGTGCGCATACGCTGTGCACGTTCCGCGTGCTGGTTTCTTCCCAAGTCGATTCTTGTTCTAGTCAGAAACAGACCAGCGCGCGCAAGGCCGACGCAGTCGATGCTGATCGCGCACTGTTTGCCATACGCGTCCATGATGCGGTCAATGGGTGACACGACATTGCCATGGTGTTTCATGAAACTCAGCATCGCCCGGTTCAGGTCACCGCCTTGGGCAAGCACCTCGTCGTCGAGTTCGACTGTGCCGCCACTCAACTGCGTTTGCACGAAATCAACGACGGCATTTTCGTGTTCCTCACCGGCTGTCACCAGATCGACGACTACGAGAGCGCCGGCATTGATGAAGGGGTTTCGGGGAATACCGCGCGTCCGCTCAAGATCTATAATCGAATTGAACGGATCGCCGGACGGCTCGCGACCGACCCGCTCGAATACCGCGTCGCCGACGGCGCGCATTGCTACTTCGAGCGCTAGCACCTTGGAGATGCTCTGGATCGGAAAGGCGGTGGCCGACGCCCCTGCATGGAATACGGCGTGTTCGGTGGATATCGCTATGCCAAATGGCCCCGGCCGAACGCCCTTGTCCTTGGCATCCGCTTCCTGCTCGATCTCAGCGGCCTGGTCCGAGATCTCGGCTGCGATCTTTTCAATGATGTGTTGCAAATCCATCCTACTGTAACGTCGCGCTTCACGTGTGTTTCCAACGCGCTTTTTTTGGCTCGTCGCGAAACGCAAGTGCAGCATAGGGACCGTGGGTCTTTGCAGCCCGTTCAGCCCCCCCCAGAATGGATGGTTGGAGTTGGAGCGCCGAAACTAGTTTAAGATTTTCAGGGACCGGATCCTTCTGACGACTGACGACAGATCACCTTCGACCCGGCGACCGCCCTTGCGTATAAGTCTGCAACGGCTCAATTTGGCGAGCAGAGCGAAGATTGCGGAGAAGCCGAATGAACGAGACTGCCGAATACACGCCGCCCAGGGTCTGGACCTGGGACAAAAGCAGCGGCGGCCGGTTTTCCACCATAAACCGCCCGATCGCTGGTGCCACGCACGACAAGGAACTCCCCGCCGGCAAGCACCCGCTCCAGCTCTATTCGCTTGCAACGCCCAACGGCGTGAAGGTGACTGTGATGCTCGAGGAGCTGCTCGCCGCCGGCCATACGGGTGCCGAGTATGATGCCTGGCTGATCAAGATCATGGACGGAGACCAGTTCGGCAGCGGCTTTGTCGACGCCAATCCCAACTCGAAGATCCCCGCGCTGGTCGATCGCAGCGGCGCGGAACCTATCCGGGTATTCGAGTCGGGATCGATCCTCGTCTATCTTGCCGAGAAGTTCGGCGCGTTCCTCTCGACCGATGTCGCAAAGCGCGCCGAGGTTCTGTCTTGGCTGTTCTGGCAAATGGGTGCCGGGCCGATGCTGGGTGGCGGCTTCGGGCATTTCTACGCCTACGCACCCGTGAAGATCGAATATGCGATCGATCGCTTCGCGATGGAAGTGAAGCGCCAGCTCGACGTGTTGGACCGGCGCCTGGGCGAGAGCGAATATGTCGGAGGCGATGCCTATTCGATCGCCGACATGGCGGTGTGGCCTTGGTACGGCGCGCTCGTAACGGGGCAAGTGTATGATGCCGCCGAGTTCCTCCAAGTGGACGCATATGAGAACGTCCTGCGCTGGACCGACCTGGTCGGCGCGCGACCGGCGGTCCGGCGTGGGCGGATGGTCAACCGGATCATGGGCGATCCCGCCAGCCAGCTCCACGAACGCCATGATGCTTGCGACTTCGACACCCGGACGCAGGACAAGCTCGAAGGAGCAGCGGCGGAAAGCCAGACGCGGTGACGCGGTGGATCCGCACGAGCTGACGTCAGCTGCCCGGACGGTAGCTGCACTCGACATGTCCTTTTCGGTCTTCGGGATACCCAAAGCGTAAGGCGAGAACGGGGGAAAGACCATGCGGTGGCTGAGGACGATAATGCTGACGACCGCGGCGGTTTTACTTGGACCCGCGGGGGCGCTGCCGGCGTCCGGTCCGGCATCGATCCTCCTGAAACCAGCCGGCGTCTTCGACGGCGCGGATGGGGTGGTCCATGCCGGCTGGCAGGTGCTGGTCACGGGCGACCGGATCGTCGCCGGGGGGCCCGACCTTTCGCTGCCCGCCGATACGCGCATCTTCGAGCTTGCCGGGGATACACTGATGCCCGGCATGATCGAGGGTCATGGGCATCTGTTCCTGCACCCTTACAACGAAGCCAGCTGGGACGATCAGGTCCTGCATGAGCCGCTCGCACTCCGCACCGCGCGCGCGGTCGCAAATGCCAAGGCAACGTTGCTCGCCGGCTTCACCAGCGAACGCGATCTCGGCACGGAGGGCGCGGGCTATGCGGATCTCGGACTGAAGGCCGCTATCGATCAGGGTATCGTACCGGGGCCGCGGCTGTCGGTCGCGACGCGGGCGATCGTGGCACTGGGAGCCTATGGTCCGAAAGGTTTCGAGCCCGGCGTCGGCATCCCCCAAGGGGCCGAGGAGGTGTCGGGGGTCGATCAGATGGTGGCCGCGGTGCGCCGTCAGATCGCGGCAGGCGCGGACTGGGTGAAGCTATACGCCGATTATCGCTGGCGGCCGGGCGAGGAGAGCCGCGCGACGCTGAGCCTCGCCGAGATCACGGCAGCGGTCGCGGCGGCGCATGATGCGGGGCGACCGGTCGCCGTCCACGCCGCCACCGCCGAGGGTATGCGACGTGCGGTGGCCGCCGGGGTCGACACCATCGAACATGGCTATGGCGGTACGCCTGCGGTCTTTGCAGCCATGGCAGCAAAGCGCATCGCGCTGTGCCCGACGCTCGCCGCATCGGACGCGACGTCGCATTATCGCGGCTGGAACGGCAGCGAACCGGCGCCGCCCGCTGTCGCGCTCAGTCGTTCGAGCCTGAAGCTGGCCCTTAAAGCAGGAGTCCCGATCTGCGTCGGCGGCGATGCTGGCGTGTTCGCGCACGGGCAGAACGTGCGCGAGATGGAATTGCTGGTCGATGCGGGGATGCGCCGTGCGGACGTCTTGATCGCAGCGACCTCGGGCAACGCGCTGTCGCTCCATCTCGCTGACAAGCTGGGTACGGTGAAACCTGGTCTTCTAGCCGATCTGGTCGCGGTATCGGGCGATCCGACCACGGATATCGCCGCGCTTCGTCGCGTTCGGATGGTTATGATGGGCGGGACGATCGTCACGAACTCTTTTTCAAGACAATCACAACCGCCCTCTCAATCCGATATCCGACGATGAGTTGATTGTCGGGAATTGGGAAGCGAGGGAAGGGGCGGGGACGTCCGCTGGTGGGTCGCCGCAGCCGCAGCTGCTGGATATCACGTTGTTGAGCGGACGTTCGATACTGGAATGGGCAAAGCACGCAAGCTAAGCCCTAGCTTCAATCGCCCCCAAGATTACGGATCCTGTACGGTCCTGATCGTTTTGCAAGCGGCTGTCCCTTCCAGCTAAGCTGTACCAGCCCGTCGCTGACTAGCTCGTCTATCGCTTCGTGGACTGCAGGCATTGCGCTGCGCCAATCCTGTGCAATTGAACGGGCCACTTCGCTTGGGCATATCGTCGCCCCCGGTGCGCGGCGCTCGAGCAGGGAAAGTGCGGCTGCCTTCGGATCCGTCATCCAGACTGCGTCTACCCCGCACTCCAGCTGGTCAAGCTGCTATTGGCATTCGGTGCCCTCCTCAGGCAGCTCATGCGTCGCGGTTAGTCAGATGGATTAGCAGGGACGCGGGACCACATGAATGACCGCCCGCTAACCAAAATCATCAATACCGGTTTGTGCGGCATTTTTAGGGTCACCGTGGATCATCGATAGCCCGCAGCCTGAAGCTCGAACAGTTCGGCATAAGCCGCTGTGGGTTCGTCGAGGATCAACATCTGGATAGGCGCGAGCGATCGCCATCTTCTGCCATTTGCTAGCGGAAAGGTCGACACCGTTCCGGAACTGCTTGCCGATCATCCGGTCGTAACCGTAGGGCAGTTTTGCAACGACGCGGTCGGCGAGCGTAGCGGAGGCTGCCGCCTCGATCCGCTCGCGATCACCGCGCGCCTCAATACGACCTACCGCGATGTTGTCTGCGATAGGTAGGTTGTAACGCACGAAGTCTTGGAAGATTATTCCGATCGCGGCGCGCAGACCGGCAAGATCGTATTCGCGCAGATCGCGTCCATCGAGCAGGATACGGCTTCCACCGGATCGTACAGTCGGGCCAGCAGTTTTACGAGCATCGTCTTGCCTGCGCCGTTCTCGCCGACCAGTGCGATCACCTCGCCCGGTCCTAGCGCAAAGGACAGGTGCCGCACCGCCCACCGTTCGGCGCCCGGATATCGAAAGCCTACCTCCTCGAAGAGAAAGCCTTGGCGAACGGGATCGGGGAATGGCAGCGCTCCTCCGATGAGCGGATACCGGGCTCGGTCCGAAAGAAGTAGAAGAGGTCGTCGATGTACAGTGCTTGGCCAGGGGTCGAGGAAAAGCCGGTGAGCAAACCTTCCAGCAGTCCGCGGGGTCGCAGGAACGACGCCGCGAGGACGGTGAGGTCGCCGCTGGAGATCGACCCGGTTACCGCGCGCCACGCGATGTAGGCGTAGGCCGCGTAATAGGCGATCGTACCAGGAGCGGCGAAGCCCGAGCCCCAAACCGCCCGGCGCAGCGCCAACCGTCGGCTCGCGCTGTAGGTGTCGCGTGAGATGGCAAGACAGCGGTCGATCAGAAAAGGGCTGAGTCCGAACTAGTGACGAATAGCTAGTGTGATACGTACGGTGAGGCGATTTTGTAAAACACGCGCGCACCACATTAACCTCAGAACGAAAGCTGAACCCGGCCTATAACCCTGTCTTCATGGCTGTACCGGTCTGACGATTGACTTTCGCGGTTGGTGCGGGAAATGTCGGTACCGACATAATCGACGCCGATTGCCAGACGGTTGCGACGATGTTCGAGGCCGAGCCGCCAGTTGGTGTAGCTGCCGCCCGGACGAAGACGCTCTGCCCGGACGACGTCACTGACGCTGCCGGATGAGTGGCCGATTTCGGCAAGCATCGTGAGCGGCGTACCGGGAATACCGGCGTTGGCGGTCGCATAGACATACAGGTTGCTGCCGCCGATTGCACGCTGCGAGGGCGCGCCGATCACGCCGAACGTGGCGTAGAGCGGACCATAGGCATAGCTGGCCGATGCACTTGCCTCGACATAGTCCATTCGCCCTCGTGCGCCTGCGAATGCGTGGCCTGTGGCGTCGGTGCGTATCCGCACGGCACCGAGATCCCAACCGGTTCCCACCGACAGGTCGACGACCGCATCGGCACCGCCGTGTCGCACGCTGTTTCGAAGCGTTACCGTTCGCGCCGATGCATCAAGCCGACCGCGCGAGACGCGAAGATCGCCCGCCAGCGCGGCACGTCTCTCACTCCAGCTCAGCCCGCGCCGTTCCTCCTCGCTCATTACCTCGAAGGTCGCCGGCCGGGCATCCTGTGCAAATGCAGGCATGATCAGGCCGCAACTCGCGGCGCCAAGCACGCCCGCCAATCGAACGCGCCGGATCATCCAGCGCGCTGCGGACCGTGGATCCGGTCGAGCTCGATGCGCAGCATCTGCTCGTCTTCCTGCGCCAACGTCATCAGATGTTGCTGCATGTCCGCCGCCTTTGCCGCGACCTCCTTCTTGATGGCGCCATGGCTCGCGACGCACCAGCCGGGCCGCGTGCCCGAAACTACGGGTCTGCTGTCAATGCTGCGCAACAGCCTGGTACCCGACGCCGCGACCGCGTGACGTGCGACCGACATGCTTGCCGCCCAGTTGCAGCGTAGCGACGACGCTCTTCCACCTGGTGCGACCGCGCCCACCTGCTTGTGTGTGATGACGACGTCGCCGCGATATTTGACGGTGACCGGACCGCTGCGATGATCCACCTCGTTCTGGTGATCTACGGTCATGCCGAGTGCGGCGCCGGTGGCGGCAAGCGCCAAGCCGGCGGTTAGAAAATAGGCCATATTCGTTCTCCTGTTGCCATTCCGATCCATTCTGATCGGTAAAGCTGATCCTTGCGGGCGATGATTCTACAACGACGCTGCGGTGCGTCGGTTCAGTTCAATTGCAGCCGTAACGCGCGGGTGCGCAGCCGATCCTTCACCTCGAGGCGCAGGCGTTTCAGGCGAAACAGCCGCAAGCTATTGGGGATGCGCTGCTTTATCTCGGCGCGAATCTGCTCGTCCAGCCGCGCGTGCACCTGGGTCAGTTTGTAGGAAAATATATGCAAAGCCGCTCTCCAACCATCGATTGAACGATCGGATCAGTCCCGATGAAAGCAGGCAAACAGGCCAGGCCTAGACATCGAGATAACCCGATGCGGTCCGACATCACGTTTGTCGCAAGACAATCGTCAGAGGGGCCCGGCCCGCGCTAAGAATGTCAGTCATTTCACGGTGGACGTCAAGGCAATATACCTGAAACGTAAGGTGTGTTGACATTTAAATTTGGGCCCACGAATTTATAACAAAGTATAATAGACTTCACTAAGTGAAGCAGTATCTAGGTGTGTAATTTAGATTGTATATTGACGGCTTGCCAAATACAATAATCGAACATTGACTGATTTCGTTGATCCACGAAAACCATCTAGCAAAGCCTGCGGGTGAAAGAGCAATCTTAAGACAGCCTTTCTCGAAACAAGATCGCTTTTCAAGCTTAGAAGTGTGCATATTTTCCGAGGCTGTCCGTCTCCAAGGGAGCGCTCGATACAGCCGCACCGCTTGGGTAGGCGACTGTGACCGGGTCCAAAAGCGGGAGGTCGACCGGCGGGATGGCCGGTCGACATCGGCGCTCACTTACTTCAGAGCCAGCTTTGTAAGCGCCGCCTTGTACGCATCGTAATGCGTGCCTTCGTCGACCGCGATCTGTCGGAACATCGCCGCAACTTTCACATCTCCGTCGGCCTGCGCCTGCTTGGCGAAGTTCACGTACATCGTGACGTTCTCATAATGCTCCCCGGCTATCGCGTCTTCGAGATTGGCGCTATTCGCACCTCCGAGCTGAAGTGCTTGTGCCTCGCGATCGAAATGCTCGTTTGCCTCGATGTTTGCCGACGCGCGGAACAGCTTGGCGAGCGCCGGTTTGCCGGCGGCCTGTGCCTGATCGGCATAGCGAAGATATTTGAGGTTGGCATAGGCTTCGCCATGCATTGCGGCTTCGAGGTTGGTGCGAGTCTGCGCCGAGAGCGGCTTGCCTTCCGGTGGAGCGGCCATCGCGGTGGACGATAACAGAGCGGCAAACGTCGCGGCCGCTGCGAACAGGGAACGGTTCATATCAATCTCCGGTATGCGCCGACAGCGGCGACGACTGACTTGTGGGAGGCTATCCTGACGCCGGCCTGACACACCGATCGTGAAGGCAAAAACCTCCGTCAGCTTTTCGTCAGGCCGTGGGCGCAGTTCGATCTGGCCGGGGCAGTTCCCCGATCACAAAGGATTGTCCCAGATGAAACCTGTAACGATGCTAAAGCTCGCCCTTACAGCCTCAACCTTGTCGCTGGCATCGATCGCAAGCGCCGCCCCGGTTTGCACCAAGCTCCCGCCGGCCAAGTGGCTCACCCAGGCTCAGATGAAGGCGAAGATCGCCAAGATGGGCTATCGCGACATCAAGGTCTTCCAGGTTTCGGGCAGCTGCTATGAAATCTATGCTCACACCAAGGACGGCAAGCGCGCTGAAGTCTACTTCAACCCGGTGACCGGCGCGGTCGTCCAGAACAACGTCGACTGATCATGGCCACGACCGCCCCCGTCGCCGCTCTGCCCACCCCTGGCCTGGTCCCCCGTCGGGCAAGGGTGTGGGATCCAGTCGTCCGTATCTTCCACTGGACGGTCGCGGGTGGCGTCATCGCCAACCTGACTTTTCTCCGGCATGCGGAAAGCCCGCATATCTACGTCGGTTACGCCGTCATCACGGCGCTGATCGTCAGGCTCGTTTGGGGTCTCCTCGCGCGGAATCATGCCCGCTTCGCCAGCTTCGTGCCTGGCCCGCGTCAGCTGGTCACCTATTTCGCTGCGATGCTGGCAAAGCGCGAGCCGCGCTATGTCGGTCATAATCCAGCGGGAGCGGCAATGATCGTGCTGCTGCTGGTGTTGCTCGCGACGGTTGGCACGACCGGATGGATGATGGGCCTCGACACCTTTTGGGGCGTGTCGTGGGTAGAGACGCTGCATGAAGTCACGGCCAACGTCCTGGTCGGCGCCGTCGCGCTCCACGTCCTCGGCGCGATCGTCGAAAGCGTCCGCCACCGCGAGAACCTGCCGCTGGCGATGATTACTGGGTACAAGCGGGCGGCAGAAGGGACGGACATCGACAATGCGCCTATTGCTGGTTGAAGATAATGCGCGCCTTGCGAGCCTGATCCGCGAGGGTCTCGACCGGCAGGGCTTTGCGGTCGATTGGTGCGAGACGGTCGATGGCGCCGAGCATGCGCTGAAGATCAACGACTATGACCTGATGCTGCTCGATCTCGGCCTGCCCGATGGCGAAGGCCTGGATCTGGTTCGCGGGCTGCGGCGACGGCAGGATATGATGCCGATCCTGATCTTGACCGCGCGTGGCGGCCTTGATGACCGTGTGCTGGGGCTCGATGCTGGCGCTGACGACTATCTGGTCAAGCCGTTCCAGATTGCAGAACTTGCCGCCCGCTGCCGTGCTCTGCTCCGTCGCCCCGGCGCGTCGCTCGGCACCGAACTGACCGCCGGTAACGTCATGCTCCATTCGGCCGAACGCAGTGTCGCTGTCGCCGGCCTGGCCGTTGATGCGACGCCGCGCGAGGTCGACCTGCTCGAATGCCTGTTAAGGCGTGCCGGGCGTGTCGTTGCGAAGCCCGCGCTGGAGGGCGCGCTCTATTCGATGGATGCCGAAGTCACGCCCAATGCGCTGGAGGCGTGTATCTCCAGGTTGCGCAAGCGACTGAACGCAGCCGGAGCCGATGTGCAGATCCGCACCGTCCACGGCGTCGGTTATGCGCTGTTCGCGCCGGTTGCGGTGTATGAGCCGGCTGACCATGGATAGAGCGGGCAACAGCAAGAAGGGGCCGGTTGGGCCAACGCTGTTCCGGCAGATCGCAACACGGCTGGCCGCCTTCACCCTGCTGTTCGCAGCGCTGGACGTCGGCATCGTCGTTTTCACCTATAGCAGCCAGCCGGAGTCGCTCGCGCAGGAACTTCTGACTCTGGAAGCGAGCAAGGCGGCAGGGTCGACCACGCTCGCACCTGATCTGCTGGCCGGGCCGCCGGGGGCGGAGCATTGGGCGGCCCGCTATGTCGAGCCGGAAGCGAATGAGCCTGCAGCGCTGCGCTCTGGTGATCGCGCTGGCGTGCTGATGGACTGGACCCGCCGTGATCGCGTTGCCGACGGTTACCGCATTTCGGGCGTCCGTTCCGTCGTGCAGGAGGGACAGCAACGCTGGCTGTTCATGCAGTTCGAAGGCGACGGCATCCGCCCCTATGTGCCGGTGATCGTCAACGAAATCGTCCAGCATGTCGTCCTGCCGCTGATCCCGCTGTCGCTGCTCCTGCTGCTGTTCAATATCTTTGCGGTCCGCCGCGTCCTGCGGCCGCTGAAGCGTGCAGAGGCCGAAGTGGATGCGCTCGATCCCGACAACGTGCTTGTCCGCCGCTCCGAAGCGCCCGAACCGCGCGAGGTCAACACGCTTGTCCGCGCCGTCAACCGCGCGCTCACTCGGCTGGACGAGACGATGGCGATCCTGCGCGGCTTCACGGCCAATGCCGCTCACGAGCTGCGGACACCCTTGTCGATCATGCAGCTTTCGCTCGATAAACTGCCGCCAAGCCGATTGCGCGATGACCTTCAAGCAGACACCCAGCATATGACACGGCTCGTCGGGCAAATGCTTGATCTCGCGCAGGCGGACGCCATGGCGGTGGAGCCCGATACGCCGGTGGATCTTGCCGATATCGGTCGGGACATTGTCGCCGCGATGGCACCCAAGGTGTTCGAATCGCAGCGCGACCTGCGCTTCGCGTGCTTCGGTGATACGACGGCCCTTGGCCATGCCGAGGCGATCTATCGCATCTATCGTAATCTGATCGACAACGCGCTGGCTCATGCGGCCGGCAACACTCCGATAGAGGTGACAGCCGGACCCGGGCCACAGATCAGTGTGCGCGATCACGGCCCCGGTATTTTGGACGAAGACGTCCCCCACATTTTCGACCGTTTCTGGCGCAAGGACAGACGCAAGACCGACGGAGCGGGCCTTGGGCTTGGCATCGTCCAGCGGCTTGCGCAGGCACATGGCGGAGCGATCACGGTCGAAGACGCTCCCGGCGGGGGCGCACTGTTCCGCGTTACCTTCGCGGCATTCTACCAACGTGATGTTTAGCATCAGAAAGACGAGGACGGACTGAACAGCTATTTGATCTTGTTCGTGATCGTGCTGGGCGTGAACCTCATGCCGGCGTTCGGCCCGCTGACTGGGTCTATCTTGTGCTTTATGGTCTAGGCACGCGGATGCCCGCGGTGGCAATCATTCTGATCGGAACGCTTGCCGCCGCGTCCGGTCGCTTTGCCCTGGCCCACGCCTCCCGCATGCTTGGTCGGCGTGTCCCGGTACGTATCCGCGGCAATCTGGCGGCAGCACGCTACGCGCTCGAACGGAACAAACCCGGCGGACTCCTGGCGCTGGGATTGTTTGCGCTTTCACCGTTGCCGTCGGCGCAGCTATTTGAAGCGGCGGGCCTCGCTCGCGTCCGTCTCGCTGGCTTTACCGGCGCCTTCTTCGCGGGGCGGATGGTGTCTTATTCGATCTACGCGGTAACGGCCAAGGGTATGCAGAGGACGTCAATGGGCGATCAGTTCCTGAAGACGTTCACCAGCCCGGCGAGCATTGCTATCCAGGTGTTCATGATCGCAGCGCTGGTCGTATTAACGCGGGTGGACTGGCAGAAACGGCTTGGTGGTAACCGCTCTGAAGGAACGGCAGCGCCAAACTGCTGATCGACGGTGTCTGACGAGATTGCCGGCCGGGTCAGGTTTTCGTCAGGAGTTCAGCGGATTTCGTTACCTCCACGGAGGTGACAATGCCCAACCTTTCGACGCCCCCCCTCTCGTCTGCGGCCCTACCGTCGCCCGCGCGTATTCGCGTGTGGGATTTGCCGGTGCGCCTGTTCCACTGGCTGCTGGTCGCGACGATCCTGATCGCGTTCCTATCGTCGGAAGAGGATAGCGCGCTTGCGGCGTGGCATGTGCCGGCCGGATGGATCGCCGCGATCCTCATTGCATTCCGGATCGTTTGGGGTTTCGTCGGCGGAGAGCACGCACGCTTCAGCGATTTCCTGAAGCCCCGTCAGATCGCGCATCACATCAATGGTCTTTTCTCCGGTAAGGCTGGGCGGTCGATTGGCCACAATGCTCTTGGCGGCCTTGCGATCATCGCGCTGCTCGGGACGGTGGCCGGCATCATCTACACTGGCGCCGCGATGCAGCGCGAAACCGAAGGCGGCCTCCATCAGGCGCTGGCCAACGTCCTGCTCGGGCTGATCGCACTGCATATCATCGCCGTCATCGCCATGTCGCTGCTGACGAAGGACAATCTGATCGACGCGTTTATCACCGGGACGAAGCGCGCTGATCTACACCCCGGCGTGGAGGATGCGCGTCCTCCGGCTTCCCTGGCGCTACCCGTCGTGGCGATCGTGATCGCGGGAACTACGTATGGAGCCATGGTGGTCGACCCATTAGCGTTCACCCCCGGTGCTCATGCCGATGCGGGGGAACGCGACGGCAGTCCCGAAAAAAGGCGAACGCCGCGATGACTAGGTTGCACTTTAACGCTGAACGCCATCTGGTGTCCCGTATCGGCTGGCTCCGTGCTGCCGTGCTGGGGGCCAACGATGGCATCGTCTCGACCTCAAGCCTCATTATTGGCGTCGCGGCTGCGGCCGCGAAACCTGGTGACATTCTGATCGCCGGCGTGGCCGGGTTGGTCGCGGGTGCCATGTCGATGGCCGCCGGCGAGTATGTCTCTGTCAGCAGTCAGGCCGATACCGAGCGCGCCGACCTAGCCCGTGAACAAGCAGAATTGGCGACCGACGTCGCCGGTGAGATCGAGGAACTTGCCTGCATCTACGTCAATCGCGGCGTCGATGCCGCCACCGCGGACATCGTGGCGCGACAACTGATGGCCAAGGACGCACTGGCGGCGCATGCCCATGACGAACTCGGCATCTCCGAGATGACGACTGCGCGCCCCGTCCAAGCAGCGCTGACGTCGGCGGCAACGTTCACTGCGGGGGCCGCCTTGCCCCTCGGCATCGTAATTTTTGCGCCAGGGACCTGGCTGGTCGTCGTCGAGGCCGTTGCTTCGCTGTTGTTCCTGGCGTTGCTGGGTGCGGTAGGCGCGCGCGCAGGTGGCGCTCCTGTCTGGACTGCAACAATCAGGGTCACCTTCTGGGGCGCGCTAGCGATGGCGCTGACGGCGGGGGTCGGTCGGCTGGTCGGAACGGCCGTGTGAGCCGGCACCGAGCCTCTGATCCGCGCAAACGGCAGCGCATTCAAGCAGGCCGTTGCTTGCGACGCGGTGCGCTCTCTCCAAGCGAAAACCAAGGGTACACCGATTATGGTCAAGGACATCCTGCTCGTCGTCGAAAACTCGGCTCACGCTAATCCGCTCATCCGATTTGCAGTGAAGATTGCCGAGCGAATGGCTGCTGATCTGACGATCGAGATCCTCACCCCCAATCCCGTCTTGATTCCGGCGCTCGCGTCGATGACGGCAATGTACATACCGGAATGGACCATGGACGAGGAGCAGGCTGCGCGGATCAAAAAGGTGTCCACCATGGTCGCGGGATCGACGGCGTCGATCCGTGTGCTTGGTCTACATGATGATATCCGTGCCCTGGTACGACGCGCCGGCCGCGCTGGTCCTATTGCGGATATGGTCATTGTCGGTGGCGAGGCGCTTTGGGAAACGCAGTGGCTGCGGCTCCATGTAACTGAGACGATCGTCATGGGCACAGGCGCCCCGGTCCTGATCCTGCCTAAGGGCAAGGAGTTCACCCCCGTGCAAAACGCGGTCCTGGGCTGGAAGGACGGTCCGGAGGCGCGTCGCGCTTTGAGCGACTTGGTCATGCTGGCCGAGCCGGCTGCCAATGTCACCGTCGTGACGATTGGGGGATATGGCGATGAGGAGAAGCTAACCGCGCAGAGCGGCGCAGACGTGGTCCGTCATCTTGTTCGGCACGGTCTGCGTGCAGAGTGGATACAGCTCCGCGGCAATGTGCGTCCCGACGCGGAAACGCTCGAAGATTTTGCACTGAAGAAAGATACCGACCTGCTTGCTGTCGGGGCGTTCGGACATTCCAGGGTCAGGGATATCGTCTTCGGCGGCGTTACCCGCAGTTTACTCAACAAGTCGCGTCTACCGATCCTGCTGTCGCGGTGACGGACGGCATCCCTATCGGCTTGAGCGTTCAGGCGGCGGCAGCACGGCTCGCGACCGACGGCCCCAACGAGCTTCCGCGCGCGCGCGGCAGATCTGTATTGCGGATAGTGATGGAGGTGATGCGCGAGCCGATGCTGGCGCTGTTGATTGCTGGCGGCGGCGCCTATCTCCTGCTCGGCGACCGGACCGAAGCATTGATCCTACTTGGCTTCGCGACATTGTCGGTCGGCCTGACCGTCATCCAGCAGGCTCGAACCGAACATGTGCTGGAGGCTTTGTGCGACCTGTCGGCTCCGCGGGCCGTCGTGATCCGGGATGGCACGCGCCTACATGTCGCTGGGCGGGACGTGGTATGCGATGACCTAATCGTGCTGGAGCAGGGTGATCGCATCGCCGCCGACGGCATGTTGATGGAGGCTGCGGATCTGCAGACTGACGAGTCGCTGCTTACGGGTGAATCGCTCCCCGTCGGTAAGGTCGCCGGCGATACCAGGAGCATCGCTGGTACGCGTCGTCCCGGCGGCGATGGCCAACCTTATGTCTATTCCGGGTCACTGGTCGCGCGCGGTGCAGGAATTGCGCGGGTGATGGCGACCGGACCTCGTAGCGAGATCGGCCGGATCGGGCAGTCGCTCGCGACCCTGGAGACCGAAGCCCCGCGCCTTCGCTTGGAGACGACGCGGATCGTCACATGGTGCGCGGTCGGGGGCGGAATCGTAGCGTTGCTGGTCGTGCTGCTCTACGGGTTTATGCGCGGCGGGTGGATCGAGGCGCTGCTTGCTGGCATCGCGATCGGCATGTCGTTGCTGCCCGAAGAGTTTCCCGTCGTACTGACGGTGTTTCTCGCCATGGGGGCCTGGCGGCTCGGCAAGGCTGGGGTGCTGACCCGCCGCGCCGCGGCGATTGAGACGCTGGGATCTGCAACCGTGCTATGCAGCGACAAGACCGGGACGTTGACCGAGAACCGGATGTCGCTGGCGGCGCTGTGGCTACCAAACGGCGAGACGATCGAAACGGGGCCTGGTGTCGTCATACCGGACCTATACCATCTCTTGTTGAAAACGGCGGCCGCGGCGAGTGCGCCTGACCCTACTGATCCGATGGACATAGCTCTGCACGACGCGCGCCGGGCAGTTCCATCGATTGCGGCACCTGGCGGCACGCTGGTGCACGCCTACGGCTTGCGTCCGGATCTTCTGGCGATGTCGAACATCTGGGCAGACGGCGATGCGCTGAACCTGTCCGCCAAAGGCGCGCCCGAGGCAGTGGCAGATCTGTGCGATCTATCGGACGAAGGCCGTTTGGCAATGACAGCTGCCGTGGATTCCATGGCCATACGCGGCATACGCGTACTTGCAGTCGCTACCGCGGTGCCCGGCGCGCGCGACTGGCCGGCTTCCCAGCGTGGCTATACCTACACGCTGACCGGGCTGGTCGGGTTAGCCGATCCGATCCGGCGCAGCGTCCCCGCTGCGGTGGCCGAATGCCGACGCGCCGGTATCCGCGTCGTGATGATCACCGGCGACTATGCCGCCACCGCTCGAACGATCGCGACACAGGCCGGGATCGCCCAGGGCGAGGTGTTGACCGGCACCGAGCTGTCGACGCTCGACGACGCCGAACTTGCCGACCGATTGAAGACCGTGACGGTCTTCGCTCGGATTCTTCCTGAACAGAAGTTGCGGATCGTGCAGGCCTTTAAGGCCGATGGCGAGGTCGTTGTGATGACTGGGGATGGCGTCAACGACGCGCCCTCGCTCAAGGCTGCGCATATCGGCATCGCGATGGGCAAGCGCGGCACCGACGTTGCGCGCGAGGCGGCCGCGATCGTCCTGCTTGACGACGACTTCGGATCGATCGTCGAGTCCGTCCGGCTTGGTCGCCGGATCTACGATAATATCCGTAAGGCAATGGCCTTCATTTTTGCGGTTCATGTCCCTATCGCAGGACTTGCCCTGCTACCCTTGTGTTTCGGGCTGCCGCTTATCCTCGGCCCGATCCACATCGCTCTTCTGCAGATGGTGATCGACCCTGTCTGCGCGCTCGTCTTCGAGGCGGAGCGCGACGAGGGCGACGTCATGACGCGCGCGCCGCGGAACCCCGCCGAACCGCTTTTTTCGCTGAGCATGATGGCGTGGAGCGTGTTCCAGGGAGGCATCGCCTTCGTAATGCTTGCAACCGTCGTCTTCCTGAAGACGGGAAGCGGAATGCCCGAGATGCAGCTTCGTGCGCTGGTGTTTTTCGCAATGGTCGCAGAAATCGTCGCGCTGATCATGGTCAACCGGTCGTTCCGCGCAGCGCTGGGTGAGGCGCTAGTTCGGCACAATGCAACGCTGCGCTATGTTTTCGTCGCCATCGCCAGCGTGACCGCCGTGATCCTGTTCGTCCCGCGCGCGCACGCGCTGTTGAAGTTCGGATCGCTCGACTGGACAGATCTGGCGCTTGCGACCGGCATGGGTATCGTTCTCCTAATCTTGCTCGAGGGTTCCAAGCCATTGGTGCGCTGGCTTGCGGTCCGGCGGTTTCGAAGGCAGGCGGCATAAGGCGATATAAAGTGCCTTTGGCTGCGAATTTCTCGGATCGACTTGTTAAGATTCAGGGTCGCAGGCGCCGCCGTCGCGCAGATCATTATCGTGAACATCGTTAGACGGTTTGCGTCCGTTACCGTCATCACCTATTTTGCTCCATCTCAGAACATCTCGCCCTGATCACATAAAAGCAGAGCCGCGTATTTTAGCGCACCGTGATCCAGAGAGGTCGTGACATCTGGTTGCTTTTTTCGGTTCGATATCAGAAGCTTAAGGCGGGTATTCGTTGAACCAAATAATGGCGTCAGCAACGACAGTGGGTCGAGAAATTAAAGCGGTTGCACGTCCCCGCAACCACCCTTACAACGACAACGCCGCCCCCGCGGGCGGCGTTGTCGTTTCTTACCCGCTGATATTTGACTGCGGTGGTCGGCGTGATGCGGCAGCGTCCTTACCGCTCCACACGATACAGGCCGCATCAAAGGCCTTGGCCAGGAGATCGTGATAGACGCGACATGCACCACAAGTACGGCAGCTTGAAAAGAAACTGATGCGGATCTTCTCTGCGTATGCTTCGGCGCCGAGCGACGTGCGAAGTGCCGCAACCTTGCTGCGTAACCGGTCCACAACCACCGGGTGTGGAAGGGAAGCCTTATAGTTGCTACACCTCCGTAGACGAGGAAGCGGGGCTCGGAGTTGGGTTGGAATACGCGCATAAATGGCGTGGGCTCCGTGACACGGCAAATCCCGACGGAACCTTCGACGAGGTCCCGCATGAAGACAGCCTCACGATTGTAGTGGCAAAGACTTTCTCGCTGACGGGCAACTGATGCTGAGCGGACACCCGCAGCACGATTGAACGCATCAAAATTGTTGGCCAAACAGCCGATTGACCCGCGATTACGGCGGTGTGGGACTGCCGTCTTTTGGTATATGACGGCAAAGAACAGGCGGTCCTCAATCGGCAAAAATTTAGTCTCCACGAAGGCTAACTTGGCCGCTTCAGGAAAGCCCGGTTTCCGCTAAACCGGCCATTCCCCGGTAAAGGTGACGATCGGCAGGAAAGTCTCAAACCCTGCCGCTCCGACGATCGCTGCCGCAATGTAAACGAGCGGCCGAAGTTGGGAGCCAAAAAGAGCTTCTGAATGTTTGGGATTAGGTCAGTTTTCTAACGGGTGACCACGTTCGGCTTCATTACCGCAAGCTTGGCGAGGAAGGCGTTTTGGGCTGGAAATGTCACACCCTCGTGACGCATGGCGGCCTGAAGGTTTTCAACCAGCGCATTCATGTCTTTGGCCTGGATCCCGAGGTTCTTGTGCGCAGTCGCCATATCGCGACCGGTGTAGTGGCAGCTGCCGTTCAATAGGACGCAAAACTGCTCCTTCAGCGTGCGGCGGAGGCGGATCATGTCCTGCCCCTTGAAGATGTCGCCGATCCGCGGATCGCCTTGGCTCGTCGTTACCAGATCGTCGACGATCCGGTCGATACCGGCCACGCCGTGAAACGCCTCGAGCATGGCAACTCCCTTGAACCGACTGCCGCCGGCATTGGTATCGCTAACTGCATAGGGCGCGACCGGATCCTCGCCCGTCGGCGCGGGTGCCGTCTGGATGAGGAGGAACAGGGCAAGCAGAAGCATGGGAAACGTCCCTTAGAAGGCGGTCTGGAGCGATAGGAAGCCGCCGCGTTGGCGCTCCGCCGTCGCGATCGATCCGAGATCGACATAGGCCGCAGTCGCGGTCACGTTTTTGTTGATCGCATAAGCGGCATAGGCGGTCTTCCACTCATTCTCTTTGGCAAACCCTAGATTGTCGGGTTTCGACCTGTATTCGCCACCGACGATTAGTTGGCGCGAGATCTGATAGCCGAGCGTGCCCTCGACCTGGACGGTGCGGTTTGCGCCGCGATCACCACCGAACCCGAGCAGGCCGTTCTGGTTGGCCTTGGTGTAGCGGATGGTGGTGCCCAGCAGGATGCTCTGCCGCAGGAGGAGCTTGGTGGCAGCCACATAGATATCGGTGCCGCTGGCGTGGCGCCCGCCGACCGCGGCGACAATCCGCGGATCAAGATTGTGCTTGTACTGCACGCCGATCGCGATCTGCGGCAGGTAGGCGCTGCCATAGATTGCATCTCCGGCGACACGCAGCTTGGCACCGAACACGTCCTGATTGAGCGTATAGCCACGGCCGATACCAAGCTTCTCACCGACGTCCCGAGTGTCAAGATTCTGTCGGGCATAGCTCAGTTCTAGCCGGTCGCGAATGCCGATAGCCGCGCCATGGCTTTCCCACCGATAGTCCGGCAGCAGGATGGCCGAGACGTGCGCGGACCCGCCGATCCCATCGACGGTTTCGTTACCGGCGATCACCGCCCAGGTGGAGATGCCGCCGCCCGAACTGCCCTCAATCGAGCTGACGCCGTTGGTCAGCATCAGCTTGCCGCCCGCGCGACCCTCGTGCGCCTCGGTTGGGGTCGCTGTCACGACGGCGGTCGCCACTACGGCCTTGGCGATGTACCCGGCGACGGTCGAAGGCGAAATGCGAATCATCTGGCATCCCATGGAGACCATTGGTTAATTCTCGGTCTCCCATGCCCGGCCATCATCGCGTAGCTTGGTCAAAAGTGACGTGTGCGAGCATCGATGACGTTTACGGGTTCGCAATCTTCCGACCGTTAGAGGACGGTCTATGCACGCTTCCGTCTTCCGTCTGATTTCGATGATCGCCGCGCTTGCGTTGCCCATGGCTGCGCATGCCGCCACGGTGGCGATCGATGTCCGTGGCTTCGACGGGAAGCCTCTGATCGGCGCGGTAGTCACGATCGAGACGCCTAAAGCGCCGGGGGTGACGGTGCGCGGGCCTTATCTGATCGAACAGCGCGACATCGCGTTTCAGCCGCATGTGCTGATCGTCCCCGTCGGCGCGACGGTCGGCTTCCCCAACCGCGACCGGGTCCGTCATCACGTCTATTCGTTTTCCAAGACCAAGAAATTCGACCTGAAACTCTACGGGCGAGAGGATGCGCGGACTGTCCTCTTCGATCGTCCGGGCGTGGTCCCGCTCGGCTGCAACATTCATGATTCGATGAGCGGGTTCGTGTTCGTCACAGCCACGCCGTTTGCCGCAGTGACCGACCAGGCGGGGCATGTCAGCATTACCGGTATACCCGCGGGGATTGGCACGGTCCGCGTCTGGCACCCTTCGATCCGCGCGCCTGGCAGCACCGCGTCCCAGCCGATCGACGTCGTCGCCACCGGCTTTGCCACGACCTTCGTGCTGCACCGGTGATGAGTCTGCGCCCGCCGCGGTTCCGCCATCTCCGGACCAAGCTGTCGGTGCTGTATGCGAGTCTGTTCGCGGTGACCCTGGTGCTGCTCGCTGGCGTCGCTCAGGCGATGATCTGGACGCACGCGCGTGATTCCGTGCGTCAAGAACTTATTGCCAGCGGCAGCGTCTACGACCGGATCTGGACACTCAGGTCGCAGTCGCTGATCGCGTCGGCCGACCTGTTATCACGAGATTTCGGATTTCGCGCTGCGGTTGCCAGCGGGGATCAGCCGACGATCGCGTCCGCGCTCGTTAATATCTCCCACCGGGCCGAGGTTACCGCCGCGTTCGTGGTCGATCAGGACGGTCAGGTTACCGGCCCCTCAGGCGCACTTGCGGCGACGGTCGCCCGGTTTCCCTTCGCGGTTCCGGACGGACGGCGCGACGCGGTGGTGGTCGTGGCGGGGCAGGTATACCGACTGATCCTGTCACCGGTGATGGCACCGACGCAGGTGGGCTGGGTGGTGTTCGCGGTGCGACTCGACGCCACCGAGATGCACGCGCTCGAACGGCTGTCCGCGATCCCGCTGATCGCGACCATTTTGCGCAGCGATGGTGCAGGGCGCTGGCACGCGGCAGACAGGTCGATCGGATCGGCGTCAGCGATCGACAATTTGGTTGATGCATCGCAATCGACGCGAACGCTTGCCACGCTCAACCTGTCAACCGGCCGCGCGTTCGCTATCGCCAAGCCGCTGGCCGGTCTGACGCGTCGACCGCAGGCGGCGATCCTGATCCGCTATCCGCTCAACGCCGCACTGACCCCGTATCTGCCGTTGCAGGCGGGCATCGCGCTTGCAGGGCTAGCCGGCCTGATCCTCGTCGTGCTCGGCAGCCGGCGTCTGGCAAGGGGGATCGCCGGACCGATCGCCGCGCTGGACGCCGCAGCGCGCGCGCTGGAGGAGGGGAGTCGAGCCAATATCGTCGTGAAGGGTCGCGACGAGATCGGCAGGCTCGCCGCCAGCTTTAATCGGATGTCGGTCGGTATCCTCGACCGTGAGAACCGGATCACGCATCTCGCATTCCACGATGTCCTCACCGGCCTGCCAAACCGGACCTATTTTCGCCAGTCGCTCGACCGGGCAATCCTTCAGGCCGGGCGTACCGGCGGAGGGATAGCGGTGCTGTGTCTCGATCTCGATCGCTTCAAAGGCGTGAACGACACGCTCGGCCATCCAGTCGGCGATGCGTTGCTGAAAGCGATCGGCACGATGTTGAGCGAGGTTGCGCCCGACGGGCTGGTCTCGCGGCTTGGCGGGGACGAATATGCGGTGATCCTGTCGGGCCAATTTGATGCCGATCGGCCGCGCGTGCTCGCGCAGAGCATTCTTGACATGATGCGCCAGCCCGTCGAAGCCGATGGCCACCAGATCGCGACGGCGGTCAGCATCGGCATCGCGATCGGTCCGGTTGACGGCAAGGACGCAGATGAACTGCTCAAGAATGCCGATCTCGCGCTGTATTTTGCGAAGGAAGACGGTCGCGGTGTGTTCCGCTTCTTCGAACCCGCGCTCGACGCCGCGGCGCGCTGGCGTCGGCAAGTCGAACTCGACCTTCGCGAGGCGATCAAGGAAGGCCAGTTCGTCCTCAACTACCAGCCAGTGTTCGACCTGAAAGCGGACCGGATCGGCGGGTTCGAAGCACTGGTGCGTTGGCATCACCCGCAGCGCGGCATCGTTCCTCCCGTCGAATTCATCCCGATCGCCGAGGATACCGGGCTGATCATCGCAATCGGCGAATGGGTCATGCAAGAGGCCTGTCGTCAGGCGATGCACTGGCCCGAGCATGTGCGTGTCGCGGTCAACGTGTCGCCGCTGCAGTTCCGCAACACCGGATTCCAGGCGATCATACTTCAGGCGCTCGCCCATAGTGGCCTGGCGCCCGACCGGCTCGAGATCGAGATCACGGAATCGGTGTTCCTCGACGGCGAGGGGCCGGTGATTGCGTTGCTGCACAAGCTGCGGGCGATGGGGATCCGCGTCGCGCTCGACGATTTCGGCACCGGCTATTCGTCGCTCAGCTACTTGCGCAGCTTCCCGTTCGACAAGATCAAGATCGACCGCTCGTTCATCACCAGCATCGCCAGCGATCCGAGCGCCGCGGCGATCGTCCGCGCGATCGTCGACCTGGCGACCGCGCTGCACATGGAAACGACCGCAGAGGGGGTCGAAGATACCCACCAGCTCGACCTGTTGCGCGGCGAGGGCTGCGGTAACATCCAGGGCTACCTATTTAGCCGGCCAGTTGAGAGTTGCCGTATAGCCGGGCTGCTCGAGAATAGAATCAGCCGGGCAGCCTAGCGGATAGAGAAGCGAGCATCCCATCCAAGCGACGCACGGCACTTAACACTGGTAGAATCGTTGACAACAAGCGATCACGAATTTTTACTACAAGTTTGCAAGCGGGTAAGGGCGCCCAAATTCCCGCAACTGGGTCCATGTGGCCTTTAAGTCGTTAGTCGAGCTATAAACCACGCGTCGGACCTAGCGCCCCTCGGCAGATTTGATGCTGCTACCCCTGTCGAACGCTCACCCTGCGCGATTGGATGACAGGCGGAGCAGTCGCCCGCCAGGTCCGTCTTCCAGCAGCCATAGCGCCCCGTCCGGGCCGGCCATGACCGCGCGGATCCGCGCGCCCATCGTCCACCGCTCCGCTTCGCTGGGGACCGCGCCGTCGAATGCGATGCGGATCAGCGCTTCCGATGCCAGTCCACCGACGAACGCGGAGCCGCGCCACTGCGGAAACATCGTGCCGTCATAGAAGGTGAGCCCGGCCGGCGCGATGATCGGGGTCCAATACAGCGCCGGCTGCTGGAATTTCGCCTTGCCGACAGGAGAGGCGATCGGCGTATCGTCGTAGTTTTTGCCGTACGACACGACCGGCCACCCATAGTTCTTGCCCGGTTCGATCAGGTTCAACTCGTCACCGCCCTGCGGACCCATTTCGGTCGACCAAAGGCGACCTTTCGCATCGAACGCCAGCCCGTAGGGGTTTCGATGACCGGTCGTCCATGTCTCCGCCTGGGTCAGGTTCGGGCCTGGTATCGTGGCCTTGCGTACCGGCGCGGTCGCGGCGGAACCGGTATTTGCCGGCGGATCGATGATGCCAATCGTCGTGGCGCCAACCTTACCCGCGCCGGGGTTGCCGGGCGCAGGCTTGCCGTCCAGCGTCAGTCGCAGAATCTTGCCAAGCGCCTGGTCGGGGTCCTGCGCCGGGGTAAACCGCTGCCTCTCGCCGGAGGTAAGGAAAAGATAGCGCCCGTCCGGTGAGAACGCGATGTAGCCGCCGAACTGCCCGCCATTGCCGCGGGGCAGTTGCCGCCATAGGAATTGAAGGCCTTTGAGCGTCGGTCGAGCCGCGCCGAGATCGAGCGTTGCCCGGGCAAGCGCCAAGCCATCGCCGCCTTCGCCAGGTTCGGAATATGTAAGATAGATTTGCCGGCTCTGCGCGAAGTTCGGCGCAGTGGCGACGAACAGCAATCCGCCCTGTCCTTCAAAGTGTACGCGCGGCACGCCAGTGATCGGCGTTTTTACGCCCGCCGCGGTGACCAGCCACAACCTGCCGGGTTTTTCGGTAACCAGCATTCTCTGATCCGGCAGAAAGGCCAGCGCCCAAGGCGAATCAAACGAGGCGACGGGATTGATCTTAAAGGGCTTGGATGCGGTGGGGGTCGCCGTCCCGTAGTTGACCGGCAACGCGGATGTGTCGGGGCCGGCTGGCGCCGAGGCGGGGGCCGTCGGCCCACACCCGATCAGCAGCACCAGCGGAGCCATGGATATTCTACGATAGTCAGGCACAGGCGATCCTCTCTCGGTGGGCGGGTCTGTGCCACATGCACTTCCGCGACCCGCAATTATTCGTCGAAGGCGTATTGTGGCGGTTTAATTCGATGCCCGTCCAATCGAGGCCCGCAGATCGCGACCGCCCGGCGTCTCATCGACGGCTGCTCACGATCCGCCGATGTCCGGTTTCACGCGAGGCTGGGGTAATGACCAGTAACGAGACGCCTTGGCGCGGCAGGTCGAACGTCAGCTTGGCGTCACCACTGCGAGCCATAAGCTGCTTGGGTTTGGGGTTCATGGTCGCGAGTTCGGCGGCCTTCAACAGCGCGGCACGCTGTTCGTTCGTCGGGGCGAGCGGCGATCCCATGGCCTGCCAAACGGCGAAACTGTTCGAATGGCTGGCGTCGATCCGGTAGTGGGTCATCACCGCGCCCCTGGCAAAGACGCCCGGCAATCGGTGAAGCCGCAGTTGTACCGCCGCTTTCGGCCCCGGTAGATCATCGTCGTGATAGTGCCAGACGAGGACCGACAGCGCGTCGCCGTCGAGGCTGGCGATGCTGCCGACATCCGCGATGCCGCGCACGCCGTCGCGCATCACGGTGTCCAACGCGACCTGATGGTCGGACACGGCCGGCACGTACCGACCTTTTATTCGCGCGAACATCTTGAACATGTTCATGATCGGCAGGTCGATGCCGTTCGAAGTCAATTGGCGAAAGCCTGCGAACGGTGCCTGATCCTCGAACTCGAAGGCCCATGACAGGATGCCTTCGAGTTTGAGGTGACGGCGCTCGGCAAGCGCAAGCAGCCGCGGGAACGATGCGGCGGTGTAGCTCGAATACATGGTTCCGTTGCGGTAAGCGTTGGCCGGCCCCTGGCACGCCGCGCAGCCTTCAGGATCGGATTCGCCGATGACGATCGGTTTGTCTCTGAATGCCGGGTTGGCGCTGATCGCCGTGAACTCGTGCTCGGCGGCTTTGAGGTGGGTGTTCAAGCCCATGCGGACATGACCGCCAGTCCCATCCTCGACGAGTAGGGGCTGACCCTTTGCATGGAAGGACAGAAAGTCGGTGGGCGTGCCCGACGCCTGTACGTGTGCCATGAATGCCGTAAGAAAATCGTCGCCGGCGCCGGCATTGTCCGGTCCTCCGACGCGCGCCTCCGGCATCGCCCGCCGGACGCCGCGGACCGCGGCATCGTGAAGCCGGAAGAATTCCCCACGCGTACCGCCCCAGTAATATTGCGGCAGATTGGCTTCGTTCCAGGTCTGGAAATACCAGCTCGCGACGTCTTCGCGGCCATAGCGGTCGATGCAGTGACGCACCCACTGATAGATCAATTCCTCCCACCGTCCGTAGTCGCGCGGCGGATAGGCCCAGCCGGTGCGCAACGCGCCGCTGCCCGGCCGCCAATCATGCTGATAGGGGATCGGCTTGGTCGACATCGCCTCGGGCATGAAACCGAGCTCGACATAGGGTTTGACGCCACGCGCGCGGTACGTGTCGAAAATCCGATCTACCACGGTCCAGTTGTAGACTGGGCGGCCGCGCGAATCTTCCGAATAGATACCAGTGGACCCCCATTTCAACGCAGGGGTGCCATCGCCGGAGGTGAAAAGGTTATGGGCGCGGAAATATACGTGTTCGGGCGCGAGTTTGCCTAGCGTCGCCAGCGTCGTTCGCCCGTCCTTCATCGTCGCATAGTTCGGCTCGTCTGCGCCGAAGAACCGCCACACCGGTTCGACGGGCCGTTCTGGGCGACCGGCATCTACCTCTACGACCACGGAAAACGCGTCGGCTGCATGGGTCGGATCGGCTCTTGCGGGCGCGAAAACGGCGATCGCCGCAGCACCGAACATCATCATCCGCATCATGATGCCATCACCTGTTCCTGCGGAAGCAAACACGATGCGGACGATGTCGTCTTCGACCACGCGAACATGTCGACGGCGGACATCATGACCCGAACTGGATACTGGAATGGACAGCGGATTTCACGCGAGTTGCCGAAGTCCGGCAATGCCGGTGCAGTGGTGGAGACGGCAGGGCGCGGCCCGGGATGCTCGGTCCGATCGAGCGGTACCATCTGCACCTCACTTCGCCGTTCGGGGAGCAAGCCAGCCGCCGTCGGCCAGCCAGTCTTGCAGGCGATCCGGCCAATGCAGGATCGAGATTCGATCCGACTCGTCGAGGTTGAACGCATGGCCGCTATCTGCATACATGTGCAATTCTGCCGACACGCCGCTCTTCCGAAGCTGTTCGTAGAGCGCGACCGTGGGTGCCGCACAGCAGGGATCGCGACTGCCGGCGACCAGGAAGGCCGGCGGCGCGTTCTTGACCGCGGCGGCTGGTATCCCACGCGGTCCGGGGAAGACGAGCACCTGGAAATCGGGGCGGGCGGATTGTTTGTCGACGGCATCGACGGCGGTACGTTCCGAAGGCGCCGGATTGTCCGCGATCAGCGACACGAGTTCTCCGCCGGCTGAAAAGCCCATCGCACCGACGCGCGCCGGGTCGATGCCATAGTCAGAGGCATGTGCGCGAACCCAGCGCAGCGCACGCCGCGCATCGTCCGCAGCGTCGCCCTCGACCGAGTATGTCGAGCCAGGCTCGTTCGCGAGCCGGTATTTCAGCACGAACGCGGTAACTCCCATGCGATTTAGCGCGGTCGCGACCTTGGTGCCTTCATTGGTCCACACGAGCAATTTGTGGCCGCCGCCCGGCATGATCACCACCGCCGCGCCGTTGCGATGCGCAGGTGCGGCGGGGAAGGCGATCAGCGACGGATCGTGGATGTTGCGAACCCAATAGTCGCGCGCGATCTCGGCCTCGCCACGGTGCGCAGATGATCCCGGCGCGCCGTTGGGCCAGAGCTTGATCACAGAGTAGTGCGGCGGTTGCTCGGGAGCGGGATCCTGCGCTCCCAGGGGCGCGCTTACCAGCAGCGCAAGTGCGATGAGCACGGCCCGTTTCACTTGGCTTCACCCGTTGCGGCCACTGCGGCACGCGCGGTCAGGGTAGAAGCCTGGGTCGCGCTTGCTCCGGGAAGTCTACCCGTACCAATGACGAGCGGGTCGGGCTGCGCCAGGGCGGCGATAGAAACCATGACATGCGCCTGCGCCGGCGCGGGCGAGATCGTGCAAATCGTCAAGGTAGAGAGGTACGAAAAAGGGAGCCCAATCCATCGACCGACGGCTTTCATGCGGGTGCCGAATCCCATAGCCGCTCTCCCACTATTATCGTTTTTTCCATAGATATCGATAGCGCTACCATAGTCCAATGGTTTCTGATCATTTCCGAACGATGATGACTTCACTGTCAACGAATGCCACTTGGGATCTACCGCCCAAGCGGGAGGGCTACCGCGACACGTCCTCAAACGACCGCACTGGCCGCTATCCTCGCAGTCACGATAGTAATGACGGAGAGAGAAGCAGCCAAAAGCATCATGGCGCGAAGATGAACGAGCGTCTGAAGTCGCGAAGCGCGTGAGGGCGTGCGAATGGCCGACTATGGTTCAGCCGTTCCGGCTATCCGGTCAGCGTATGGAGATAACTGTTTTACGGACCTGATCCCGTCGCCGTTAAGAGCAAGAATCTTGTTAGCGGAATTTCGACCATATCGACCGACGTGGCTCCTTCACGTTCAGGATTGAACCGGGCCTCAGCCGAGACGCCGGTTGGCAGTTACCTAGTCGACGCCGATTTGATTCCAATGATCACCGAGCAATTCGTCCAATCGAGGCGGATCGAACGGATCAAGGCCTGAGCCGGGGTAAAATGTCATTTCGCCAAATCGGGGTATGATGCCTGCGTCGTAGAAGTCGACACGGACGAATTCGAACCCGCGTCCCAAGGCTTCTGCCCCCTCGACCATGAGTGGCAAGCTGATCGGCGGCCGGACATCGAGACGATCGGCATCGGTCGACATGCCGCGCCAATCCCGATCGAAGATCACCCATCGGTGGCATGTCTCACGAGCGACGTGAACCTGGATCGCCTCGACCCGGCCGTGAAACACGTAAAGCTTGTAATCGATCGGCAGCGCTGGTCCCTCGCCGACAAAGGGTTCGATCAATATGCCGCGCGGCACATCACGATAGCCCCATTCGTCGAGCCAGAGGCCGTAGGGCCGTCGCATCCATGCCGCTGCCGCTGAGCGGACGGCGTTCCAGTCATCCGACGCATCGCGGACGATGCGGCACTGGTTGCAGCCGTGACGCGATTTCACGACGAACGGGGCGGGAAAGGGGATCCGGTCAGGCAGCACCTCGCCCGACCAGAGGGTGGGGGTCACCCAATCCGCACCAAGCATGGCGGCGACGAACGGCTTTACGGCTATTTTGTCGATCATCTGCGGGATGCGAGGATCGCGGTCGATCAATTTGCGTCGTTGGACGAACTCGGTGAACCGTCGCGGTCGGTCGATCGACAATCGCCGCCGGTGCCGCCACCAATAGGTCAGGTGCACGCGGACCCATGCGGCGAGTGCTGGCGCCGGGCGCGCTTTCTCGCCGAAGCCCGCGAGCGAAGACGTTCGCGGCCATGTCACCGGAAGCGTTGCGGTGGTGCCTGGGATCACGTCCGTCTGCATCGATGATCAGAGGGCCGGGTCTACGCGTTCGGCCTGCATGTCGGGCGCGCGCTCCCGGACCAACCAACGATACAGGCTCGGGAGCAACAACAGCGTCAGCAGCGTCGACGTGACGATCCCGCCGATCACCACGGTCGCCAACGGGCGCTGTACCTCGGCGCCGGCTCCGCTCGCGATCGCCATCGGGACGAAGCCGATCGAAGCCACCAATGCAGTCGACAGCACCGGGCGGAGGCGGTCGCGTGCACCTTCGCGGACTGCATCGTCGACGGTGCGCGGGTCGCCGTCGCGGCCGTCACGCAGGGAGTTGATGTGGTCGACCAGCACCAGCCCGTTAAGCATCGCGATCCCCGACAGCGCGATGAAGCCGATCGCCGCGGTGATCGAGAACGGCATCCCGCGGAGCCACAGCGCCAGCACGCCGCCGGTCACCGCGAACGGGATGCCGGTATAGACGATCGCCGCCTCCTTCACGCTGCCGAGCGCGGCGTAGACCAGCAGGAAGATTAGCACGAGCGCGGCGGGTACGACGATCGACAGGCGCTTCTGCGCGGCTTCCAATTGGTGGAACTGGCCGCCGAACTCGATCCGGTAGCCCGGCGGCAGCTTGACCTGGCCGTCGACCGCGGCGCGCGCTTTCGCGACGTAGCCGGCGAGATCGCTGGTGTTGAGCGTCACCATTAGCGCGGCGCGGCGCTTGCCGCCGTCGTGCAGGATCGGCTCGACCTTCGGCATCACGCGCAGCCGGGCGACGCGCGACAGCGGCACCATGCCGTATTCGCCGACGCGCAACGGCAGCGCGAGGATCGCGGCAGGATCGGCGCGCAGGTTTTCGGGCATGCGGACGACGATCATGTGGCGCGCCTCGCCCTCGGGGATGAAGCCGACTTCCGCGCCGGCGATCGCATCGGTGATCGCCCTATTGACCTCGGCGGTGCCCAAGCCGAGCCGAAGCAGTGCCGCGTGATCGAGTTCGACGACGATGCTTTTAGGGCGACCGGCGGTTTCGAACTCGACATGCTCGGTGCCGGGTTGCTTGTCGAGGATCGCTTTCGCCTGCTTGGCGGCGCGTTCGAGGACGTCGTAATCCTCGCCGAAGATCTTGACCGACACGTCGGCGCGGACCCCCTCGAGCATCTCGTTGAAGCGCATCTCGATCGGCTGCGCGAACTCGAAGCTCTGGCCCTTGTAGACCTGCCGCCCGATCTTCTCGATCCCCGCGACCAGTTCGTCCTTGGTCTTCGGCTTGCCGTCGCCGGTCGGCCAGTCCTTCTCGGGCGCGTAGAAGATGTAGAGATCGTTCTCGTTGGGCGGCATCGGATCGGTGGCGACCTCGCTGGTGCCGATCCGCGAGAAAGTGTGGGTGACCTGGGGGAATTGGCGGCGGATCCGGCGTTCGGTCTCCTGCTCGATGCTGAGGCTTCGTTCGAGCGACATGCCGACCGGGCGATAGACCATTGCGGTGATCGATCCCTCGTCGAGCTGCGGCGTGAACTGCGAACCCAGCGTCTTGAATACGCCGAATGTGACCGCGAGCATGACCAGCGCGCCGATCACCAGCAGTTTGGGATGGGCGAGCGCGCGCTCCAGCGTCGGTGCATAGCCGCGCTCGGCAAGTCCGATCAGCCCCTTGTGGCGGCTGTCGTCCTTCTCGCTCGCCGGTGCGCGCAGCAGCCAGGCGGACAGCGCGGGGACGACCGTGAACGTCCAGACGAGGCCGGCGAAGATCGCGAGCATCACCGCCTGTGCCATCGGTTGGAACAGCTTGCCCTCGACTCCGCCGAGGCTGAGCACGGGGACATAGACGAGCGCGATGATCGCGATCCCGAACATCGTCGGGCGCGCCACCATCCGCGCGGCATCCGCCACCGTTTCGCGGCGTTCGTCGGGCGTGAGGTCTTCACCCTTGGCGCGGCGGCGTTCGCCGAGCAGCCTCAGACTGTTCTCGACCACCACGATCGCGCCGTCGACGATCAGCCCGAAATCGAGCGCGCCGAGACTCATCAGGTTTCCCGACACGCCGATCGCATGCATCCCCGACACCGTGACGAGGAAGGCGAGCGGGCTGACGATCGTAACGATCAGCGCCGCGCGCCAGTTTCCCATCACCAGCAGCAGCACGAGCGCGACCAGCAGCGCGCCTTCGCCGAGATTATGCTCGACCGTCGAGATCGTCCGGTCGACCAGGTCGGCGCGGCTATATTGCTGGTGGACGATCATGCCCTTGGGCAGCGTCGACTGGATATCGGGCAGCGCGTCCTGCACCCGCAGCGCGACCTCGCGGCTGTTCTGCCCGACCAGCATCATGACGGTGCCGAGCACGGTCTCGCGGCCGTTCTGCGTCGCGGCGCCCTGGCGCGGGGCGGCGCCGATCACGACGTTGGCGAGATCGCGGACCTGGAGCGGCAGGACTCCGCCCGCGAACTTGACCGGGATCGCGCCGATATCGGTCGCGCTCGTCACACGGCCGTTGGTGAGGACGGTGAAGCGCTCGGCGCCGCGCGCGATAATGCCGCCGCCCGCATTCTCGACGTTCTTGCCGACCGCCTGCGCGAGTTCGGCTGCGGTCACGCCGTGCATCGTGAGGCGGCGCGGATCAGGTTCCACGACGAACTGCTGTTCGAGACCGCCATTGGTGTTGACGTCGGCGACGCCGGTGACCGCTCGCAGCATCGGGCGCACGGTATATTCCTGCGCCTCGTACAGCTCCATCAGCTGGCGCTGCGCATCCATGCCCACAGGCGGCCGCTGCCATTCGAGCGTATAGTAATAGATCTCGCCTAAGCCCGTCGTGATCGGCGCGAGCTGTGGCGAGGCGCCTGGCGGCAACTGGTCGCGGACCGCGTTCAGCCGCTCGGTGACGAGCTGGCGCGCGCGCATCTGGTCGGTGCCGTCCTTGTAGAGCAACGTCACCTGGCTGAGCCCGGTCTTGGTCAGCGACCGGGTTTCCTCGAGCCCCGGCTGGCCCGCCATCGCGCGTTCGATCGGCAGCGTCGCGAGCCGTTCGATCTCCTCGGGCGCCAGCGCGGGGACCATCGTATTGGCCTGCACCTGCACCCCGGTGATGTCGGGAATCGCGTCGATCTGGAGATTGGCGAACGACCACAGGCCGACCGCCGCGATCAGCGCGGTCACCACCGCGATCGCCAGCCGACGTCGCGTGACGAAATCGAGCAGACCGGCGATCATCGGGCGAGCGCGTTGCCGCCGTTGAGCGCACGCAACTGGAGCAGCGCCTCGAGCACCTCGCGCCGCGTGTCGAGCACCGCGTTGGTCGCCTCGATATAGGATTGCTGCATCTGCATGTAGATTGCGAGCGGGATCGCCCCGAGCTGAAAGTTGCGGTTGGCCTCGTCGGCGGCATCGGCAAAGCTGCGCGGCGTGGTGCCATCCCATTTGCCGAGCGCGGATCGCTTCGCCTCATATTGCGCGGCCTGGTCGAACACGTCGCGCGCGATCCGGCGTTCGGCGTTGACCAGCGTCGCGTTCGCCTGCGCCTGCCGACCTTGTTCGACCGCGACCTCGCCGGCCTGCCGGTTCCACAGCGGTATCGTCGTCGACAGGCGCACGCCGTAGTTGGTCTCGCGGATGTCCGATCGCGCACGGTCGTAATAGGGGCCGATGCCGACGGTCGGGATGCGCGCCTTCCGCGCGAGATCGACGCGCAGGCCTTGCTGCTCGAATTGCGCGCGGAGGGCCTTCAGCTCGAAATTGTTCGCGGTGGCGTTGGCGGCCAAGGTCGTGCCCGAGGGGAGATCGGGGAGCGACATGTCGGGGCGGACGATCCGCAGCCGCGCGGCGAACGGCGCGCCGCGCAACTGGTTGAGTTCGTACAGCGCCGAGTTCGCCTCGGCATCCGCTATCGCCGCGGTCCGCTCCGCACTGATCGCGCCGGCCTGGAGCGAGGCGGCTTCGAGGCGCGGCGCGGGGCCGGCGGGATCGCGCGAGACGATCACGCGCGCCAGTGCCCGCATCCGCGTCGCGACTTCGCGCGCGACACCCGCCTTCTCGTCGGCAGCAAACAGCGCATAGCCCAACGTCCGCGCCCGCGCCGCCAGCGTCGCGTCGAACTGCTGGAGACCCATCTTGGCGAGCTCCACCTGCCGTTCCGCAATCGCCCGGCGCAGCGCGATGCGGCCGCCGAACTCGATCGGCTGGACCACCGAGACGGCATAGGTCAGCCCGTCGCCGAGGGGCATGCCGGTGGTGCGGTCGTCGGCGCGGCGCTGGCCGAACTCGACGACTGTCTCGGGGTCGGCCCAGCGTCCTGCGGCGGAGCGCTCGACGCCCGCGGTCTCGATCTGACGCTGATAGAATTGCCGTTCCGGATTGTTGGCGACGACGTCCTGCGCGAGCCGGTCGAGCGAGATCGCGGTGCCGGCCGGGGTCTGCGCAGACGCGGCGGTCGGCATGACGGCGCCAGCCATGAGGGCCAAGGCAACAATCCGCATTACGTGCTTCTCCAAGGACATATCCCTGGAAAATCGGTAGCGGAGCTGTCGGCGGCGCGTCGATTAAATCCGCGTTCAGAGTCTGAACTGCAATTCAATTGACGGCGCGTCCCCCGGACTGCGAACTGGTCGCATGACGCATATCTTGCTGATCGAGGACGATGCCGGCACCGCGCACGAGATCACGCTCGAGCTGGCGGCGAACGGCTATGCGGTGACGCATCACGCGCTGCTCGCGGACGGTTTCATCGCGGCGCAGGATGACGGCGTCGACCTGTTGATCGTCGATCGCCAGCTTCCCGATGGCGAGGGGCTCGACCTGATCGCGCGGCTGCGCGCCGAGGGCAGGCGGACGCCCGCACTCGTGCTCAGCGCGCTCGGCAGTCTCGACGACCGCGTGCGGGGGTTGCGCGCGGGCGGCGACGACTATCTCCCCAAGCCGTTCGCGCTGGTCGAACTGATCGCGCGCGTCGAGGCGTTGCTGCGGCGGCCCAACGAAACGCGCGACACACGGTTGATCGTTGGCCCGCTCGATCTCGACCTGCTGGCGGGGACCGCGACGCGGTCGGCGCGCGCACTCGACCTGTTGCCGCGCGAACTGAAGCTGCTCGAATATCTGGTGCGCCGCCCCGACCGGATCGTCACGCGGTCGATGCTGTTGCGCGACGTATGGGGCTATACTTTCGAGCCCAACAGCAACGTCGTCGACGTCCATATGGGCCGGCTGCGGCGCAAGATCGACGGCGAGGGCGAGCCGCAACTGATCCGCAACGTCCGCGGGCAGGGGTATGTGTTCGATGTCCCGCTCTAACCCGCGCGCGCGCGCGACATGGCGGTGGGGCGGGGCGATCGCGGCGTTGCTGATCGTCCAGTCGCTGGTCGTCGCTGGGCTGTTCTGGGCGCTCGCCAACGGCAGTCACCGGCGCATGGCCGAACGCGGCTTCGTCCGCGATTGCCGCGGTCTCGCCGCGATGGCCGCGCCCGCGCGACGGTCCGAAGTGCGCGCGATGCTCGGCCGCGATATCCACCGCGATCGCTTCCTCGCGCTGTTTGCCGCCGATGGCACGTTGATCGACGGCAATATCGCGCGCCTGCCCGTGCCGGCGTTCACGCGAGGATCGGTGATCGCCGCCGTCGAGACGACCGAACTGCCGGGCAAGACCCGCGATACCGCGCGGCTGGTCGTGTGCGCGATGCCCGACGGATCGCGGCTGGTCACCGGTGTCGATCTCGACGATGCGGTGGAGGCGTTGCGAGTGGTCGAGCGGTCGCTGGCGATCGCGTTGATCCCCGCGATCCTGCTGGCGATTGGCTTCGGACTCGCGGCCGGGCGGCGCGCGGCGCGTCAGGTCGATGCGGTGCGCAAACTCACCGCACGGATCGTCGCGGGCGATCTGGCGGAGCGCCTGCCGGTCGGGCCCGATCCCGACAGCTTCGGGCTGCTCTGCGCGCACATCAATGCAATGCTCGACCGGCTCCAGCTGCTCGTGACCGAGGTTCGCGGCGTCGGCGACGACATCGCTCACCAATTGCGCACACCACTGACCCGTTTACGCGCACGCGTCGAGCGTGGCCTGCGCGAGGCGCATACCCGTACGCAGTTCGAGGCGGTCGCGGATGCCGCGCTGGCGGAGGTCGACACCCTGCTCGGGATCGTCGCTGCGCTGCTGCGGATCCGCGAGCTGGAGGATCAAGCCCGTCGCAGCCGCTTCGCCGCGGTCGATCTCGCGCGGTTGGCGGAGGATGCGTGCGAGCTTCACCGCCCGACCGCGGAGGATCGCGGGATCGACCTCACCTGCGACATCGCCGGGGCCGCCTCTGTCGAGGGCGATGCGAGCCTGTTGATGGAAGCGGTCTCGAATTTGATCGACAACGCGATGAAGTTCGGCCCCGCGGGCGGTCGTGTCCTGCTGTCGTTGCGGCAGGACGGCAAGCGCGTGGTCATGACCGTGGCCGACGACGGGCCAGGCGTACCGATCGCCGAGCGGTCGCTGGTCACGCAGCGATTCTACCGCGGCCGGCAGGATTGCGACGGCGCCGGACTCGGGCTCAGCCTGGTCAAGGCGATCGCCGACCTGCACGGCTTCACGCTGCGGTTCGCCGATGTCGGCAGCGCGGTCTCGCTGGTGGTATCCTCGCGCTCCTAGCGGCTCGCCAAGAGCGCCGACGGGGCTTGCCGGTGCGCTGATCCGATCAATTGATAGTCGATCATGATACCGACATGGTCCGACAGCATGGCATTTCGCCCGGAATGGCCGAACGGCGCGCTCAGGCTGGTGGGGCGGACTATGACCGCGTTTGCGGGGCGGTACATCAGCCAATCCTTGGCCCGGTGGGCCGACAGCGCGATGTCGGCTGGCTGCGTCACGCGACAGGTGGGCGACGTTCGGCACTGCAGCGAGCCGGCCGTCAATGTCGGTGTTCCGCCAAACATGTGCTGCGCAAAATATGCGCGCCGCTGGATATCATTGCCGACGTTGAAATCGCCCGCGACGAACATTGTCCCGCCGGTGCGCGACAACGACCCGACGAAATCGCTCAGCACGTCGATCTGCCGCATATAGGCATAGAGGGCGCGTGGCTCCGATACGCCGGTTGCCCCATTCGAGTTCAGGTGTGTGTCGACAACCGTGACCGGGCCGGCAACGCCGGGGATCGCGATCAGCGCCGCCATCGCGCCCTTGTTGGCAAGGCAATCATAGCCCGCGCAGACCGGGTAGCTGATCCGGCGGACGGCGAGGATCGGGTAATCCGAGAAGATGGCGAGGCCGCTGCCGACGTGTTTGCCGACGCCTTCGCCGTACCGCATGCTGCCCGCCGCTACGAATCTACGATCGCCGGACGTTTCGGGCGACGCCGCCGCGTCGGCCGGCGCCCCGAACGCGACATAGCGATAGCCGGCCGCCGCGCCGATCGCCTTGGCATCGGGTACGAAGGCCTCCTGCACCGCGACGATGCCCGGTTGACGCCCAGCGCTCCGCATCGCGCGCAATTGCGCGGCGATCGCCGACAGCGAAGCGGAACGATCCTCGGCGACCGGCCAGGGCAGCCCGTGGACGTTGTAGGTCAGCACCGAGACGGTGGCCGCCGGGCCCGCGACGGCCGCCGCGCCGGGAACCGATGCTGCGGATCCGACCAGCGCCGCCACGCAGGCCAAGGCGTGGGCGATGGATTGCGACATCGAGATCATCCTGCTTTCGGGGTTGTCCCAAACAGGACGTTGCCGCGCCGGGGGAACCGCATGTCACGTTCGCGGATCGCGGATATTTTGGTGGCGTGCCGACGTCAGCGCTTGAGCGGCGCGAACGAGAACAGCCCGCTGCGATAGTTCATCACCACCGTCGTCGGCGTGATCCCGGCGTGCGCGACGACCCGCGCCTGATCAGCGGCGGGCTTGGCATGACCGAGCCGCGGATTGCTGCCAAAGCCGATGCCGTCGTGGAGCAGGCTGAAGCCATGTCCGCCGCTGCGCGCGTGGACGACGCTGAGTGCGTAGGCCCCAACGGAAGGGACCCGCAAACACAGCTGCGCCGGACCGGTCGGGGGGACCGGGATTACGGTACGGCGGAACGTCTTGCCCTGCGCCACGAGCACATTGTCGTCGGCAAGGAAGTCCCCTTCGACCGCCGGATAGACTTCCGCGCGCAGGTTTCCCGTGCGATCCTTCAGGCCCACGACAGTCACGAGGATCGCGGGGCCCGGCTCGTGCGGGCGGCATCGCGCCGCCTCGATCCCGAGCGCCGGTGTGGAGGGCAGCGTGGCGGCGAACAGCACTAGCGGAAGGATCACTGGACGGGCTCCGGGTTCAGCAGTTCGACGGCGGTCAGCACCGCGCCGAGCATGAGATGCGTGACCAGCCAGAGCGCGGCGATCATCGTCAGCAGCGCGGCCATGTGGAACGCGCTGCCGACCGTGAACGCGACCAGCCCTGCGAACACGATGTCCTTGTTGGGCAACAGCGGCAGCCGCGACACGAGCAGCCGCAACGTCGCGAGCACCAGCCACCACGCGAGCGGCGCGGCCGGCAATGCGACCGCCCACAACGCCGCCGACAGGACCGTCGTCGTGACGATGCGCAACAGGTGGATCACCGCGATCCGGCTCAGTTCCGGACGCGGCAGCGTGAACAGCCGCTTGCGCATTACCAGCGCGATGATCGACGGGATCGCGATGCTGGCCGCCGAAACGATGATCATCTTGGCATCCGTGCCGAGATGCAGCGCCGCGAGCGACGGCCAGCTGACCAACGCGAGCGCCAGCGTACAGGCGTTGGCGACGACTGCGGACAGGATCGACACATCCTTGATCGTCCCGAAGGGGCTGCCCACCAGCGACGCATGCTTGCGCGCCCAGGCATAGAAATATAGCTCGCCCGAATAGCCCGCGACGATCTCGTTGCTGATCCGCTTGCGCAGCAACGCGAGGAAACCGCGCGGCGGCAGCGCCCAGAGGCGGCGATAGATCACCCATTCGCTTGCCGGCAGCGCGAGATAGCCAGCCGCGAACAACAGCCAGAACAGCGGCGCCCGCGGCACCATGGCGATCACCGCGCGCACGTCGAGATGACGCAATTGCCACAAGGCCGCGATAAGGATCGCCGCGGATAACAATGGGGTCAGGGCGCGCGACGCGAACCCCCTGCTCATTGTGATCGGCTTGAGCTGCAGCGTCGAGACGGGCGAGACCGTGTGCTGGGCCGCGCGCTGAAAAGCGTCGCTCACGCGGCCCCGTTCGGGGTCGAAATCCTGGTGACGGGGCACGGCAAGGCCGTGACGGCGAGGGAGCCGAGGTCTTTCATGCCTCTGGGACGCCACCAGATCACAGCATCCGCAGCCTCGATCGACGGACCGCGCAAAAGAATGGTCGGGAACACGCGGAAAAAATCGGACGGGGCTGAGGTTCGGCGGGGTCGGTGCCGTCTCCGGGGCATGCAGCTACGCTCCCGAAATACTATGACGACGACCGCATCCGGGCCTCTGGCAGGCGATCGCAGCCCCGCCGATCGTCGCCTGGTGGTGTCGATCCACGACGTGTCGCCAATGTTCGCGGACCCGGTCGAGCGTCTTGCCGACAGGATCGGCGGCATTCTCGGCGGCCCGCGCTTTGCTATGCTGGTCGTCCCGGATCATTGGGGCGCTGCACCGCTCGACCGCGCGCCCGCCTTCGCCCGGCGGCTGCGCGCATGGGCGGATGCGGGCGTCGAGATGTTCCTGCACGGCTGGGTCCACCGCGACACGAGCGATCACCGGACCGCCGCCGCCGGTTTGAAGGCGCGTTACATGACCGCAGGCGAAGGCGAGTTCCTCGGGTTGAGCGCGGACGAGGCCGAGCACCGCATGCGACGCGGTCGCGACATGGTCGAGGACGCGATCGGCCGCCCAGTTGCGGGCTTCATCGCCCCGGCATGGCTCTACGGACCGGGCGCGATGGCCGCGCTGAAATCCTGCGACTTCGCGCTGGCAGAGGATCATTTCCGCGTCTGGCGACCGGCGACGGGTGAGATCGTTGCGCGCGGACCGGTCGTGACCTGGGCGAGCCGGTCGGCGGCACGCACCGCGAGTTCGCTCGCGGTCGCCGCAGCCGCGCGCGCGCTGCCGGATTGGCTGCCGACCCTCAGGGTCGCAGTGCATCCCGGCGACGTCACGAAGGAGTCGTTGATGACCAGTATCGATCGGACGATTCGGTCGCTGTCGGCGCGTCGCACGGTGGCGCGCTATTCCGACTTGCGGCCGGAGCAGGGGGCGTCGTCATGAAGATCGTCGATGTCTGCGCCTTTTATACGCCCAGCGGTGGCGGCGTGCGAACCTATGTCGACCGCAAGCTCGTCGCCTTCGCCGAACGTGGCCACGAAATGGTGGTGGTCGCACCCGGCGAGCGCGACGGCATCGAACGGCGGGGGCTGAATGCGACGATCCGCTGGGTGCGGTCGCCGCGATTCCCGCTCGACCGCGCCTATCGGTATTTCTCCGATCGTGCCGCGCTGCACCAGGTGCTCGACGAAGAGGATCCGGATCTCGTCGAGGTATCGTCCCCGTGGCGCAGCGCATCGATCGTCGCCGACTGGCGCAGCGGACGACGCGCCCGCGCGCGGCTGTCGCTGATCGCGCATGCAGATCCGCTTTCGGCCTATGCCTATCGCTGGTTCGAAGGGGTCGCCACTACGCAGACGATCGATCTCGCGTTCGACTGGTATTGGCGGCATTTGCGCCGGCTGGACCAACGCTTCGACATGGTGGTCAGCGCGAGCCACAGCCTGACCGGGCGGTTGCGCGACGGCGGACTGCAGAAAGTGTTGACCGATCCGATGGGGGTCGAGCCGGGCCAGTTTTCGCCCGCACTGCGCGATGCGACGGTGCGCCGCGAGATGCTCGCTCTGTGCGGATTGCCGGAAGATGCGCTGCTGCTTATCGGCGTCGGACGCCATGCGCCCGAGAAGCGCTGGCCGATGATCGCGCAGGCGGCAACGATCGCGGGTACGCGCACGCCGGTCGGGCTGGTGATCGTCGGCGGTGGATCGCGGCAGCGGCCGATGATCGACGCGATCGCTGGCAATCCGCATGTCCGCCTGCTCGAACCGACCACCGATCGCCCCGCGCTGGCGCGGATGATGGCCAGCGCCGACGCGCTGATCCACGGCTGCGAAGCTGAGACCTTCTGCTTCGTCGCCGCCGAAGCGCTGGCGTCCGGATTGCCCCTGATCGCGCCCGATCGCGGCGGCGCGGCAGACCTCGCGCGAGCCGGCGACGGGATATTGTACCGATCGGGCAACGCGCAGGCTGCCGCCGACGCGATCCTGAACGTTGCCCGGACCCGTTCCGCGCCGCGCGCGGTGCGCCCGGTCCGGACGATGGATCATCATTTCGACGATCTGCTGGCGTTTTACGAACAGGGTGCCCCCTCGAGCAGAGAAGGATCATGTCGATGACCGCGATCAGCCTCGACTTTGCGGATCAGAGCGCCGCCGCCGCGCCGATGTTGCAACCAACCGTGGACCGTGGTGGCTGCGACTTCAGCGGCGACGGGCGTATCGTCGATGGTATCGCGGCGGACCGATCTGCGCTGGCCTGTCCTAGCTTTTATGTCGCCATTCTGGCTTGCGCGGTGCTGGTCGTCGCGGTCGCCGTCATCGAGTGTTTCCGCATGGTTTCGAGACGATCGGGGCGCATATCGTGACCGTCGGCGACCGCAAGGCGCTCGCGAAGGTCCCGGCCGTCACACTCCTGTTCTGGATCATCAAGATCCTCGCGACGACACTGGGCGAGACGGCGGGCGATACCGTCAGCATGTCGATGAACCTCGGCTATCTCGTCGGTACCGCGATATTCGTGGCGATCCTAGTCGTGCTGGTCTGGCTGCAGGTCGCCGCCGAGCGATACCGTCCCTTCCTGTACTGGGCGACGATCATCGCCTCGACGACGGCGGGGACCACGCTGGCGGACTTCGCCACCCGCTCGCTCGGGATCGGTTATCCAGGCGGTACGCTGATCCTGTTTGCGTGCGTCGCCGCGTCATTGTGGCTCTGGCACCGGATGCTCGGATCAGTGTCGGTCGCGACCGTCCATGAGCCTAGCGCGGAACTGTTCTACTGGGTCACGATCACTTTCTCGCAGACGCTGGGCACCGCGTTGGGGGACTGGACCGTCGATACCGGCGGCCTGGGCTATGGCGGCGCGGCAATCATATTCGGCGCGGTGCTGGCCGTCATTGCGGCGCTGCATATCTGGACGTCCGTCGACCGCGTGCTGCTGTTCTGGAGCGCGTTCATCCTGACGCGACCGCTCGGCGCGGCTGTCGGCGACCTGCTCGACAAGCCGATCGATCGCGGCGGCTTCGCCTTTAGCCGCCCGCATGCCTCAGGCGTGCTGGTCGCCGCGATCGTCGTGCTCGTGCTCGTCTGGCCGCTTTACCCATCAGGCGAATCGATGCGCGACATTTCCCCCGCGACCTGATCTCGGTAAGGCACTAGAACGGGACCGCCGCACGTGACGTGCGGCGCCCGACCACGGAGCAGTTGTCGTAGCCGACACCGACACGACCCCTCCCGCCGGCCTGTCGGCGGTCCTCGCGGCAAACCGCGCGCAGCTCGTCCGGTTCTTCACCGGGCGGACAGGTAGCGCTGCGGAAGCCGAAGACGTCGTCCAGGAAATCTGGCTGCATATTGCCCAGCCCGACGGGAACTCTTCTACGGTGCCTGCCACCGGGCTGACCATTGGACCGATCGCCAACCCGCTCGCCTATCTGCACCGAGTCGGCATGAACATCGTGCTCGACCGGGTGCGCGCCCGCGGCCGTCGCGAGCGTCGTGATGCCGGGTATGTCGAGACCACGACCGCGGTCCTGGGTGCCGAGGCGATCGACGATTCCCCCTCGGCGTTCGATGCGGCCGTCGGGCGGGAACGGGTGGCGCGTTTCGCCGCCGTTCTAGCGGGGCCACCCGAAGGCGCCATGCGTGTCTTTCGACGACACCGGATCGACGGGGCGTCGCACGCGGAAATCGCCGCGGAGCTCGGGATCACGCGCAGCGCGGTCGAAAAACACATCGCGGTGGCGCTGAAGCATCTTCGGAGGGCGCTCGATGATTGATCGCATAGCGGGACTGCGGTTCGCCATCGGCGGCGGCGTCTATCAATCAGGCGCCTTTCAAACGGGCGCCTTTCAAACGGGTGGGGGGCATCCGCCGGATGGGAGGGCATCATGACGTACGCACGCACGACGATCGATGCCGCTGCCGCCTGGCATGCACAGCTCGAATCGCCCGACATGGCGTGGGACGCGTTCGGCGATTGGCTCGACGCGGATCCTTCGCACCGTGACGCGTATGACGCGATCGCGGTGCTGGATGCCGAGATCGGCGAAACCGGACCGGCGATCGCGAAATTGCTTCCGGCCAATGATGATGACCAGCACGGCGACCATGCCGAAGACCTGACCGTTATTGGACCGCCTTCGAATACGCGGTGGCGCTGGGTCGGCCTGGGGATCGGCGGGGCGCTGGCGGCAGGGCTGGCGGTGATGGTCGTCGCACCGTCCAGCGAAGGGGCTGCACAGGTCTATGTCACAGGCCGCGGCGAGACCCGCGCGGTCGCCCTTGCCGATGGCAGCCGGATGCAGATCGATCGCGGGTCCCGCGTGTCGGTGTCGGGCGGGCGCGCACCGGTGATCGAGATCGCGCAGGGCGCCGCGAGCTTTGCCGTGCGCCACGATCCGGCACGCGTGCTGATGGTGCGCGCGGGCGGATATGAAATACGCGATCTCGGTACCCGTTTCGACGTCGTCAGCGCGCATGGACGCATTGCGGTCACCGTCGCGCAGGGCATGGTCAGCGTGGTTCCGACGGGTGGCGCGGTGGCCGACGCGACCGTACTGAAGGCGGGGCAGGGCCTGGACATCGTTCCCGACAAGCAGATCGCCCAGCGCCGTGATATCGATCCCGGCCGCGTCGCCGACTGGACCGATGGTCGTCTGGATTATGATGGTGCGCCGTTGGCGCTGGTTGCCGCCGATATCTCGCGGTATGCCGATGACCCGCTGGTGGTCGATCCGTCCGCGGCGAACCTGCGCTTTTCCGGGGTATTGACGATTGGTGATGGATCGCGGCTCGTCGATCAGCTTCGGGCGGTACTGCCGATACGCGTTCGCCGCGTCGATGGCGTCGTGCATCTGGGCGGCACCGGCGCACGCTGATCGATCGGCATCCGCCGGCCAGACGATAACGATACCGACCGGCAGCTTGCGGAGTTCGCTCGATGCACTGGCGCGCCAGACCGGGATCTCGATCGGCATGGCGGGCGCGCTGCCCGATCTCCGCGTCCGGCGGGTCGATCGTGCGAGAGACGTCACGGAAGCGTTGCGCCGGATGTTGGCGGGCAGTCGCCTCCGCGCCGTCCGCGTTGATGCAAGAACATGGCGCATCGAACAGGCGCCGGTTCCTGTCCGCGCACGCGCACCCGAACACGCCGGTTCGCCGGTCCCCGAACTTGTCGCTGGCGATATCGTCGTCATCGCGAGCAAGCGCGACGAACGCCTGTCCGATCTGCCGGCATCGATCAGCATCGCCGGCAATGCCGCACTCGGTCGGCTCGCGGGGAGCCGGGGGCTGGTCGACGTCATGGCAACCACTGACAGCGCCTTCTCGACCAATCTCGGCCCCGGGCGGGACCGCATTTTCCTGCGAGGGATCGCCGACAGTGCGTTCAACGGCACAAGCCAGTCGCTCGTCAGCCTGTACCTCGACGACGCACGGATCGGCTACGCCTCGCCGGATCCCGACCTGCGCCTCGTCGACGTCGATCGGGTCGAGGTGCTGCGAGGGCCGCAGGGCACGCTCTACGGGACCGGCGCGCTGGGGGGCGTGGTGCGGATCGTCACGACCGCGCCCGATCTGGAGACATTCGCCGCGAGCGCTGCGGTCGAGGGGACCGGGATCGCCAATGGCGCACAGGGCGGTGCCGTCGACGCCACGCTCAACGTGCCGATCGTCGCCGATACGCTGGGCTTGCGCGCGTCCGCTTGGGTCGAGACGATGCCGGGCTGGATCGACGATACCGGCCGCGATCGGCGCGACGTCAACCGGACGCGTCGGATCGGTGGTCGTGCCGCGATGCGCTGGGCGATCGGCGACGGCTGGTCGGCGACGCTGAGCGGGGTCGCGCAACGGATCGACGCGCGCGACAGCCAATATGCAACCAGCGGCCTGTCGCGCGCGACCCGGATCGCCGAACCCCAGGACAATGACTTCACGTCAGGGTCGCTGACGATCAAGGGTCCGGTCGGGAAGTTCGAGGTGCAGGCGACGACCGCCTATGTCGACCAGGAATTCGGCAGCAGCTATGATGCCAGCATCCTGGCGCCATCGCTAGCCGTGTCCGCCCCGCTCGCCTATATCGAGGATCGGTCGGCGAGCCTGGTGTCGCAGGAAGTGCGGGTCAGCGATCCGACCGCGCGACACCCTTGGATCTTGGGTGCGACGATCCTGCATTCGACAAGCCGCCTCGATGGCCGTTTCATCCCCATCGGCGGTACCGCGACGATCGCCGCGCGCCGCGACGAGGAGGACGTGACGGATATCGCGGTATTCGCCGAGGGCACGCAGCGACTGAGCGACGCGCTCGATTTCAAACTCGGCCTGCGCGGCTTCTCGACCGTCAGCCATCTCGAACAGCGTGGTTCGAACAGCGACCGTGAAAACGCCAATCGCATCGGCGTCACGCCGAGCGCCACGCTGAGCTGGCATCGCGACGATCTCGGCCTGATCTGGTTGCGCTATGCCAGCGCGGTCCGCCCCGCCGGGATCAGCAGGACCGCGGTACGGACCGATCGGCGTATACCCGGCGACGAACTGCAAAGCGTGGAACTCGGGTGGCGCGTCAGTCTTCTTGGGACCCGCCTTAAGCTGCAAGGCGCGCTGTTTGGATCGACCTGGGAGCATCTGCGCAGCGACACGGTGGGCGAGGATGGGCTGCTCGGCACCGTCGATGCAGGCAACGCGATCAATTTTGGCATCGAACTCGGCGGCCGTATGACACTGGCCTCGGTATCGCTCGACTTCGGGACCACGCTGCAGCGCGCGCGGTTGACGTCGTCCTCCTCGACGACAGGGCTGGACCGAGACGATCGCCGCCTGCCCGTGGTACCCGACATATCCGCGCGTCTGACGGCATCGAAAAATTTCAACGCGTTCCGGCTGCCCTCGACCCTCTACGCCACCGCGCGCTATTCGGGCCGAACGCGGTTGAGTTTCGATCCTTTCCTCGACCGTCCCGCGGGCAATTACGCGACGATAGATGCCGGCGCATCGATCGATCGCGGTGCAGCACGATGGTCGATCGACGTTACGAATATCCTAGAGAGTCGTGGCAACAGCTTCGGGTTCGGCAATCCGTTCACGCTAGCCGCCGCCACCCAGACCGTGCCGATCCGGCCGAGAGCTGCGACGCTGCGGCTGGCAATCGGCTTTTGAGCGTCAGAACTGCATCGCCACGTCGATGCCGCCACCGCCCGATCCTGCCCAGGGCGTGAGGCGGACGCGGTCGTCGCGCCGCGAAGTCAGCAGAAACCCGCTCGCGCCGCCGATCACCGCGCCGGCGAGGACGTCGTGGACATAATGCTTGTCGGCGCGGATGCGCGCGACGCCGACGAACGACGCGACCAGCAAAGCGGGCAGTCCCGCCTCCCAGCCATAGCGCTTCTCGAGCGAGGCGGCCGCGGCGAACGAGATCGAGGTGTGGCCCGACGGAAAGCTCTTGTCGTCGCTGCGATCCGGGCGGCGCTCGTGGATCAGTTCCTTCAGCGCGAACGTCGTACCGCCCGCGACGAGCATGCTGGCCCCCGCTTCGAGATCGCCGCGCCAGTCGGCCTGGATCGCCGGCACGCCCAGCGCCGCGCCGACGAGAAGGTCGCGACCGACATCGCTGGCAGTGGCCCAGCCTTTCGGATCCGCCGTCGCGGGGGATGCCCATGCTACCGGGGCGAGGACAGCCATTAGGGCAATCGTGATCTTCATTCCGTTCGGTCCTTCATGAGCGGTGGTTTCTCCAGCGTTGCGACCAGGCCGGCAACGCCGAACCCCGCATCGACGGTCGCGATCATCGCGGTGGGTCCGAGCATCGCGCGGAGATCGGCCTCGTCGAACAGCCGGTGGGTGCCACTGTCGCCGAGCCCAATGCGACGGAGTGAGCCTGCGGTCGTGACGTAGAGCGCGAGCCGTCCGCTGGGCCGCAACACCCGCATGAGTTCGGCGAGCACCGCGCGGTCGTCGTGCCAGAAATAGGCGACGTTTGCGGCCAGGATCCGGTCGACGCTCGCCTCGGGAAGCGGGATTTCGGTGAACGATGCGCGGAAGACGGTCGCAGCCGGGTGACGCCGGCCGGCTGCGTCGAGCATGTCCGGCGAATGGTCGAGGCCGTACACGTGGCCGCAGCCCGCAGCCGCCGACAGCGCACGGATCGCGTCGCCGGTGCCGCAGCCGAGATCGAGCGCGACGTCGCCCTTCCGGACGCCGAGCGCGTCGATCGCGAGCCGGGTCGGGCGACGGTTCGCGACGCGCATCGCCTGCCCGACGATCCGGCCACCCAAACCGCTCGGACTCGCGAGCTGTCGCCCGAGCGCCGCGGCGAACGCGGTCACGCCGTCTTGAGCTTCGCGTTGATCTTGCCCAGCAACGCGCGCATTTCCGCGCGACGTCCCGCATCCCAGACCGGCCGCGCGCTGTTCAAGGGTGCCTGGAGACCGCGCAGGACATATTGCTTCGCCTGCGCCGGATGTCCCTCGTCGTTGAGGAAGTCGGCGTAGAAGAAGTTGTTGTCGAGCCCGTTCGGATCCTGCTTCAGCGCCGCCTCGAGCAGTGCGCGTGCCTTTGCGGTATTGCCGAACCCGATCGGGAAGCCGGGCACACGGTAATAGAGGACGCCGAGGCTCATCTTGACGCTGCCATCGGCCACGTTCGGATCGATGCTCTGCGCCTTTTCGAGGATGTCGCGGGCGGATCGGGCGAAGCCGAGCTGTCGCAGAACGCTCGCCCGGGCCGCCTCCTCGCTGACCACGATGCCCTGCCACAGCAGCGGTTCGGCATGGCCGGGATAGCGTGCGGAGACCTGTGCGGCCTGGCCGGCGAGCACGTCCAGCTGGCGATATTGCTCGTTCCGGTCGGCGACCTGGTAGCGGATATGTGCCCATTGATCGTTGATCCGGCGCACCGCGGCATCCATCGCCGGGTTGTTGCTGGCACTGGCCGAGCCCGCGAGAGCCAGCGCGGCGAAAGCGAGAAAATAGCGGACGGTCATGAAAGGGCTCCTGAAGGATTGTCCTGGAATAGGCCGCGCGCCGTCAGCACTTGGCCTGCTAGGCCGCGGTCGACGAGGCGCGGCACCATCGCGTTGAGCTGGGTAAAGACGCGTTCGGGCAGGCCGATCGATACGTCGCGCTCGCGCCGCTCGATCGCGCGGAGGATGCGGTCGACGACGGTTGCGGGATCGTCCGCGGTCATCTTGGTTAGCGTCATGAAACGCTCGATCGTCGCGGTGTTGAAGCCGGTCCTGACCGCGCGCGGCGCAACGTGCGTGACCGCGATGCCGCGTCCGCCGAGTTCGCGGCGCAGCGCCTGGCTGAGCCCCTTCAGCCCGGCCTTCGCGCTCGAATAGGCGGTGAAATAGGGGTAGGGGACCGCGCCCATTACCGAGCCGATATTGACGATCTGGCCGTCGCCGCGTGCGACCATCTGCGGCACGACGGCGCTGGCGAGGACCGCCGGCGCGACAAGGTTGACGGCGTAGCCGAGCGCGATACCGGTCGCACCCTGCCGCTCGAACGGGCCGAAATGTTGCAGACCTGCGACGTTGGCGAGGATGTCGATGTGACGGTCGCCGAGGTGCGTGGCGAGATCGGCAAGGGCTTCCGGATCGGCGAGGTTCGCAACGATATGATCGTCGCACGCATCGGACGGGACGCGGTCTACTCCCGTGACATGTGCGCCGCACAGGCGCAGCCGTGCCGCGAGCAGGCCGCCAATCCCTCCCGCCGCGCCGGTCAGAACGATGCGGCGACCCTCAAGCGGTGACACACGTGGCCTCCAGTTCGATTCCGGCGAACAGCGCACCGAACAGGCCGAACATCGCGTTGGCCATCGCGACGATCGCACGCTGGTCGTCGGCATCGTCGATCCGGTTCATCAGCTTTTCGAAGAAGACCATGTGCTCTTGGTCGAGCGCACCGTGCGAGGTCAGGTAATGGAACGCGTCGTCGGGCAGGCCGAGCGCCGCCTGGACCGCGCCTGCGCCATGGCTCGCCATCGCGATGCTGGTGCCCTCAAGGACATAGACCATGCCGAAGAACGCGGCCGGCTTGCCGTTGCGGACCGTGTCGTAGGCGTATTCGACCATCGCGCGCGTCGCCGGCGAGGGCGCGCGGCTGGCGGCGAGGCTGTCGCCGCCAGCCGCCTCGATATCCTCGAGGATCCAGAATTCGTGGCCGGTCTCCTCCTCGATATACTCGTCGAGCGCGGCAACGAGGATAGGGCGGTGCGCCAGTCGGGCGCGTGCCTCTTCCATCAACGGAACGGTGTGGCGGACGTGGTGGAACGCCTCAGTGAGGTAGGCGATATAGTCGGCGCGCGTGATCCGGCCGGTCATCCCGGCGACGAGCTGCGGCGTCATCGCAAAGCGCGCCTGGGCCTCGCGAGTTTCGGCGACGAGGCGGTTGAAGAAGGGCTGTTCGGACGAAGCGTGATCCATCGAAATCTCCTGGGCGGGATAGGCTGTGTCGATCGCGGCGCGGCGCAGGCGGCCGTTGCCGGTGAGAAGTCCCGTCGCGGGGGTGAACGGGGGGACGACCTGCCAGTCCGCGATACGCGCATAGGCAGGGAGCGCGTGGTTGGCGGCAGCGACTGCGGCTGCGACATCCGCGCCCGGCGCCGACGGGACGAGCAAGGCGTCGAGCGTCGCGCGCCCATCGCCGCGCACCATCGCCTGAAGGATCGCGGGCTGGCGCGTCAGTCTCCCCTCGACCCATTCGGGCGAGATGTTGCGACCGTGGCTGATCACGATCAGCGCCGACTTGCGCCCCTCGATCCAGAGCCGTCCGGCGTCGTCGATCCGTCCAAGATCGCCGGTCGCGAGCGGGCCGGGAGCGCGCGGTGCGCCGACCGTGCCGAGGAACAGCGGCCCGTCGATCAGGATCTCGCCGTCGTCGGCCAGCTGGAGGGTATTGGCGCCTATGCTCCGGCCGACGCTGCCGCGCGATGCCGGATCGCCGTCGTCGAGGGCGACGACCGAGGCGCATTCAGTGAGGCCGTAGCCCTGGCGTACCGGCAGTCCCAGGTCCGCCGCGGCGTTGAGCAGCAGCGGATCGATCCGCGCACCGCCGACGGCGACTAACGTCAGGCGCGGCAACCTGATGCCGGTCGCGCGCATCGCCGCGACGAGGCCGGCGAGATATTCGGGCACGAGAATCAGCGACGTGATCGCCTCACGATCGATCGTGCCGAGGATCGCCATGACGTCCGGGCGGAACGGATCGGCCATGCCGACCGCGGACTGCGGCAGCGCGACATAGGTGCCGCCCGCCAGCATCGTCGCGTGCAAGCCGGCAACGGTTTCGAGCAGGATGCCCGGCGGCAATATCGGCAAATGCCGCCCGGCATGATGCACGCCGAGCGTCCCGACCACCGCCTGCGCGACCCCGAAGAGATGGTCGCGCGACAGGCAGATGCCCTTAGGATCACCGGTCGATCCCGAGGTGAAGGTAATGCGGGCAGTGCCCTCGGGCAGGCTGCGATCGGGCCGGCCGGAGTGGTTCTCGCGCATTTCAAGGCTCGGTTCGGCATCGAGCGACAGTATCGCCGGCCCCGAGAACAGCATCTCCGCACCCGCTGCATCGAGTGCGTGATTGGTCTGCGCGGGCGTGAAGAACGGCGGTAGCGGGATCGTGGCTATGCCCGCTTCGAGCAGCGCGAGATCGAGGACGGATTCGCCGACGCCCTGATCGAGCTGGATCGCGACCGGGCGGCCATCGCCGAACCGCGTCGCCAAGTCCTCCGCCAGCAGCGGGAGGACGCGTGCGAGCGTCGCCCAGGTCATCGGCGTCGCGCCGTCGATGGCGATCGCACCGGGCCGGCGTTCGGCATGGCCGCGGATCGCGTCGAGCAGCCGGGTCATGCGCGTGCACCCCGGTCCAGCCGCGCTCGGCACGCGGCGATGTCGCCCGCACACACCACCGGGTCGGTCTGGTAATAGCGCCCCCAGGTCGCGCCTGCCGCGCTGAGCGCCTCGATCCGCGCGGGGGCGAGTTCGATCAACTCCAGACCCAGGCGGGCGAACATCGATCGCAACGGCCGGGTCAGCACCGCGACCGCCACATCCGCCTGACCGGCGAGCGCCGCTGCCGCCTCGTGCCACAGGGTCATCGTCGCGCCGGGGCGTTCCGAGGCATGGTCGCCGAGTTCGACGATCCGCGCGCGGGGGACAGGGCGCCCGAACCGTTCGCTCAACAACACCTCGATCGGCAGGTCGAGATACCCCTCGAGGAACAGCGCGCCGACATCGGCCAGGCGGTAGCCCAGGACCGCCTGCGGCAAATCGGGCGCACCGACGGTCAGATAGGTCGGATAATCGCTTGCAGGGATGGCCCCGTGCACGGCAGCGTAACGGTCATGGATCAGCGCGATCAGCGCGGCGTCATGCATATGCATCCTCCCAGATGCAGGTGGGACGCCGCCCGCGTGTCACGTCCTCAGTCCAGCCTGCCGAAAAAATATCATTTATTGCAGACTTGATGGAGGACAGCGCCGGCGATCGACGATTTCGTCGTCCCTTTCACAGAGGCTGGACGAACAATTGATACTCATTATCAATTTTGCGTGCGTAGATCGGTACCATGAACTTGAGTTTAGGGAACGGACGATGGCGCAAGGATTGCCGATAGCTTAGATATGGGCAGTGGGCACAGTATCGGGCGCTGCAATCGCGCCTGTTCGTGCTGGACCATCCGACGACCTCGCGTTCCTGCCGAAAGCCCTTCCGATGATACCGTTCTTGACCTCGAGGCCAGTCGTAGCGGTAGCACTCGCCTTGCTCGTCTCGGCCTGTGCGGGCTCTCCACCCGTGGCCAACACTACCGGTGTCGCGCCGCGCTTCGTCGCCGAGCGCTTCTTCGCAGGTCGCCTAGACGGGGACGGCACACTCAAGATCGTGCTGCACGCGGCGACTACGACGCACGTGACCAGTGTCGGTCGTGTCGGCGCCGATGGGATACTGCGGCTCGACCAGCATATCGAACAGCAGGGCAAGCCCGCACGCGACCGGCAGTGGCAGATCCGTTCGCTCCGCGACGGGCGCTATGCGGGTACGCTGACCGATGCCTCGGGTCCGGTGACGGGGGAGGTCGAGGGCAATCGGCTGCACCTCGGTTTTCCGATGAAGGGCGGCAAGCGCGTCGACCAGTGGCTGACGCTGTCGGCCGACGGGCAGGTCGCGCAAAACCATTTGATCGTCCGCAAGCTGGGCGTCATCGTCGCGACGCTCGAGGAAACCATCAGGAAGCTGCCATGAGCAGCCATAGCGAACGCCATCTCGTCTCGCGGACCGGCTGGTTGCGCGCGGCGGTGCTCGGCGCGAACGACGGCATCGTCTCGACCGCCAGCCTGATCGCGGGCGTCGCGGCGTCGGGCGCGACGACCGGCGCGGTGCTGGTCGCGGGGTCGGCGGCGATGGTCGCGGGCGCGATGTCGATGGCGGCGGGCGAGTATGTCTCGGTCAGCTCGCAGGCGGACAGCGAAGCCGCCGACTTGGCGCGCGAACACGCCGAACTCGCCAGCGACTGGGCGCACGAGCATGACGAACTCGCACAGATCTACGTCGCGCGCGGGCTAGATCCTACGCTCGCGCATCAGGTGGCCGAGCAGTTGATGGCGCATGACGCGATCGGGGCGCACGCGCGTGACGAGCTGGGCATTTCCGAAATCGTCATGGCCCGCCCGGTCCAGGCGGCGTTCGCGTCGGCGGTCAGCTTCGTCACCGGCGCGGTCGTGCCGCTCGCGGTCGTGGCACTCGCACCGACCTCGCACCGGCTGGTCGTAGTGATCGGCGCGACGCTGGTCTGTCTCGCGATCCTCGGCGTGGTGGGCGCGAGGGCAGGGGGCGCCCGGCCGCTGCGCCCAGCGATCCGCGTGCTGCTCTGGGGCGCGGCGGCGATGGCGGCGACCGCCGGGATCGGGCATCTCGTCGGGACCGCGGTATGAGCGTCATGCCCTATGCCGAGGCCAGCCACCGGAGACCGCGATGAAAGCCCAGACGATGCGCCGTGTGCGCCAGTCTCACTTCTACCTCGGCATGTTCTTCGCGCCGGCGATCCTGCTGTTCGCGCTGAGCGGTGCGCTCCAGACGTTCCGGTTGCAGGAGACCAAGGGCTATGGCGGTACGCCGCCCGGCTGGATCGTCTGGATGGCCAGCGTCCATAAGGACCAGTCGCTTCCTCGCGAGAACCACACCACGCTGCAAGCGATCAAGCCATCTGCATTGGTCGCTCAAGTGCCCCGCAGTGGGCAAGATCGACCGTTCACGCTGATCTCGCCGCTGCCTCTGAAGATCTTCGTTGCTTTGATGTCGCTCGGGCTGCTGGCGTCGGCAATCCTCGGGATTGTCATCGCGCTCACCAACCGAACGATGCGACGACGGTCCATGATCGTTCTTGTAGCGGGAGTAGCGTTGCCACTTCTCCTGCTGCTTAGCTGAAACTGTTCCGGCTGCGTCGGCGCACGGACGACGCGGCATGAATAAAGGTCTGAAGCTGGGGACCGCCAAACGGCCTGTGAATGTCTGGAAATGGGTCTACGCGGGCGTCGTGCGATCGGTAATCATAGGATCCGCTCACCGGCATGGATCAGCTCAGCGATAGTGCCAAACCAGGGCAATCACCGTTAGGCGCTTTTGATTTCTGTGATCTCGCCGTTTGAAAGTCCCGGGCCTTCCTCGTGCAGGAACCGCAAGAGTTCGACGACTTCCTCCGAACCAAACTGCAAGTCGAGGCTATCCATTCGAATCGAAATCGCTTTTCTGCTATCTGCGGACAGACCGGCGACAATATCAGCGCAGTCTTCGAGCGTTCCTCGTCCCAAAACGTCTGAGGTCACTTCACCAGAGGCGTCGACCGAGTAGATCGTGGCCGGTTCGCTTAACGGGTATGTCGTCATCGTGTATCCTTACTATTCGTCGTCGATAGGAGAACGCACCGACGTGCATATTGGGCACGCTGACATCTCGCTGCTACGACTTTCCTAGCCGAAGCAGCCTGGCGACAGGAAGGGCTCATCATAGAACGCGTGGCGAGCACCGCCATTAGCGACCGCCGCGTCCGCCTCGATCTTTGCGGGTGACCGCGGCGGCGGATCGGCTAAGCTAGCTTGCAACAGGAGATCCGCGTACCGTGAAGCACACATATATCACTCTTGCCTTATGCCTGTTGGCCGCGCAGCTTTCGGCCCAGAGCGTGCCGCCGCCAGTGAACAGGCCGGTCGAGCAGACGCAGGGGCCGGAGGACAAGGCGACCGCGCCGGTCCCGGAGCAGACCGGCACGTTGCCCCCGCCAACGACGCCGCCCGTCGCGCCCCTCGCGCCCGTCGTGGTCGCCACGCCGAAGAAGCCGCCTGTCTGGGACGTCAGCAATCCACGTGGCCTGAAGACGCGCGAAGTTCCGATCCGGGTCGACGAAGGCAGCTGGATGAACGTCGACGTCTCGCCCGACGGCGGCATGCTCGCCTTCGATCTGCTTGGCGACATCTATACGATGCCGATCGCGGGTGGCACGCCGAAGCGTATCGCCGACGGCCTGGCGTTCGAGCATCAGCCGCGCTTCTCGCCCGACGGGCGGCGGATCGCCTTCACCTCGGATCGCGGCGGCGGCGACAATATCTGGGTGATGAACGCCGATGGCAGCGACAAGCGTCAGGTGACCAAGGAAGATTTCCGTCTCCTTAATCAGCCAAGCTGGAGTGCGGACGGGCGCTTCATTGCCGCCAAGAAGCATTTCACTACCGGGCGGTCGCTCGGCACCGGCGAAATCTGGTTGTATCACGTGTCGGGCGGCGGCGGTGTTCAGCTTGTCAAGCGCGCCAGCGAGGTGCTGCAAAAGGAGCTGGGGGAGCCGATCTACGCCCGCGACGGCAAGAGCATCTATTACACGCGCAACGTGTCGCCCGGCCCGATCTTCGAATATGCGCAGAATTCGCGCACCGATCTGTTCGATATCGAGCGCTACGACCTGGATTCGGGCGAGGTGACCAGCGTTGTCTCCGGCGTCGGCGGATCGGTACGCCCCACGCCAAGCCGCGACGGCAAACGGATCGCATTCGTACGGCGCGATAACAACGTCACCAAATTGTGGGTCAAGGATCTGGCCAGCGGCGTCGAGCGTATCGTGTACGGCCCGCTCGATCGCGACGTGCAGGAAACCTGGGCGGTGACCGGCGTATATCCCGAGATGGCCTGGACGTCCGGCGATAAGGAGATCGTGTTCTGGGCCGGCGGCAAATTGCGCCACGTGAACCCCGACGACGGCAGCGGCGCGGTGATCCCGTTCCGCATCGACGATACGCGCGTCATCGTCGATGCGGTGCACCCGCAGATCGAGGTCGCACCCGATACTTTCGCGACCAAAATGCCACGTTGGGCCAGCGTCTCGCCTGACGGCCGCACCGTGGTGTTCGAAACGCTCGGTAAATTGTGGACCAGGCCGATAGCGGGCGGCACGCCGACCCGGCTGACGCGCGGGCAGGAGGAAATGGAGGTGTTCCCGAGCTGGTCGCGCGATGGGCGCCAGATCGTGTTCGTCGGCTGGACCGATGCGGGGCTCGGCCAGGTCCGCACCGTCGCGGCCAGCGGCGGAGCGCCGCGTACCGTCACAACGGCCGCCGGGCATTACCGCATCCCGCGTTTCTCGCCCGACGGCCGGACGATCGTGTTCGAACAAGGCGAAGGCGGGCGACTGACGTCCGCGCGCGGCAATCCCGGCATCGGGGCGTACCGCGTCGCGACGACCGGCGGCGCGCCGGTGCGCATCGCCAAGGACGCCGCGTCGCCGCAATTCGGCGCGAGCGGCGACCGCGTATTCCTGATCGTCAACGAAAAGGACAAGCGACAGCTGATCAGTACCGGGCTCGACGGGCAGGATCGCCGCGTCCATGCCGAGGGCGAACTGATTAACGACTATCAAGTGTCGCCCGCGGGCGACTACATTGCCTTCCGACAGAATTACGAGGCGTTCGTGATGCCGCTGATGCCAGGCAAGCAGGCAGTGACGGCCGACGGATCAGCCAAGTCCGGGGCGTTGCCGATCACCCGCGTCAGCGGCGACGGCGCCGACTTCATCAATTGGTCGAACGACGGCAAGGCGATGCACTGGAGCGCCGGTCCGACGCTATACACCGCGCAGACCAGCGCCCTGTTCCGCGATGCGCCGGCGGGCGAGGATGCGCCGAAGTTCGCCGCACCCCGCACCGGCGTATCGCTGTCGATGCCGGTGACTGCTGCCAAGGCCACGGGCACGGTCGCCCTTACCGGTGCGCGCGTCATCACGATGGCCTCAAAGGATGGCGGGATAATCGACGACGCTACGATCCTGATCCGGGGCGACCGCGTCGCCGCGATCGGCCCTCGCGGCTCGGTCGCGGTGCCCGCAGGCGCCAAGACCGTTGAACTCGCCGGCAAGACGATCATCCCGGGGCTCGTCGATGCGCACGCGCATGGACCGCAGGGTGAAGACGAACTGGTGCCGCAGCAGAACTGGTCGGCGATGGCCAATCTCGCACTCGGCACGACGACAATTCATGATCCCTCGTCCCGCTCGGCCGAAGTGTTCCCGGCGGCGGAAATGCAGCAGTCCGGTATGCTGCTCGCGCCGCGTACCTTCTCGACCGGGGAGATCATCTACGGTGCCAAGGCACCCGACGTGTACGCGCAGATCGAAACGTACGAGGATGCGCTCGCCGTCGTCCGTCGCCTCAAGGCGCAAGGCGCGCACAGTGTGAAGAACTACAACCAGCCGCGCCGCGAACAGCGTCAGATGGTCGTCGCCGCCGCTCAGGCCGAGAATATGGAGGTCGTTCCCGAGGGCGGATCGCTGTTCACGTTGGACATGAGCCTGGTGCAGGACGGCAATTCCACCGTTGAGCACAACGTGCCGCTGGAGCATTTCTACGCGGATGTAGTGAGTTTATGGTCGCAGTCGACCGTCGGCTACACGCCCACCTTGGTCGTCGCCTATGGCGGGCCGGCGGGCGATCCCTACTGGCGGGCGCATAGTGACGTCTGGCGGCATCCCTTGCTCAGCCGCCACGCGCCGCCAGCTTTGCTCGCCGCGCAGAACGCACGGCGCGAAATTGCGCCGGAGGAGGATTATGTTGACGGCGCGACCGCACGCGAAGCGAAGAAGCTTGCCGACAAGGGCGTGCCAGTGGCGATCGGCGCGCACGGGCAGCAGCCGGGGCTTGGCGCCCATTGGGAACTATGGAGCTTCGTGCGCGGCGGCTTCACGCCGCTCGAGGCGCTCCGTGCCGGCACGATCGAATCGGCGCGCTCGCTGGGGTACAACAAGGATGTCGGCTCCCTTGAAGTAGGCAAGCTCGCCGATCTAGTCGTTCTCGATGCCGATCCAAGCGTCGATATCCGCAACAGCGACAAGGTGTCGCAAGTGATGCTTGGCGGGCGGCTGTACGATGCGGCAACGCTGAATGAGGTCGTCACCGGCGCGCGCAAGCGGTTACCCTATTGGTGGGAAGGCGCGGGTGCCGGCACGGACACCGGCGTGAAGATCACTGTCGGCCATGGCTTCGGGGACGTTGACTGAGCGGCGATGCGCCATACCCGTCAACTTCACGCTTCTCGGCTTTCAGCGTCCTTTCCCTCTCCCATCGGGAGAGGGAAGACATGTCGTACGCCAACGGCGGCAATGTCCGAACCCCAGTCGTTCCGAGCGGCTGGCTGGGCTGCTCGGGCAGTCTACATCCAGATGATCGATCGGCTGATTCCGGGAAGCGTCCAAGCGACGTTGAGCGTTCACTTGTGGGTCTGGCCGCCGCTGCGGCTACGGCGAAGTCGACCAAAATCAGGCATTCCCAAATGACGTGGAACGACCGCGTTTTCCAAGACCAGCCGTCGCCAGGCAAACGGATCGCCTTTCGGTTCTGCGCCAATAGCGGTCATTCGCACCTATGGTTGCCGATACCGTAAACGCACATCGTGACGCAGGTCGCTGACACCTGGGGTGCCGCGCAAGACCGTGGCACGGCCAGCAGCATTAAGATCGACCGGTCTGACACCAGCGGCTTACTTGAAATGAATCCAGGGTTGGGAGTTGAGCCGAGGGAGCTACCCAATGGTAAATGCGCGCAAATCGGCGGCGTAGGTGCGCCCGACCGGCAGGGTTGTTCCTCCGGAGAGTTTGGCCACGCGACCGCCCGGTCCGGGCCGAGTGCCGGACAAATGCCGGACATTGATGGCGTGGCTGCGATGAATACGGATGAAATCCGAGGGCAGAAGCGCCAAGGCGGTCTTGAGCGTCATGGTCACCATGATCTCCCGTCCATCAGTCAGATAGATGGTGCAGTAATCGTCATCCGCCTTCAGGAAGGTAATCTTCGAAGGAAGTATGATGTGGTGGCGCGCGCCATCGCGCAGGGTGACGGTTGGCTCACTGGCAGGAACAGGAGAGTCGCTCGCCTCGGCCGGCCGCAGTACCGCTGCTAGACTGAGCGCAATCGCGGCTCCGGCAGCCGTAACGTAGTAGACGGTATCGAGAAAGTCAGGGCCGGCGCGATAGGCCCATACGGCAAGCGACACGGCCGCAATGAATAGCGCCGCCGCCCTGCGATCGCGTCGCATAGTTGCCGGTGCTGCTCCTGCCGCGGCGGCAAGCAGCGCGACAACGAACACAGCCAGTGCCTGACGATCGAGACCAGGTAAGATCAGACAAGCGACCGCCATCGCCACCGCTGCGCCGCTGCTCATCGCCCGGGACCGGGCCGGCAGGAAGGCGCGACAGGTCAGGATGACAAGAAGCAGGCCCACGCCCGCTGTCAGGCCGGTCAGGGCGGTCAGGCGTGCGAGATGCCACGGGTAGGTGTAGGGGACCGCGATATTGCTGACTTCGATCAGTCCCTGCACGACGATCAGCGCTAGGATCGTCATGGCCGGCAGTACCATCCTGCCGATCCGCCCTAGGAACAGCAACGCCCCCAATAGTAGGAGCGCGCACGCAGGCACGACGAGCGTCGTCAACGTGGGTAGGTAATGGCGTAGCGTGTAAGCGTCTGCATCACGCGGCTGACCAATCATCAGCCGGTGGATCGGCTGGCCGACCGGAAACCAGAGGTGATGCGCCGATAGGATGATCGTCACGCGGTTGTCACCGGCACGGACGAGGCGTGGGGGGACAGGTATGCTGACGGTGTAAAGGCCCGGTGCCTCCGATGCCCGATCTGCGCCGGGTACTCCGTTGCGGCCGATCAATATTCCATTCCAGCGCACTTCGGCGCTCGCCATCGCATCGATATCGACGGCAAGCGGCGCATCGGCCTCATCAGGCGAGATAAACACGACTGTAGACAGAGTCGTGACCGGCATCGTCGGCGTCATATGCTCCGGCACGACTGGATGGCAGAGCGAGGGCCGGCCGGGATTGCACTGCTCCCATCGTACGGCAGGTATCGCCCAAGCTGGCAGCGCGACAGACATGGCCATAAGCAGGCAAAGGATACGAAACGCCGTCATCCCGCCGGGCTACCATGAAAGCGGCGGTCGTTCACCGATCAGGCTCGGCGTTCACCGATTGACGGTTCCGCCGCAGGGGCCGCGGACGGTAGCTTGAGCCGCTCACCCATCCTTGCGAGTATCCTTCACCATGTCCTCATTCCGCCGTCTTGTCCTGATCCTATCTGCGTGCGCTCCGATTCTGGTCGTGCCTGTGGCGGCAGCCGAAACCTGGATCGTCCGTACCGACCTGTGGGGCAATCCCGCCTTTTCGACACTCATGCTGGAACACGGCGACAAGGGTGTGGCCGGCGATATCGACGGCGACAGGATCGAGGGGGGCATGACCCGCGACGGGATGACAATGACCGCCATCGACGGGCAGGGCCGCTCATCCACCTATGCGGTGCGACTGCGGGGGAGCGAGCTTACTGGCACGGCCGACCTGCCGGACACCAATGATCCCGCCGCCCGAGCGTCGCATGCGGTAACGGGATGGCGTGTACCGGATAGCAGCGGTGGACCGCGCACGATCGATTTCATCCCGACCGACTATTCCAACACCTGGAACGCCGATCGTCGCCCGGTCCTCGTCGTGCGGCCGGGCGACACGATCCACACGACCACGATCGACTCCGGCGGCGTGGACGAGCATGGCAAGACCCGCGCGCTGTTCGGCAATCCACAGACTGGACCGTTTTTCATCGCGGGCGCGCAGCAGGGGGACACGCTGGTCGTACATATCCGCCGGTTGAAGCTTAACCGCGACTGGGCAGACAGTTTGGATACGGTGGTCGGGCGTGCCTTGGGCAGTTCGCTGGTTTCGGAAGCGACCAACCTCGGCAAGCCAGTCAAATGGCTGCTCGACCGCAAGGCCGGTTGTGCGCGCCCGGTAGAGGCCGAGGGGGCACTTGCCGGCTATTCGGTGCCGGTAAAGCCGATGCTTGGTGGCCTGGCGGTCGCTCCCGGGTTCGGGATGCCGGCGATCTCGACCGGCGACACCGGACGGTTCGGCGGCAATATGGATTTCAACGAGGTCGTGGAGGGCAGCACCGTCTATCTGCCCGTCCAGCAACCGGGCGCATTGCTCTATTTCGGCGATGCGCATGCGCTTCAGGGCGACGGCGAGACCACGCAATACGCGCTTGAGACATCGATGGACGTGACCATCACGGTCGATGTCATCAAGGGCCACGCCGTGCCGATGCCGCGCGTCGAATCCCCGACGCAGATCATGGTGCTGGGACAGGCCGGCTCTCTCGACGAGGCACTTAAGCTTGCCAGCACCGGTATGATCCAGTGGTTGCAGGAGGACTACGGCCTGACGCTGTCGCAAACGGCGCAGGTGCTTGGCACGGCGATGCACTATAGCGTTCCCAACCTTGCCGGGCGCAGCGTCGGTGTCGCCGCCCGGATCGACAAGGGGCTGTTGCCGGCAAAGCGATGATCGATCGACTCGTTCCGAGGAAATTGGTTCAGATGTCGGAGCCAGAGCCAGCAGCTTTCTGCGATGAGCGCGCGGTCGTTCTCGTCGACGACGACCATCGCGACGGTTGGGAGCGGCGAGTATTCCTCCGGGAACGAGAAGTGGAGGACGGTCCGGTTCGAGCGGCGGATCCAGTCGAGTTTAGCAGGTCGAGCATGTCGATGGAGCTGCCGACTATGATCGCGAGGGTGCGATTGCGCTCGTCCGCTCGTCCGGGCTGGGCGATGAGAAGGTAAGCGGCCAGTTGCTGCGAGGTACGTTCGGTCAGCGAACGGGTGGGCTGTGATCCCTTGAAGATCGATACGCTGTACGGTGCCCGTCGTTTCGAACTCGGTCCGACCGAGCTGTTCGGCGCGGTGGATCGCTCGAACCTTGTCTCTCTAGGCGTCGGCGTGAAGGCATCGCCCACCAAGCGGCTGTCGCTGATGAGCGACTATTGGCTGTTCCGGTTGGCAAGCGCCTTCGATCGGTTCAGCAACAGCGACGTTCAGGACGAAGCCGGTCGCGCCGGGCGCCGTGCGGGGCAGCAGGTGCAGGCCCAGCTCGAATACGACCTCTTCCCGCAGTCGTCGCGCTGGACATCGGCTCTGCGCGACTGTTCAAGGGGCGCTTCTTCCGCGACGCGCCGAGTGCATCGCCATGCCTCGATGATGTCCTCGTTCTGACGGGGCTTGGCCTGGGAATCCTTGTCCGTATCGCGCCGTGCGTCAGTCCGGGATCAGCGCGTAGCCGCGCAATTGCAGAGTGGCCAAGGTGGTCAGCGCGGAATCATCGACGACGACGTCCTTGACGATCTGCTCCGGGGTTATGCTGTTTCCGATCATCGCCTGGCTGCAGACCTGGACCGAAACGCCCGCAGTCTGCAGGGCGGCGATGAGCGCGATATTCGGATTCTCGGCGACCTTGGTCCGCGCGGCATAGGGGGCGTTCTGAAGGATCAGTGGGGTCGCAGGGCCGTGGATGATCGCGACGATATCGCCCCGCACAGGACGCACCTTGTCGGCGCCTAGCAGATTGACGAACCGCGCGACCTTCTCGAGGCTCGGGTTGAGCTTGTCCGGCGATGGGGCCGCCTTGGTGATGTTGAACAACACCCGGTAGCGCAGTTTGGGATCAGGGCGCTCGGCCGCGTCCGGCATGGGAACGATCCCGCCGAAGCGCGGAATGACCGGATAAACGGGAGCGGTGGAAGCTCCAGCTAGGCCGGCGGTCATCATTGCCGTCGCAGCCAGCAGCAAGGCACATACGGTTCTCGGCATGATCGGTCTCCATCTGGATCAATGGGCATGGCATAGTCCGACGCGAGTGGCCGCACGGTCTTGCCCGAAGTTGGTGAACGGCGATTGCGCCAGCTTAGCCGACACGCGCGAACACGGCCGCGACAATGCGCTTGGGAGCAGGTGTCGGTGACGGCTCGGTCGCCCCGGTGACGCGTTCCAAGGCGGTCGCCACGGACTCGCCACTGCCGAACATCGCCTCGATCGCGCGGACGCAAAGCGTCACGTCGTTATCGGCCAGTCGGTAGAAAACCTGTTTCGCCGCGCGGCGCATCACGACGAGATCGGCCTTTCGCAATTCGGCAAGCTGCTGGCTGAGGGCCGGCTGGACGATCCCCGTCGAACGTTCGAGCTCGGCGACGATCTCCTCGCCGTCGAGCAGGCGGGACAGGATCATGAGCCGCTGCGGCTGCGCATAGGTTTTGAGGCGGTCGGCCGCGGCATTGGCACGCTCGCGGGACTGATAGATCGCCGTCATCGATCGGGCTGGGTCCGATGAAACCAGTCCGCGGGAGCATCGTCGCCGATCGCCGTCTCCGCGGTCTGGGCAGGGGGGACCAGCACATCGTCGCCAGGTTGCCAGCCGGCAGGGGTGAGGACGCTGCCGTCGGCGGCGCGCTTCAGCGCGGCGAGCATGCGGACCATCTCGTCGATCGAGCGGCCGATTGTCATCGGATACCAGGTGACGCCGCGGATGACGCCTTCGGGGTCGATGAAGTATGTTGCGCGCACCGCGGACGCATCGGCGGCATCGTCGTCGATCATGCCATAAGCGCGACCGACCGCCATCGATGGGTCCTCGATGACCGGGAAGCGGATTTCGACGCCGAACAGCTCTCGGATCGCGCGCAGCCATGCGATGTGCGAATACAGGCTGTCCACCGAAAGCCCGAGCAGGACAGCGTCCAGTGCCTCGAACTGCGGCATCGCCTTGGCCAGCGCGATGAATTCGCTCGTGCAGACCGGCGTGAAGTCGGCCGGATGCGAGAAGAACACCACCCAGCGACCGCGATACTGGTCGAGGCTCAACTCGCCACGCGTCGTGCGGGCGTGAAAGTTCGGCGCGGTGTCGCCGATCCGCAGCGGTCGCGGTCCCGTAGCGCCAGCAAGCGCTGCTTCTGCGTTTTGTATCATCGCCATCTGATTGCCTCGACACGCTTTCACACGCAACGTACATACGTAATTACCGATGTACTGTAAGTCTGAAAGTATAACTGTATATGAGCGTTATGACCGACCCGATTCTCGCCGCTGCCGCATCGCAAGTGTCCATCGCTCAGGCGGGGCCCAAACTCGTCGTTCGCAGCTTCTTCGACGAGCCCACCAACACCGCGAGCTACGTCGCGCACGATCCGACGACGCTGCGTGCGGCGATCATCGACAGCGTGCTCGATTTCGATGCGGCCGCGGGCCGGACGGATACCGCCTCCGCCGACGCCATCATCGCGTATGTGCGAGGGGAGGGGCTGACGATCGACTGGCTGCTCGAGACACACGCCCATGCCGACCATCTTTCGGCGGCACCCTATCTGCAAAAGGCGCTGGGCGGCACGCTCGCCATCGGCCGCGACATCCTGCGGGTGCAGGACGTGTTCGGCAAGATCTTCAACGCCGGTACCGAATTCGCCCGCGACGGCTCGGAGTTCGACCGGCTGTTCGACGACGGCGATGCATTCGCGATCGGTTCGATACCGGCGATCGCGCTCCACGTACCTGGGCACACCCCGGCCGACATGGCCTATGTCATCGGCGAGGCGGTGTTCACCGGCGATACGCTGTTCATGCCCGACTATGGGTCGGCACGCGCCGATTTTCCGGGCGGCGATGCGCGGCAGCTCTACCGCTCGATCCGGCGGCTGCTGACCCTTCCTGCCGAAACACGACTGTTCCTGTGCCACGACTACAAAGCGCCTGGACGTGACCGCTATGTCTGGGAGACCACTGTCGGTGCGCAGCGTATCGGCAACGTCCATGTTCATGACGGTGTCGAAGAGGACGCGTTCGTCGCGATGCGGACGGCTCGCGACGCGACCTTGGGGATGCCGAAGCTGATCCTGCCGTCGATCCAGGTCAACATGCGCGGCGGCCACTTGCCCGAGCCCGAGGCGAACGGCACGCGGTACCTCCAGATCCCGCTGAACGTCCTGTGATGAACTGGACGGGCGCCATGCCGCTTGCCGGGTTGACCGGCGGCCTGCTGATCGGCCTTGCCGGCGCGATCATACTGCTGGGACTGGGCCGGATCGCCGGGGTCAGCGGCATGGTCGCGCGCGCGACGGGTATCGCATCCGGCGGGACGCCATGGCCGATCGCCAGTGCGTTCATCCTCGGTTTGCCACTCGGAGCCTTGCTGGTGGCATTTGCCTTCGGACCGATAGCCACCCGGTTTCCGACGTCCGTCACGGCCCTCGTGCTTGGCGGCCTGATCGTGGGGTTCGGCACGCGTATGGGTAGCGGATGCACCAGCGGTCACGGTGTCTGCGGCCTGTCGCGCCTCTCGCCGCGGTCGATCGTGGCGACCGCCAGCTTCATGGCCGCAGGGTTTGCCACGGTGGCGGCGATGCGCGCGTTGGGGGTGACGTCGTGATGCGCCGCGTCCTGATCGCTCTGCTGGCCGGGGTGCTGTTCGGTGCGGGCCTCGCGCATTCGGGCATGTCCGACCCCGCTCGGGTCCGCGCGTTCCTCGACCTGTTCGGCGGCGCGTGGGACCCGACCCTGGCTTTCGTAATGGTCGGCGCCATCCTGCCGATGGCGGTCGCGTGGAGGATCCGTCGGCGGCTCGACGCGCCGATCGCCGACACATCCTTCGTCCTGCCAGCCACGACCGGGATCACGCGCTCCCTTATCGGCGGGTCGGTGTTGTTCGGCATCGGCTGGGGCATCGCCGGGCTTTGCCCCGGGCCCGCCATCGCCGACCTCGTCATCGCCCCCGTTCCGGCAGCGATCTTCGTCGCCGCAATGCTCGGCGGCATGATCCTGCACCGCCTGCTGCTTGCCCCCCCGGCAAAGCAGCCTCACCTGGAGACGCCTCATGTCTGATACATTTACGGTCGGCCTGCCGCGCATCAATGCGCCCGCACCGGGCTTCTCCGCCAAGACGACGCACGGCGATCGCACGCTCGCCGATTACAAGGGCAAGTGGCTCGTACTGTTCTCGCACCCGTCGGACTTCACGCCCGTCTGCACCACCGAGTTCATCGGTTTCGCCGGGGTCGCGGCCGAGCTGAAGGCGAGGAATTGCGAGCTGCTCGGGCTCTCGATCGACAGCATATATTCGCATATCGCCTGGACCCGGAACATCGCAGAGAAGTTCGGCGTCGAAATCCCCTTTCCGATCATCGAAGACCTGAAAATGGAAGTCGCGCGGGCCTATGGCATGATCCACGAGGGCGCGAGCGACACGTCGGCCGTGCGCGCGACCTTCGTGATCGACCCCGAAGGCGTGCTGCGCGCGATGCTCTATTATCCGATGAGCAACGGTCGCTCGATCCCCGAGATCGTCCGCCTTGTTACCGCGATGCAGGCAAGCGATGCCAACGGCGTCGCGACGCCCGCCGGATGGCAGCCGGGCGAGGACGCCATCGTGCCGCCGCCCAAGACGATCGCCGCAGCCGCCGGCCGCGAGGGCGAAGGCTTCGCGTACACCGACTGGTATTTCTCGAAGCGCCCGCTCGCCGCCTGACTTCGTCTCCGGCGCGCGCGTTGCGTTCCGGAGCGCCCCCTCGAGGACGATCCGCATGACCATCAAGCCGCTTACCCTCGCATTGTCGGTATCGCCCCAGCTGACCGAGGCGGATATCGCCCAGGCAGCGCGGGACGGGATTCGCGCCATCATCGACAACCGGCCGGATGGCGAGGAGCCGGGGCAAGTATCCGCCGACGCCATGGAACGGCTTGCAGCGGCGCACGGCATGGCGTTTGCGCATGTGCCGGTCGTGCCGGGAAAGATCGGCGATGAGGATGTCGCGCGCATGGCCGATGCGCTGTCGCGGCTCGACGCTCCGGTCCTCGCCTATTGCCGCACCGGCACGCGCTCGGCGTCGCTTTGGGCGCTCTCGCAAGCCGGGGCGCTGCCTGCGGATACGATCCTCAGGACGGCGAGCGACGCCGGCTATGACCTGACGGCGCTTCGTCCCCGACTTGAAACAACCGTGGCAATTCCGGAAGGAGCGGGACCGTCGCGGGCCGATGTCGTCATCGTCGGCGGTGGCTCGGCAGGGCTGGCGACGGCGGCATCGCTGCGCGAGCGTAACCGCTCGCTCGACATCGTCGTCATCGAGCCGCGCACCGAGCATGACTATCAGCCGGGCTGGACGATGGTCGGCGGCGGCGTGTTCGATGCCAAGGATACGCGGCGGCCCGAGGCGAGCGTCATGCCCGCCGGCGTGCGCTGGATCAAAGGCGCGGTCGCCAGCTTCGAGCCCGAGCGCAATACCGTGACACTGGAAGACGGCTCCACCGTCGGATACCGCGCGCTCGTCGTCGCACCGGGGATCGCACTCGACTGGGCCGGGGTGGATGGGCTCGTCGAGACGCTCGGGCGCAACGGCGTCACGTCCAACTATAGTTACGAAACCGCACCCTATACGTGGGAACTGGTTCGGTCCCTGAGGGGCGGCACTGCGCTGTTCACCCAGCCGCCGATGCCGATCAAGTGCGCAGGCGCTCCCCAGAAGGCGATGTACCTGTCGTGCGATCATTGGCAGCGGCAGGGCGTGCTCAAGGACATCGACGTGCAGTTTCACAACGCCGGGGGCGTCTTGTTCGGCGTAAAGGAGTTCGTCCCGCCGCTGATGGCCTATGTCGAACGCTACGGCATCGACCTCCAGTTCGAGTCCACCCTGGTCGCGGTCGACGGATCTGATCGAACCGCCACCTTCCGGGAGAAGGGCGGAGAGATTACCAAATCGTTCGACATGATTCACGTCACGCCGCCCCAGAAGGCACCGGCGTTTATCGCGCACAGTCCGCTCACCAACGACACGGGGTATGTGGATGTCGATCAGACGACCCTGCAGCACATTCGCTACGCCAACGTGTTCGGTCTGGGTGATGGCGGATCGACGCCCAACGCCAAGACTATGGCGGCCGCGCGCAAGCAGGCCCCGATCGTTGCCGAAAATCTGCTGTCGATGCTCGCCGGCAAGGCGCCGATGGCGCTCTATGACGGCTATGGCTCATGTCCGCTGACGGTCGAGCGCGGCAAGATCCTGCTCGCCGAGTTCGGTTACGGCGGAAAGCTGCTGCCGAGTTTTCCGAAGTGGATCATCGAAGGCACCAAGCCGCAGCGGCTGTCCTGGCTGCTGAAGTCCGAAGGCCTGCCATGGATTTACTGGAACGGCATGCTCAAGGGCCGCGAGTGGATGGCGCATCCCGAGCATCGCCAAGCCGCCTGAGCCAGCTCCGCCGTCCAAGGTCCATCTTCATGCTCGATACCATCCAATACCTGCTGGGCGCAGTGTCCGGCGGCCTGGTCGGCTTCACGCTTGGCCTCGTTGGCGGGGGCGGCTCGATCCTTGCCGTGCCGCTGATGGTTTATCTGGTCGGCGTCACCAATCCGCACGTGGCGATCGGGACGAGCGCGCTCGCGGTCGCGGCGAACGCGGCGACGGGCCTGCTCAGCCATGCGCGGGCCGGCACCGTCAAGTGGCGCTGCGGGCTGATGTATGCCGGGTCAGGCGTGCTCGGGGCCTTTGCGGGATCGACGGCGGGCAAGGCCGTCGATGGCCAGCATCTCCTCTTCCTGTTCGCCATCGTCATGGTCGCGGTCGGCATCCTGATGCTGCGTGGTCGTCGCAACCTCGGCGTCGAGGGCGCTGCCTGCAATCGCGCAAACGCCCCGAAAGTGCTAGGCTTCGGGCTTGCTACAGGAATTTTCTCGGGATTTTTCGGCATCGGCGGCGGATTTCTGATCGTGCCCGGACTGATCGCATCGACCAGGATGCCGATGATCAACGCGGTCGGAACATCGCTGGTCGCGGTCGCGGCGTTCGGGCTGGCGACCGCCACCAACTATGCGCTATCCGGTCTCGTCGATTGGCCGCTCGCGGGCGTCTTCATCGCTGGTGGTGTCGTCGGCGGCATGGTCGGGACGGTCGTTGCCAAGCGCCTTTCCGGCCGCGGGACGCTCACGACCGTCTTCGCGATCCTCATCTTCGTCGTTGCAGCCTATATGCTGTGGAAGAGCGCGGCCGCGTTATGACGATCGGCAATACCGTCGCTCTGGGTCCGCTGGTGGTGTCGACCGACCGATTGCTCGCGCTGCTCGCGATCGCGGCCTTCATCGGCTTGGTGTCGTTTCTGACGCGAAAATCGCCCCGGCCGACGTCGAACGCGGTCACGGCGGCGGTCGTGGCGGGCTTGGTCATGGGACGCATTGGCTATGTCGCCATGCACATTGCTAGCTACAGCGATGATCCGCTGTCGGCGCTCGCGATCTGGCAGGGCGGATTTTCCGTGATTGCGGGCATCGTCGGGGCGGCGTTGGTGCTCGTCGCCACGCTCCGCCGTTCCGCCGCGCTCTATCGGTCGCTGGCGAGCCTGGGTATCGCCGTCATGGTCTGGGCAGCGGCTGCGCATCTCCTCGTCGAGGATACCGCCATCCCTCTGCCCAAGGGACTTGTCGCCTACACGATCGATGGACAGCCGGTTGCTATCGATAGTTTTCGGGGAAAGCCGTTCGTCATCAACCTGTGGGCGACCTGGTGCGGACCGTGCCAGCGCGAGATGCCGATGCTGGTGCGGGCCGCGGCGGCACGTACCGCAGTGCCGGTCCTGTTCATCGATCAAGGCGAGACGCCGGACGTCGTAAAGGCTTTCCTGGCCACGAAGCGACTGACATCGCCGCATCTGTTGGTCGACCGTAGTCAGGATTTCAGCCGGGCAGTCGGTTCGGGCGCCCTGCCGACCACCCTGTTCGTCGCTGCGGACGGCATGATACGCGAGAGCCATGCCAGAGAGATTTCGCGGGCTGCGCTCGACGACGGTATCGACGATATTCTGGAGACCAATCAATGACCCGTGATCGCTCCTTGATGGCGCTGCTCGCAGTGCTAGCGATATCCGGCGTCGGCATGTGGTCCACGGACGCGATGAACCCGGCGGTCGCCGCAACGATCACCAAGTCGGCAATCCTGGAAGATCCAGTCGCCCCGAAAGTCGCGCCTAAAGGCTATGACATCACGATCGTTCAGTTCGCGGACTATAATTGCGGCTATTGCCGGCGCATGCATTCCGTGGTCGCGGCCTTGATCGCCTCCGATCCGAAGATCCGGCTGGTCTATCGGGACTGGCCGATTTTTGGGCCCGTGTCGGTAGAAGCCGCGCGCGCCGCCATCGCCAGCCAGTGGCAGGGCAAGCACGAAGCCTTCAACGCAGCACTGTATGCAGGGGCGGGGAAACTGGATTTTTCCGCGATAAGGACCGCCGCAAATCGGGCAGGGGTGAGTTGGCCCCGGCTGCAAGCCGATCTTGTAAAACACAAGGCTGAAATCGACGCCGTGCTCGCGCGGACCAACGAGCAGGCCCCGGCAATCGGCCTGCAAGGCACCCCGGCGTTCATTATCGGCGCCTATCTCGCGCCCGGCGCGCTCGACCTTGCGACCTTGCGCAAGGCTGTCGCGGAAGCACGCCGTAATCCGGATGGTCCGGCCAAGGCGCCATGATCCACGGCAACAACCCGCTCTCGCAAACGGCCCGGTTTGGAAGAGAGTGATAAAGGCAGAATCTCCCTTCGTATTCTCGATTCCCCTAGATCTGCATCATCGAAAAGCTGCAACTCTCTTTCAGTTCGCGGCTCGCACCTGGTGTCGGGGACGTCGATTTCCATACGACCAAAAGGTCATATCGCGCATCGGTCTGCCGGGTGGAAAGAGAGGCGTGCCGGACAACGACATGGCGCGGCGACTTCCGATCCCAGGCTCCGAACCGAAGCCGCGGCGGATCGTCGCGCGGGTCGGAACTTGGCGAACGCGCTATTTTTTGCTCTGATCTAGGACCGAAAAGATGACCGATACAAAGCATGATATTGTCGATACCGCCGTCGCTGCGGGTTCGTTCACGACGTTCGTTGCCGCGGTCGGCGCGGCAGGGCTAGTCGACACACTGAAGGGTGCGGGGCCATTCACGGTCTTCGCGCCGTCCGACGCCGCGTTCGCAGCACTTCCGGGCGGCACTGTCGACGATCTGGTCAAGCCTGAGAACAAGGACAAGCTTACGAAGATCCTCCTCCTCCACGTACTGCCAGGTACGGTGATGGCGGCGGACGTGACCGGCAAAGTGCTCGACCCGGCAACCGCGGGCGGCGCCACTGTCCACGTCGATGGCACTGACGGCGTGACCGTCAACGGCGCCAAGGTGGTGACTGCCGACATCGCCTGCACCAACGGCGTTATCCACGTGATTGACACGGTGCTGCTGCCGACCGGCTAAGGCCTTTGAAATCCGGCACCGGGGCGACATCGTCCCGGTGCCGTCGGTTGAAGATAAGCCTGCGGGCTGTGACCGACGGTGACGTAACCGACCCGATCAACTTTCCCCGTTTGCCTGCTGACCTCGGTCAGTGGGTAAATGGGAGTTATTCACTTTGTTGATTTTCCCGCCAGTAGTTACCGGCCAATTTCAAGGGATAACGACGCTAGTTCACCATCGCGATCATTGCGAACCGGCTTCATCAGGCCGTCCTTCACGCTCGCCTGCTCGCCTTGCTCGGCACATGCGTTTCCAACGAGAACGATCGCGCCAGCGCCCTCATCGAAGCCTGCTTTGGCAACGGATTGAACACTTGGGTCGTGATCATCAACCTGGGTATGGAACTGAGGTTCAATCCGGCACAATTCGCGATCGTCCTTGGCCAAGGGGCCAGGTTCGGTTTGTCCCGAAATCGGTGCTGGCGCATCATGCAGGGGCGTTACAGCCTGCTGGTCTGACGGTCGAGGGTTGGGCTTACGCTCCATAGTGCAGCTCATACCCAAGTGATTTGGGCGTGCTCCATGTCCCTTCAGCGCCCATGCCGACGATTATGAGCGACGTTGACCGCCGCAGGGAGGCATGCCGCCGCTCGCTGAGGAAGAACGACTGAGGAGTATTTGAGCACGGCGACCCCCGATAGCGCGATGAAGCCGACCGCGGCCGAGACCGAGAACGGCATGCCGTGCAGCACGAGTGCGAGTACGCCGCCGACCAGCGCGAGCGGTACGCCGGTGAAGACGATCATCGCGTCGCGCAACGAGCCGAGCGCGCCGTACAGCAGCAGCATGATGACCGCGAAGCAGACCGGTACGACGAGGAACAGCCGATCGTGCGCGGACGCCAGGGTCTCGAACTGCCCGCCCCATTCGACATAAATGCCGGGCGGCATCTTCACCTGCGCGTCGATCGCGGCGCGCGCGTCGGCGACGACACTGGCGACGTCCTGGTCGCGCACGTTGGCTTGGACGACAACGCGCCGCTTGCCGTTCTCGCGGCTGATCTGGTTGGGGCCGTCGACTACCGCGATATCGGCGACCGTCGATAGCGGCGCGAAGCCGCCGGCGGACGTCGGCACGGGTACCTGCGCCACTTGGGTCAGGTCGGAGCGCGACGCTTCGGACAGGCGGATCACGACGGGGAAGCGGCGGTCGCCCTCGAAGATCAGACCGGCTTCGCGCCCGCCGATCGCGGCGGCCACCGTGTCCTGCACGTCGCCGGCTGTGACGCCGATCCGCGACATCGCCATGCGGTTCGGGTGGATGTCGAGCATCGGCAGGCCCTCCGTCTGCTCGACGCGAACGTCGACGGCGCCGCTTGTCTTGCGCAGGATCTTGGCAATGTGGTCGGCGGCGGCGTTCATGCCCCCGAAGTCGTCGCCGAGCACTTTGACGGCAACGTCGCCGCGCACGCCGGCTAAAGCGCATCTGGATCGGCTGGGTGATCTCGTACTCATTGCCGGGCATCGAAGCCGGCTTTGGCACGCGCGAGGCGTTTCCGGTCGACCCGGCGCGCGATACAAAGCCGCGGATGATCGAGCCGCTCCGCAACATGCCGCCGCGAGGCAGATGATTATGTCGTCACCCATGGCATGATCGCCTCGCAGGCGGCCGGCTATCTGCGCGGCCGCGGCGCCAGCATCAGTGACGGCGAACCCGTCATTGCTATGCCGGGGGAGGACTCGTGGCAGGACCTGTGGTTCTGTCCGAACCCGATTTATAGTCGCGACTTACGGGCAGCGTCATCGGGATTGCACGGGATTGTCACGAAACCGTACCCTAGAGCCCCTAACCGCCACGCTATGAACGCACGGGAAGTTGCAGGTTGCGTGGGAGGGCTGGGCGGGGGCTGGTCGCGGCTGCGCGAGCAGATTGCCCGCATGACCAGGCGCGACGATGCCGAGGATCTGCTGCACGATGCCTGGATCGGCCTGGCAGAGCGCAAGACGGTCGCGGAGAATGCCCCGGCGATGCTCGCCAGGGCAGCGGCCAATCGCGGCATCGACGCCTATCGTCGCGAGCGGCGGCGGGGGGTGTCGGTTTCGCTGACGCTCGTCGAAGCCGTGATCGCCGATGCCACGCCGCTGCAGGACGAAGCGCTGATAGCGCGGCATCGGCTAGAACGGGTGCGGGGCGGCGTCGCACAGCTAAGCCCTCGGACCCGAGAGATTTTCTTGATGCACAGGCTCGACGGTCGTAAGTATCGAGAGATCGCGTCCGAACTCGGCATCAGCCCGAGCGCCGTCGAGAAGCATATCGCGCGGGCCATGGCGCATCTGACCGACTGGGTGGAGGATTGGTGACGTGAGCTTCGACCGCATGCCGGAAAATACAAACCGGCAGGCGGCAGAATGGCTGGCGCGATTACATGCCGATGACCGCACGCCGGATGACGAGGCGGCCTTTCGTGCCTGGCGGAACGCGAATCCGCATCATGCCGACGCATTCGAGCGGGCATCCACAATCTGGGAATCGGTGGGGGGGCTGGGCCCGTTGCCGGCGACCAGCCCCCCGCAGATGTCGCGTCGCGCTGTGCTGGCTGGTGCCGCCGCCGTCGTAGCGGCGGGTGGCATGGTGTTTGGCTGGCAGGAGGCCATCGCCGGCGTCTATCGGACCGATGTGGGCGAGCAGCGTCGTCTTTTACTGGAAGACGGCACGCGGGTGATGCTCGACACCGCGACCCGCTTTCGCTTCCACCCCGAGACCGACGCCCGCATCCTGTCGCTCAGCGCCGGGCGCATCAATCTGAACGTCGCGAAGGATGCCCGCCCCTTCGTGATCGAGGCGGGCGCGCAGCGTGCATCGTTGCCGGCGGGGCGTGTCGACATACGGCGCGATGGCGAATCCGTCGCCTTCACCGCGATCGAGGGCACGCCTCGGATTTTGGGCGACGGGACGGCGCTTGCGCTGGAGCCCGGTCACCGGATGATGATGACCGCCGGACATGCCGAGCGGGTGGACCGGCCCGATCTGCGGGATGTGATCGCCTGGCAGGACGGCCGCCTGGCGTTTCGCGACGAGAGGCTGTCGCAGGCCGTCGCCGAGATGAACCGCTACACGAACCGCCCGCTGATCGTTGCCGATCCGCGGGTCGGCGGGTTGCGGTTGAGCGGCATGTACCGCGTCGGCGACCCGGAAGCCTTTGCCCGGTCCATCGCCATCCTGCTGCCCGTTCGTGTTCAGGCGGATGCCAACGCCGTACGGATTTTCCCGACCGCCTGATTTATTTTCAGCACGCAGGTGAGGAAACCCGCTCGCCCGTCGTCGGGGTGGGGGGCGCTCGCGGGGAGCGCGAAACGGGGACCTTTCATGACGAACCTGAAACGGCAGCTTTACCGGTCGGCGGCGCTTGCGCTCGTGCTGGCCGCGTGGTCGGTATCGACCGTTGCCGCGGCGCAGAACGGCGCGAGGCACGCCCGGATCGATATCGTCGCACAGCCCATGGGCCGCGCGCTGGAGCAGATTGCCCGGCTGAGCGGCACCGACATCCTGTTCACGTCGGCCGCCGTGGCGGGACTGACCGCGCCCGCATTGTCAGGCGAATTCGACACCGAAACGGCCGTGCGTCGCCTGATCGAAGGCACGTCGCTGATCGTCACCCGCGATGCGGCGGGTGCACTGATCGTTCGCCCTCGGTCGGCGGCGGCCGGTCAGACGCCAACGGCATTCGCCGACACCGCGCCCGCGGGTGAAGAGATCGTCGTCACCGCAAAGTTTTCGAATGGGGTCGAACGCGCGTTGGACCTGAAGCGCAATGCCGATTCGATCTCCGACTCGATCGTCGCCGCGGATATCGGCAAGCTGCCCGCCTTCAACGTGGCCGAAGCCTTGCAGCGTGTGCCCGGCGTCACGATCGTGCGCGAAGCCGGCGAGGGCCAGTTCATCAGCGTGCGCGGCCTGGGCCCCAATTTCCAGGCCGTGACGTTCGACGGCATGCCGCTGGCCTATAACGAGAATATCCGCAATTCGGGCCAGTCGGGGCGACAGTTCCGGCTGCAGGTTCTGCCGGCAACGCTGATCGACAGCATCGTCGTCACCAAGTCGCCGACCGCCGACCTGGTCGAGAACGGCATCGGCTCGACCGTCGACATCCGCCTGATCAAGCCGCTGAACCGCGACTCGTTCGTCGCCGCCACCGCCTTTGGCGGGTATGAGGAGCGGACCGACACGGTCAATCCGAACGGCAGCCTGTCGGCCAGCTGGCGCAACGCCGACAAGACGTTCGGCATTCTCGCCGGCGTTTCCTATTCGAAGCGCGAAGTGCAGTTCGATCGCGTCCGCGGTTATTGGCAGGATCTCGCGATTCCGGGGCTGGGCACGGTCAAGGCGCCGGGCGATTTCCAGCCGTATCTCGAGCAGGAAAAGCGCGAGCGGATCAGCGGTGTGATCGGTGTCCAGTGGCGCCCCGTCCCCAATCTCGAATTCGACATCGACGGGCTATATTCGAAATTCAACAACGAAACCTATGAGCGGCGGCTGACCTATTACATCCCGGGTCAGATCGCGCGCCTCGATCTTGCGACGGCGGTGGTCGAGGACGGTCGGCTGGTGGCGGGCACGATCCGCGGGGCGCGGATCCGCAACTACAGCGATTATCTCGACCAGTCGCACGAGAACATGCAGCTGAACGGCACGATCCGGCTCGATCTCGACGGCTGGCGAATCGAGCCGCGCATCAGCTACGCGCGGGCGCGCAGCGACCTCGATACGCCGATCCAGCGCGTGCAATATCGCACCGCCGACGGCGCCGGCGGTGACCTGAGCTTCGATTTCCGCGGTGTCCGCGACGATGCGCGCATCAAGATGCTGCAGACCACACTCGACCTGACCGATCCGTCGAAGATGCGCTATGAAAGCTTCGCGGTGCGGCCGATCAATTCGGAGGATCAGGACAAGACCGGGGTGCTCAACGTCTCGCGCGACGTCGATCTGGGCGGGGAGGGCTTCCGCTTCACCCGCATCGCTTATGGTGGCCAGTATTCGGACCGCTCGCGCGATTATCAGCGCCGCGATCGCAGCACGACCCAGCTCCGTCCCGGCATGACGCAGACGGGCGCATTCCTCGGCTTTCCGGTACCGTCCAATGGCTTCGACCAGTCGATCGCGCAGTTTCAGCGCTGGACCAATGTCGACTGGAATCTGTTCAATGGGGCCTATGTGCTCAACGGCGAGTTTGACGGGGTGAACCCGAGCGCCGGCGACCTCACCCCGACCGCGGCTGATCTGCAGAATTCCTATCGCATCGGCGAGGAAATCGTCGCGGGCTATGGCCGGGTCGATTTTGCCTCCTCGGTCGCCACGATCCCGGTGACCGGCAATCTCGGCCTACGCTATGTGCGGACCTCGACGTCCGTCGACGGCACCACGGTGTCGCCGGTGCAGGGGGCGAACGGCAAGGTGACCACCGCGGTCACGCCGCTGACCACCAAGGGCAACTATGCCGAGTGGTTGCCGAGCGCGAACGCCAACTTCAAGATCACCGACGGCGTGCAGTTCCGGCTTGCCGCCGCGCGCACGATGACGCGCCCGTCGCTGTCCGAACTGCGCAACTCGATCAACACCAACAGCGCGACCGTGACCAGCATCTTCAACGAAGGGGCCGCTGCGCTGCGCGATCCGTCGATCATCCTCACCGCCGCGGCGGGCAACCCCAATCTGCGGCCCTATACGTCGTGGAACCTCGATGCGTCGTTCGAATGGTATTTCCCCAGGTTCGGCGCGTTCACGGCGGCGGCCTTCTACAAGGATATCAGCGACTATATCGCATCGGACTTCGAAACCCGGTCGCTCGCCTTTGCGGTCCGCGACGGGACGACATTGCCGGTCGACGTGTTAGTCGCCACCCCCACCAATGTCGGCGATGCGAAGATCTCCGGTCTCGAATTCGGCTACACCAACAAGCTGCCGGTCGGCCTGGGTGTGACGGCAACGGCAACCTTCGCCACGTCGAAGCTGGAACTGAACCTGGCCGGGGTCGGCGCGGCGAACGCCGGGATGCAGGGCGTGTCCGATCTCAGTTACTCGATCACGCCGTTCTTCGAAAGCGGACCGTTCGAGATCAACGCCAGCTACACCTATCGCAGCAAGTACCTGACCGATTCGGGGGCGGTGGTGACGTCGCTGCCTACGCTCGAGGACGTGGTGGGCAATTATCAGGACGGGTTCGGCATCGTCGACATGGGGGCCAGCTACCAGATCCGGCCGAACGTGGAGGGCTTCGTGCAGGCGACCAATGTCCTGAACGCCCGGCAGGTTTCCTATGCCGGAACCCGCGACGACGTGACCGAAATCCACACCTTCGGTCGCAGCGTCAATTTCGGCGTGCGGGCCAAGTTCTGAACGCAATCCGTCCTGATCACCATGATGGAAGGCGGTAGGAAGAAAATCCCATCCGCCAAGGGTGTCCATGAGCGTAGCGACGCGATCTTGAATGTTCACATCCCGGGCACAAACTCGGCCAGCCGCCGGGATTGGTGAATGACACTGGTCCGCCTCTTGACGCCCAGTTAATGAAGCGGACCTGCGTCGCCTTCGGCAACCAGCTGTTGCCATGGTGCCGTGCAGTGCCGTCAATGATATCCGAGATGCAGCACCCGACGCTCCTGCAATGTCTTCATTGAATTTACCGTATGACAGGACAAACCAAGATAGCAGGGGGATATATTCGATGCTCGTCGCACTCGCTTTGGCCACAGCCCACGCATCAGCCGGTAATCCACCCTCAGCACCCGCGCTTACCGGCAATATATCTACGGACATCATGTTTCGCCCGGTTTCTGCAACGACGGCAACGCTCACTATCCGATCGGCAGGTTCGCCACAGGCCATCGAAATCAAGCGCCTTGACGACACCTTGGCGCTGTTGGCGGACAAGCGCCTCGCAGCGATATGGCCGCAGGTTACGGAATGGGCCGGGATGGGACTCGAGAAGTTGCGCGACAGCGCGATCGGTGCAGCTCAGGTCTTATTTGCAAAAGGGCGCACGAAAGATGCCGATACTAGTCTTGGCTCCGTTGTCGGCCCCAAGCTTCGTGGCACCTTCCTGTTGGCGGACGCACTTCTGAACGCGGGCAGGATCGATGAAGCGACGCGCCTGATGGAAAACGCCCGTGGGACCGCCCCCAAAAAAGGCATGAGGGGACCAATCGAATGGGCAGCGACATCGACCTGGCTGGCGAAAGCCCAGCACGTACAAGGCCACGTCGATGCCGCTATCGGCATCATCGAGGCCAGCATTCCGCCAATGGGAAATGATCGGACGAAGGTAAATCTGGAAGTAAATCGCGCAGCGATGCTTCTTGAGGTCGGTAGAGCGGCTGAAGCCCTGTCTGCGATCGAAGCGGCACAAGATAGCTTCGCCGCGCCAGGCGGGGATGGGCCATTCACGACGAACGCCCGCGTTCGAGGAAGCGACCGTCAGTTCGCCTGGATCAAATCTTGCGCATTAAGCAAGCTTGGACGCACCGCAGAGGCTGCAGCCGCTGCGATGCCGCTGCACGCCGCGGTCGAACCGCAAGAAAATCGTTTCGTGATCGACCCTACTATCACGCTGCGCACCACATTGGCGCGCTGTACCGGAAATGTCGCGGATGCCGCGCAGGCCTATGCTGACGCTCTGGCAGGGGAGCCGTTCGGAGGGGATGCGTTACTGGAACTACAGCCTGCTCTGGTCCAACCTTCGTTCGATCCGGCTTTCATGGCGAAGGTTCGTCAGCACCCTGTTCTGGTCCCGCTACTCGCAGACCGAATGCAGCGTCTAACCGGTGATCTTGTTCTCGCACTCAACGGGTGGCGACCAATGCCAAGATCGAAGTCACTGACATTGGCTTCGGCTGATCGCTGACACCGAGTTCGGGAACTGACGGTTGGACCGGGCCTACTCAGAAGCCGCCGATTGAGACGATGAACGAACGTCCGATTTCGGTAAGCAAGAACGGGCTGCTGATCATCTGCAACTGGGGCGAATTGACACGGCCGAGACCGGTTGATCTTGACGTGACCCCCGTTTTTTCCTCCAGTTGGAGCTAGAGTCCGACCCCGGAAAGGGACGGACAGATGAAGCGGAAGCAGTTTTCGGAAGAGCAGATCATCGGCATCCTGAAGGAGGC
>NZ_JAXOJR010000013.1:0-100647 GCF_036663855.1 Sphingomonas fucosidasi | reverse complement strand
TATCGGCAACATCCCGCCTGCCGAAGCCGAACACCAATATTATGCTGCCGCAGACAACATCGATATGGCGGCGTGACTCACAACCCAAGGCCTCCGGCAGACCCGGGGCGGTTCAGTAACCTAGATTATCCGGAACGATAGCATTGCGCCGCATCTTATAGGTTCATCTGCAACCCCTGTCCTCGACTGGATTGATGATGAGCACGAACCTGGTATCCGCCGTATTCGATAACCACGCCGACGCAGAGCGTGCCGTGTCCGAGCTTCGCAGCGCAGGCGTTTCCGACAGCGCCATCTCCATCGTCGCCCAACACGACGGCAAGAACACCACGACCGACGGCAACGGCGACACGCAGGAGTTCGTCGGCAAGGTTGCAGCCGGCGCGGGTATCGGCACGCTGCTCGGTATCGCTGCGCTCGCAATTCCCGGCGTCGGGCCCTTGGTGGCCGCCGGGGCAATCGCATCGGCGGCGATCCCGGCCGCGGCGGTCACCGGCGCAGCGCTTGGCGGCGCTATCGGTGGCCTGGAAAAGGTGATGACCGACCACGGCGTCAGCCGCGTCGATGCCAGCTATTACGAAGGCCGCATCAACGAGGGTGGCGTATTCGTGTCGGTCGATACCGGCGCGGCAAGCGTCAGCCCCGATGCCGCAGCGGACATCCTGTACCGCTCGGGCGGCCACAGCGCGACCCGTACGAAGGTCGCGGTCGCATAACCGCGGGTAGCTGAAATCATGCTGGCGGGAGGCACGCGCAGATGCAGCATCTCGCCAGCGGATCCGCCAGCGGTCCGATCGCTGATTTTCTCGTCACCTCGTTCACGATGCGCGATAGTCGGCGCTAATCGGGTTTCGCACTTTTACGCATGCGACCCTTAAGGACCGACGTCGGCAGCGCCGCTTTGGACGCGGAGCGCCTTGCCTGCCTTGAACCCCAGAGCCGATCCAACGCGGTCGTCCCATCCATAGGGGTCGTTTCGTATGATCGGTTCGCCCGCGTCGTCGAACAACACCGTCTGGTACAACATACGAACGGGAATCTGCCGCGGCAGCTTGACGAACGTCTCCTTGCCCGTCGCCCGCGCCTGATGCCATTGCTCCAGCACGTCCCCGTCCTTCGCCAGCATTTCGGCGAAGCCGAGCGCGTCGTCGACACGGACACAGCCGTGGCTACGCTGACGCTGCACCATGCCGAACACCGATTTGGCGGGCGTGTCGTGCAGGTAGATCGCATGGTCGTTCTGCATGTCGAACTTCACCAGGCCGAGCGAATTTTTCGGACCGGGTTGCTGCACGATCCAGCCATCTTTCCAGACCATATTATTCGCCTTGAGATACCCTGCCCCCTTCTTGGCGATCTCCTTTTTCTGGATCGAACGGGGTATCGTCCAGGTCGGGTTGGCCACCAGTCTGAAGATCGGCGAGCCCAGTTGGGGAGTCTCCGTATCCGGCTCGCCGACGATGACCTTGCGCCTGTCGAAGATATTGCCGTCTTTCCAATAGGTGAGCTGCGCCGCAGCCAGGTTGACGTCGATGCGCGTTGCCGGAGGCGTGCGTTCCAGCCACCGCAATCGCTCCATCGCGACTGCGATCGCCCGCGATCGATCGACATCCGACATGTTGAGGATGGCGAGCGCCTCGCTGCCGATGATGCCGTCGGGCTTCATCGCGTAATCCGCCTGCATCCGACGCACCGCCGCGACTATCGCCGGCTCGTATCGATCGCCCCGCACGGCATCGATATCGAGATATTCCAGGATGGCTAATTCACGCGCGATTGCCGGCAGGCGCGGGTCCGTGGCGCCAGGTTCGATCGCCTTGCCAGTGCCCAAAATGTCTGCGGTCGGTGCCCCCGGCTGTTGTCTCAGCTTGAGGTAGGCCTCCGACAACTTGCTGTAGTTGGCATCGCGTGGAGCAAGGCTGTCCAACCACCCGGTCAGGTCGCCTGCCCGCAGCGCGCCCGCCAATCCTGCCTTGAGATCGGGTTCCGGTCGCGGCACGGTATAGACTTCATAAAGCTTGGTCGGATCCGTCGCGCCGCGAGCGAGAGCAGTTGCAAAACGCAGCGCCTGCCGGGTGAAATCGACGGTCGGTCCGGAGGCTGCACCAAAATCGATATGATCGAGACCATGCGCCGCGCGTGCGTCGATGGCCTTGCGCAATTGCCCCTTAGTCGTGTCGTTCCACTGAGCGGGCATGGCCGTTGTGTCGACGGCGGACGTCGCGTTCTGGTCCGGCACGACGTTCACGCTGCACGCTGGCAGCAACAGGCCCAAGGCGAGCACTTTTCCCGATATCGAACGCACACGTTACTCCCACAAACACGGACGGCCAGCTGGCCGACCCGCCGACTTCGGCTGGACCGAGGTGTGTCGAGATGGACGCCAAACGATGACGATCCGATGAACGGTTCACTCGGTACGACAATCCGTTGCGGACGAGCGCCGCCATGGTGGCATCGAGGTGGAGCAGGTTCCTATGCACATACGGCTTCGTCGACGTAAGCATCGGTGCTGCCCGCGCTGTTTCGGTATCTCGCCGTCGCTCGACAGCGAACCCAGATGCAAACCTTGGCGCGTGAATTACAAAGGTGGTGCGTTTTGCACTGAGCCACATTGCGTGTTCGCTCGTTCATAGAAAATGCCGTTCAAGACAAAAAGCTTACGGACGCTACCCTTGCTACTCACGCTGGCGAATGCACCAGTTCACGCTCAAGACGTCCCTGCAAGTCCCGCTGCGGCAAGTCCGGCCCCTCCAAGTCGGGCAGGTCAACCGGCGGACACCGCTGTCGTGATCCCCGAACAGGAGGTCGCCAACACCAAGCTTCGGACGCTGTACGCCAAGGCAAAATGGCGGGCGTTATGGTCCGCAGATAATATCGCGGCTTTTGAGGCGGCGCTCGCTGATCGAAGCCGCCATGGCCTCGATCGCCTTTCGTTCGAGGTCGCCAATCCCGAAGATGTAGACGCGGCAAAAGCGGATGTCGCGCTTTCGCAGGCCGCGCTCGATTATGCGGACGCGCTTGCCAATGGCCGTGTCGATCCCGCGTCGCTGTACGAGGTTTATACCCTTCCCCGCCCGAAAACGGACGTCCCGGCTGGTCTCGGGGCCGCACTTGAGGCGGGAAGTTTGACCGAATGGTTTGAGTCGCTGGCACCGCAGGACGCGGAATATCGTGCGTTGTCCGACGCGTATCGCAACTTCAGCCAGGCTGCATCACGCGAAGGGGCTGCCCCGACGCTATCGGGGGGCGTCATCAGGGTCGGCGACAGGGATGAGCGGGTACCGGCCATTGTCGATCAACTGACGGAGAGCGGATATCTCGTGGCAAACGGCGCGGCCGTCGACACGGTGCAGGTGCCGCCATCCCGATACCCCACACCCCTGCTCTACACCCAGGCTGTCGCCGATGCGCTGAAGGGCTTGCAGACAGACTATGGTATCGCCGCGGATGGTGTGGTGGGTCCGGAAACGCTGAAAGTGCTGAATCTCGGCGCCGGGGATCGTGCCCGTTCGCTTGCAGTCGCGCTCGAACGGCGCCGCTGGCTGGCACGTACGTCCCCCGCGACCAGGATCGACGTCAACACCGCCGCGGCACAGCTTCGGTACTACCGCGATGGCGCGTTGAGGGACTCGCGCAAGGTCGTGGTCGGCGAGCCAGGGCATGAGACCCCGGCACTTTCATCCCCGATCTTCAGGCTCGTTGCCAATCCAACCTGGACCGTGCCGAAATCGATCCAGAACGGCGAGATGGCGAACGTCGGCGAAGACTATCTGCTGGCGCACAACATGGTTTTGAAGGACGGCTGGATCGTCCAGCAACCGGGGACCGACAATGCGCTCGGCCTCGTCAAGTTCGACATGGCGAACGACCAGGCGATCTACCTGCATGACACATCGGCGCCGGCGTTGTTCGAGCGCAGCCAACGGCACCTCAGTCATGGTTGCGTACGGGTCGAGGACGCACTGGGTTTCGCGCAGATGCTGGCGGAAGACCAAGGGGTCGTCGACGCCTGGCAAACCGCGCAGGCGACGGGCGAGACGACCTTCGTCCCGTTGCCGACGCGCATCCCGGTCCGGCTTCTCTATCACAACGTCTATGTGGGCGACGACGGCGCGGTGGCATTTCGCACCGACCCCTATGGGTGGAACGATCCGATCGCGGAACGGCTCGGCTTCTCCAAAGCCTCGGCGCGGCGTGCAGAGGCCGGGGCGATCGACGTCGGTCCATGAGTCCTGTCCTGCGACATCCTGCACCACCAGCCGGATCACCGCAGGCGACGGGTCGAAGTAGCGAAACGGACTGAGGGCTTGCGCGGACGGGAATTCGCTCGCCCTATCCGCGTCGGATTACCGGTCGGTGCATCTGGTTTGACGGGCTCGTCCCCGGGCATGCTCGACAAAACCGCTCAAGGCCTTCAAACCTTGGATGTACCGCCACTGGCGCGCGTATTTTTTCGGTCTGGAGCGTTCATGCATCGTCGCCACTTTATCACGTCCGCCGGCCTTGCCTCCGCCCTGATGGCCCTGCCAGCGATCGCGCGGGCCGCGATCGGTCGCGACGACGCGAAACTGCGCGCTTTGCTCGACAGGTTCTTTTACGCCCGGCTGGACGACAGCCCGGAACAGGCGACCTCGCTCGGTCTCGACACCGGCGCGCGGATCGGACTTAAATCAAAGCTCGGCGATGCCTCGCGCGCCGGCGAGTTGCGCCAGTTCGCGCGGGCGAAGACCGAACTGGCTGCGCTGAAGACGGTGTCGCGCGAAGCGCTGGGCGACGCGGCAAAGATCGATTACGACGTCGTCCAGTATAGCCTGGACCGCATGATCGCGGGGCAGCGCTTCGCTTACGGTGCCAGTGCGGGTCGGTACGCGCCCTATGTGCTGACCCAGTTGAGCGGCGCCTATCGCGACGTTCCCGACTTCCTGGCCAACCAGCATGCCGTGAAAAGCGCCGCCGACGCGGATGCCTATGTCGCCCGCGTGGCAGCTTTTGCCGGCGCGATCGATGCCGAAACCGAGCGCCAGCGCGAGGATGCCGGAAAGGGCGTGTTCGCGCCGGACTATATCCTCGACACCACGTTGAAACAGCTGGCGTCGGTGCGAGACAAGGCGCCCGACCTGACCGGCCCGGCGACCGACCTGGCCGCCAAGCTGAAGGCAGCCGGTTTGCCGCCCGAGCGCGGCCAGGCGGTCGCGGCACTGATGCGCGAACGGGTGTTTCCCGCGCTCGATCGGCAGCGCGCGCTGGTGACCGAATTGCGCGGCAAGGCGACGCACGACGCGGGCGTCTGGCGCCTGCCGGACGGCGACGCGTATTACGCCGCCGCGGCGAGTGCCGCGACCACGGTGGAACTGACCGGAGACGAGATCCACAAGCTGGGCCTGTCGCAGGTCGCGGAAATCGGCGCGCGCATCGACGGCATCCTGAAGACGCAGGGCCTGACGCAAGGGAGCGTCGGCGAGCGTCTGGTCGCGCTCAACAAGCGGCCCGACCAGCTCTATCCCAACACCGATGCGGGTCGCGAGGCGTTGCTAGAGCAGCTCCGTGCGCAGATCGCGGCGATGGCGAAGCGCCTGCCCGAGCAGTTCGCGGTTCTGCCCAAGGCGCCGGTCGAGGTTCGCCGCGTTCCAGAGGCGATCCAGGCCGGCGCGCCGGGTGGCTATTATCAGTCCGCCTCGCTCGACGGGTCGCGATCGGCGATCTACTTCATCAACCTGCGCGATACGTTCGACCGACCCAAGTTCGGCTTGGCGACGCTGAGCTATCACGAAGCGATTCCGGGCCATCATCTCCAGGTCATGTCGGCGCTGGAAAGCCAGGACATCCCGCTCATCCGCCGCCGCGGCTTCTATTCCGGCTATTCCGAAGGCTGGGCGCTCTACGCCGAACAGCTTGCCGACGAGATGGGCGTGTACGATGGAAACCCGCTCGGCCAGGTCGGCTATCTCCAGTCGCTGCTGTTTCGCGCCACGCGCCTGGTGGTCGATTCGGGCATGCACGCCAAGCGCTGGAGCCGGGAGAAGGCGACGGACTATTTGATCGCCACCACCGGCATCGCCCGGGGGCGCAGCCAGGGCGAGATCGACCGCTACACGGTCTGGCCGGGACAGGCCTGCAGCTACAAGATCGGTCATACCGTCTGGGTCCGCCTGCGCGATGAAGCGAAGACGAAGGCCGGCGCCGATTGGGACCCGAAGCAGTTCCACCGCGTGCTGACGATGGGCGCGATGCCGCTGACGGTCCTGGAGAAGGTCGCGCGCGAGCGGATGGGTTAGCGGGCGAGGATCGGGCCTGATTGGATCAAGGATCGGGAGCACCGACAAAGCGTCAAGGGACAGTCTTTTTGCAAACGCGCTACCGTCGCGGACGGGGTGTTTTCGGCCGAGCAGGATCGCCACGCCGACTGTAGCAGTTCGGTAAAACACCGTGTTGACGGATGGCGAAACGCGCGCGATGATCCACTCGTCGGACAGGTTACGATCGAAACGCGATCGTCGTCACCGGGATAAGGGACAATGCCACGCAGAGGACACTCGCGGGCAATATTGGGGGAACGGCGTTGCATAGACGGGATTTCCTAGCCGCAAGTGGCTTGGCATTGGGCGGCGGCGTGCTGCCGGGCTTTCTCGGGCGCGCGATCGCTGCCGAGGAGCTGGTCTCCACTATCGACGTCGCCGTGAAGAAGCGCCTCGCCGATGCCGCGCTGAATGCCGCCAAGAGCGCCGGGGCGAGCTATTGCGACGTTCGCGTCGGCCGGTACCTTCGCCAGTTCGTCATCACCCGTGAAAAGAACGTCGAGAACGTCGTCAGCACCGAATCGACGGGGGTCGGCGTCCGCGTCATCGCCAACGGTGCCTGGGGCTTCTCCGCCACCAACGAGATGACCGTCGATGCGGTCGCCAACGCCGCCAAGCTCGCCACCGCGATCGCCAAGGCCAACGCCAAGTCGCAGACCGCACCGGTCCAGCTGGCGCCGACGCCCGGCGTCGGCGAGGTGTCGTGGCGCACCCCCGTCAAGAAGAACGCGATGGCGGTGCCGCTGAAGGAGAAGGTCGACCTGCTGCTCGGCGTCAATGCCGCTGCAACGGACGCAGGCGCGAGCTTCGTCAATTCGATCCTGTTCCTGGTCAACGAGCAGAAATATTTCGCCTCGACCGACGGATCGTACATCGACCAGGACGTCCATCGCATCTGGGCGCCGCTGACCGTCACCGCGATCGACAAGGCGACCGGCAAGTTCCGCACCCGCGAAGGCCTGTCCGCTCCGATGGGGATGGGGTTCGAGTATCTCGACGGTGCCGCCTCGGGCAAGTTCGTGTCGCCCAACGGAGTCGTGAACTACGGCCTGTCCTACGACATGAAGGAAGACGCGATCGCCGCCGCCAAGCAGGCGCAGGCCAAGCTGAAGGCACCGACCGTCAAGCCCGGCAAATACGACCTGGTCCTCGATCCTTCGCACACGTGGCTGACGATCCATGAATCGGTCGGCCACCCGCTCGAGCTCGACCGCGTGCTCGGCTACGAAGCCAACTATGCGGGCACCTCGTTCGTGACGCTCGACAAGGTCAAACAGCGCTACCAATATGGCAGCCCCGAGGTCTCGATCGTCGCCGACAAGACGCAATATGGCAGCCTCGGCGCGGTCGGTTTCGACGACGAGGGCGTGAAGACCAAGAAATGGGATCTGATCCGCGACGGCAAGCTCGTCGACCTGGAGGCGATCCGCGATCAGGCGCACATCCTCGGCAAGTCCGCCTCGGACGGGTGCTGCTATGCCGACAACTGGGCCAGCGTGCAGTTCCAGCGCATGCCCAACGTCAGCCTTGAAGCCGGCAAGAAGAAGCAAAGCGTCGCCGACATGATCGGCGGTGTCGAGAACGGCATCTACATCATCGGCGACGGCAGCTTCTCGATCGACCAGCAGCGCTACAACGCGCAGTTCGGCGGGCAGCTGTTCTACGAGATCAAGAACGGCAAGATCACGCAGCAGATCGAGGACGTCGCCTACCAGATCCGCACCCCGGAATTCTGGAACGCGTGCGTCGGCGTGTGCGACGCCAGCGACTACCGGATGGGTGGCTCGTTCTTCGACGGCAAGGGCCAGCCGAGCCAGGTGTCGACGGTGAGCCACGGCTCCTCGACCGCGCGCTTCAACGGCATCAACGTCATCAACACCGCCCGCTCGCTCGGCTGATAGGAGATACAGGTCATGAGCATCCTCACCGAAGAGCAGGCGCGCGCCATCCTCACCAAGGTCGTCGCGCTGTCGAAGGCCGACGAATGCACCGCGCAGCTGACGGGTTCGATCGACGGCAACATCCGGTTTGCGCTGAACAACATCTCGACCAGCGGCGTGATCACCAATTCGGATCTCGCCGTGCAGGTCGCGTTCGGCAAGCGCGTCGGCACCGCGACGATCAACCAGTTCGACGACGCCTCGCTCGAACGCGCCGTACGCCGCGCCGAAGACCTCGCCCGGCTCGCGCCCGAGAACCCCGAGTTCGTGCCCGCCGTCGCCAAGCAGGTCTACAAGCCGTCGCCGACGTTCAGCGCCGCGACCGCCGCGATCGATCCGGAATATCGCGCGAAGGTGGCCGGCGATTCGATCACCGCGTGCAAGGCCGAGAAACTGATTGCCGCCGGCTTCCTGCAGGACGGCCAGAGCTATGTCGCGTTCGCCAATTCCAAGGGCAATTTCGGCTACCAGCGCGCGTCGTCGATGGATTACACGTGCACGGTCCGCTCCGAGGATGGTCGCGGCTCGGGCTGGGTCGGCCGCAGCCTGCAGGACTCGTCCGCGTTCAGCGCCTCCACCGATATCCGCACCGGCATCCGCAAGGCCTCGGCTTCAGTCGACGCGCGCGCGCTGGAACCTGGCAAATACACCGTCATCCTCGAACCCGCGGCAGCGGCGGGGCTCATCAGCTTCATGATGAACTTCTTCGATGCACGCCAGGCGGACGAAGGGCGCAGCTTCCTGTCGAAGAAGGGCGGCGGCAACAAGGTCGGTGAGCAGGTCTATGATCCGCGCGTCAACTTCACCGCCGACCCCTGGGCACCCGGCGCCGCGGTGCTGCCGTGGGACGACGAGGGTCTCCCGCGCGAGGCGATGCCGATCATCAAGGACGGCAAGATCGTCAACCTCAACTATTCGCGCTACTGGGCACAGAAGCAGGGCAAGCGCGCAGTCGGATCGCCGGGCAATCTGCTGATGGCGGGCGGCACCAAGTCGACCGCCGATCTGATCCGCGGCACCGAGCGCGGGATTCTGGTGTCGCGCACTTGGTATATCCGCATGGTCGATCCGCAGACGGTGCTGCTGACCGGCCTGACGCGCGACGGGACGTTCTACATCGAGAATGGCGAGATCAAATATCCGGTGAAGAACTTCCGCTTCAACGAGAGCCCGGTGATCATGCTCAACAACATCGACGAGCTCGGCAAACCGGTTCGCGTGGCGGGCGACGAGAGTTCGCTGGTGATGATGATCCCGCCGATGAAACTACGCGACTTCACCTTCACCTCGCTGTCGGACGCGGTTTGATCCTACCCGGCCCTCGACTGCACCACTCCGGCAACGGCCGGGGTGGTGGCGTGATACGGCCGGACCGCGCGGCATGATGACGCGCCAGGACTTCCTCAGCCTGATGGGTGCGGGCCTTGCCAGCGCGGTGCTCCCGCGCGCAGCGACCGCCGCCGGCGCCTATGATTTCTGGTTCACGCGCCTCCGCTATCAATCGGGCGACTGGGATGTCGACCAGCGGATGCCGTCCAACATCATCACCTCGCTGATCGATTACACAAACCTGCGCGTCGACCCGAAGGAACGGGTCGTCGCGCTCGCGGACCCGAAAATGCTGACCGCGCCATTCTGCTACATGGCCGGACACAAGCTGGTCGATTTTTCGGCCGACGAACGGCGCAACTTCGAACGCTATGTCCGCAGCGGCGGCTTCGTGCTGGTCGACGATTGCAATCACGATATCGACGGCCTGTTCGCGCAGTCCTTCGAACGCCAGATGACCAAGATCTTCGGTCCCCGCGCGCTGCAGAAGCTGCCGCCGAAGCATCCGATCTACACGAGCTTCTTCAAATTCACCGGCCCGCCGGCGACGACGTTCGAGCTGAACGGCTGGGGGGACGACCTCGTCCATGATTATCTCAAGGGCATCACCATCGATGGCCGGCTCGGCCTGCTCTACAGCAACAAGGATTACGGGTGCGAATGGGATTACGACTGGCGCAACAAGCGCTTTCTCGCGCAGGACAACACCAAGTTCGGCGTCAACATCGTCATGTATGCGCTGACCGTCTGACACCGACCTGCTCGAGTATGCCCCGATGACCGATATGACCCGCACCGACATGGCTCCAACCGACATCACCGAGACCGAGATCGCCGCGCAACTGGCCAAGCTCGACGATCTTCGCGCTGCGATCGGCCAGGCGATTGTCGGTCAGGAGGCGGTGGTCGAACAATTGCTGATCGCGCTGATCGCCGGCGGGCACTGTTTGATGGAAGGCGTTCCCGGTCTCGGCAAGACGCTGCTGGTGCGGTCGCTCGGCGAGGCGCTGGAACTCGATTTCCGCCGCGTCCAGTTCACGCCCGACCTGATGCCGAGCGACATTCTCGGCACCGAATTGCTCGAAGAGGATCACGGCACCGGCAAGCGCCATTTTCGCTTCCAGCAGGGGCCGATCTTCACCAATTTGCTGCTCGCCGACGAACTCAACCGCACGCCGCCAAAGACGCAGGCCGCGCTGCTGGAGGCGATGCAGGAGCGCACCGTCAGCTATGGCGGCACCACCTACACGCTGCCCGATCCGTTCTTCGTGCTGGCGACGCAGAACCCGATCGAGCAGGCCGGCACCTATCCGCTGCCCGAGGCGCAGCTCGACCGGTTCCTGCTTCACGTCCGCGTCGACTATCCGACCGAGGCGGAGGAGCGCGCGATCATCGCGCAGACCACCGGCAGCCGCACCGCCAAGGTGCCGCGCGTGCTCGGCGCGCAGGACGTGCTGGTGCTGCGCCGCTGGGTGCGCGACGTGCATCTGAGCGAAGACCTGCTCGACTGGATCACGCGGATCGTCCGTGCGAGCCGGCCGGGCGAGGGCATGCCGGACGCGATCCGCACTTATGTCCGCTGGGGTGCGGGGCCGCGCGCCGGCCAGTCGCTGGTGCTCGCCGCCAAGGCGCGTGCGCTGCTCCAGGGGCGGCTGGCCGCAACCCGCGACGACATCCTGGCGCTCGCCGCACCGGTGTTGCGCCACCGCCTGATCCTGTCGTTCGCCGCCGAGGCCGAGGGTGTCAGCCCGGACCAGGTCGTTGCCCGGCTCGTTGGCGCGGTGAGAGGACCGGGTGCCTGAAACGCTGATACCGCCCGTCCTCATACCGGCCGACGTCCGGCACAGGTTGAAAGGGCTGTCGTTGGTCGCCCGCCGTGCGGTGGGGGATCGCGGCATCGGTCTGCATGCCAGCCACAGCCGCGGCACCGGCCTCGAATTCGCACAATACCGACCCTATGAATTCGGCGACGAACCGCGCCAGATCGACTGGAAACTCTACGCGCGGTCGGACCGGTTCTTCGTCCGCGAGGCCGAGCGGGAAAGCCCCGTCGCACTATGGATCCTGCTCGATGCTAGCGCGTCGATGGCGCAATCCGACACGCGCCGCGCCAGTTTCTCGCGACTCGATGCGGGCAAGAGCCTGACCGCAGCGCTGGCCGAACTGGCGTTGGCGCAAGGCGACCGGTTCGCGTTCGCCGCGTTACGCGATACGGGTCTCGCCTTGACCCGCCCGGCGAGTGGCACGCGACACCGCGACCGCCTCCACCTCGACCTCCACGGATTGGCGGCGAGCGGCGGCTTTCCCGAAGAACCCGCGTTGGCGCCGCTGTGGGAACGCATCGGGCAGCGCGATCTGGTCGTCATCCTGTCGGACTGGTTCGATCCTGCCTGCCTCGATCTCGCACGTCGCCTGTCGGCGGCGGGGCGCGAAGTGATCGGGATCCAGATCCTGACCGTCGGCGAGCGCGATTTCGACTATGACGGCGGCTACCGGTTTCGCGACCCCGAGACGGGCGAGGAATTGCTCGGCGACGGTGCCGCCCTGCGTACCGACTATCTCGACCGCTTCGGCGCAGCCCAGGCGGGACTCCACGCCGCGCTCGATGCGGCCGGCGTCCGCCACGCCGAGCTCGTCCTGGACCAGCCGCTCGACACGCCGTTGCAGCGGTTGTTCGGCCGCACCGGCAACCGGGCGGGCGGGGAATGACACCGACGCTGCTGCTGCCGCTTGGCCTCGCCGCGCTCGGTGCGGTCCTGCTCCCGCTGGTCCTCCACTTGGCGCGCCGGACGGAGCAACGCCCGACTGACTTTGCCGCGCTGCGCTGGCTGCGTCAGAAACCACGGCCGCGCCACCGGCCGAAGTTCGACGAACTGCCGTTGTTGGCGGTCCGCATCCTGTTGCTCGTGCTGCTGGCAGTCTTTCTCGCCAGACCGGCGCTCCTGAACACGCAGGATGCGACGCCCGTAGTTGCAGTCGCCCCGGGCATCGCGCCGGCGACCGTGGCCCGCGACGCGAAGGCGCGCGCGATATGGCTCGCACCCGGCTTCCCCGCGATCGACACACCCGCTCCGCAAGGCGCGGCTCCGATCGGCAGCCTGATCCGCCAACTCGACACCCAGACCGCGGCGGCGGCGCCGCTTACCGTCGTCGTCCCCACGACGCTCGACGGCGCGGATGCCGAACGTCCGCGCGTGTCGCATCGGGTCCGCTGGCAGGTCGTGCCCGGCGCGATGGCAGCGAGCAGACCCGTGCCGTCACCGCTTCGCGTCGCCCTGCGCACCGATACCGCGCATACGACAGGCGCCCGCTACATCCGGGCGGCAACCGGTGCGCTCGATCTCGCCATCGACGTCGGCGATCTTGGGCGCGCGCTTCCGCCGAGGACAACGGCGCTGATCTGGCTGGCACGCGGTCCCCTGCCCGCCACCGTCGAGCGCTGGATCGCGCAAGGCGGCACCGCACTCGTCGGCAGCGATACGGTGATCGCGGCAGCCCCCACCGTCCCCGCATGGCAGGACGAAACCGGCGCGCCGCTGGTCGAAGCGCGGGCGCAGGGCAAGGGCCACGTCCTGCGACTGCTGCGATCGCTCGACCCGATCGCGATGCCCGCGCTGATAGAGCCCGACTTCCCGAAGACCCTCGCGCACTTGCTCGCGCCTGCGCCACCACCAGCGCGCGTCGCGGCGAGTGCGTACCGGCCACTGCCCGGCGGGATGCCCCCGGCAAGCCAGTCGCGCGATCTGCGACCCTGGTTCGCACTCGCCATCGCCGCCGCGTGGCTGGTCGAGCGCTGGCTCGCGACCCGCGCGAGGCGGGCGATCGCACCATGAGCGTCGAGACGCCGGTGACCGAGTGGGCCAAGCCCGCACGGACGCGATCGATCCGCGACGACCTGCTGCTCGGCACGCCGATCGTGCTCGTCATCGCGGCATTGGGTTGGCGCCTGGCCGGCCCGGCGACGAGCGTCGGGTTGGCGTTGCTCGGCGCCATCGCGATCGTCCTGATCGCCCGTAGCCGCGCGCGCCGCTACGACCGCCGCTGGCTGATCGCCGCGATCGATGCCGCGCGACGCGACGCCGAGGACAGTAGCGACCTGCTCTTCGCCGATCCGGCCGCGCTGACGTCGTTTCAACGCCTGCAACGCGCCCGGGTAGCGGCGAGGCTGGCCGCCGAACCTGCGCCCGACCTGTATCGCGCCCGATCGCACCGAATGGCGATCGCGCTGTGGATCGTCGCAGCCGCCGCGATCGCCGCGATCGCGCTCTGGCCCGACCGAAACACGCCCGGCGGTCCGCTGTCGCCGGCCAATGAGGGCGCGGCGAGACCCGGCATTCCCGCGCTGAGGGCACAGCGCCTGACGATCGTCCCGCCCGCCTATACCGGCCTTCCCGCGCACGCGCTCGGCACGCTCGACGCGCGCGTACCGGCGGGGTCGCGGCTCGAATGGACGCTCGCGTTCACGCCCGATCCGGTTGCTGCGTCGCTCGTCGTCCTCGACGGGACACGGACCCCGCTCACACGGTCCAGCGCGACATGGACAGCCACCCGCATCGCGGACCGGGCGTTCCTCTACCGCGTGGTCGCGCAGGGTGGCCAACCCGTACCGCCGCTCCACCGCATCGACATGGTCGTCGACCAGCCGCCGCGCATCCGCCTCGTCTCGCCCGCCGAGACGCTCGTCCAGATGTCGCCAGGTCAGCGCAGCTGGTCGCTGACATTCGAGGCATCGGACGATTACGGCGTGCAACCGGTCGCGTCGCTCCGCATCGTCGTTGCGCAGGGCGAGGGCGAGAATGTCCGCTTCAGCGAGCGCATCGTGCCGGTTCGTGCCACCGGCGACCCGCGCCGCCGCATCTTCGCCACGACCATCGCGCTTGGCGGAGCCGGCTTCACCGAACCCGGCGATCTGGTTGCACAGCTCACCGTCGCCGACGCCCGCATGCCTTCGCCGCACCGCGTCGTCGGCCCCGGCGTGATCCTCCGCCGTCCGCCCGCCAGCGGTGCCGAGAGTGGGCTCGAAGCGATGACCCGCCGCACGATGCCGGCCTATTTCAGCAGCCAACGACAAGTCATCATCGATGCCGAGGCGTTGCTCGCCGAGCGTCCACGCCCAGCGCCCGACCGCTTCCTCGCGCGCTCGAACACGATCGCCGACGACCAGCGCCTGTTACGCATGCGCTATGGCCAGTTCATGGGCGAGGAGGTCGGCGGTGGCGCGACCGCCGCGATGCCCACCAGCGACGCGGAAGACGGCACTGCCCCGACCGCAGACCAGCATGCGGGCGAGCCCCCCACGGCAGCGCCGCAGTTCGGCCAGGACAGCGCGATCGTCGAAACCTACGGCCACACGCATGACGAATCCGAAGCTGCGACGCTGCTCGATCCCGGTACGCGGGCGACGTTGCGACAAGCGCTCGACAACATGCGCCAGTCCGAGACCGCGCTCCGCCTCAGCGAACCCAGACGTGCGCTGCCGTTCGCGTACAAGGCGCTGCGCTTCATCAAGCAGGTCCAGCAGGCGACCCGTATCTTCCTCGCACGCACCGGATCGCAGCTGCCCCCGGTCGATCTCGCGCGCAGGCTGACGGGAGACCGCGCCGACATGGCCGCGCGCGGGCTCGCGTCGACCGCGGCGGCCCCGGTCGACGCGACGGCCTCCGCGATCTGGGCCGCACTCGACGCGCGCAACGACGCGGGGGGGCTCGACGCGTTGGCGCGCTGGCTCCGCGCCAACCAAGCGCGCGTGCCCGATCCGCTCGCGCTGGCCGCCGCGATCGATACGCTGCGTCGCGATCCGGCCTGCGCCGCCTGTCGCGAGAAACTGCGCGGCACGTTGTGGAGCGCGCTGCCGAGGCCCGCGCCCGGCCTCGCCCGTCGCCCGGCCGGCGACGCGGTCGGCCGCCGGTATCTGGAGGCGCTGCCATGACCGTCGCACAGTGCGTTGCCGCCATCCTGACGCTCGCGGTCGTGCTTGGCTGGGTACGACTTTTTCTGTGGCAACGCCGTGCCCCGACAACGTCACGCGCACGACGCTGGCGACTGGCTGCGTTGCTGGCGCTGCAACCGATCGCTGGGGTGTTGCTCTACTATACGCTGTTCCCCCCCGCGATGGCCGGCAAGACGACCGGCACGCTCGTCATAGCGACGGCCAAGGCGCCCCGTCTCATCGCGACCGGAGCGGACGATCGGCTGATCGCATTGCCCGAGGCATCTGGCGTGGCGGGTGCCGAGCAGCTGCCCGATCTCGGGACCGCGCTCCGGCGATATCCCGAGGTCGGCGTGTTGCGGATCGTCGGTTCCGGCCTTGAACCGCGCGATCGGCAAGAGACCGCGGGACGCATGCTGCGCTTCGAACCGACAGGCGAGCCACGCGGCCTGATCGCGCTGCGACCGCCCGCATCGGTCGCGGCCGGCGCACGGTTCGCGGTGACGGGCCGCGCCGGAGCGCTAGGCGGCGGGACGGCCGAGCTGCTCGATCCGGCATCGCGGATCGTCGACACGCAACCGATCGGGCCAAGCGGCGAGATCGCGCTTTCCGGTACCGTACGGGCTGCGGGAACGGCGCTCTTCACCCTGCGTCTGCGCGACCCGTCCCGCACGCTGGTCGAGGAGGCCGCGGTCCCGGTCTGGATCGCCGCGTCGCCGCGATCGCGCGTGCTGATCCTGGCCGGCGCGCCGGGCCCGGAAGTGAAATATCTCCGCCGCTGGGCGACCGATGCGGCGCTGGCGCCACAGGTCCGGGTTGGCGTGGGTGGTGGCGCCTCGCTCGCCGACACGCCGCCCGACCTGTCGATAGCGGCGCTCGCGAAGATCGATGCGATGATCCTCGACGATCGCGCCTGGGACGGGCTCGGCGCAGGCGGGCGGCAGGCGGTCGCGGCGGCAGTACGGGGCGGCATGGGGCTGATCGTGCGGATAACCGGGCCGGTACCACGCGGCTGGCAGGTTCTCGGGCTGACCGCACGCGGTACGGCCGACGTTGCGCCGGTGACGTTGCGTGCCAGCGCGCCCAATGACGAAGCGCTCGCCGCCCGCCGCGGTCCGGGGACGCAGGACGCCCCCGCCTCGATGGCCGGCGCGCGCGACACGGTGCCGGTGCTCACGCGACAGGCGGTGACGATCGTGGGCGGCACACCGGTCCTTCGCGACATCGGCGGCACGGTCGTCGCGGCATCGCGCGCGAGCGGACGCGGAAAGGTCGCGCTGATCAGCCTCCAGGACAGCTTCGCGCTGGTCACGAGCGGTCACGGCGACCTCCAGGCCGAACTCTGGAGCGACCTCGCCTCCAACGTCGCGCGTCGCCAGACCGGTCCGGTGGCGCAGATCGAAACGCCCGCGGTCGCGGGCCAGCGCACGACGATCTGCGGCACAGGCTCGATCGTCGTTACCGATCCCCAGGGCGTCGCAGGCCGGGCACTGGTCGATCCCGCGACCGGCGCGGCCGGATGCGCGGGCTATTGGCCGACCATTGCGGGCTGGCATCGCGTCTCAGGCACGGCGGCACGCCCCTTCTACGTCTATCCCGCCGACGCGGTGCCCGGCGTCCGCGCGATCGATCGACGCGACGCGACACTGCGCCTGGCTGGCGACGACAGTGGTGCGCGCGTGAGGAACGCCGCGGACAGCCGCGGACCATCCTGGCCGTCGTTCATCGGCTGGCTCATCGTCGCCGGGTTGCTCTGGTGGCTCGAACGCGCGCGGATCGGCCGAGCTGACATGCAGCCATCGAGACACAGCCGGTAGCGTGATGTGCGATGTGACCCACTCGCGGACGCTCCCAGCGCGTTCGCTGCTCGTCAGCTTCGGTCACTCGTTCATGGCGCTCGCATTGCTTTACCCCCGGCATCGTCCCGACGACGACCGTTCCTCCAATTCGGCCTTCGCGAAAAGCCCGCCATGGCTACCGGTATCGTCACAGCCATCCCGTGCCGCGTTGATACAAGTCGGCTGCAAACCCGGCATCTAAGCTGTTCGAAGGGGCGGTTATATTCGCTACGGAGCGGCCGTGCTTCGTGAAAGGGCAGCCTTAGCGCCCTCATGAAGCCCAGGGCGGAAACGGGGACGAATGATGGCGAACGCAACACCGGTAATGCTTGACGGCAACCTGAACGAATGGGCCGCCGGTGACCGGATCGACCGCGGCCTTGGCGACGGGTACGCGATCTATGCGCGCAGCGACGGCGCCGACTTCGCGTTCGCGATGACCGCCCCCACCGCGATCGGCGCGAACACCACCGCGTGGCTCAACACCGATCGCAACGCGACCACCGGCTACCAGGTGTTCGGGTTTGCGGGGGGCGCGGAATACAACGTGAACTTCGCCGCCGACGGTACCGTCTCGCTGTACAGCGGTGCGGCGGGGGAGACGCTGATCGCCAGCGGCCTGCAGGCGGCGTGGTCGGCGGATCGCACCATTGTCGAGTTCAAGGTGCCCAAGGCGGCGATCGGCAATCCGCAGGCTATCGACACGATCTACGACGTCAACGACACCGCGTTCCTGCCGGGCAATTACTCGGCCCCCGCCTTCACCGTCTTCAACGACACCGGCGTGGTCGCCGACCCCGCGCAGCGGATCGCGCTCGTCTGGTCCGATTCGACCGCCAACGCCTATTTCAGCAAGACCGCCTATTCGCAGCTGTTCATGGCCGCGCAGAGCCAGGCGATGCAGGCCGGCGTGCCGTTCGATATCCTGACCGAGGGCGACCTGACCAATCTGGCGACGCTCGCGAAATACGACACGATCGTCTTCCCGTCGTTCCGCAACGTCGAGGCCGGCAAGGCCGACCTGATCGCACAGACGCTGGAGCAGGCGACCAAGCAGTTCGGCATCGGCCTGGTCGCAGCCGGCGAGTTCATGACCAACGGTGCCGACAATGCGGCGCTCGCGGGCGATTCCTACTCGCGGATGAAGCTGTTGTTCGACGCGACGCGCGTGACCGGCGGCTTCCCCGCCGACGTCACCGTCAAGGCGAGCGACGCATCGAACCTCGTGCTCGACGGCTACACCGACGGCCAGGTCATCCGGCAATATACCGGCATCGGCTGGAATGCGTTCACCAGCGTCAGCGGCACCGGCACGACGATCGCGACCGAAACCGTCAACGGCCAGACCTATGCCGCCGCGATCGCGACGCAGACCGGCGGGCGCAACGTGCTGTTCTCGAGCGAAGCGGTGATGGCCGACGACAATCTGCTGCAGAAGGCGATCGATTATTCAGTGCACGGCAACGGCCTGTCGGTCGGGTTGCAGATGACCCGCCAGACCGGGCTGTTCGCGTCGCGCGTCGACATGGACCAGAGCCAGCAGACCGACGAGGTCAATCCGGCCGGCACCGCGCCCGGCATCTACGACAAGCTGATGCCGATCCTGACCGAATGGAAGACCAACTATAATTTCGTCGGCAGCTATTACGTCAACATCGGCAACGATGCGGCGAACGGCCAGGCGACCGACTGGGCGGTCTCGCTGCCGGTCTACAAGGCGCTGCTCGATGCCGGCAACGAAGTCGGCTCGCACAGCTACACGCACCCCGAGGACACCAACCTGCTGACCGACGCGCAGATCGCGTTCGAGTTCGGCCAGTCGCGGGCGGAACTCGAAAAGCAGCTGAGCGCGTATCTCGGCAAGACCGTGACGGTCGGCGGCGCTGCGGTACCAGGCGCACCCGAGCAGATCGCGACGAGCCAGGAAATCCTGAAATACGTGACGTATCTCAGCGGCGGCTATTCGGGCGTCGGCGCAGGGTATCCCAACGCACTCGGCTATATGACGCCGCAGAACGCCACCGACGACAAGGTGTATATCGCGCCGAACACGTCGTTCGACTTCTCGCTGATCGAGTTCCAGAAGAAGACCGTCGCCGAGGCGAGCGCGATCTGGGCGAAGGAATTCGGCGCGCTGACCGCCAATGCCGACGCGCCCGTGATCGTGTGGCCGTGGCACGACTACGGCCCGACGATGTGGGCCGCCGACGGCGCGACCAGCCTGTATACCAAGCAGATGTTCACGACCTTCATCGCGCAGGCCGCCGCCGCCGGCGTCGAGTTCGTGACGCTCGCCGATCTGGCGGGCCGGGTCAGCGCGTTCCAGAACGCGACGATCACGTCCAGCGTGGTCGGCAACACGATCACCGCCACGGTCGGCGCGACCACCGGCACCTTCTCGCTCGACGTCGATGGCCAGAGCAGCGGCCAGGTGATCAAGGGTGTCGCCAACTGGTACGCCTATGACGCAGACACGGTGTTCCTGCCCAAGGCGGGCGGCACCTATGCGATCACGATGGGCGCGGTCGCCGACGACGTGACGCACATCACCGCGCTACCGATGCGCGCGACGCTGACGACGCTGAGCGGCGATGGCCGCGACCTGGCGTTCACGGTCGAGGGCGAAGGCAAGGTCACCGTCGATCTCAAGGCACCGGGTACCGACTGGACGACGCTGAGCGGCGGCACGATCGCCAGCCAGATCGGTGAAATCCTGACGATCGATCTCGGCGCGATCGGTGTGCACGACGTCAAGATCGGCCACCAGGCCAACGTCGATCCGGTGCTGACCTCGTTCGGCGGCGGCACGACCGGCGCGCTGACGATCGCCGAGAACGGGACCGCGCTGACCACGATCACCGCGACCGACGCGAACATCGTCTGGGGCGATTCGATCAAATATTCGATCGGTGCGGGCAGCGACGGCGCCAATTTCTCGATCGACGCGACCACCGGCGTGTTCAAGTTCGTCACCGCACCCGATTACGAGACGCCGACCGACGCCAACCGCGACAATATCTACGGCGTCACCGTGGTCGCGACCGACGCGCGCGGCGCGATCGACACGCAGACGCTGACGATCGGCGTCACCGACGTGATCGGCATCACCAAGACGGGCACGATGTTCTCCGAGACGATCAACGGCACGGGCGAGCAGGACGTGCTCGACGGCGGCTGGGGCAACGACGTGCTCAACGGGCTCGGCGGCAACGACAAGCTGACCGGCGGGCTTGGCAACGACACGCTCAACGGCGGTGCGGGTAACGACACGTTGATCGGTGGCAACGGCAAGGACGTGCTCAATGGCGGGGACGGCAACGACATCCTGGTCGGCGGCGACGACATGGACACTATGACCGGCGGCGCCGGCGCGGACATCTTCCGCTTCGAGGTGAAGGGCGACAGCCTGGCGTCGTCGTCGCGCGACGTCATCACCGACTTCATCGTCGGGCAGGACAAGATCGACCTGTCGATGATCGATGCGAACAGTTCGCTGTTCGCACGCGGCGATCAGGCGTTCAGCTTCATCGGCACGACCGGAAAGTTCACCGCACCGGGGCAGCTACGCTACAGCTACCAGATGATCGGCGGGAAGGAATTCACGGTCGTCGAGGGCAACACCGACAGCGGTTCGGGTGCCGATTTCTCGATCGCACTGACCGGCCATCATGTCCTGAGTGCGAACGATTTCTTCATGTAGTCCGCGGCATAGGCCGGCAGTGTTATGGCGGGCATAGGCTTCCAATTGGCGAAAACCGCGCGTGAGGGCGGCGTCGGCGGGATCGTCGGCGCCGCTGCGTTCGGTACGGTGATCAGCGCCGGGCCGTGGCTGATCACCGCGGTCGCGATGGCGATGCTCAACCACTGGTCGGGCGCGCATCTCGGTGCGCGCGGCGCGCGGACCGTCCAGACGATCCTGGTCTATGCGTTCAGCCTGTCCGCACTGGCGGCCGCGCCGGTGGGCGTCCTCGCGACGCGGATGGTGGCGGATCGGATCTTCGCACGCGATGCGGGCGGCGTGTCGGGGATCATGCTGGTCGCACTCGCCGTGGGCGGCGCGATCGCGCTGGCCGTCGGCGCCACCGTGTTCGGATACCTCGCCGGGCTTCCGCTTGGTGAAGCCGCGCTCGCGACCCTGATCCTCGCCTGGCTCACACAGGTCTGGATCGCCGCGCCCCTGCTCACCGCGCTGCGCCGTTACCGCGCCATCCCCCTCGCCTATCTGCTCGGCATCGGCTGTTCGACGCTGACATTGTGGATCTTGCCGAAGCCCGACGTCGTCACGTTGCTCGCGGTCATCGCCGGCGGTATCGGCCTGACGCTGGCCGCGATCATGGTGGTGATCCGTCGACACTTCTCCGCCCCGCCCGTCTTACCGACACGTGATGCAATGGCGCCCCGGCTTGCGTGGATCGTCGCTGCAGCAGGCGTTGCCGGGGTCGCCGCGATCTGGATCGACAAATGGCTGTTGTGGACCGGTCCCGACAGCATCCGCGCGATCGGCCTGTTGCGGCTCAATCCGATCAACGACCAGGGCAGCTTTCTCGGGCTGCTGACGATGGTGCCCGGCCTGACGCTGTTGCTGATCGTCACCGAGACGCGGTTCGATCGCGCGTTCGGCGACATGATCGTCCGGTGTACCGGCACGTCGACTCTGCAACGGATCGAGGAAGCGCGCGGCGACCTCGTGCGGACGTTGTTCGACGGGCTGCGGATCATGCTGCTCGTGCAGGCGCTCGTCGCGGCGCTCGCCTGGGTCTTTGCGGTACCGCTGTTCGAACTGATAGGCGCGGACGCTCGGGCGATCTTCGCGTTCCGCCAGACCTCGCTCGGCACCGTCTTCCACCTCGTGGTGATCGCGACGACCGTCGTGCTGGCCTATTACGACCTGTTCGGGCGGGTCCTGCTGACCTGGACCGCCTTCGCGATCGGCAGCGGCGTCGCGACGCTGCTGCAATGGAATGCGGGGTTTGCCGCGTTCGGGTGGGGCTATATGGCCGGCGCGGTGGTCGGTGCGTCGGTCGGCATGGCGCTGGTCGCCGAAGCCACGGTCAACCTCACCTATCTGCTGTTCGTCGGCAACAATCCCTCGGTGGTGGGGCATGGAGGGCGTCTGTTGTGACGGGAATGACGGATATGCGGCGCCGGACGATCCTCCAGCGGGTGCTGGCGCTGGGTGCAACGGCCCTGACGCTCGGCGTCCGGTCGCGGTCGGATGCCGCCGCCAAGCCGCGCGCGAACACGGCGCTGCGTTGGGGTGTCGATTACGGCGCAACGACCGATCCCGTCTTGGCGAGGGCGTGCGCGCTGCTCGTGCTGGAGCCGCATCACGCCCGCCCGATCGCACCACTGCGCGGCCGCGGCAGCATTCTGCTCGGCTATGTCAGCTTCGGGGAAGTCGAGCGCAGCCGGCCGTATTTCGCCGAGCTCGAAAAGGCCGGCGCGCTCAGGGCCGCCAATCCCAACTGGCCCGACGCGCGGCTCGCCGACCTGCGTCATCCGGCGTGGCGCGCGGCAGTGCTCGACCGGCTCGTCCCAGCGATCCTGGCGCTCGGCTATGACGGAATCTTCATCGATACGATCGATAACGCCGAAGCGATGGAACGGCAGGATCCGGCGGCCAATACGGGCATGGTAGCGGCAGGCGTATCGCTGATCGCCGCCGTACGGGCGCGCTTCCCGAAGATCCGCATCATGCTCAACCGTGGATACGCATTGCTGCCCGAGGTCGCGCCGAAGATCGATTACCTGCTCGGCGAGGCGATGGCGTCGCGGTGGAACTTCACCACCAAACGGTATGAATTGCTCAGCGATTCGGACTGGGCGTGGCAAGCCGGTCGCCTGCGCGCGGCTCAGGCGCGAAACCCGGCGCTGACGCTGACGACGCTCGATTACTGGGATCCGGCCGATACGAAGCAGGTTGCCGGGCTGTATGCGCGCGAACGCGCGGCGGGGTTCAGCCCCTATGTCGCGACGCTGGCGCTCGACCGACTGAGACCGGAACCAGCCGGGTGAGGATCGACCGTCGACGCGGACGGCTCGCGATCGTCCTGCCTGCCCTCGCCGGACTCGGTCTGCTCGCGGGCGGGCCGATGCTGTTGCCGAACGACCGCGAGATCCTTCACGCCGAGCGTCGCGCACAGCCTGTGCCGGTGGCGAGCAGTTCGATGCCCATGGCGCCGGTATCGCCGCCGGTGCTGCCACCCGCGCATCCGGCGATCGCGGCGCAGATCGCGACCACCGATGCAGCGACGCTCGCCGCGCTGACCACGCAGCTGATCGCCGAGGGGCAGGCGGTCTCGACGTTGCAGGTCGCCCATGATCTGGTCGCCGCGAAGCGGCCGGCCGTGGCTCTCGACTATCTTGCGGCACGGCCCGATGGCCAAGCTGCGGCGACGTGGCGGTTACGTGTCGATCTTCTTCGCCAAACCGGGCGGACCGCGGATGCATCGACGCTCGTCGCGCAGGCGGTGCAGACGCGGAGATCGGTGCCGGCTGCGGATATCATCGCCGCCGCCTATGCGATCGATCGGCCCGACCTCGTGATCGTGGCCGCGGCGAACCACGTCGTGCCGCCGCCCGATGCCGCGCTGGCGCTAGATCTGGCCAGGCGCGCCGACAAAGCTGGCCGCAATGACCAGATCGCGCTGCTCGACAAGGCGACGACCGCGAACTGGCGTGCGGTGGATCCCTGGCTGGCGATCCGGGTCGCGGCACGCGCGAAGGATAGCGCAGCGGGCTTGAGGGCCGTCGACGATTTGCCTGTCGAGCAGCGTCCGGCGGCGCGCGAGGCGATCCTTACTGCGGCAGGCGACCGCGAGGGTCTTCGGACAGAGTTGCTGGCGCGCGCGGCCGCGGCGGGCGCGCAACCCGAGCGGGCGGCGGAACGGCTTCTCGCGGCGGGTTTCCGTGCCGATGCCATGGCAGTGCTACGGCGGGCGGCGGCCGGGCAGCCACCGACCGCGCCGGTGGCACAGCGCGCGCTGTACCTGATGGGTCCGCGGCCGGAATCCGACGATCTCGCCTGGCTGAAACAGCAGAGCCTGCGGGGCAACGCGACCCAGCAACACGCGTGGCTGGCGCGTTATGCCGAGCGCGACCGGCCGGGCGAGGCGCTAGCGTTCCTGTCGCGGCATCCGCTCGCGAGCCAGACCGACGTGATGCTGATGCGGCTGTCGCTGGCCCGCACGGCTGGCAATGATGCCGCCGGTCGCGCGGTGCTGACATCGATGCTGGACGGTCGCGCGCTCGATCCGGCGCAGGTCGGGGCGCTGTCCGCTGCGGCCCCCGCCAGGATCGAACCGGCACAAGCGGCGGCGATCGCGAAACGTCGCGTCGCGTCGGGGATCGCCGCGCCACGCGATCAGCTCGACCTTGCCTGGACGGCGTGGAACGCGGGCGATGCGAAGGGCGCCGCCAAATGGCTCGACGAGTATCTGGAGACGGCACCGATTGATCTGCCCGCGCTGCGGCTGATGGCCGACGTGCAGGCACGGATCGGGGGAGACCGTGCGGCACGCCCATGGCTGGACCGCGCGCTCGCCCAGACGCCCGCGGACAGCAAGATCCGTGTGGACATACTCGAAAAGCTCGGTCGCCGGACCGAAGCCGTCGCACTGGTCGAGACGCTGCGCGCCGAAACGCCGCGCGATCGGTCGCTCGCCGCGCTGCACGCGCGCCTGCTGATCGCACAGGGCCAGGCCGGACGTGCGCGAACGGTATTGGCGCAATGATCGCGCTACTCCTCTGCCTGACGGACGCGCCGGCGCTGACCGTTCCCCGCACCGTCTTCGCAGACACCAGGATCGTCGTACCCGAGGCCGTGCTCGCCTGGCCCGACGATGCCGTCGTCCGCATCGACGAGCGCGACGGAGAACTGGTCGCGCGGTTCGACAGGCCGGTGACGCCCGACCGCATCGCCGCGTTCCGTGACGCCGCGGGCGATGCGATCGGCGATCTGCGCTGGAACGACGACAGCCTCGTGCTGCGTCCCGCCACCGGCTGGACGATGACGTGGCGGCAGGCGGGCCCGGCCGTCGCGCTCACCTTCTCACCGCCGGCTTCAAACGACGCGCTCGCCGAAAACGTGGATGACATCGCGTCCGATGCCGCGCTGACCGCAATCGAGGCGGACGCCGCAGCCGGATATTCGGGGCAAGCACGGCGCGCAGCAACGGCCTTGGCGAAACGCTATCCGACCGACCGGCGTGCCGCCCGGATGCTCGCCGACACGCGACTTGCTGATGGCGACGTGCGCGGGGCGGCACGCGATTACCGTGCGCTCGCGGCGGACGACCTGACCGCACGACGTGCGATCGCCGCCGCACCGGGAACGGCAAGCATCGGCCTCACCGCGCGCGACGGCAGCGACCTGTCGCAGGCCGAGTTCGCCGCGCGAATCGACGCGGCGGTCGCCGACACCCTCGTCGTCGGTGGTGGCCTGCGCCATGTCGCCAGTCGTGTCGGCACGGACGTACAGACCGTGCGAACAGGCGACACCGTGGTCGATGCCTCGCTGGCAGCGGCGTTCGACGGCGCGGTCCGCGTGCAGCTGCTCGCCTCGGCCGCGCTCGACAACGGCGTTACCGGGGGCGGTGCGAAGGCCGTCGCGGGGTCCGCCGACGCACAGTTCCGCGTGACGCTGACCCGGCACATGCCGGATTACTCGACCCCGGCGCAGGTCCTGGCAGGCGGGTATCTCTCGCGCGCGTTGATCGGCGTCACCTATCGCCTGACACCGGGGCTGGCCGCGCAGGCGGATGTCGGCGCGAACCGTTACGGACTTGCCGGCAGCCGCGGCGCTAGCGACACCATCGTCGCGAACGGAGGGCTGGATTACCTGATCCGACGCCAGTTTCCCGCACTCGGCCTGACCTATCGGTTCGAGGCGGAATATGTCCAGCGGATGCAGATGGGCGTTGGCGACCTCGCCTTCATTCCGCTCGCCACGCGGGAGAACCATACCGTCCAGGGGCTGGTCAGCGGTGCGCTCGGCACGGTGCAGATGACCGCGCTGGCCGGCTGGACCGTCGACCGGTTCGGCGGCGACGGCCCAACCGCCAGCCTTGGCATCGCGGCCCCGATCGCGGTCGCGTGGCGGGTCGAGGGCAGCGGCGGCATCACCTCGATCGCACGTCCCGGTTTTGCCGGCCGCCAGCTTTACGCACGGGCGCTGCTGACGCGCAGCCTTGGGAATACGCAGTGACGCACGACGACCAGGCGCCCAAGTGGCGGACCCGGTGGCGCCGCCCCGCGTGCCTTGCCGCGGAGATGGCGATCGCCTTTGCCGCGCTGATCGCGCTCGACTTGTGGCTGACGGGCGGAACCGGCTTCGCGCGCGTCCAGCCCAACCCGTATTGGCTGCCGGTGCTGATCCTGTCGCTCGCCTATGGCACCGGCCCCGGTGTCCTCGCCGCCGCCATCGCATCGGCACTGTGGCTCACGCATGTTCACGACGACCCGGGCGAGCGCGATTACCTCGACCATCTGTTTCACCTGTCGCTGCAGCCGCTGATGTGGTTCGTCGTTGCCGGCGTGATCGGAGAAGTGACGATCGCGCGGACCGGACGGCACGATCGGCTGGAAAAGCGCGGTCGTGTCGCGACACGCAACCTGGCTCGCCTGACCGAAGCGTTCGCCACATTGTCGCAGACCAACCGCCAGTTGCAGGTTCAGATCGCGACCGAGGCGCATACCGTCGGCCATGCGATCGATACGGCAACGCGGCTGTGTTCGCAGGACCCGACCGCACGACGTGCCGCGATCGGCGAACTGATCGCCCTCGCCGCGCGGACTCCAGACTTCACCTGCTACCGGGTTACCGGCAACGAAGCACGCGCGTGGATCCGCGGGCCAGTCACCGCAGGGCGCCGCGACACGCTGCCGGCGGCGCTGATGGAGCGGGCCCAACGCCAACCCGGGATATTGCACGTCGCCAGGCGCAGCGACCGTCAGGTGCTCGACGGTATCGGCGTCGCCGCGATCGCGTTGCCCGATCGCAAGACCGGCGAAGTCGTTGGTTGCCTGGTCCTCCACGCATTGCCGTTCGACACGTTGAACGCCAGCCGTACCGCCGAACTCGCCGAGATCGTCACGTGGTTGACGCCGCTGCTGGCCGATAGGGCGCACGTGACGCAGCGACCGGTGAGATCCGCCGGGCTGGTCGCATGACGCGGCGTCTCGTCGCGCTTTCGGTTCTCGAGACGCTGGTGCTGACGGCATGCTGGATGTCCGACATTGCGGCCGGGTGGGGGCTTGCCGCGCATGTCGTGTTCAGCGTGCTTGGGTTTACCCTGTGGCTTCACAGCGGTGCGGCAACCAACTTTGCGGCGGCGATGCTCGGCGTGCTGGGGCCGCCGGGGCTGCTCGTCGCGGTGCTGTTCGGAGGCCCGTCTCGACTCAGCCGGCTGCGCAGCGACGACGAGATGTTCGGTCCGGTCGCCGGGCGTTCCGCGCAGCGTGGCGCGCGCCTGGCGGTGGCTCGGATGCTCGACGGGCGGGTTCATCATGCGACGCCGGATACGCTGAGTTCACTGGTCACGATCATGCGTCACGGTGCGGTGGCCGAGCGGCGGCGTGCGCTGGAAACCGTGGTGCGATCGTTCGAGCCGGCTCTGTCGCCGCTCATCGCGCTGGCATTGACCGATGGCGACCAGACGATCCGTGCACTGGCGGCGGCGGCATCGGCGCGGGTCGCGGAGAACCTGGTGCTGGCACGCGCGCGGCTGTCGGCGCGGATTGCCGATGGCACCGACCCGGACGCCGCGACGGAACTGGCGAGGCTCCTCGGGGACCATGCCCGCTCGGATGTGCTGTTGTCCGATTCGCAGCGTCTTCACCTTCGCGAGGACGCGGTTGCGACGATGGTGGCCGCAGTCCCCTCCAGGACGGACGATCCTCGCTCTGGAACGCGCGATGCGTTGCTGATGGAAGCACGGTGGGCCGCAGGCGATTACGCGGCGATCGACCGGATGGCGACGGCGATCGAGGCTGCGTCGCAGCGGAACGATGCTGCAATGGAACCGACACATCGCGGTGCGACGACGCTGGCCGCCTGGTGGCTGACGGGAGCGGCGGCATGATCCAGCCTTCGGCACTGCCCGAACGGTCCCGCCCGGTGTCGCCGGACATCCCCGACGCCGACATCTGCCTGATCGTCGAGGGCGCCTATCCCTATGTGATTGGCGGCGTATCCGGCTGGTTGCAGGATCTGATGACCCACCTGCCCGACGTCCGGTTCGTGATTGCCGCGATCAAGCCGGGCGCCGGAGTCCTCCCGTTCCAGCTTACGCCGCCGCCGAACGTCGTCGCGGTGGTCGAGATCGGCTTGGCCCCCGAGCCTGCCATACCCCGCGCGATTCCCGACCGGATCGCGGTGCCGATCGCCGACGCACTCGTCGCGTTCGTCGCGATCGGTGGCGCGGACCGGCTTGCGACGCTGATCGACGTGATCGGCCGCAACGCCCGGCCGCTCGCGCCCGGCGATATCCTGTCGCATCCCGCAGTGTTTGCGCGGCTCAAGCGCCATTACCAGGCGATGTTGCCCAAGGCGTCGTTCCATCATTATTTCTGGGCGATGCGGGTGCTGCTCGGCGGGCTGCTCGCAGTCCTGACAACGCCGTTGCCGCGGGCGAAAGCGTACCACACGATCTCGACCGGTTTCGCCGGCCTGCTCGCCGCCCGCGCCGCGCGCCAGACCGGGCGCCCGGCGTTCATCACCGAGCACGGAATCTACCTGCTTGAACGTCAGATCGAAGTGATGATGGCGGACTGGATCGGCGACCAGGTCGACACCGGGCTGGAACTGGAACGCAGCGTCCGCGACCTGCGCGACCTGTGGGTGCGCGCGTTCACCAGCTATGCCACCGCCTGCTACGACAGCTGCGATCCGATCGTCGCATTGTACGGCGAGAATACGGCGGTCCAGCGCCGGCTGGGGGCAACCGCCGACCGCGTCCGCGTGATTCCGAACGGCATCGATTCGAAGCGTTTCGCGGCCCTGCCGGACCAGCGCGATATAGCGCATCCGCTGGTCGCCCTGCTTGGCCGGGTGGTCCCTATCAAGGACGTCAAGACGTTCATTCGCGCCGCCGCGATCGCACATGCCGAACGTCCCGACATCCGCTTCGTCGTGCTCGGCCCCGAGGACGAGGATCCCGAATATGCCGCCGAATGCACGCGACTGGTCGAGGACCTGGAATTGTCGTCGGTCTTCCGCTTTGCCGGGCGCGTGCGGATCGAGGACTGGATGGCCAAGATCGACCTGCTCGTGCTCACCAGCCTGTCGGAAGCGCAGCCGCTGGTGATCCTGGAGGGCGGCGCGTGCGGAATCCCGGTGGTGGCACCCGATGTCGGCAGCTGCCGCGAGATGATCGAAGGGCGCGGCGGCGCGGACGCGGGGCATGGCGGTATCATCACGCCGCTGGTCAATCCGGCCGCGACGGCCGCGGGGATCCTGGCGATCGCCGGCGATCCGGCGATGCGATCGGCCATGGGCGAGACGATGCGCGAGCGCGTACGGCGCGATTATGATCACGACACGATCATCGGCGCCTATGCCGATCTCTACGAGTCGTTGATCGCGCGGTAGGTGCGTTGGCTTGGCGACATGACCGCCAGCTCAGGTCCCGCCGGTCACCACCATATCGGTCAGGTCGCTCGCCGCTGGTCCGGCCAGCACCGGCGGGCTTTCGATCGGCAAGGCCGTGCCGACCGGTCCGGGCAACGCCTGTAACAGCGCCGGCCTGATCCTGGCGTCGGTCGCGGGCGCAAGCTGCGGTGCAGGTCGGGCCGCGGCACTCGGAACCTGCGCGCGGTCGATCGGTGCGAGGACCGGATCGAACGGCCCGAACGTCCTTGCCCGCACGCGCTGCGTGTTCTGCGCAGGATCATAGCTCGGCACAGCGTGGTCGATCGCTGCCGCTTCAAGGCGTCCAAGCGTCGCGAGCAGGCGCGCTTCCGCCGCATAGGCGCCGTATGTCGCGTTGACGAAGACGAGTTGCGCGGTCAGCAGCCGCTGCTCCGAATCCAGCACCTCGAAATTGGAGCGAAACCCCTCGGCGAAGCCACGCTGGACGCCGGTTAGCGCCGACTCCGCCGCCTCGGTCGCGAGGCGACCCGCCGCCATCTGCTCGCCGCCGGCGACCGCCTGGTTCCAGGCGTTCTGTGCGTTGGCAAGTGCGGCACGCCGCGCCGTCTCGACCTCGAACCCGAGCTGCTGGCGTTCGGCGACTGCGGCGCGGACGCGCGATCCGATCACGCCGCCGGTCAGCAGCGGCATCGTCAGCGTGACCCCGCCGGTCGCCTGCGCCCCGGCATCGCGCAGGCGATAGGAATACGGACTCGCATAGCCATAGCTGCCCGACAGCGCGACGATCGGCGCGCGCTCGGCGCGTTGTGCAGCGATCCTCGCGTCGCCCGCCTTGGTCGCCAGGATCGCCTGCCACAGGCTCGGGCTCTCCTTCTCGACCACCGCGAATGCCGCATCGAGCGAGTGCGGCAGGCCGGGTAGCGTCGGCGGCACGAGCAACGTGCCCGGATTACGCCCGACCACGGCCGCGAACCGCCCCCGGCTCGCCTGAAGGTTAACGGTCGCCTGCGCCAGTTGCGCGCGGATGATCTCGCGTTGGGCCTGTGCCTGCGCGATGTCGGTACGGGTCAGGTCGCCACCGCGTTCACGCGCGATCGCCTGCGTGACCTGCCGTCCGTAGGAGTCGAGCGAGCGCTGCTGGATCGCCACCAGTGCCTGGTCGCGCCGCACCGACACGAACGCATCGACGACTTCGAGCAGGATCGCGTTTTCCGCTTCGCGCAGCCGTTCGCGTCCCGCCAGCACGGTCGCCTCCGCTGCGGACACCTGCGCCGCAGTGCGCCCGCCGTTGAGCAGGATCTGCGAGGCGGTCAGCGATGCGCCGACCGTGCGGCCCCGCGCCGTATCGAAATCGCCGAGCACACCGCGCTGGTCCTGCGACTGGTATTGCAGCGTCATGGTGACGCCCGCGGTCAGTCTATACGCCGCCCCCGCCTGGACGATCTGCTCGTCCAGCGCGCGAAGCTGCGCGCGTTGCCCCTCCAGCGACGGATTGCTGCGATAGGCGTCGGCAATCGCCTGACCCAGCGTTTCGGGCGCCGCGGACTGCGCTTCCGGGGCCGTCTGCGCAACCGCTGCGGCGGTCGGCGACAGCACCACCGCAGCAGCGAGGCGAAGAATATCAGCGTTCATGAAGAGACCGTGAAAAAGCCTCGGTCAACGGATCGAGGAGATAATCGAGGGCGGTACGCGAGCGCAGCTTGACGAGGACGGTGACCGGCACGCCCGCGCGGATTCCGGTATCGCGGCCGCGCACCGCCTCGATCTTGGCGATCTGGTCGCGCGGCACGGTGATCTCGGCGCTGAAATAGCTGTGGCCGGTCTGCTCGTCACGGAGCGAATCCGCGGACACTGTCCGGACCGTACCGAGCAGGATCGGCAGGTCGCGTTCGTGCAGCGACAGGAACTTCACCTCGGCTTCGCGACCAGCGAACACGCCGTCGATGTCGCCTGGCGAGAAGTTCGCGCGGACCACCAAAGGCGCGGCGTCGGGGACGATGTCGAGGATCGCCTGACCCGGCTGAATCACGCCCCCCACGGAGAAGACGCGCAGGCCAACCACACGGCCCGTCACCGGCGCACGGATGATCGTGCGCGCCAGCTGTTCGCGCGCGGCGGCGAATTTAGGTATCACCTCGTTCAACTGGAACTGCGTGTCGCGGAGCAGCGTCGCGCTGTCCTCGACATATTTGCGGCGAGTCTGGACACCCTCCGCCTGCGTCTGGCCGATCTGCTCGCGTGCCGCCGCCGAGCGCGAGACATAGTCCGCATCGGTCCCCTCGAGCTGCTGGATCGAGCGCTCGATCGCCCGCACGGTATTGCGCGAGACATAGCCCTGGTCGGCAAGTGCACGTGTGCTCTCGAGCTGTTGGCGGAGCGATGCGCGCTGGCGGGCGGTTGCCTGAGCCTGTGCGTTGAAGCCGGCCGTCTGTTGCGCGACGGTCGCCGCCTGCTGGCGGAACACCGCACCGTTGGCGGCGAGCGCTGCCGAACGCGCCGTGCGTTGTGCGATCTGGAGCGACTTCGCCCGCTCGATGAGGCGCAGATCATCTCCCTGCGCGGACGCAAACTCGGCGGGCCAGACGATCGCGCCGCCGCGGACGTCCGCTTCGAGCCGCGCGCGTTGCGCCTGGAGGTCGATGACACTGGCGGCGAGCGCGCGCTCGCTCGCGGTGACTTCCGCGCCTTCGAGCCGGAACAGGATTTCCCCGGCGCGGACGTGCTGGCCGTCGCGGACCGCCATCGCCGCGACGATCCCGCCCTCACGGTGCTGGACGGTCTGGCGATTGCCGGCGACGACCACCTGCCCCTCACCCGCTGCCGCTGCATCGAGCCGCGCGAACGCCGCCCAGCCGAGCCCGACCACGAAGAACAGGATCGCGACCAGCCCACCGATGAGAATTGCATGACGCGGAGAATCATCGAGGCGCAGGCGATCGGCAAGGCTTGCGCCGCCCGCGGCGGGTCCCGGGCTGGCCAGTTCGGCGGGAATCATCGTGCGCCTCCGGTCGCAGCCGCGGGCGCGACGTTGGCAGGACGCACCACCTTCGCCCGTTCGTCGAACAGCTGGACCGTGCCACCACGCAGCACCATGATCTTGTCGACCGCCTGAAGCAGCCCGGTCCGATGCGTCGACACGATCACGGTCGCCCCGCGCGCGCGCAGTGCTGCCAGCGTCGTCACCAGCCGCGCTTCGCCATCGCTGTCGAGATGCGCATTGGGCTCGTCGAGGAACAGGATCCTCGGCGTGCCGAACAACGCGCGCGCCAACGCGACCGACTGGTTCTGCCCGGCCGACAGCCCCGATCCGTCCGCCATGCCGAGCATCGTCGCATAGCCCTGCGGCAGGCCGAGGATCACCTCATGTGCGCCCGCCGCCTGCGCCGCCTCGACCACCGCCGCGTCAAGCTGTTCGCTCTCGCCCGCCAATACCGACTGGAACCGCGAGATGTTGGTGTGGACCGAGGTCGGGAACAGCGACGGCGATTGCGGCATATAGCCGACGTGGCGGCCAAGTTGCTCGCGGTTCCAGTCCGACAGGTTCGCACCGTCGATCCGGACCTCGCCCGTATCCGGCGACAGCGCCCCCGACAGCACGCGCAGCAAGGTCGACTTGCCCGCACCGCTTGGACCGACCAGCGCGACGATCTCGCCCGGCGCGACCGCGAAACTGATGTCCGTCAGCAGCGCACGGTCGCTGCCTTCCGCGCGCACGGTAACGCCGCGGACGTCGATCCGACCGATCGGCGCGGGGAGCGTCGTCGCATCGATCGACGGCCCCGGCATCGCACAGAACGCATCGAGATCGCGGTACGCGTTGCGCGCAGCGGCGAGCGGCTTCATCGCGCCGAGGATCTGTTCGACAGGCTGCAGCGCACGCCCGAGCAACAGCGAGGCAGCGAAGATCGCACCGCCCGAAATATCCTGCCGAATCGCCAGCAGAGCCCCGAGCGCCAGCGCGAGCGATTGGAGCAAAAGGCGCAGGAACTTGGTGACCGCGAGAAACTGCCCCGATGTACCGGCAAGTGCGGACTGGCGGCGGACGAGTTCGGCGCGCTCCAGCAGGTGCCGGGTGATCAGCGCATTGCGCATCCCCATGACGCGGGCGACTTCCGATCCGTGAATCGACACGTCCTGTTCGCGCGCCGCCAGCACGGCGCGCGCGTGCGTGTCGCGGGCAGCACCGGCGGTCACCTTGTCGCTGAGGATCGCGATCCCGCCGAGCAGCAGCGCGCTGAGCAGCGCCAGCACGCCGATCCAAGGGTGAAGCAGAAACGCGATGCCGATATAGATCGGTGCCCAGGGCGCATCGAACAGCGCGATGATCGTGGGCCCGGTCAGCGTACCCCGCACCGTATCGAAATCGCGCATAGCCTGGCTGCGCTGCCCGATCGTCGCGCCGTCAGTGCCGAGAATCCGCAGCAATATGCCGGGCGCCGCCCGACGCTCGAGCCGCATGCTCGCGCGCAACAGCAACCGCATTCGGACCGCATCGAGGATCGCGAACACGACCAGCGCGAGCACCAGGATCAACGTCAGCAGCAACAGCGTCGCGCCACCGCGCGTCGGCACGACGCGGTCATAGACCTGCAGCATGAAAATCGACGGCGCGAGGTAAAGGATGTTGACCAGCCCCGAGGACAGCGCCGCGAACAGCAGGTGGCGGCGACAACCCCGCACGGCGCCAGCCAAGGCATTCTGGCGGTGATCGGACCGTGCCGTCGTGGGCGCTGAAGAGAACGTCGGCATGACGCCTGCTTAGCGGCGAAAGTTTAAACGAAGGGTTTCTCCGGCACTTGCGACCGTCAGCACGCCCAATATGCCGGTTGTCCTATGCCGCGGCAGCGCGTTCGCCAGCAGCACGGCGCCTTCGACGTCATCCGTCCATCCGACGTCATCGGTCCTTCCGACATTACACCGCGGATCAAAGAAACGGTCGTCGTTTGCCGGCCGGTTGTTGCCCGCCTCCCAAATTCAGGCGCTCATTCATCTCTGCCACGATTGAGAGATACGCGAACCATGTGGTATCTCGAACGGATAGCGAAAGTTTTCGCCTTGGCGCGGTCGACAAACGTCGCTTGCGGCCACTTTGCAGCCGAACGCTCGCCGGACGGCAAATTTCTCTTCGACTTCACGATCCGGCGCGACCGATCGACAGCGCGCAACGCTCGGTACACCGATTACTCTGCAATCTTCTACGGCCCGCCAGCCTTCAGTGACAAATCGACCGTCAGGCACGACGCGCGCCATGTCTCTCGCAATTGCGGCATTCGGGCGCTGACCGTACGAGGTGCCCATCAACTGTATCGACGTGGATTCCCAAACAATGAAACTCGCCGACCTAGCCGCTCTTGCGGGTGTTTCGACTGCGACGGTTTCGCGCGCCTTGGCTGGGCATCCTTCCGTCAATACAGGGACCCGCGAGCGCATCCGAGCGCTGGCGCGCGAGCATGACGTGCGGCCCAACCAGCTCGCGCGCAACCTGCGGCTGAAGAGCACCGGCGCGATCGGCTTGGTCCTGCCGCTCGGCCACGCGAAGACGCAGCACCTGACCGACCCGTTCTTCCTGTCGCTGCTCGGGTTCCTCGCCGATCTGCTGGTCGAGCGCGGCTATGACATCCTGTTGTCGCGGGTCATTCCCGATGCCGACGACTGGCTGGAGCGCGTGGTCGACAGTGGGCGGATCGACGGGCTGTTGCTGGTCGGGCAGTCGGACCAGTTCGGCGTGATCGAGCGGGTCGCGCAACGCTATCGTCCGCTGGTCGTGTGGGGCGCGCATCGCGCGGGCCAGCATCATCTGACGATCGGATCGGACAATGTCGCGGGCGGTCGGATGGCGGCGGAGCACCTGATCGCGCAGGGCCGGCAGCGGCTCCTGTTCGTCGGCGACCCTGCCCCGCCCGAATTCGCGGACCGGCTCGCCGGGTTCGCCGCAGCGGCGCGCGACGCAGGCGTGCCGCATGACGTGCTGGCGACGCCGATGATGCCCGAAGCGGTTCATGCCGCGGTGGCGGAGCATCTCGCGCGTGGTGCCGTTCCCGATGCGATCTTCGCCGCATCGGACGTTGCCGCGATGAGCGTGCTGCGTGCGCTGGCCGAGGCCGGGATCGACATTCCCGGCACGACCGCGGTGGTCGGCTATGACGACGTGACGCTTGCCGCGCATACCTCGCCCTCGCTGACGACGATCCGCCAGGACCTGGCGATCGGTGCCGAACTGATGGTCGACCGCCTGCTGAAGCGGATCGTCGGGGAGCCGGCCGAGTCCGCGATCGTGCCACCTGTGTTGATTCCGCGACAGTCCGGATAAATCCTGCAATCGATTGTGAAAACTTGTTGCAATCGATTGCAGGAATTGTAGGAGGCGATTCTCGGCTTCACAGAAAGCCGGCCCGCAGGGAGGATCGCATGAAAGTACGTCACGTTTTGCTGGCTGGTATCGCCGCCGCTTCGTTCACAACCATGGCTTTGGCGCAGACCGCCGATCCGCAGGTCGGTCCGGCTGCCGCCCCTGCCGGCGCTCCGGCTGACGCACCGCAGGACGACATCGTCGTGACCGCGGTCGCGCGCGGCACCAACCGGCTGAACACCTCGATCACCACCAGCTCGATCAATTCGGACGCGCTAATCCAACTCGCACCCCGCACCTCGGGCGAGCTCCTCCGCAACCTCCCCGGCATCCGCGTCGAGGCGTCGGGCGGCGACGGCAACGCGAACATCTCGGTCCGCGGCCTGCCGGTCGCATCGGGCGGCTCGAAGTTCCTCCAGTTGCAGGAAGACGGCCTGCCGATCCTCGAGTTCGGCGACATCACCTTCGGCAATGCGGACAATTTCCTGCGCGCCGATTTCAACGTCCGGACGATCGAGTCGGTCCGTGGCGGCTCGGCCTCGACCTTCGCGTCGAACTCGCCCGGCGGCGTCATCAACTTCATCTCGAAGACCGGCGAGCAGGAAGGCGGCGCGTTCCAGCTGACCAGCGGGCTCGACTACCGCGAATTCCGCGTCGATTTCGACCAGGGCGGCAAGCTGTCCGACACGCTGACCTATCATTTCGGCGGTTTCTACCGGATCGGCGACGGCCAGCGGCAGGTCGGTTACGACGGCGTGAAGGGCGGCCAGTTCAAGGCGAACATCACCAAGTCGTTCGGCAATGGCGGCTATGTCCGGCTGTACGGCAAGTATCTCGACGACCGCGCAATCGGCTATCTGCCGAACCCGGTCCAGGTGAGCGGCACGAACAGCGACCCGACCTACAGCAACATCACCAATTTCTCGATCAACAACGGCACGCTGCACAGCGCCGACATCCGCACCGTCCAGACGCTCGACGGCAACAACAATCTCGTCACGCGCTCGATCCGCGACGGCCAGCACCCCGTCGTGTACTCGGCTGGTCTCGAGACGCAGATCCCCGTCGCGGACGGCTGGAACATCGTCGAGCGGTTCCGCTATTCGGATATCTCGGGCGGTTTCACCTCGCCCTTCCCGTCCGCCGTGGATTCTGCGCAGACGATCGCCAACGGCCTCGGCGGCGCCGGCGCACAGCTGTTCTACGCCAGCGGATCGCAGAACGGCCAGCGGATCGCCAACCCGGCCTCGCTCAACGGCAACGGCCTGCTCGCGAACGTCGTCCTGTTCGACGTCGACCTGAAGAGCCTCAACAACATCACCAACGATATCCGCCTCAACGGGTCCGTCCCGCTAGGATCGGGCACGCTGGCGATCACCGGCGGCTTCTATGCCTCGCGCCAGGACATCAAGAGCGACTGGCTGTGGAACTCGTTCGTCCAGACCGTCGCCGATGACGGCCGTTCGGAACTGGTCGACATCCGCACCGCAGCGGGCGTGCCGGTCACGCAGAACGGCGTCCCCGGCTATTCGGCGAGCGGCTTCGGCAATTGCTGCCGCCGGTCGTACGATCTCGACTACACGACCTACGCCCCGTTCGCGCAGCTCGGTCTGGAGATCGGCCGCTTCAACATCGACGGCTCGCTGCGCTACGATTTCGGTCGCGCGCGCGGCAGCGTCGCCGGCGCCGATCTGGGGGCGGGCTTCGGCAGCGGCATCACGAGCTTCGACATCAACGGCGACGGCGTGATCTCGGCCGCCGAGCGCCAGGTCGCGGTGATCCCCAACGTCCGGTCGCCGCTCAACTATAATTACGATTACCTGTCCTATTCGGGCGGCGCGAACTATCGCCTGACCGACAGCACCGCGGTGTTCGCCCGCTACAGCCGCGGCGGACGCGCCAATGCCGATCGCCTGTTGTTCGGTCCGTCGATCAACACGACCACGGGCGGGCTGACCGACGAAGGCGCCGCGGTCGATTTCGTCCGCCAGCTCGAAGGCGGGTTCAAGTTCCGCCAGAACGGCCTCTCGCTCTACGCCACCGGTTTCTGGGCACGCACCGAGGAGCAGAATTTCGAGGCGACGACGCAGCGCTTCTTCAACCGCGAATATGAGGCGAAGGGCGTCGAGCTCGAGGGCCGGATCGCACGCGGACCGTTCTCGCTGTCGGCGGGCGGGACGTACACCGATGCGGAGATCACCAAGGATGTGCTCAACCCCGCGATCGAGGGCAATCGCCCGCGCCGCCAGGCCAAGTTCATCTTCCAGGCGACCCCGCAGGTCGATGTCGGCCGGCTGACCGTCGGCGCGAACGTGATCGGCACCACCGACAGCTTCGCGCAGGACAACAATGTGCTGAAGATGCCCGGCTATACGCAGGTCAACGCGTTCGTCTCGGTACGCCCGGCGGAGAACGTCACGCTGTCGGTCAACGGCAACAATCTGTTCGACGTGAAGGGCATCACCGAAGCCGAGGAAGGCGCGATCCCGACCAACGGCATCGTCCGCGCGCGATCGATCACCGGCCGGACGATCTCCGCCGCGGTCCGCGTCGGCTTCTGATCGGGCGGGTGAGCGTGACCAAATCTTCGACTGGGACCTCCACCGAGCACCGTCTGGAAGCGCTCGCCCCCCTACTCAAACGCCAGCTCGAACGGCTGTACGGCAGCGATCGGCTGGCGGCGCTCTGGCCGCGGATGGAGACGATCCTCCGCGACCGGGCGAGCGAACGGCCGGACGCGATGGCCGCGCTGGACGAAGCGCGGCTGGCCGACCCCGACTGGTTCGTCGCGCCCGACATGCTGGGCTATTCGACCTATGTCGACCGGTTCGCCGGCACGGTCGGCGGGCTGATCGACCGGGTCGACCATCTCGAATCGCTCGGGGTCCGCTATCTTCATTTGCTCGCGCTGCTGAAGGCGCGCGAGGGCGACAGCGACGGCGGTTTCGCGGTCGCGGATTATCTCGCGATCGAGCCGCGGCTGGGGACGATGGGCGATGTCGAGCGGCTTGCCGCGCGGCTGCGCGAGGGGCGGATCAGCCTGTGCGTCGATCTTGCGCTCAACCATACGGCGGATGATCACGCCTGGGCTAAGGCGGCGCTCGCCGGCGATCCGCATTATCGCGCTTTCTATCACGTGCTGAGCGAGGACGAGGCTCAGGCGTACGAGACCGCATTACCCGAGGTGTTCCCGACCACGGCGCCGGGCAACTTCACCGATGTGCCGGCGATGGGCGGGCAGGTCTGGACGACCTTCTATCCGTTCCAATGGGATCTGAACTGGTCGAATCCCGAGGTGATGCTGGCGATCGTCGACACGATGCTGCGGCTGGCGAACCACGGTTTCGAGGCGTTCCGGCTCGATTCGATCGCGTTCCTGTGGAAACAGCTCGGCACCGATTGCCGCAACCGTCCGAAGGCGCATTTCATCGTCCGCGCGCTCAGGGCTGCGCTCGAAATCGTCGCGCCGGCGACGTTGCTGAAGGCGGAGGCGATCGTCCCGACCGCGCTCGTGCCGCCGTATTTCGGGGCCGACGAGGGCAGCGACTGGGATGGCGGGTTCGAGCCCGAATGCCATCTGGTCTACAATAATTCGCTGATGGTGGCGGGCTGGGTCGCGTTGGCCGAGCAGTCCGCCACCCTGCCCCACGCGATCGTAGAGGCGAGCGGCGGCCTGCCGCGCGGCGCCAACTGGCTGAGCTATGCGCGGTGTCACGACGATATCGGCTGGGGCGCGGTGATCGGCGATCTTGCCGGGATCGACCCGGACCCGGTCGCGCGATTGAAGGTCGCGGCGCGGTTTCTCGAAGGCGGCGACGGCAGCTGGGCTCGTGGCGCGCCGTTCCAGTCGGACGGCTCGGTGCTGCATGGCTCGAACGGGACGATGGCGTCGCTCGCGGGGCTCGAAGCGGCGGCGGACGACGATGCGCGCGAGATGGCGTTTCGGCGGATCGCGCTGCTCAATGCGCTGTCGATCGCGAGTGGCGGGCTGGCGACGACCTACATGGGCGACGAGGCGGGGCTGCTGAACGATACGAGTTATCTGAGCGATCCGGAGCGCGCGCATGAAGGGCGCTGGCTGCACAGGCCGGAAATGGATTGGACGGCGCTCGATGGTCCTGCCGCGCGGCGGATCGGTGGCGATCTTGAGGCGCTGCGGGCGGCGCGGATCGCGAGTGGCGGTGCGGGGTCGCCGGTGGCGATCGCGACGGGCTCGCCCGCGCTGCTCGGGATCGGCTGTGGCAGCGACCGGGTGTTCCTGAACTTCTCGGATGCTCCCGTTTCGGTCGAAGGTTTGGCCGGCTGGCAGGATCGCTTGTCCGAACAGCTTTGCAGGGGCACGCTTGTCGTCGAACCCTGGGGTGTCGTCTGGGTAGGTCCCGCAGCGTGAGCGTGCATTTTCGCAATCCTCCCCCGCAAGGGGGAGGCGTCGCCGAAGGTGACGGAGGGGGACGACGCGCAACAACGGTTGCTCTTTCCTCCCCCTCCGTCTGGCAAGGGCCAGCCACCTCCCCCTGGCGGGGGAGGATCGATCGGTTCGCGCCGGACCATCGCGTACAAGGGGCATGACAATGAACCTCGGCCTCATGACCAAGCCCCGTCTCTCGCTGATGCGCCTCATCGAGATGAACCTCGGCTTCCTCGGGCTGCAATTCTCGTTCGGGCTGCAACAGGCCAACATGGCGCCGATCTACGGCTATCTCGGCGCGGACGAGGCGAGCCTGCCGCTGCTGTGGCTCGCCGGGCCGATGACCGGCCTGCTGATCCAGCCGCTGATCGGTGCGATGAGCGATCGGACCTCGACCCGGATCGGCCGCCGCACCCCCTATTTCCTGATCGGCGCGGTGCTGTGCAGCCTGTGCCTGCTGGCGATGCCGTACAGCCCGACCCTGTGGGTCGCCGCCAGCCTGTTGTGGGTTCTCGACGCGGCCAATAACGTGACGATGGAGCCGTACCGCGCCTATGTCGGCGACCGCCTGCCCGACGATCAGCGCGCCGCCGGGTTCCTGACGCAGTCGGCGTTCACCGGCCTTGCGCAGACGCTCTCGTATCTGGCGCCGTCGCTGCTCGTGTGGATCGGCTTCAACAAGGACGCCGTGGACGGCAACGGGATCCCAGACATTACGCGGATCGCGTTCCTGATCGGTGCGGTGCTGTCGCTCGCGACGATCATCTGGTCGGTCGTCCGCGTCCCCGAACTGCCGCTGCCCGCCGAAGAGCAGGCGCGGCTGGCGAAGGAGCCGCTGACGCTGGGCGGCACGCTGCGCGACCTCAAGACCGCGCTGGTCGAGATGCCGCGGCCGATGCGGCAGCTGGCGCTGGCGATGCTGTGCCAATGGTATGCGATGTTCGCCTATTGGCAGTTCATCACTTTCGCCGTCGCGCGGTCGCTGCACGGCGCGACCGATGCCAAGAGCGAAGCGTTCCGCGATACCGTGCTGACGGTCGGCCAGCTCGGCGCGTTCTACAACGCCGTCGCGTTCGTCGCGGCGATCGCACTGGTCCCGCTGGCACGCCGCTGGGGAGCCAAGAGCGCACACGCCGCGTGCCTGCTCGCCTCGGGCGTGGCGATGCTGGCGATCCCGGGCCTTCGCACCGAGGCGGCATTGTTCGTGGCGATGCTGGGCATCGGCATCGGCTGGGCGAGCATGATGGGCAACCCGTACATCATGCTGATCGACATGATCCCGCCCGAGCGCAACGGCGTCTACATGGGCATCTTCAACATGTTCATCGTCATCCCGATGATCATCGAGAGCCTGACCGTGCCGTTGTTCTACCACTCGCTGCTGGCCGGCGAGCCGCGCAACATCCTGTATCTCGGCGGTGCGTTGATGATCCTCGGCGCCGTTGCGACGACCCGGGTCACGATGAGTCATCCTCGCGCGAAACCGACAGCATAGGCAAATAGCCGGCAGGCGCAGGAACAGAATAACTAGCTCGATCGCAAAAATACTACCGGCTTTCGCACCGTGTTATACCGGCACAATCTCCTTGTTAAATTTGCCTTACAATCAACCGCTGTCCGACCCATAACATATTATCATTCATTCATACCGAACTGCTGAAGTAGTTTGTGTTGCACAACAGAAAAACAAATTCTTTCTGCATCCGATGTCAGAGCAGCAAGCTTACCCATTGCTCACGCCCATTTCGAATGAGATATGCACCTGACTCAATCGGATTGGCATTGAGTAAGCAACCATGACCTACATCGTAATCTGTCCAACATGTGCGGGAGCTGTACGTACTTCCAGTATCAAAATGGGTCAGTCCTTTAATGACGAATTTGTCATTTCATCTATCGAACAAATGAACCGTATCTTCGTCGCGACGAGGAACGACAATGACGAACGACTGCCTGGATATCTTCACGCGACCCCGCCACGCCCTTACGGAAACCGTGTGGACCGCGCCTGATCGCACCACCCGCATTGAATGCACCATCGAGTCGAACCCGGCTCCTGCCATCGTCTGCAGCTTGCGCAGCCTCCGCTATGTCATGGTCAATCGTAGTTTCCTCGCGCTCACCAGCAGCTTGGAAGACGATTGGCTGCACCGATCCGTGTACGAGCGCGACATCTTCAAAAATATCGTGAACTGCGACCTGGTGAAAAGCGCGCTCGTCAATGCGCAAACGATACCGCAGACCCCCGCGAACCTGACGATGCCTGACAAAACAAGCCGGCGCGTGATCGTGACAGGCCAGCCCGTGACCGTCGCCGGCCAACCCTGTATGCTGTTCGCCCTTACCGATATAGACGCGTGGCAGGAGACCGAACGACGCCACGATCAATATCGAACGAGCGTCGAAGCTGCATTCGCGAACTCGTCGGCGTGTATGATGATCGTCGATGCGGCCGATAACTCGGTGAGCATGGCAAACGAAAGCCTCTGCTCGCTGATCGGGTGTCTGTCGGACGATTTGGTCGGTCGTTCGATCGACGACATCGATATCTGGCCATCGGGGATCGCGTCCGGCTTCGTCCGCGCCAAGAGCGGAAAACTCTTGGAATGCCACGTCTCACACGCCAACGTCACGCTTGCCCATCAGACCTATACCCTATGGACGTTTCAGGACGTCACCAATCGTCGGATTGACGAACGCAATCTGGCTGCCGCGATCGAAGCTACGATGTCGGAATCCAAGTGGCTCAGCCATGCGATATTGGACAATCTGACGCTTCGGTCCGAACCATCGCACGGCAGCGCTCGATCCGGACTGAACGACCTCACGGCGCGCGAGCGCGAGGTACTCACACTGATCTGTGAGGGAATGGACGACAAGACGATGGCCCGTGCGCTGAACGTCAGCGGCAACACCGTCCGCAATCACGTTGCCCGCGTCTATAGCAAGATTGGCGTAAACCGAAGGGTGGCCGCGGCCGCCTGGGGCCGTGCCCGCGGGTTTGACGGTGGGGCGGCTCGTCCTGCGCTACCGTAGGTAAGCCGCCCTCCGCTTCGGTGGCTCGACGCGTTCGAAAAGATGTTCATTACTGTGGTGCCGGCGATGATCAGGCCCTAACTGCGCAAGTCATCTGCTATTGCGAACCGATTGCAATTATGGAGATCTGCTTCTACCGCCTCCGCAAAGGGGAATAGAATGAAGATCGCATTGGGCATGATCGCCGCCAGTGTCATGGCGACAGGCATAGCGAGCGCACAGGAGATACAGGCCGGCGATGGCGCGGACGACCCCCGGCGGAAAGATATCGTAGTCACGGCTGCGCGCACGAACCTGCCGGCCAGCGCCCTGCCCCTGACCGTGGACGTGATCGACCGCGAGACACTGTCGCGTCAGGTCGCGGTCTCCGGCTCGGTCGTCGACGCGATATCGGCGCTGCTGCCGGCCTTCTCGCCCACACGTGAAAAGATCACCGGCTTCGGCGAAACGCTGCGTGGTCGCTCGCCACTCTATGCGATCAACGGCATTCCGCAGAGCACGCCGATCCGCGACGGCGCGCGCGACGGCTATACCATCGACCCCTTCTTCATCGACCGGATCGAAGTGATCTACGGCTCCAACGCGCTGCAGGGCATTGGCGCGACCGGCGGCGTCGTGAACCAGGTCACCGCGAGCGCACCGACGCAAAACGGCTGGAGCGGCCGCACGCTGCTTCAGGGTAACAGCGGCGGCGATTTCGCAGGATCATCGCTCGGCGGGAAGGTCGCCGGCCTGGTCAACATGCGCAGCGGCCGGTTCGACGCGACCGGCGGCATCGCCTTCGAGCGGCGTGGCGTCTTCGTCGATGGCCGCGGACGGCGCATCGGCCTCGACGGCAATCAGAGCGAAATTCAGGATACGGACAGCCTGGCCTTCTTTGGCCGGGTCGGCGTCGATCTGTCCGACACCGCCCGGTTCGAGGTGATCGCCAACCGCTTCAAGCTGGCAGGCAACACCCACTATGTCGCGGTCGATGGCAACCGGACGCTGGGCATCCCTGCCACCAGCCGGAAAGGGGAGACGCCCGGCCAACCCTCTACCGGCCTGGCGGAGATGGTATCGGCATCGCTGACCGACGGCAATCTGATGGGCGGGGCGTTCACGCTCCAGGGCTTCTACAACCGGACCAGCGACACGTTCGCCGGCGGTATCCTCGCGACCTTCCAGGATGCAAGGATCGCTCCGGTCGGCACGCTGTTCGACCAGTCGCGCAACGTCTCGCGCAAGCTCGGTGGCAAGATCAGCTATGAACGCGCGGTATCGGGGCTCGAGGCGCTGACGCTGACCGCCGGATTCGACGCGCTGATCGATCGCACCAAGCAGGATCTGATGCAGACCGGCCGCACCTGGGTGCCGCGGACGGATTTTCGCAGCCTCGCGCCGTTCGGCCAGGCCAACCTCAAACTGTTCGACGGCATCGTCAGGGTCGCAGGAGGGGTGCGGTACGAGACCGTGCGGCTCGATATCCCCGACTATACGACGCTTGCGAGTGCCGGTTCTCGGGCCGTTATCGGCGGCAAGCCATCCTTCAACCGCGCGCTGTGGAACGGCGGTTTCGTGCTGGAGCCGGTCAAGGGTATCCGCACCTATGGCAGCTATGCCGAGGGCTACACGATCGCCGATATTGGTCGTGTCCTGCGCGGTATCAGCCAGCCTAATGTCCGGATCGCCGACTTTCTCGATCTGACCCCCGTGATCTCGAACAACCGCGAGATCGGCGTCGAAGTGAACCAAGGGCCGCTGGACGCCAGCGCGACCTATTATTGGTCGTCGAGCGATCTGGGTCAGGTGCTCGTCCGCAGCAGCGATGGCTTCTTCAACGTTGCACGACAGCCGATCGACATCGAGGGTCTGGAACTGAACCTCGCTGTTCGCACCCCGCTGCCCGGCCTGAAGGTCGGCACCGGTTTCAGCCATCTCAACGGGCGCACCGACACCAACGCCGATGGCATTCTCGATGCCGATCTGGACGGCGCCAACATCTCGCCGGATCGCCTGAACCTCAACCTGGATTACAGCCGCGGCCGTTTCAGTGCGCGTGTCCAGGGCCGCTATTACCTGTCCCGCCGCTTCGAGGGACAGCCGATCGCCAACGACTTCGTCGGTTATCGGCTGTTCGACGCGTATGTCGCCTATGAGCTATCGGTAGGCCGCGTGATGCTGAGCGTTCAGAACGTCGGCAATACCGATTACGTTACCTACTACAGCGATACGCAGGGCCCGACCGACAATGCGCGCTTTTATACCGGGCGGGGCCGCAATTTCACGTTGAGCTGGCAGGCCGGCTTCTGATGCGCATCCTGTCCCTGCTGCATCGCTGGATCGGCGCGATCGGCGGTCTGTTGCTCGCGGTACTGGGGCTCACGGTACGCTGCTCGTCTGGCGCAACGAGCTGACCTTCGTGGCGCACGTCGGCGATCCAGTACGGGCCGATCCGGTATCGCTGGCCTTGGCGGTCGGCGCAGTAGCGGACGCGTCGTCCCCGATCGACCGCATCACCTTCGCAGGCGACGGTCTGGGCGTTCATCAGGCCATCTTCGCAGACGGCAGCGGTGCCTATATTAGCCAGGCCGGCGTGACGGTCGACCGCTGGTCCTCGTCATGGCAGCGACCGGAATTGTGGGTGTTCGACCTTCATCATCGCCTTCTGGTGGGCGATGCCGGCGAGACAATTACCGGGGGCGCCGGGCTTATAGGCCTGTTTTTCCTCATTACGGGGATGATACTGTGGTGGCGGATGCGCAGCCGCTTTCGGCTGCGGTTATGGCCCGCTACGATGAGGCCCGGCGCAATCGTCCATCACCACCGGGACATGGGCGTCGTGACGGCGCCGTTGCTGCTCGTGTCACTGGTAACGGGCATTCTGATGATTTTTCCCGCGTTGGGTGGTCCCTTGCTTGCCGAAACACGCGCGGTCACACCCAAAGTTCACAGTGTCAGAGAAACGCGATCCGCGCATGACCTGAAGCCGCTTTTCAAGGCTGCTGCCACAATGTTTCCGGGTGCCGAATTTCGCCGTCTGCAAATGCCGCGGAAGGCCGGCACTCCCATCGTCCTGCGCCTCCGCCAATCTTTCGAATGGACCCCGAACGGACGGACGTTCGTGTACGCCGATCCGGTTACGCTGACGATCATGGGCTATGACGATCCGGCGGCCCGGGGAAAGGCGGCATCGATCCGCGAGAAACTCTATCCCGTGCACGCTGCCAAAACGGGCGGCATTGCATGGAAGCTCGCCATGGCCGTGTCGGGCATCGTACTGACGTTGCTTGGCAGCCTAGCGGTGTACGGCTTTTGGCGGACGAAGTGGAACATGGGACAGAGCAAGCGGAGAAAGCGAAAGTTCGTTTAAACCCTGACGTTCATCAGAATGTTCGAGGCTCGAATGACCGGCCGGTTACGGCGCTAGAGACCCATAGCCGGACATTCCAGGAATGCCGACCACCGCGGGAATGGCATCGACTACGTCCAGCGCGACCTTTGCGCCCTCGCGAACGAAGATGGCGTGGCGCGACCGATACGGCGTGTCGGCTGGCTGGGCGGTGCGGCTTTACTTTAGTCCCCCAACCAATCGGTTGTGATTTCGCCCCTATGCCCCTCCGGCGCCAGCACGGCGCGCAGGGCTTCCAGCAAAGGCGGTAGCGCCTGTATGAAGGCGTAGGGCGGGTTGACGATATAAAGGCCCGCGCCATTATAGATGCCGAGTTGATCGTCATCGTACAACCAATGCTCCACCACCAGCAATTTCGAGATGCCGAGCTTACGTAACTGCTCCTTCCACCGCCAATGCGTCGCGCGGTCTTTCAGCGGATACCAGATCACCGTCACGCCATGCGCCCATTTACGGTAAGCAGCCGCGAGGGTGGCCGTGATACGTGCGCGGTCGTCGGGCTGCTCGTACGGCGGGTCGACCACCACCACGCCGCGCGCGGTTCGGGGCGGCACCATCGCCAGCCAAAGCTCGTAGGCGTCGCGCTCGTGCACGGCAGCGGATGTGTCGCGCATCACGCCGCGCAGGGTATAGGCGTCCTCGGGATGTTTTTCGTTCAGGATCAGACAATCCTGCGGGCGCAGAAGATGCGCCAGGATCCGCGGCGAGCCGGGGTAGAAGAGCGGCTCGGCCCCCGCATTCACCGCTTGTACGATGTCACGGTAGTCGTTCAGCAAGGGGTTCGGGTCGACAAAGGCCCGCAGCACGCCCTGCGTGGACTCGCCGGTGCGTTGGGCGTCCTCGCCATCAAGATCGTACAGCCCGCAGCCGGCATGGGTGTCGATCAGGGTCAGCGCGCCCTGCTTTTGCTGCAACGCCCGGACGAGGGCGATCAATAGGCTGTGCTTCACGACATCGGCGCTGTTGCCGGCATGGAAGGAATGGCGATAATTCATTGCGACGCAAAATCCCGACGATCTACCTTCGTACCTGGCGCTGGGCGCGGTTGCCGAGCGCGAGGCGATTAAAGGCATAAACCCGGTGCTGGTATAAAGTCGGGCGGAAACCTTCAACGCCGTTCTGCGCAAGGCGCCAAGCGCGCGTTGGCGCTCGTCGTCAGCCGCGGAGACCGACGGGTTCGGGTACATGGGAATGTTCGATCATCGACGAGCAGGACGCGACTGGCATTCCCACGATGCGCCCGCCGCGCGCGAACAAGAGGTAACGTAGACTGCGCGATTTCAGACCGTTCGATGGCAGCGGTCGCACGAAACAACTCGGCTTTAGAGAGACGGACACATCGCTATCTGTGGTGCAATGCTAGTATATGTGGTCTTGTATCCATTGAACGCCTCCCGACGAGGTTTATCCCTCGGGAAGATCGCTCACCGATAAGCCGGCTCCAGTCGCAGCTTTGATAAGCCCGTTTCTGGAGGGCCGGACAGTTTCGCGGCATTTCGATCTGAATCCTATATCGAGCACATCCCAATGCCACGATGCGGCAGGCCAGTGCGATTGTGCAGCGGAGGGCGAAATGATGAGTGCAGACGCAATGAGACGCAGCGACACCATCTTGCGCCGACAGCAGCGTCATAGACGCGCTCGGCGTGCGGTAACGCACTCCTATCAAACGATATTTTCTTGCTTACTGCAAGCACCGCGGGACGGTGTGGCGGTGCTGTCAGTCTAACGCGAACCGCCCTCCACACGATGCAGTCCGGGCTTTGAGCGCAGCGGCCTAGCTCGCGAGGATCTGCCACTCCGCCAGGGCGGCGGAACGTCGTTCCTTGTAGGTCCGGCGGTCGACGAGGTGGCTTTCGAGATTGAAGTGGTTGTGGACGTTGGCATGGACCGAAGCGAACTTTTGCAGGGTCTTCATTCGCCTGAAACGCAACATCGAGCGCTCCCTTCCCCGGAACGACAGGTGGATGTTCTCGACCCGGTTGTTGGCCCAGCGTCCAATCTCCTGCTTATCGGCATTGCCCAGTTCCTTCATCGCGGTACCGTACGAGCGCAGTCCGTCAGTGGTGATCGTCTCGGGCCTGCCGTGACGCTTCAGCGCCTTTTCATGAATGTAAGCGCTGCATCCTTGTCCCTGGTTTTGATGAGCTGCCCCCGTCTGCATTGAGATCGACGTCCACCTTTAAGCCTGTTTCCTCGAAGTGGTACTTGCCCACCAGAAGCTGCCGATTGGGCACAGGCACTTTTTGGGACGATGCGGGGGCCACAGCCACCAGTCCAGCGAACGCAGAGACACAGATAAAACTCCGCCGCCGCCGTTTCCCTGCACGAGTGTCGCAAAATGGTGGTGCCGTTTACCTTATCGCTCACGGGATAGCATAGTTGGTTCCTCGGTGTCATCGTGCCGGCCGGGAAAATTAGGTTCGCCTGCGCCGGCATGGCCGCCAGCCCATTGGCTAAACAGCAAGAAGTAACGCGCTCGATCCTTCACGCCGCACTGCGCGAAGTACTTGTTCAGCGCCGTCTGATCAGGTTTGGCACTCACACTCTCGTCCCGCTCGTTTTTAAAACAGCATTAGTCTCGAGCAAATACGGAGTCCGGTTTTTCTCGTGCAGTACGCGCGCCAACTCAAGCACGCGTTCCACGTCGATCGATGGAAGATCGCGGCTGGCCCCGAACCAATCAGCCCACATCGCGGATCCCCGCCTGCCAAGATACCTGACGAACCTCATGTGACCATCTGCGCACGATTCGGTTAATTATCTTGCTTTCTGTTGAACTTAGCTACGCACCTCAGATCACTTGAGCTACCTACCGGTGTGGGTGTTGAGGTTGGGTACCGGGACAATACCGTTTTTCAGAAAGCGCGCCTACATCCGCACATCCTAGATGGCCGCCATGCCCACTCAGCGGAGACAGAGTTCGAGTATGCGCGACACGGATCAATCCAATGCCCCCGGTTGCCCCCGTTCGACGTTGATCAGCATCGACCACGGCAATCGTGGCCGTCCGCAACCCAATCGACGACGCCTTCTCGGCGTCTCGCACCGGTGATAATCTGAAGGACCTGACGCAATGTTGACGAAGAAACTGGTGCTACTGAGCGGCGTGGTCGCGGTCCTCAGTGCCTGCGGCGACAACCAAACGGCGGGCAACACGACAGCAGCGACGACGAACACCACCGCAAGCGCCACCCCATCCGTCAACCGGGTCCGTGGCGTGATCACGACGGTCGGCGCCGACGCCCTGACGGTCCAGACCTATGACGGCAAATCGGTGAACGTGCCGCTCGGCGCCGGCACCAAATACGCTTGGGTGGTCGCCTCGAACCTCTCGACCCTCAAAGATGGCGACTTCATCGGCACCGCAACGACCGGCCCCGACAACGCGCTACGCGCGGTCGAACTCGTCATTTTCCCGGAGGCGATGCGCGGCACCGGCGAGGGCCATTATCCCTGGGACGTTCCCGGTGCAGTCGCGGCCGCCGGCGGCGGCGCGAACGATTCGAGCGCGATGACCAATGGTACCGTCGACGGGCAAAGCGCGATGACCAACGGGACCGTCGACGGCCAAAGTGCGATGACCAACGGCACAGTGACCCGTGGCGCAGGCACGTCCGGCGAGACCAAACTGAGCATCTCATACAAGGGCGGCAAGGCGCAGGTCGTTGTCCCCGTCGGCACGCCGATCGTCCGCTTCGAGCCGGCCACGCGATCGGTCCTCACCAAGGGCCAGAAGCTATTTGCAGTCGTCTCGACCGATTCCTCGGGCGCCAAGTCTGTCGCAGTCGGCAGAAATGGCCTTACCCCGCCGATGTAATCCCCGCGGTCGTTTCGCACGCAAGGACTGGAACTGAAGCTTGTAGCGGTTAGCGCCAGAACGTCCGGACAGGCTCACGTCCAGAAGTTCTGGCGCGCCCTCCCGTCTCTCAAATTCAGGCGTTCGCTCACGTGGGCGATAGGACCGCTTCAATCTCCAACTCCTGCTAGCAATGTCGCGAGCCCGGAGGAGTGCGAACTGCTCGCGCTCGGCAAGGCGGCTGGCGATATCTGATTCTGCGCGGCACGATCGGTTTGCGCCGGGGACCGTCGACCCACGTGGCCAATATTGCATGGGGTTCGTGATCACGCGTTAGCGCCCTAGCAGGCGCGACGATAATTTAACGGGTCCGTTGCTACGCCTGCATAATGTCACTCGCTGCCCCTATCGTCGGACATTCGCCCATGCTCCGATTTACCAGATCGGGTCGGCTGTTGCTGAGCCTAACGGCAATGGCACTCCTGTTCGGGAGTTTGGCATTACTCGGGATCGAGTTGACCCGCGGTACCGGGCGCATCGCAGCGTTGTGGCTGCCCAATGCGGTACTGGCGGGTGTGCTGCTCAGCCGACCGGAGCAACGCTCAGCGCTGCATCTTTTGGCATGTTTCGTCGCGAACGTTTTAGTAAATCTGATCGTGGGCGACACGGTTTCGAGGGCTGTCGTTCTGTCAGCCGCCAATGGGATTGAAGTTGCAATCCTTGTCGCAAGCATGCGCCGGTTATGCGGACCTCGCCCAGCGATCAAAGAGATCCGGGCGTTGGGCTGGCTTCTGTTGGTATGCGTGATCGCTCCTTCTGCTGCCGCGACGCTGGATGCCGTCGTCCTTGCGCCGGCTGACAGGTACGTCGACCTTTCGATCTGGCTGACGAAGATGCTCGCCGACGGATTGAGCCTCCTGATCGTCACTCCGTTAATAATGATCGCAGTGCAGGAATGGCGAAACAGGGCCCGGCCGTCCCGCCGAGACTGGTTGGAATGGTTGCTATTCTTGGCGCTCGCGACGGGGGTCACGGCACTGATATTCTGCCAGAGCCGTTTTCCGTTTCTATTCCTCGCGTGCCCAATCGTTATCCTGGCCGCCTTTCGGAAAGGGGTCGCCGGCACCGCCGCTGCGATCGCAATCATCTGCGTCGTCGCATCCGGTTTCACCATGGCGGACCTCGGTCCGATCACGTTGGTCAAGGGCGGCAGCGGCGACCAGCTCATCGCGCTTCAACTGTTTTTGGCGGTAAGCTTCGCCATGGGACTGCCGGTCGCCTCGACGCTCGCTACCCGTGAAGCGTTGCGGCGCGAACTGAAGGACAGCCACGACTTTGCGCAATCCATCCTCGACAACGTCGGCGAAGTCATCTTCAAGACCGACGCGAAGGGCTGTTGGACCTTTCTGAATCCGGCCTGGGAGCAGCTAACGGGCTACCCGGTCGAGCATAGCCTGGGGTGGCCGACAACCAAGTTACTCCACCCGGACGACCTTACCGCCGCGACTGAAACCTACCCCAAGATCGTGTCGGGTGAGATCGAAGCCTGCACGCTTCGTCAGCGCTTTTCGACGGCGGCTGACGATTGCCGATACATCGAAGTCGTGATCCGACGTCTTGCAGGAGCCAATGGCGAATTCCTGGGTACGACCGGCAACATCCGGGATGTGACGTCGAGTGTCCTCCAGCAGGAGGCGCTGCTCGCCAGTGAGCGGATGCATCGTCTGCTCGCCGACCATTCGAGCGATATGATCGTCCGCATCGGTCCGGACGGTATCCGCAGGTACGTGTCTCCGGCATGCGAGCACCTGTTGGGCTATACGCCCGAGGAAATGGTCGGGGGAGCCCCGGTTTCGGCGATCCATGTCGAGGACCGCATGCGGGTGCTGGATGTGTGCCGGACACTGCTGGCCGGCGCGACCAACCCGATCTGCACATATCGGCAACAGCACCGCGATGGTCACTATGTCTGGCTGGAGGCAGCGTACCGACTTGTCCGGAACGACGCCGGTGAGCCGATCGAGTTCGTGGCGAGCGTGCGCGATGTGAGCCAGCGGCGGGCGGTGGAATTGGCAGCCGCGGAGGCGTCGGCTCGCCTGCAAGAGAATAACAGGCTCTTCGCGATGGCGTCTGCTTTGACGCAGATTGGTCATTGGCGAGTCGACCTGGTGCACAGTCACGTCATTTGGTCAGATGAGGTTTGCCGAATTCACGGCGTTGACAACGGCTATTCGCCAGCGCTGGACGCAGCAATCGACGCGTATCACCCCGACGACAGACAGCGCATAGCCGATATCGTCGCGCACACCGTTGAAACCGGTGATGGCTTTGAATTCACTGCCACGCTGTTACTTGCGGATGGCAGTACCAAGCGCGTCACATCGCAGGGCCAGGCCGAGCGCGCGCCCGACGATTCGGTAATCGGCATATTTGGCGTCATTCAGGACATTAGCGGTCAGGCCGCCGCCGAACAGGCCATTCGTCGCAGCGAACAGCAGTACCGCCTGCTGGCCGACAATTCGACCGACGTGGTATTACGTACCGGCGACGACGGTTGCGTCGTCTATGCCTCGCCCTCCTGTATCGAGCTTTCGGGCTACACTCCCGAAGAGCTGACCGGTCGACATTGTGGCGACTTCATCCATCCGGACGATTTGCACGCTGTCCATTCCGCACACGTCGCTCTGATTACGGGCGCGCAGATGGCTCAGACCGTCGAATATCGCCTTCGTCATAGAGATGACGACTGGCGATGGCTGGAGTCACACATGAAGCCCTGGCGCACACCGGACGGCGACACGGGAGCGAAAGGTGGGGTAATCTCGGCCATTCGCGATATCGGCCTTAGAAAAGAACTCGAAAGCGAACTGGTCGGGGCTCGCGACAAGGCCGAAAGCGCCGCTCGCACCAAGGCTGGCTTTCTAGCCAATATGAGCCACGAGATACGCACCCCTATGAACGGGGTGCTGGGCTTCACCGAGCTTGTGTTATCCGGCAACCTGGAAGCCGAACAGCGCCGCCACGTAGAGTTGATTGCGGAGTCAGGCCGCTCGATGATGCGGCTACTCAACGATATTCTCGACGTGTCCAAAATCGACTCCGGCAAGATGCACGTAACGCAAGAGCCGGTCGATATTCGCCATGTCGTCCGGCGTTGCGCAGACCTGATAAGGCCCGTGGTCAGCTCCAAGGGCGTGGTGCTGTCCACGAGGATCGATCCCGCTGTTCCACGGCATATTTCCGGCGATCCGTTAAGGGTGCGGCAGATCGTGCTTAACCTGATCGGCAACGCAGCGAAGTTCACCGAGCGAGGCGCCGTGACGGTCGAGGTTCTGGTCGAGCACGACATGCTACGCATAGACGTGGCGGATACAGGGATCGGCATTCCTGCCGAGCGACTGGCGATGATTTTCGACCAGTTCACCCAAGCCGACGATTCGACCGCCAGACTGTATGGCGGGACGGGTCTTGGGCTCAGCATCAGCGGCGAGCTTACCGCTTTGATGGGTGGCGCCATCACGGTGCGGAGTGTCGTTGGCGAGGGCACGACCTTCACCGTCCGCCTGCCCCTTCGGGTCGTCGAGGGTGAAGCGGCCAAGGTTGAAGCGGATCCAACAGCAATACCCGTTGCTGCAAAAGCAGTACGGAAACCGCGCGTACTGATTGCGGAGGATCATGACATCAATCAGGAGCTGGTCATGGCCATGGCCTATCGCGCCGGGATGGACGCGATGCTCGCCGTAAACGGGGCGGAGGCAATTGCGATGGTCGAGGCTGCGGCAATGTCGGGGCAGCCGTTCGAGCTGGTCCTGATGGACATGCAAATGCCAGAGATCGATGGGTTGGAGGCCACCCGTCGGTTGCGCGAAGCAGGCTATACCCCTGAAGCGCTGCCGATCGTAGCTCTCACAGCCAACGCGTATGCCGAGGATATTCAATCCTGCCTTGCAGCAGGCATGCAAGCTCACATTGCCAAGCCTGTCCGCGTCCGCGATTTGACGGACATTCTCGCCAGGTTCTTGGTTCCGGATCCTGCCGTGCCGAGCGACCCGCCAACGGAAAGTACAAAGCTCATCGACCGCTATCGAGCGCGGAAGGCTGACACGCTTCGCGCGCTCGAAGATCTATCCATGGCTGATGCCCCAACCGAGAAAACTATCATGGAAGTTGCGGACCTTCTCCATAAGCTGGCGGGCGTCGCGGCGATGTTCGGAGAGGCCGAACTGGGAGAGTGCGCCAAGCGGCTGGAAGATAGCCTTCTCACCTGCCCCGCCGGGCAGCAGGCGTCGTTCGGCAAAGCCGCGGCCAGCGCGCTGCGACAGGCGGCGTGATGACCGGCCACGGTTCGGATCCTCCATCCGTAATGCGCTACGTCGATCCAGCGATGCGTCGGACGTTCACACGGGCAATTGCGCACGCCCACTTACCCATTCATAATCAAGGCGATTATCGGGCAGGAAGTACGTTGCAGGGAGACTGAAATGGCTCGGATCATCATGGCAGACGATGACGAGATAGTCGCCGAGATTGCTATCGAGGCCCTCAATGCGGCGGGGCATGCCGTAGGCCTTTTGGCCGACGGTAAGGACATGATGAAGGTCATTCGGGCTAGAAAGCCCGATTTGGTGATACTCGACTGCAACATGCCGGAAAAAAGCGGTATTCTGGTCCTTCGTGAAATGCGCAACACACCCGAGTTTTACGATACGCCAGTCCTCATGTTAACCGGCAGACGTGGCGATCGAGATGTCGAACTCGCTATGTATGAAGGTGCGAATGACTATATGAAAAAGCCCTTTGATCCCGACGAACTGGTTTTTCGCGTTTCTGAAATGCTTGAAAAAAGACGTATTGCGATGGCACGCCCTTCCCGGTGACGCGCCTTACGGCGGGCCTCTGAGATCAAAATATACTAATGTGCTAGGCCCCAGATGAACCAGTCTAATAATGACTTGCCGCCCAAGCCGCTTTTCCGGATCATCTACGTCGAGGATGACGATCTAATCGCGGATATCGTTAAATCCTTGTTGACCGATGCTGGATATCTCATCGGCGTTATCAGTCATGGCACGCTCGCCTATGAAACGATCGCGTTCAAAAAGCCCGATCTGGTAATTCTTGATCGGTCGCTGCCAGGCATGCAGGGGATTGAGATACTTCGGCGACTTCGGGCGACCCCGGATACATACCTCATACCCGTGCTGATGCTTACTGCGACGGGAGGGCATGAGCAGATCGATGAGGGGCTTGGTGCCGGTGCGGACGGCTATCTCGTCAAGCCATTCGAGCCCGATGTGCTGATACGAAAGGTTGAACGCATTATCGCCAATAGTCTGTTCAAACGTCCAGCTCCCCGGCCTTAGGAGCGACTTTTCCGGCTGCCATCGCAATGTGCTTGTTCTGGTTCAGCGAACTGCGCGAACTCGCAGAATGGATTCGCCATTCGGGCATGTAACGAAAAGGGCGCCCAAGTTGTCCTCGGGCGCCCTTCCAGTTCGAGCTGTGCTTGGGAGCGGCTCGTTCTGTCTCGTGAAATTACATACCGTTCGACAGGTTGGTATCCGGATCATTCGTCCGCATGTCTTCAGCCTGGTTCTGGCCAGTTGCACGAACCGCATCAGCCTCGTTCTCGAGGCTCGCTTCCGCGGCTGGGTTGCTGACGTTGTCGGCAGCGTCGTCCAAATTATCGGCGACTGCTTCGGTATTGGACTCGATGTTGTCGGCCGCCCGCTCGCTTGGGCTAGAGTTGCATGCCGACAGCGAGACGAGCCCAGCCGCCATGGCGATAACAAATGCCTTTTTCATGTTCGTCTCCCTGCCATTCTCTCTGATCTAGAAAACGTTCAATCGCCCGTGGGTCAAATCGTTCCAGGTCGCGAGAACGTGTCAATCAGACAACGCCTCGATCAGACCGCGACGATCGAGTGGTCTCGTCGCTTGCCCTTCAAAGCGAACGCTACCCTTCGACAAGCGCCTTTGTTACCGCGCCAAGGTTTCCTTTGACGACGACGTAATTACCCTTCTCGGAGTTCAATGCACTGGCTTCGTTCCCACCTTTGAAGCGACGCACGAAGTTCACCCTGTCCACGTTCACAACGACCGGGTCGCCTTCCGGGCTCTCAAATTCGACATAGCCGTTCATACGTATCTTCCGATTCAACCGTCTTGGGAGGTGGCGGCTGGGTCCGGCGATCGCGCGGCGATAAGCGAGGCAATCTCGGCTTCGTCGATCGTTCGGTTTTCCCACGTGTCTTCCACCGCAATCGACTTTTCGTCGTCGCGCATCGCGATCATCTCGGCGGCGGTGGCGAGTGCCTCGTCGAAGCTGTTCCGATGAATACCCACCGTGGACAGATCGCCGTCTTTACGGATCACATAGCGCATTGAATTGTCTCCCATTGAGTGAGGTTTCTAACTCAGCCGCCGCCTGATCACCATGCGTTTCAAATTGATTATATTCCCGCCCGCGCCCGAAGCCCGCCCTTCAATATGGCGACATGACCGCACGCAGCGAGCAAATTACCGCCCGCAAACACTCGCGGGTCAGCGCGCATGCTGCGTACAGCCTGTCGAGCAATGCTCATGACAGACGTCGATGCCGCGCTCGAACAGCAAATCCTCAACGTTGCGCAGCGAGAGCGGAAAGCGGACGTACATCATGACCACGAGCCGGATCACCTCTGGCGACGAATTGAAACGGCGGAACGGGCTAGGCAGTAGGGCCCTCGATTTTCGCATCATCAACCGCCGGTATCATCCCCCCGCCCCACCTGCCAATTTGGTCTGACAAAGCCAGCCCAAACGATTCCGCGCGCCGCTTAGCATAGCCACGTTCGGTAGCGGAGACTGCGAAGTGTCAGCAGCGGCGAAGAAAGCGCAAGTCATCAATCGCTGATCGTCCACCCAAGGTTGGACTCGCCGCCACGCACTGGCTGGGCCGCCTTCAATGCCCGCTCGAAACGCTTGCTAATCTGCGCGTCGGTGGAAAGGGAATGTTGAACAGCGGGCTGCCCATACTTCAACGCCGGAGGAGGCACCGGCCGAGTCACCACTTGCGCAGAAACCGTGGGAAGAGCGACCGGGACGAACCCAGGCCGAACTTCCGGAGGGCGCCCGCCGCGAATGCGCAGCCTGCCGTCGACAATCGTCGTCACCTGACTGCGCACCATGCCTGGGACCAACGATGTTACACCCCCGGTCCCATAACCTGACGAGAACACATCTCGGCCGAACTCGTCTCGACCTGCTAAGATAGGCACTCCTGGCTGCGATCCGTTGGGGCCGCCGAGGATCCGCATAATTTCGAGAACGTCTGCAGTGTAGCAGGTCGTCAACTTCTTAGACCGGCAGCCGGTCGGCGGCACAGCTTCATGGCTTGGACGGGCATAGACCGTTGCCATATCTTGGCCTGGCGTCTTCGATCCGTTGCCGCCTAACAGAAATAGATAACGGTAGCCGAGCTCATGGGCACGCTGTGCGGCGCGATACAGGGCCATATCGATCGCATCCGTCCGACCATGTATTGCGGCATCGACCCGCCATGAGCCGTCCTTTTCAGTTCGATCTCTATAGCCGGTTTGAAAGCCGATACCGTGCCAGCGCTTCATCGGACCATAGTATGGTGCGTCGTCGCCACCCGCCAGCGCAGGCTGAGCGATTGCCAACAGGGCGAAGTGAGACAAGAAGCGCTTCATCGCAGATCCTTTCGACGGATCTCCGCGCGGTAGCCGCCGATGGTTAAGGTACGGTTGCCTCGGCTATGCCTCGTCGGTGGAGATCGGCTTGCTCGCCGCCATCTGCACCGGCTTACCAATCACAGCGCGACCTATTGGCCATCGACGTGCGATGCATCGGTCCTTGGCAACCCTTGCGATCGTGACCGCATCCCCCTGATTGCCGCCCAAGACATGATACGCTTTCAGATCCTCACCCACATAGAAGCCGACATGGCCGCCGCCGGGACGTTCGAAGACAAGAATGGCACCAGGTGCGAGACGTTCAGGACGTAGCGCTTGACCCCATGTAGACCATGATGTCGCGCGTACGGCGATCGGTGCGGGATCTAGACCGTCTTCCTGCAAGCAGTACGCGACGAACACACCGCACCACGGGACACTGTCTGCGTTGTAGATCATACCTAGCACTTTCGTACCAAGCCGCTTCGCCCAACCGAGGATTGTCGGGCTGTTCGCCGATCCCGCCGCTTCCTTGGTACCCAGCTTGGCCCGTGCCGCTTTCAACCACTTCGGCTCGTTCGCCACTCTGATGTCGCCTTAATTCTACATCGGTCGTAGTATCAGCAGCCGCACCGCAGCGGTGGCAGCGCGGCTGCTGACTAAGCAGCTCAGCCTACTGATAACCGCCGTTTTCTTCGCGCTCTTTGGCGGCGTCTTCCTGTACCTTTTCCATTTCCTCTGCCTCCTCAGCCGGGGTCGCGTCGTCGGTTTTCGGATAGTCGATCATGATCATCTCCTCGCCAGTTCAACGCGCGGCGCAGCTTTCGGGTGCGACGGCTCGTTACCCGCTAGAGCGTTCGTGAAACCGGACGCGATATTGGAGATGATTATGCGATTTATTCAGATCGAGATGTTGCCCGCTGGCAAGGCGCTTATAGACATCGACAAGCTGACCCACGCGATACCCGAGGGGCAGGGATCGCGACTGTTCCTGGGAGCGCAGCACATTGACGTACCGCATTCGCTGTCCGAGCTGGAGAACGTGCTGGCTGGTCGCGAGCGGACTGACGATGGCGAGAACAGCAGGGCGGGGTTCGGCGTACGGTAGCTACCTGCCCGCTGCTCGAACAACTCGCGCGAACCGATTGTAAATGATCGCACTTGCCGCTCCTTGGTGCCTGTGCAGAAAGACCGCGAACTGTTTCAAAGGATTCGCATGATAGCCATACGAATTGCGGAACCGTACGATCTGTCCCGGTTGATGGCATTCGATTCTTTCCCCGGTGACCGGATCGCGGAGATCGTCGAGCGTCGCATGCTGGTGGCGGAGATAGGCGACGTCGTCGTTGGTTATGTTGCCTGGCAGCAGGGCGGCTGCATCGGCAAGGATTATGTGAACAAGCTGGTGGTTGACGATGCGCACCGCCGTCGCGGCATCGCGCAGGCGTTGATGCGGACTCTAAATACTGTCTTGAGCGGCAGGGTGTTCATCTCGATCGGGGCGCGCAACGTTGCCGCCGTCTCGTTTCTCCAACGGACTGGTTGGACGCCAGCGGGGCAGATCCTGGGCCTATTGCCGTTGGATGAGCCGGAGCTTTTCTTCCATCAAAACATATGGCCGACATCGCCAGCAACGCTGGAACCGGCAGAGGACCAGCGAACATGAAAGCGCCCCGCATGTCCGTGTGACTGAACTTTGCGGGGCGCTGAGGGCACGCGATACTGGAAGCGAAGGCCTCGAGCGTCTAATACCGCGGCTTGGTTAATTCACGGTGAAGCATCCCGCCCGCTCCGTGTGACACCTCAGATGCCGCGGGCGGGATACCGAGCATTCGCTGTTGTGGATTCGCGAAGCTCTATGTGCAGTGTTGCTGATGCCTAGCGAGGCGACAACGGGAAAGGTTTGCGTCAATCCCGGAGCGGGACGGTCCAGGTATCGTCGTGCTCCGTCAGATCGCGTCGTTCTGCTCGATGATATATTCGAGAACGCGGTTCGGAAGCGGATGGCTGAAGTCGATCCCGATCGCTTCCGAACTGCTCCAGGCGACCCAGCCGGGCACGTCGGCAAAGTTGGGGATGGCGACGTGAACGAACGTCCCGATAGTCACCGCAAGGCGCGTCTCGATCCTGCAGCCCAATCGCGTGCAGTCGGTAATCCGCACGGCCTGCGTTTCAAACTTGTCCGCAGCAACCGTCGCTGCCCAACTAACGGGAATGCGGAAGGCTTTTCGCTCGTCCTCGGCCAGCCAAGAGGGGTATTCGGGTTTTGATGATCGACTCGCCATAGGCGGGGAGATAGCCGACCGCCCTCAACATCTGGTTACGAACCTGCGTTGATCCGCGCCCCGATCCCGTCGACCGTGACTAGCGCCTTGGCCGACATGCATTAGCGTTGCATCAACGGCCCGCCTTGGCCGCCGCGTTGACGAGCGCTCGAGCGCTCGTGTCTTCGGTTGCCTCGGCCATTGCGTCCCAAGTTTCTGCGGCCCGCACGTGCATCTCGCGGCGGTTTGCGAGCGATGCCGCTTCGGCGGCTTCGCGTTGAGCGGCGGCATTCGCGCGGTAGGTTTCAGCAGGGGTCATCTAAACAATTCCAGCATCGGTGCAGTAGCGGAAAAATCGACATGTGCGTGGCGATCCCCTTTTGCCGCTGGCGTTGCTCTCGACAAGTGAAGAGCGCTTCGGTCGCGTAATACTCAAACGTACGACGCTACAACATTCGCTCCACAATCGGCCGCATCGCCGCGGTTACCGAACTGATCGCCTTCGCATTCGGATGCACCCTATCCGCTAGTACCATGTCAGCATGCCCCAGCACACCAGGCGGGAAGAACGGCCAAACGGTCGCACCGTGGTCGGCAGCCACTTCAGCATGGATGCCGAGATATGCGGCGGCGCGATCTCGAATGAACGCAGGCGGGTCGACGGTCGTCAGCAGCACGGGGATGCTGCAATTGTTCAAGCTCAGCAGGATCTGCTCGAGTTGTGCGCGGGTCCTGCCCGCCGACGTCTGCCTCAGGACGTCGTTCGGCCCTACCTGAACGATCGCGAGTGCCGGGCGACGGTCGAGGCTGGACAGTAGCCGCGGTAAGCGCCGTAGGACGTCAGTAGTCGTGTCACCCGAAACACCAGCGTTGATTACCGACGCGCCGGGGTATCGATGCTGCAACGACGCCTGCAGCTGGGCAGGGAAGCTATCAGCGGCGTGGAGGCCATAGCCTGCAACCAGACTGTCACCGATAGCGAGGATTAGAGGGGATTCTATCATTGAACGTCGCCAGTTAGGACGCCGTTTAAGGATTGTAAGATGGGCATCGGCGGCAACGACCTAGGTTTCGGTTTTCGCCTTTCGCCATTGTCGCAATGCTCCGTCATATGCCTGACGCGCCTCTGTGACGGCCGCCTCTGCCGCACCCACCTCGTCGTGTTCCTGCTTTTCGAGATCAAGCCGCTCCCGCGCCAGCTTCGCCTCCCGATCCGCCAACGCCTTCATCCTGCGGTTGTAATCGGCCGACACTGCTTCCAGCGCAGTCTCCGCCGCCTCGAGCTTAGCGCTGCTTGGCTTCGGCTTCGGCTTCGGTGCAGGCTTTGGTTTCCGCGGCTGCTCGGACGCTTCGGTGTAATCCGAGTCACCTCGATGCGTTGTTCTCGGTTCGGGGGCCGGCATAGCCTTAATCTGCTCGGCAGTCGTGCCCCGGGAATGCTTCACGACCACGCCTGGCGACGCCAATGGCTCTGCGGTCAGTGCGGGGTCTGTGACGAGCTCTGCTATTCCTCGCGCGAACAGGTCCCGCTCGCTGCCCCAAGCCTCCAAGGCAGCTTTCTGACTGGGGGCAGCGACATACGCGTCGTTGAAGCCTGCAACCGTCCGATAGACTTTCAGCTTTTGCGCACGTGCCATAACGATCGATACCGCGGTGTCATGAAGAGGGGAAGTTAGCGGCACTCACCCATGCGATACTGACGCCAGTATCGATCCCAACGCACCGCCGCCCCGGACGCGATCGCAGCACAAGACAACGACCGTACGTCCGGGAGCGTGCATCGGGCAACAACGCGGCTGTAGCTCTTACCGGTCGCCTCACATGTCAACGTTCTGCGGAGGACCAGACGTTCGGTGATCTGCTGGCTTCGCTGCGCCGCCGCGTTGTCACAACGATAGTTTACCCGCCTCGGGTCTGCCGCGCGACAAGGCGACGCGCTTTCGAAGTCGGGCGCCTGGACGCCGGCAATCCGGACCCTGACGCCGTTCGAGCACCATAGCGGTCCGTCGCCGTCATGTACGCGCGTGACCGTGCAGGAGAACGTCGACGCTGGTGCAAGCGCGATCATCGAACCACTCGCATCAGTGCGTCGTCCGGCTGGCGTCTGCCACAGCGTTCAGGCAGTCGGCTAAAACTTTCCACTGTCGGTACTGCTCTGGCTGCCCTGGCGGCGTCTTCTGCATACCGGACACGACCAACTGGCAGGCACCCAGCTGCCCATGATTAGCCATCAGCACGAAAACCTGCTGCCAAGCGTCCTGCATCAAGCAGACAACCAGTCGGACTCGGCATCGTTGACAGCGGCGAACATATCCCCCTCCGCCTGCATGGCGCTGAGATGCTTACGCACCGCTTCCGGATTCCCGTTGCGGGGAAAGCGGCGATCGGCGACGGCTCCGGCCGCGAGCTGACCGACCAGATCGGTCCGGTCTTTCTGCGTGATAAGCCACTGGCCAAACGCGGGCTTCGGCTCCTGCTGGTCGTCGTCGTAATAGGCCATCATCGTGTCCTTCGAATCGTCGGCCCGCTCATCGCATCAGATTTATGTTCCTGCAATGTTCTTGCGAATCAATCTGGATCAGGCCTAGCTAGGGACACGCCACGACCGGCGACTCGATACTGACGGAGCAACGAAATGCAGCACGATCTGCGGCTGAGGGCGGCTGCCCGCGTGATATACGACAACGTCTATTCGCCTGTTGATGCGGTGCAATTCAGCTTCGACGAGGCCGAGCGGTTCGAGACCGTAGAGTACCGCCAAGCCGTTGGCGCAGCCCAGGATGCTCGGTCGGTTCTAGCTGCCCAGCATGATCAGCTCCTCTTCGCGGCAATCCTTTAGACCGTGTCTGCGACAAATCGAGATCGCCCGGTCGTCGTGCCGCTGAACCGCCCTAACGATGCGCTACGGCTTCACGATGTCCCGTTCGAACTGGTGCCGTGCGAGGTGCCTTTCTTCCTCGTCCATACGCAGGCCGGGTTTCCCTCGCCGGCGCAGGACGACATGCAGGAACCGATCGATCTGGGGGCTTGGCTCGTCGAGCATCCAGCCGCGAGCTACATCATGCGGGTCGATGGCCAATCAATGTCTGGCGCTGGGATCAACGATGGCGATCTGATCGTCGTTAATCGTGCCAAGAAGCCGAAGACCGGCGCGATAGTCGTGGCGCTAGTGCATGGCGATCGGACTTTGAAGCGGCTGCGCTATATCGATGGCCGACACTGGCTCGTCCCCGAGGCCGAAGGGTTTTCGGACATCCTCATGGACGAACATGTCGAGATCTGGGGTACGGTCGTCGGCGTTGCGCGCAAAATGGCATGAGCGCACCGATCGCCCTCATCGACTGCAACAACTACTACGTATCCTGCGAACGCGCCTTCGACTCCACTCTTGTCGGCGTGCCGGTCATCGTCCTTTCGAACAATGACGGCTGTGCAATCGCACGATCCGCGGAAGCCAAGGCGCTCGGGATCAAGATGGGCGATCCGATTCACCACCTGCGCGACAAGGTAAAACAGCACGGCATCCAGGTCCGGTCGTCGAACTATGCGCTCTACGGCGACATGCAGCGCAGGGTGATTGCCGCTTGCGAGTCCTTCGCCCGCGACTTTGAGATCTACTCGATCGACGAGACATTCCTCGATCTCGCAGGCTTCGAGGGGCGTGATCTGGTGGCGCACGCAAACGCGATGCGTGCCCAGGTCCAGCTATGGACGACGATACCCACGTGCGTCGGCATCGCGGAAACAAAGACGCTGGCGAAGCTGGCAAACGCTGCGGCGAAGAAGAACCCGCAGTTCGACGGGGTGGCCGATCTTCGTGACGACGGCGTACGGCGCGATGTGATGCATGCGTTCGCCGTCCGCGACGTGTGGGGCGTAGGCGGTGCCACTGCGCGTAAGCTGACCGACCTGGGAATACATACCGCGGGGGCGTTGCGCGACATGCCTATGAAGCAGGCCCGCGCCGTCGGGACCGTCGTGCTCGAACGATTGGTTGCCGAGCTACGCGGCATCCCGTCGAATGCTGTGGAGGCGGTCGAGCCGCGGCGGAAAGGCATGGCCGTTACCCGGTCGTTTGGAACGCCGATCTGCGACTTCGAGCAGATGATGGGCGCGCTGTCGCAATATGCGCTGCGGGCTGGTGAGAAGCTGCGAGTGCACGGACTGGTCGCTGCCCAGCTGACCACGTTCTTCCACACGAACAAGCATAAGTCCGACCGGCCTCAGTACGGCGCATCACGCATGGTGGCGCTCCATCCGATGACGAACGACAGCCTCGAGCTGATCGCGGCGGCCAGGCGCGGCGCGGAGAAGGCGTGGCGCGATGGTTACGCCTACACGAAGGCGGGCATCATACTCGACGATCTGCTGCCCGAGGAGGATCGACCGCGCACGCTGTTCGAAGCCGACACGGCCAAGCGGGACCGGTTGATGGGCGCGCTCGATGCGATCAATGGCAAATTCGGCACATGGACAGCGGTCACGGCCACGCAGGGGTTCAAGCGCGAGTGGAAAATGCGGTCGGAGATGCGGTCGCCGGCATGGACGACGGTCATAGCCGAAGTGCCGTCGGTTCGGGCCTAATCGCATTCCCCCCAAGCGCGCGTCCACGACATCGGTGGATCAATGACGCAAACAGCGATACGCTTTAGATCAACCGGGGCGTCGGCGTGCGTGTCGGAAACACTGGCCCGCGTACCGTCATCCGGTCGGCCGGATATGGCCGCTGCAAGGACAGGATGTCGTCGTAGCTACCGGTCAGCCACTGCTCGTGATCATCAGGCTGCAGGATTGTGATCATCGCCTTGGGGTGGATCGGCGTCACCAGTTCGTTCGCGTCGCAAGTGACCATGGCGAAGTAGCGTTGATCGCCGACCTGCCGCCAGAAGCCGGCGATCGCGAACACAGGTTGGTCCTTCACCGCGAACCACATCTCGCCCTTAAGCGGCTTTTTGCCGTCGCCTAGGTCGGTAGGCTCGCGCGCCCATTCGCAGAATTCCGTCAGCGGGATCAGGCATCGGTTGACCGGGTCGCTGACGAGCGAGCGCCACTGGGGGAGATGGAGAGTGCGGACATTGGTCTGCGCAACTTTGCGTCCGGCCTGCTTCGCCTGCCCCGCTAGGACGTCCCATTCCATCACGTCGAGACCACGCCGATCGCCTTCGTTTCGCACGACATACGTCCGGCCGAACGGACGCAACTCCTTCGGGTCGAAACGGTTGTCCATCGGCTTGTCGGCAAGCCATTCCGCACCGAATCGTTCGGTGATGGTCTCCGGCTCGCCGTCGAACCTTGCTCGATTACACATTAGAGGTTCACCCGACCGACAAGCGCGCCAATCGCGATTACGAAGCCAATGATCACCCAGCCTTCCCAGGTTCGAGGGGACCAGCCAATCCCTACAACCTTTGGCTGAAACCATTCGCGCGGATGATTCATGATGGCTACGAAACTGGCGAGAATGGTCGGCGCTGCCTTCCGCTTCGTGACCCCAAGCAATACATGTCACGAACGGAGGACGCCAGCATGCCCGCGGACATTATGAAGGTAGACGATCAGGCCAAGATCGACCTGTTTCAGGAAATCATGCCGATCGTGATGAAGTACCTGGCCGCAAACTCGGCAGACCAAGAGCTGATCGCCGACGACATCATCGACTTCTTCGCTCTGTCGATCGCGTCGGTGATCCAGAACGACACAAACCTGACGACCCCACAGCAGCAGCGCAAAGGCGTAGAGGCCGCTGGGAAACATATCTCGCACTGGGTCCGGCTCTTAAAGCTGGATCACGAACAACGCGGCGCGTCGCTGCTGGCAATGACGATAGGTGCGGTCGCGTCGGACGAAACGCAGCAATAGCCGTACGTCCTAAACGGAACGCACGTTGGGTCACGGTGCGTTCCGGTCCGCTTGTCACGGCCGATGCAGCGCTCCACGTTCGGTACTAACGGCCTTAAGCCGCGTGCTTCTTAGCGAATTCCGCAAAATACGGATGCATTGTCGGTTCCGCGATTTGAGCTGCCTCCGTTTTCGTGGACACCGGGTTTAGGCGCCTTGGATGAGGCAATGGCCCGGATTTGGCGATTAATGACATCGACTCGGTGGTCGTCGTCACCACTGGGTCATCCTGCGAGTTCGCATTGCGCTCACAAAACCACTCGACTTGTGCTGCTGTCGGAGCGAACACCGGGTCACGGAGCCGCTGGCCGATGAGCCTACGCGGATGCCCGGTCAGCGCGACTGACCGGGCCGCAGGTGGTGGGAGCGGCATGGTGCTGCTCTGCACGGAGACACCACCATGCCCAAGCTATCCGACACACAGTGCCTTCTGCTCTCGGCTGCCTCGCAGCGAGACAGCGGTAGCCTCATTCCTCTACCAGACGGCTATGACCTGGACGACGCTCGTCTTGAGAAGCCGCTCGCCGCGCTGCGTCGCAACAAGCTCATCGAAGAGCGCGAAATTACCGATCTCGCCAGCACGTGGCGCGGTGAAGAGGATTCGCGTACCGGCTTGTTCATTACGCCCGCTGGCTTGCAGGCCATCGGCATTGACGATGGCCCCGCCCCGGTCGTCGCCTCTGGCGACGTGATCAACGAGCTGGCGGCATCCCCGCGCCCGGCGACCAAGTCGGCGCAGGTCGTGGCGCTCCTGCAGCGCGACACCGGCGCTACGCTGCCCGAGATGATTACCGCAACCGGCTGGCTGCCCCATACGACACGGGCGGCACTCACCGGCCTGCGCAAGAAGGGACATGCGATCCTGCGCACGTCGCGCGACGGAGCGACCTGCTACCGCATCGAGGCGGCCGCGTGAGCACGGTCGAAGACCAGATTGTGAGTCTGGGGGCGATGTCATCGGCTGCATTGCGCGAACGCTGGTCCCGGCTGACCGGCTCGCCCGTACCCCAAGTCAGCCCGAAACTGCTGCGTTTGGCTCTTGCCTGGGAGATCCAAGCAACGGCGTTCGGCGGCATGTCACGGACCGTGACACGCTCGCTGGACCAGCTCGCCCGGGGCATTACCAGGACGACCGCGGCAAAACCCGGCATGCGGCTGGTCCGCGAATGGCAGGGCGGCGCCCATGTCGTCACCGTTGGTGAAGATGGTGTGATTTCATGGGATGGCCGGACCTGGACTAGTCTGAGCGAAGTTGCCCGAGCGATCACCGGCACGCGCTGGTCGGGTCCTGCCTTCTTCGGATTAAAGAAGAAGGTCGCGGCATGAGGACCGATCCGTCGGCACGCGTTCGCTGTGCAATCTACACGCGCAAATCGAGCGACGAGGGACTGGAGCAGGCATTCAGCAGCCTGGACGCGCAGCGTGAGGCCTGTGCCGCCTATATCCTCAGCCAGACGTCGGAAGGGTGGACCGCGCTGCCGGAAATTTATGACGATGGCGGCCTGTCAGGCGGTACGCTTCAGCGCCCTGCCGTGCAGCGCCTGCTCGCCGAAGTCGGGGCCGGCCGTGTCGACATTATCGTCGTGTACAAGGTCGACCGACTGACCCGCTCGCTGCTCGACTTCTCGAAGCTGGTCGAGGCGTTCGATGCGTCGAACACCTCGTTCGTCTCGGTCACCCAGTCGTTCAACACGACGACCAGCATGGGACGGCTGACCCTCAACATGCTGCTATCGTTCGCGCAGTTCGAGCGCGAGGTTACCGCCGAGCGGATCCGCGACAAGATCGCGGCGTCCAAGGCCAAGGGCATGTGGATGGGCGGTACGCCGCCGCTTGGCTATGCACCCGATGGCCGCAGCCTTAGCATCATCGACGACCATGCCGCCGTCATTCGTGACATCTACCGGCGCTATCTCGACCTCGGCAATGTCCGAAGCGTTCAGCAGGCGCTCGAGGCCGAGGGCATTCGCACGCCTGTGCGGACCATGACCACGACCGGGCGCATCTTCGGTGGCGTGCCTTTCGGGCGGGGGCAGATCTACTCGATCCTCAAATGCGCGACCTATGTCGGCGACGTCGTCCACCGGGGCCACATCTATGCCGGGCTCCAGCCTGCGATCATCGAACGCGAGACGTGGGACAAGGTGCAAGCGCTGCTCACCGACAACCGACAGGGCGTGAAGACCCGCATCTGCGCAGCACGCCCGAGCCTGCTAGCCGGGCTTCTCGAGGACGGCGCTGGCGCACCGCTCGTTGCCACCCATGCGGTCAAGGGCAAGGTCCGCTACCGCTACTATATCAGCCGTGCTCTTCAGACCGGCACGGCGAGTGCGGGCATGCGAATTCCGGCACGGGAGATCGAGACGGCGGTCACCAGTCGCATCACCGCGCTATTCGTCGATCCGCTGGCGCTTGCCGCCACCGCATGGTTCGATGTTGCTGCTACTGAGATCGCCGCGTACGCCGAGCGTTGCACCGACCTTGGCACAATTTTTCAAGGCAACGCTCGCATGCTGCTCCCTGAGTTTGTCGAGCGTGTCCGGGTGCATGACGCGCGCATCGAGATCGTCTGCCGCCCGGTTGCGCTAGCCATCCTGCTCGGGATCCCTACCGCTCAAGATGCGCCGCCAACCGTTTCCGTCATCTCCGACGTCCGGCTGACGCGGTCCGGGCATGCCATGCGACTGGTCCACGACAATGGCGCACCGCTCGCGACGGCGGCGCCGGACGGGTCACTTTTCAAGCTCCTCCTCAAAGCCCGCGGCTGGTGGGCGCAGCTCCGTAACGGCGAGATCGATATCAAGCGGCTGGCCGAACAAGAGGGCGTCAATCCGTCTTATGTCACGCGCATCGTGCGGCTGGCGTTTCTCGCGCCGGAGGTGGTCGAGGCGATTCTGGCGGGGCGATGCCGGGTCGCGATCGATGGAACATCGCTCACCGCCACCGGAGCCGTTCCGGCGCTATGGCCGGACCAGGTGCGGATGTTGCTGCCGGCTAGGTAGATGACGACCAGAAGACCCAATTACGGTCATTCAGCGACATGCTCGCGCTTCCCGAAATGAGACATTCATGCATCTTTATGCGGACCGACTTTAGGTGCTGCCCGTGCGGGAAGTGCGGACGCGCTAGAAGACGCAGATGACCAGCATGCTTCTTCAGGTCGCCGTCGAAAAAGACTGACTTCGTAATCTCAATCTCAAGCCGGTCGGGCGCCAAACCACTACGCGCTATCGTGATGTTCGGGCAAATCTCCAAGCATTCCTGCGCAAATTGCTCTAAGACTGTCCTCGTGCCTAATGTCGTAACCCCGTCGCTGCGCCAACTGCGCTACCTGGTAGAGCTTCGTGAGACCGGCCATTTTGGTCGAGCCGCGGCGGCCTTAGGTGTCGGGCAATCGACCTTGTCGTCGGGCATCGCCGAACTCGAACGGCTAATCGGAATGCAGCTCGTCGAGAGAACGCAACGCTCGCTGCGGTTCACCGATATTGGTGAGGCTTTCGTCCTGAGAGCGCGTAGCGTTCTTGACGCTACATCAGCGCTGACCGATTTCGCCATTGCCGCGGCAAAGCCGCTTACTGGCACCCTTCGCGTCGGTATCATTCCAACGGTCGCGCCATTTCTTCTGCCGCGCGCACTTGGCGCGTTGCGGGTGGAGTTCCCGCAGTTGGAGCTACGGGTCCGGGAGATGACGAGCGAACGTGCGTGTGCCGAGCTGTATCGCGGTGTTCTCGACGCGGTGATTCTCGCGCTGCCGTATGATTGCGGCAAGGTGGACTATGTCGAGATCATGCAAGACCCATTGTTACTCGCTACCCCGCGGCAGGGGGTCTCACCATTGCTCGACCCACAAACTCTCCTGTTGCTGGAAGACGGGCACTGCCTGAACGATCACGGCTTGATTGGCTGCGGCCTGCCAAAGGCCCGCCCGTCGGCGATGGTAGCGACATCCCTTCATACGCTAGTGGAGCTTGTAGAAGCAGGCTTGGGGACGACCTTCCTGCCCCAAATGGCCATAGACGCCGGACTGATAGACGGTCGACGCATTGACACGACGCCACTGCCATCAAGGGCGGACCGGAAGGTCGTGCTGGCATGGCGTCTTGGCAGCGGCCGCGGGGACGACATGCGCGCCCTGGCGCAGACGATCCAGAATAGCCCTCCCCTCGATAACGACCGATAGGCTCGCCTCCGGAATGGCCATAATAGCAGAAAATCCACGACACCGTGCCTTGGTACCGCGGTAGTTTATGATGTGGTTCCGAGGCAGTATCTCGTCGAAGGTGTCTCGTACGCTGTAACCGCAACATCCATCGGCGTAACTGGTATCACCGCCGATATCATGGCGTATGCACGCGCTGTCCGAGAAATCGTCAGACAGCCGCCTGTGATCGACCGAAGTGATCGATATTTCCCGAATAATCGATTGGACAAATGTCCTTCAGATCCGGCATCATAATCGCAATACGATCGCCCCTATCAAACGAGGACGCCAAAATGGCCGATTATGAACAGCCCAAGAGCAGCGGTTGCCCAATGGGCCCCCAAGGCGGCGGAGAGGTGAAGGCCCGCTCGCTGCTCGGTCGTACGAACAAGGATTGGTGGCCCGATGCTCTGCCGATCGACATGCTGCACCAGCACGGAGTCTCTCCTGACCCGATGGGCGAAGAGTTCGACTATGCTGCGTCGTTCAAGCAACTCGACTATGCCGCGCTGAAGGCGGACCTGACGGCGTTGATGACCGATAGCAAGGCGTGGTGGCCTGCCGACTATGGTCACTACGGCCCGTTCATGATCCGCATGGCGTGGCATGCCGCCGGTACATACCGGGTCACCGACGGCCGTGGTGGGTCGTCGTCGGGTCAGCAGCGCTTCGAGCCGCTCAATTCGTGGCCGGACAACGGCAACCTCGACAAGGCACGTCGCCTGTTGTGGCCGCTGAAGCAGAAGTACGGCAAAAACATCAGCTGGGCTGATTTGTTCATCCTCGCCGGCAACGTCGCGATCGAAAGCATGGGCGGACCCGTTTTCGGATTCGCCGGCGGTCGCAAGGATGTCTTTGCCTCCGAGGGCGACACGTTCTGGGGTGCCGAAGAAATCTGGGTCAACGAGGGCGCGCAGACGCGCATCAGCGAGGATATGCCTGAGCTTGAAGGACCGCTAGCCGCAATTCAGATGGGTCTGATCTACGTCAATCCCGAAGGCCCGGGTGGTGATCCGAACCCCCTCCTGTCCGCGCGCGATATGAAGGCGACGTTCCTGCGGATGGCGATGAACTCTGAGGAAACTGTGGCGCTGACCGCGGGCGGTCATGCCTTCGGAAAAGCGCACGGTGCGAAGCCGGCGCCGCATTTCAAAGCCCCGTCTTCGGAGGCCGTGCACATGCAGGGCCTCGGCTGGCTGACCGACAGCGAGGAGATTGGCCAAGGCCATATCACCACCTCGGGTGTCGAGGGCGCATGGTCGAACAATCCGACCAAGTGGACCGGCGATTATCTGCGCCTGCTGTTCAAGTACGACTATGAGCTGACCGAGAGCCCGGCCGGTGCAAAGCAGTGGCAGCCGGTCAACCCTGAGCCGGAGGACATGGCCCCCGACGCGCGCGACCCCAGCAGGCGTGTGCCGACGATGATGACCACCGCCGACATGGCGCTGAAGATGGACCCCGAGTTCCGCGAGATCGCGCTGCGTTTCCGTGACGATCAGTCGGCGCTCGACGACGCGTTCGCCCGCGCCTGGTTCAAGCTGACGCACCGCGACATGGGGCCACGGGTTCGCTACCTCGGGCCTGAGGTTCCGGAAGAGACGCTGATCTGGCAGGATCCGGTTCCCGAGGGCCCCGTGCCCTCGGACGCGGCCGTCGCTGCGTTCAAGGACGCCGTATTGTCGAGTGGGCTGACCATCGGCCAGCTGGTCAAGACCGCCTGGGCGTCGGCATCGACCTATCGCCGGTCGGATCACCGCGGTGGTGCCAACGGCGCACGCATCGCGCTCGCACCGCAGAAGGACTGGCCGGTCAACGAGCCAGAGCAGCTGAGCAAGGTCTTGGCCAAGCTGAACGAGCTGCGCGGCGACATGTCGCTGGCCGACGCGATCGTGCTGGCGGGTTCGGCAGCGGTTGAGAAGGCGGCACGCGATGCCGGTCATGACGTATCGGTGCCGTTCCTCGGCGGACGCGGCGATGCGACGCAGGACTGGACCGACGTCGACAGCTTCGTCTGGATGGAGCCGCAGGCCGACGGCTTCCGCAACTACCTGAAGACGCGTCACCCGGTGAAGACCGAAGAGCTGTTGCTCGACAAGGCTTCGCTGCTCGGCCTTTCCGCTCCGGAGATGACCGTGCTGGTCGGTGGGCTGCGGGTACTCGGCGCGAACTTCGGCGATGCGCCCGACGGCGCACTCACCGAGCGTAAGGGCCAACTGACCAACGACTTCTTCGTCAACCTGCTCGATAACGACACGTTCTGGGATCTCGTCGACACGTCGAGCGATGAGAAGTTCATCGGCTACGATCGTAGCGGTCGCGAAAAGAAGTGGGAGGCGACCCGCACCGACCTGATCTTCGGCTCGAACTCGCAGCTGCGTGCTACCGCCGAAGTCTATGCCGAGAACGGTCACGAACAGAAGTTCGTTCGCGACTTCGTTCGTGCCTGGGTCAAGGTCATGAATGCCGACCGCTTTGACGTTACGGCCAAGCCGGTATCGTCCAACCAGGCGACTTAAACTATGTTGGTGTGCGGATAGGCCGTGGTCATCTGGCCAAGGACTCAGAAAACCACGGCTTATCCGCCCTGACCTCAGTTACACGATATAAGCTCTAATCGCCTCAATGTCTGGTGCCATTGGCTTCAACGTCCCTGCCCGAGTAAATATTGCTACGGTCAGTGCTGGGTTACGTCCTAAGCAATACAGAAAGACCTTAAGATACGTGCACATACCCCGCCGGGCAGGGTATATGACCCACTTGGTAACGTTGACCCGGCCTCTAGCGCTGCTGAAAACCTGCCATCTGTTCAGCGTCCGTTTCGGCTTGGGATCGTCTGAATGGCATAGCGTCTGTTCCCCTGAACTGAGCAGAGGCAGGCGTCGAGCAGTACCTGCGCTGTCGTGACTGTTCCAAGCGACCGGTGTGTCGGAAGCTATTAAAGCTTCTTAAAGCGATACCGTAGGAAAGTGGCGACGGTACGCGCAGTGACAAGGCGTGATGGAAAGCCGCGCCAGCGTATTGCGAATATTATCAGGACCGGTCGGACGCTCGACGCGAGCTCAGTGGGAGCGCTTACGACAGCAACCTATGCCCCCTCCCCATGGCAGGGGGCGCAATCATCGATCTGGTAGGAGCTGCTTCAATGCTCGTTGGAGTGTCGGTCTTCGGCCGGCGTGTAGTAGCGCGCGATATCTGCTTCGGTTAGCGTATGACCGCTCGATTCTTCGACAAGCGCGGCGATTTCGCCATCGGTCCTGCCAGCGTCGCGCAACTGCTCGATCTCGTCGCTTACCATGTTGATGAAGGCGGGCACCGGGAACCGTTCCTCGCCTAGGCCCCGTGCGTCGCGCATGTGCTTTTGAGCACGTAAGGCTTCGGGAAGCGTGAACGCGATATCGTTAGCCATTGAACGTGCCTTTCATAGAAGCTGGATAATGGTCGGGGAGCATCGGCCCCCCGACGCCGAAACGCTTAGGCGGTAACTGCTTCCGCCTTGGCGTTCACGCTCGACGTTGCCATCGCCGTCAGCTTGTCGTCGGTCGCATATTCCTCATCGAGCGTCTCTTTCAGGATCGCTGCGATATCGGTGCGGCCGAGCTGGTTCGCCCAAGCGATTAGCGTACCGTACCGGGTGATCTCGTAATGCTCGACCGCCTGTGCCGACGCGATCAGCGCGGCGTCGAGCACTGCCTTGTCCTCGATCTCACCGGCGACTTCGTTGGCTTCCTTGATGATGCCGTCGATCGCAGGGCAGGTCACAGCCTTCGCCTTCTCGCCGAGCAGGTCGAAGATGCTCTCGAGGCGCGTGATTTGCCCTTCCGTCTCACGCAGATGGGTTTCGAAACCCTGCTTCAGGGCTGGCGCCGTTGCCTTGTCGACCATCTTCGGCAACGCCTTGGTGATCTGGTTTTCCGCGTAATATACGTCCTGCAGCTGGTGCAGGAACAGGTCGTCGAACGTCACGATGTCTTTGGAAAACAGGCCCATGATTGTGTCCTCGCTGAGCGGATAGCGCCGAAACAGACTGCTCCGGCACCGCCGCAACGCGCCGACTATAAGGTAAGTTTCGTTCGGTTCAGTGCAGCCTTTATGCACGTCCGATCGGTGCCGGCTTCACTATTCTTGATGCCGATCCGGTCATGGATCAGCTTGACCAGACCGGCATTCGAAACAGGTGCAGATCACAGCGATCACGCGCTTCACTGTTTGCAGAAGTGGTGGCGAGTATCCCCTGCCGGCTATGCACTCGCTTGCAGAGAAGTCAGCGGGCTATAGATTTGCCTGCTCGGCGACCGGCAGCTCTGCGTCCGGACCATAATAGAGCTTGGCGCAGCCGTCGCGGAGGCACCCTCCCTCGATGACTATGTCGTCACGGCAGGCGTCGCCGGTGAACGCCAGCGTGTCGACGTGCTGTGCTTTGAAATACATCTCGTGAACATCATCACGACCTGCCCCGTAAACGACGCGGCCGACCTTCGACCAGATCGACGCCATCGTGCACATGCCGCAGGGCTGCAGCGTAGAATAGAGCGTCGCACCACGCAGTTCCAATTCCCCAGTGCTTTCACACGCCCGTCGGATTGCCATCATTTCCGCATGCGCCGTCGCGTCCGGCAATTCCTTCTCTGGTTGCGCTCGCCCGCGATAACCTTGCCGTCGAGCACAATCACGCACCCCAGCGGCGAGGTCGAGGGATCGGATCCCTTCGATCGGGCGATCGCGATGGCTTCGTGCATCCAGTGTTCGTCATCTTGGGTCATCGTCATGGCTCCCGGTTACGGTCGCACAACGCGTAGCAGACACAACGGATCGTTCGGCGCGCTCGTCCTCGAATACCATGGATAGCCGAACGCTACCGTTCATTGCTACGGGTCGTGAAGACGAGCCCACGTCGTTGACCACCGCGGTCCTGTCCTCGGTCGACAAGCACAAACCGGAACCGCCTCAGGGTTCAACAGCGCGATAGCGCGGACGGCCGGGGTGATCGTGACCGCGCTTGCAGGAGCGGTGATCGCGCAGACCGGTGCGGCTCTTGTCGAGAGGTTCCGGTGGGCGGCGATTCCTAGCAGTGGCGCTGGCCGTCGCTTCGAGTTGCGTCGCGTTCGCTACCCTTGGATCGCTGCGTCCCGCGCGGGGGGGCTTGATAGCGGACGCCTGATATCGAAATCAGGTCGCCGCGACCTCGTTGCCGGGCGCCGGCGCCCGCCTCGGCAGCTTCCAGTTCGGCCTCACGAAGTGACAGGTGTATCCGTTGGGCCGTCTCTCCAAATAATCTTGATGCTCCGGCTCCGCTTCCCAGAACTCGCCCACGGGAGCCAGTTCGGAGACGACTTTGCCCGGCCAGAGCCCGGACGCTTGGATGTCCGCAATGGTGTCCTCGGCAATCGCCTTCTGCGCGTCGTTCGTATAGAAGATGGCAGACCGGTAACTTGCGCCGTGATCGTTCCCTTGGCGATCGACTGTAGTCGGATCATGGATCTGAAAGAAAAACTCGAGCAGCGTTCGGAAATTCGTGCGGGCGGGGTCGAAGACGATCTCGATCGCCTCTGCATGACTGCCGTGTCTGCGGTACGTAGCTTTCGCCACGTTGCCGCCCGAATAGCCGACCCGCGTTGAGACGACACCGGGCAGCTTCCGCATCAGGTCCTGCATGCCCCAGAAGCAGCCGCCGGCTAGGACCGCGCGCTGCGTGGTCGCGGGGGGCGTCTCGATCTTGTCCAGATAGTCGCCATAGCCCTGCTCGGCCATCTCCACGCGTGGCACGAAGCGCAGCGCCGCCGAGTTGATGCAGTAGCGCAGGCCGCCCCGGTAACGCGGTCCATCGTTGAAGACATGGCCGAGATGGCTATCACCGTGAGCCGAGCGCACCTCGGTGCGGGGAATGAGCATAGACCAGTCCCGTTTCGTTTTCACGCTTGCAGTGTCGATCGGCCTGGTGAAGCTGGGCCATCCGCAGCCGGACTCGTACTTGTCGGCGCTGGCGAACAGTGGCTCGCCAGAGACGATGTCGACATAGACTCCCGCTTCCTTGTTCTTCAGCAGCGGGCCGGTGCCCGGGCGCTCCGTTCCATTCTGCTGGGTGACCCGGAACTGCTCGGGCGTTAGGGCGGCGACGGCCTCATCGGTCTTTGCATAGCTGTTCATGAGTCTGATGTGGTGCGCTGCCAGGCAGCTGTCGAGGGCGGCCCGCCCCTTCAACAACAGCGATGGTCCGAGATTCCGGCTCTCGATGACCCGCGGACTCTGACACCTTTTGGGCGGGCTTCAGAACGCACGCCGTCTTGCTTAAAAGACCCATAGTCGGTCATTCCCGGCGCCAATGTCACCATCCAAGATCGGACACTCGTTAAGGCGCCGCTGCGTGCCTGAGACTCGTCGGTTGCCGACCCGCATGCCGACCCGCAGGCGACAACCGACCCTACTTGGAGGGCATCGTGTGGATGGCGCGAATAGGCACGCAGTGGCGGCATTTGCCGGATGAATACCGCAAGTGGAACATCGTGTTCCGGCGGTATAGTCGCTGGATCGTGACGGGTGTGTTCGGGGCCATTCTGGATACCCTCGCCGCTTTCGTCGAGCGGGATGCCAGTGTGGACATGATCGATAAAACTGTAGTCCGGGCCTGTCATTGCGCTGCCGGAATAAAAAAAGCGATCAGGAATTGGAGGGACTCGTTCGCTGGCGAGGCGACTTTGCGACCCAGCCGCACGCGCGCTGCGATAGCTAAGGAAGACCGCTATGTTTCATCCTGACACCGGGGCAAGCCCACTATTTGAAGGGGTTCAGGCCCCTGTTCGGGATGATAGCTGACCGAATAGAGCCTCCGCTTGCCGATCAGGGACCGATGAAAAGTTCAACCTTGCGGCGTCTACGCGCTTTGAAGACGGCAACCGCTTATTGGCCGATCTAAGTGCTTTGGCTAAGCATCTGTTTCGGCTACAAATGTCTAATACGGCGAGTGCCCGTCCGGAGACTTTCTGATGCCTGATATGGAGCACTTGCTGAGCGTGCCTTTGACACGGCGCACCGCGCTCGGGGGTACCGCCGCGCTTACAGCGTCCGGCCTTATTTCTGAGAGCGATCCGGCGGTTGCCGCACCGCTCCGCAAGCCTGCGGGCACCCGATTGGCGATCCGGACAACGGTCAACGGCAAGGCGGTACCGGTAGAGATCGATGTGCGGACATCGTTGCTTGACCTGTTGCGGGAGCAACTGCACCTGACTGGCGCCAAGAAAGGCTGTGACCATGGCCAATGCGGCGCGTGTACCGTTCACGTCGACGGTCAGCGCGTAGCATCCTGCCTAACGCTAGCGGCCAAGGTCGACGGACGTGCGGTGACGACGATCGAAGGGCTTGCCGATGGCGAGACGCTGCATCCAATGCAGCAGGCCTTCATCGACCACGACGCACTGCAATGCGGCTATTGTACGCCGGGGCAGATCATGGCGGCAGTCGCGTGCGTTCGCGAAGGCAACGCCACATCGAAGGACCGCATTCGCGAATATATGAGCGGCAACATCTGCCGCTGCGGCGCCTATGTCGGCATCGTCGCGGCGATCGAGCAGGTTGCGGGAAGGGGGAAAGCCTGATGCGCCCCTTCACCTATGCACGACCCAAAAGCGCCGTAGCGGCAGTCCAGGCCTTCACAGCAGCGGGAGCCGGTGCGCGTTACATCGCTGGCGGCACTTCACTCTATGACCTGATGAAGCTCGACATCGAGAAGCCTCAGCATCTTATCGACGTCACCGCGATCCGAGGGCTCGACGCGATCGAAACAGGAGGCGAGCGGCTCCGCTTCGAGGCGCTAGCACCGATGAGCGCGGTCGCCACCGACAAGGTCGTTCTACGCGATTACCCGGTCCTTGCCGAGGCGTTGTGGAAGGCTGCCTCGCAGCAGTTGCGCAACATGGCGACGGTCGGTGGTAATCTGCTCCAGCGGACCCGCTGTCTGTATTTCCGAAACGGTGCGGGCGGAACGTCGGTTGGCAACACCTACCCGTGCAACAAGCGGGAACCGGGTTCGGGCTGCGCGGCGATCGGCGGGCTCGACCGCGGTCAGGCGGTGCTAGGCCAGAGTTCGTCGTGCACCGCCGTCTCGCCTGGCGACTGGCCTGTCGCGCTTGTCGCGCTCGACGCTTATGTCGAAGTGCTGGGCGCCAGCGGTAGCCGCGCGATCCCGATTGCCGAACTCTATCGCCTACCGGGTAGCACGCCGAACCTGGAGTTCACGCTGCAACCGGGCGAGATGATCACGGCGATCGTCGTACCAAAGACGAAGGCCGGCCGGCATTCGACGTATCACAAGATTCGCGACCGCGAGAGCTACGCCTTCGCGCTCGCGTCAGCAGCGGTCGCGTTGGAGATGGATGGTGACACCGTGACGCGCGCCCGGATCGCACTTGGCGGGGTGGCGACCAAGCCATGGCGGGCGACCACGGCAGAAGCGCTGCTGGCTGGAAAGCCTCTGACCCCGGCGACCGCACTGGCGGCAGGGCATGCTGCGTTTGCCGATGCCAAAGCTGGCAAACAGAACGGCTTCAAGATCGATCTTGGTGCGCGAACCGTGGCCGACGCCCTGACTATTGCCGCAGCGAGGAACCGGTCATGACCGCCCCCTTCCCCAACCGTCCCCGTGCCGATGCCCGCGAGAAGGTGATGGGCGCTGCGCGCTATGGAGCCGACCATCAGGTCGCTGGACTGCTGTACGCCATGCAGGTCCCGGCAACCATTGCGAAGGGGCGGATTGCCTCGCTGTCGGTCAATGCAGCGATGCAGGTACCAGGCGTTATTCGCGTGCTGACTTCAACCGACTTTCTGCCGCCCCCACCTGCGGCCCCTGGCGCACCGCCCCCGCCTGCAACGCTCACGACAGACATTGCCTATCGCGGCCAGCCGGTCGCACTTGTCGTTGCCGAGACGCTCGAGGCCGCGATCGAGGGCGCCGAGGCCATTCGTCCGACCTACACAGTCGCACCCGCGTTCACCTCGCTCATCGAGCAGCCGGGGATGGTGCGCGAAGCCGTCAAGTCGGTGACGGCGGGCGATGCGACGCGGGCGATGGCGCGCGCTGTCACTCGACACAAGGCGGACTATGTTTCACCGCCACAGCATCATAACCCGATCGAGATGCTGTCGACGACGGCAGTATGGGAGAACGGGCAACTCACCATCTTCGAAAGCACGCAGAGCAGCAGCAATACGAAGGGTGCCGTAATGCGTAACATGCGCCTAACGCCCGAGCAGGTGACGGTAAAAAGCCCACAGATTGGCGGGGGCTTCGGCCAGCGTGGTGGGGCACAGCGCCAGACTGCCCTTGTCGCCCGCGCCGCGATGCTGCTCGGCCGACCGGTCAAACTCGTCCTGCCGCGCGGGCAGATCTTCCATAACGCGACCTTCCGGCCAAAGAACCGTCACCGGATCGAGATCGGTGCGGACGCCAGCGGCAAGATGATCGCCGTGCGCTACGATGCCGATCAGCAGCAGTCGCGCGAAGGCCAGTTTCCGCCTGACTACCATGAGTCCGTACCCATGCTGTACGGCATCGAGAATTACCACGGGACCGCCGCCAATCTGCGGATCGACACGCAGGCGCCAGGCTATATGCGGTCGCCGACACCGCATCCGTCGTGCTTCGCCTTCGAAAGCGCGGTGGACGAACTTGCCCTCAAGCTCGGCGTCGATCCGGTCGCCTTCCGACTACGCCACCGCGCGACGACCGACCCGATCCACGGCCACAAACTCTCGTCCTGCTATCTGTCGGAATGCCTGACGGAGGGCGCACGTCGGTTTGGTTGGGAACGGCGCAATCTCCAGCCGGGATCGATGACGCTGCCCGACGGCACGCAGGTCGGCTGGGGCGTAGCATCGGGCGCCTATCCGGGCTCCGCCCATCCTAACATCGTCACTCTGCGCGTGAATGCAGACGGTACGACCCGATTTGCGGCTGCGGGGCATGAGATGGGCCAAGGTATTCGCTCGACCATCGAACAGGTTCTCGTACGCGAACTGGCGATCGATCCTTTGAAACTGGAGATTGCGATCGGCGACACCAGCGTAGCGCCTCAGCATACGACGGCGGGATCCTGGGGAACTGCAAGCGTCGTGCCAGCAGCGGCAGAGGCGGCCGCAAACCTCAACGCTGCCATGGCGGAGCTGTTGGCCGGGCGTCAGGTGGCAGGAAACCTACACAGACAGCTTGCGACCGTGCGACGTCCCTCGCTTCAGGTTGAGGTCGAGCATGTCGCGGTCGATCAGGGCCCGAAGGATCTGGCGACACTGCGCAAGGGCGGCATGGCGCTGGTCGGGCCGGATTATTCGACCTTCACGACCTACAGCTACATTGCTCACTTCGTTGAAGTTCATGTCGAACCCGGCACGCGCCGCGTCCGCGTGCCACGCGTCGTCAGCATTGCGGATTGCGGGCGGGTGATCTCGCCGCGCACGGCCGAGAGTCAGGTTCGGGGTGGCGTGATCTGGGGCATTGGTGCGGCGCTCCGCGAAGCGACCGAAGTGGACCCGCGCTATGGCGGGTGGCTGAACAACGATCTTGCTGACTATGTCGTGCCCGTGAATGCCGACATCGGTTCGATAGATGTTGGCTTCATCGATCGACCGGATCCTCTCATAAATGCCCTTGGCGCGAAGGGGCTTGGCGAAGTTGCCATGACGGGCTGTGCCGGCGCTATTGCCAATGCCATTCATCATGCGACGGGTAAGCGGCTGCGCGAGATGCCGTTCAGGATCGAAGACCTTCTGTAATCGAACCAACGCGGAATACCGGAGCTGAGACGGGAAATCGTATACCTCCGACGTGCCGAGCTACATCAAATAGCCTTTTAAAAAAGCATCGGATCTTGTCGGATGTACGCTCTTCCTCTCGCTGCGGTCGCAGCCCTCATGCAATCGCCGGCTGCCACGACCGCGGTCGGGCCCGGCACGATAGCGATCGTAGCTGCTGATAATCCGACCACGTCTCCCGCTATCACGAAAATGTTCACGGACGCCGTTCAGCGTACCCTCCTTCGAACACCTTTCCTCCCCCTGCCCGACCCGAGCCACAGCCTTTACGTTGCCAAGGTTAAGGTATCGCAGACACAGCGTGGCGTTGTCCGGTCCGGCAACGACCGATCGGATCGGCCGGGCATGACGGCTGAACTTGGAGGTCTGTCGCTGAGTTTGCCCTCGGGGAAGGATCAGTTGCACGGTCTGATAGTGACCAGTCTCGAGGTGACCGTGTCGCTGCGCCGAGACAATCACGTCGTGTGGACGGGGCAGGCGACCACGGTGCGCGCTAGCGGCACACGAACAGGCGATCCCTCCGTTGTCGCTACGGCGCTGTCGGATGCCCTCCTGACGTGGTTCCCTCGGCAGTTGCCGGGACCGCGGTCTGTTCCATGAGTCCTGATAAACACGGTGATCATCAGCCGACGATCCGCGACAATACGCCACTGCAGCAATGAATCGATCCGACATACTGCCGGTGAGCGCTCCATTCCTTTCAGCGCTGGATCGGCAATCAGGCCACGCCCGAGCGCGTCGTAATCGGCGGTCGTGAGATGCCCTGCGCATGCCCAAGGAGAAGGGCGGTTGTCGTCTCGCGATTGACTGCGGGCGAGAAGATGTACCCCTGCCCTAACGTACAACCGATCGTGCGAAGCTGCTCGACTTGTTCTTCGGTTTCTATCCCCTCGGCTACGATCCTGATGCCCATCTTTTTTGCGGTACGGATAAGGCCTTCAACGATGGTCACGCTGACACCATCGGGTTCCAGATGATCAACGAACAACTTGTCGATCTTGATAATATCAACGGGAACAGTGAGCAGGTGCGTCAGCGACGCAAAGCCCGTTCCGAAATCGTCCAGCGCGACACGTATGCCATCAGCGCGTAGTGCCCTGATCGCTTGCTGGATCGCTTGGTCGCCACGTCCCATGTACACCGTTTCAGTGACCTCGAGAATGACGTGATCGAGAGGGACCCGTTCGCGTTCCAGTGCTGCAGCCAGGACCTGCCCGACGGCGCCGCCACTCAAATCAGCAGATGAGACGTTGATACCGACGTGTTGGAACGGAATACCCAAATCTAGCCACCGGCGCAGGTCAGCAGCGACAAGGCTCATCATTCTTGCAGTAAGCGAGGTTGCAACCTGCGCGTCGGCAGTTGCCTCGTGAAAAGAGGCGGCCGAGACCATATTGTTGCCAATGCGCATGCGGCAAAGCGCTTCCAGTCCTACGATCTCCCGCGTGTCCAGTCGGAAGATCGGTTGATAATGCGCCTCGATCCGATCTTCTCGCAAAGCCGCGCTAAGGTCCCTGATCGCGCCCATGCGCCGCGTCATGTTCGAGCGGAGCCCTGCCCAGTATCGTACAAAACCACCACGACCGGTTTCCTTGGCGTGGTAGAGGGCAAAGTCGGCATTCTGCCGAACACTCCCCACCCCGGCGTCGTCCGATAAGAACGTAGCGCCTCCGATGGTAGCGCGAGGGACGATGCTATGCCCGCCGCAGTCGGCAGCAACGGAGAGCGTGGCTAGAACCTCATCAGCGATCTTTTCCAGATCACGAAGAGCTTCAGAAGCCTGGAGAATTACGGCAAACTCGTCGCCCCCGACGCGAAATGTTCGCCCGGGGCTGACCGCTGCCGAAATCCTGTCGCTGGCAATCTGCAGAAGTTCGTCACCCGCATGATGGCCGAAAGTGTCATTCACGACCTTGAGATTATCGAGATCCAACACGAACAGTGCCCAACTACCGACCGCAGCACCTTCGAGTTTCGAAAGTGCGGCATGATAGGCCGCCCGATTGGGGCAACCGGTCAAGGCGTCAGTAAAAGCTCGGCGCTGGTGCTCGAGGACACGCTCATGTCGCTCGATAGCGATTTGTGTGAGGTGAACGCAGTTAGCCACCACCTCGCGTTCGAAGGCCGTAGGTCCTCGGGCGCTGCGATAGTAGAAAGCAAATGTAGCGATTGCGCGACCTTCTGCATCACATATCGGACTGGACCAGCATGCGCGGAGCCCGTGCGGAAGTGCAAGGTGTTTGAACTGCGCCCAGCGGGCATCGGTCTCGATATCAACGACCGCAATATCTGTTTTCAGATATGCAGCAGTTCCGCAAGAACCGGCGAGCGGGCCGACGGACAATCCATCTAGTGCTTTGGAATATGCTTCCGGAAGGCTCGGGCCAGCTAGCGGATGGAGCAGGCCTGCGAAATCGACAGTTAGAACTGAACAGATCACCTCAGGGAGAATCCGCTCTACTTCTGCACACAGCGCAGTGCACGTTGGCGCTAGGCCGGCGCCCCTAGCGATCATCTTCAAAATAGCATTCTGCAGATGAAGCAGGACGCTTACTGTATCATCACCTCCTTCATTTTGATGTGTTTCAGCAGATTCCATAGGAAGGATGCCTATCAAATAGCTGGTTTAGATTCCTTTAAAACTCAAATATAAGCAAGATTTTTAATAATCCATTTTGATTTCAAGTTGGTTTTAGTTCGATTCTTTATCAACATGCGGTCAGCATTTTAATCAATAAGCACCAATTTTCTTATCGAATCTCAAGTGGCACACTTACGAAATTTGACGAATGAAACAGCGTGCCAAATATGTCGTCAAGAAACAATACGCGCGCCGCGATTGCTTCTGGCTGTCCGCTTACGCACAAAGCGCAGCGCTACGGGGGAGAAAACCCGCACAGCGCCAGCGCAGTCTCGAGACCGTCCTTGCTGGCCGCAAACAGATTTTTGCGTGAGTCCTGCCCGTAGCGCGCGTCTCGATCGTGCCCTCGCTTCCTCTTCAACCTTGGCGATCGGCATCTACACCCGCCCCGAATCGAACGCACTCAGCGCCATCCGCCGATAGATACCGTTGACGCTCTGCGGGCTAGATACTCGACTCAATCCGCCGTTCAGCTCAACTTGATCACCATCCCCCTTTCGGACATTCGTTCAGATCAGACTTTCAACTTTTATAGGGCGTCATCGCCCTCGCATCCCGTCCTGCTCCACCCCACCTTAGGCCTGCCTAGTCGAAGCAGGAGCTTGCCCCATGTTCATCGCCATGAACCGATTTCAGGTGATCCCCGGTGCGGAGGAGGCGTTCGAGCAGGCCTGGCTGTCGCGCGACTCTTACCTTGCCGGCGTCCCGGGGTTCGTCGAGTTCCACATGCTGCGCGGGCCGGCGGCCGACGATCACGTCCTCTATTCGTCGCATACTGTGTGGCTGTCGCGCGGGGACTTCGAGAATTGGACCAGGTCCGAGGAGTTTCGCGCAGCCCATCGCGGCGCGGGCAACCACAAGCCGTTGTACCTGGCGCCGCCTCGCTTCGAAGGCTTCGACGTCATCCAGACCGTGACGCCATCGTGACGGTCAATCGACGTCCGACGTTCGCCAGCCGGGTCGAGCAGTCGATCGACAACGTCGTCGGCGCAATCGCTTCGCCGATCGTCACCGGCATCGCCGCGTTCAACAAGCGCCGCCTGCCGCCCCGCGATGCGCCTCACCCGCTGCTTACCGGCATCCACGAGCCGATGACTGAGGAGCTGACTCTCACCGACCTCGCCGTTGAGGGCGTCATCCCGCCCGAGCTCGACGGCCGCTACGTTCGCATCGGACCAAACCCCGCCGACGCCGACCCGCGCTCTTACCACTTCTTCACGGGCGATGGGATGCTGCACGGCATCCGCCTCCAGGACGGGCAAGCCCGGTGGTACCGGAATCGCTGGATCCGCTCGACCGATGTCGCGGCGGCCAGGCATGTGCCGGCGGCTCCAGGGCCACGGCACATCTTCGACACCGTCAACACTAGCGTACTGGACCATGCAGGCAGTGGCTGGGCGCTGGTCGAAGCCGGCAGCACGCCGGTCCGCTTCGACGAGCATTTAGAGACGCAGCGTTACGACCATTTCCGCGGCACCCTGCCCGGCTCGTTCACCGCCCATCCGCGCCGCGACCCGACGACCGGCGAGTTGCACGCGCTGTGTTACGAGGCGACCGATCCCAAGCGCATTCGCTACAACGTCGTCGATGTCGCCGGCCGGGTACGACGATCGGTGACGATCCCAGTGTCGCACGGGCCGCTGATCCACGACTGCGCGATCACGCAGCGCTACGTCGTCGTCATGGACCTGCCGCTTACCCTGTCGATGCGCACCGTGCTGGCGGGGCATGGGTTTCCCTATCGGTGGAACGAGAAGCATCCGGCCCGGATCGGGCTGCTGCCGCGCGACGGCGAGGCGGAGGATATCCGGTGGTTCCCGCTCGATCCCTGCTTCGTGTTCCACACAGCCAACGCTCATGATCTGCCGAACGGGAGCGTGGCGCTCGATGTGGTCGCGTACGACCGCATGTTCGCCGGCGACAACCTGGCACCGGACGAGCAGCCGCGCGGCCTCGAGCGATGGACGATCGACCCTTTGACTGGATCGGTGGAACAGCGCGCGATCGACCCCTCGCCGCAGGAACTGCCGACGATAGACGAGCGTCGCACCGGCCGCCCCTACCGCCATATCTATGCGCTCGGGTTGCCCGAACAGATGACGGAAACGCTGGTTGGCGAGGCGCCGCTCATCAAGCACGATTTGGAAGGAGACACGCGACGATTGCACGAATTCGGACCGGGACGCATCGCGGGCGAGTTCGTGTTCGTGCCGCGCTCGTTGGATGCTGGCGAGGATGATGGCTGGCTCATTGGGCTCGTGATCGACGCCGGGGGGCAAACCACCGCGCTGGAGATACTGGATGCCCGGGACTTTGAGGCACCGCCCGTGGCATCCGTCCGCATCCCGCATCGCGTGCCGCCCGGCATCCATGGCGCATGGCTGAAGTAAACTCGTTCACGCAGCAGCCGTGCATTTTCCAGCCCGACACTCGACCCAGTTGCAGCCGTGTGGGACACTAGGCCCCTTTCCCAGTTTTGGGCGCTCGTTCGGTTCAAATATATTATTGAGCGTCCTGGAGCCTCGATGCTTGCCTTTTGTGTTTCATCGACAGGTAAATAACATCCTCACACAATGAAGCGTTATGTATTGCAGATTTACCCAATAACTATGTTATAAATCTTATTCTTTACCAAACTCAAGGAAAGAGTCAGCCTTTTCCAGATACTCAGCTGGTTTTCCGATCAGAAACCCTTGAACCTGATCGCAACCCCATCGACGTAAAGCTGACAGTTGCTCCTCGGTCTCAACTCCTTCAGCAACGATGGTTAAACCAAGGCTCTTGCCTAGACCGATCGTAGCCTTAACGATCGATGCCGACGACGCGTGACTGTGCATCGTGGCCACGAAACTTCGATCGATCTTGATCTTGTCGAAGGTAAAATCTTTCAGATTGCTGAGCGAAGAATGCCCTGTTCCGAAATCGTCCATCACAACCTTGGCGCCGTACTCGCGGAGCTTCTCCAGCGTTGCCAGAACGTCGTCCCGTTGAAAACCGAGCAGCGTCGCGCTCTCGGTGACTTCGAGTTCTAATCGGTCGAACGCGACATGCCAGTGCAGTGCTGCATCGCATATCTCAGTCGCGAGGCTGACCGAGCGAAACTGTATCGGCGACAGGTTTATCGCCAGTGATACCTTCGAGTCCCAGATCGATGCCGCGCGAAGAGCCCGATCGATCATCCACGATCCAATAGTTCCGATGAGTCCGCTGGACTCGGCTATAGGTATGAACACGTCCGGTGGTATTTCGCCCAGGCCGGGATGCCGCCAGCGAAGTAGAGCCTCGTACGCGACGATTTTCAGCGACACCGTATCGGCGATCGGCTGGAACACCAGACGAAGCTCTTTCGCCGAAACGGCATTCTCGAGGTCCCTGGCCAGCCGGACGCGCTGACTTTCCTCGTCCTTCAAATGCTTGTTGTAGATCCTTGCCGTATTTTCCCATCGGCCTTGGCGCGATACAATGCGAGGTCCGCGAGTTCGTGAAGTTCGTCTCCGCTCTTCCCGGGTTCCGAGAGGGCAACTCCAACGCTCATTTTGATCGCCACGCCCTCGTCCGACGGTGTCGAAGCCATCTTAAAGATGCGCGAGATTAGCGCTTCTGTAGCTGCGGGTTGGGAGCGCGCTACCTGGATGACAGCGAATTCGTCACCGCCGATGCGCGCCACAAGATCATCGCTGCGCACGCAGGAGGACAGAAGCTGCGCCGTACGCTTCAGGACACGATCTCCGCCCGCATGACCCAGTCGATCATTGATGGCCTTGAACGCGTCCAGATCAATGGCAAGCACCGCTACGACGTCACCTGTTCGCGCGCTACGAGCGAGCTCGTGCGAGAGACGATTTTCGAACAGAAGGCGGTTAGCTAAACCGGTCAACATGTCGTGGTTGGCAAGGAACTCGGCGCGGCGCTCGGCGGCACGGCGGCTCTCCACGGCATTGCGGTATTCGTTCAAGCCCCGAGCCAAGTCGCCAAGTTCGTCGGCCCGCTTCAGCCCAGGTATGTCCCCGTGGTTTTCGCCGACATGGAATTCGCGTAGGCGAGCGGCCATGGTGCTTATCGGTAACACCAGCCTTCGATGAAGCCAGATGGTCATGCCGAATACGATCGCCACGATGACCAGCCCGCCAAGCAGCACCGAAATGATATCCCGTCGGCTCTCACGTCGATTTTTGTCCGCCGCCTTCCAAATCGCCAAGGTCAGTTCCTGACGCGCTTGACTACGGCTCGTCTCCAAGACCGTTAGCGCGCCCAAGAAACGCGGCATGGCAGCCTTAATGCCGGAGGGGTTGGACCGGCTCGTTTCGATCAGTTGGTAGGAGGCCATGACAAAAACTGCGGAGGCTCGCTGCTCGTCCTGGGCAGCCTCCGATCCCAGTTCCGACCTGTAGTCGGGTGATCGGGCCGTTTGTCGCGAACGGTTTTTAAACTCCGCGATGCGCTTGTGCAGGTCCTTCCAGCTTGCATCAGGTACCTTCGTGCCGCGTTCGGCGTCGCGGGTCAGGCGACCAATTTCCTGGCGCAATTGACGTTGTGTCTGCTCCAGCCGGTCCTCCCGGCCGAGTGCGAAAGTGAGAAATGTGATGCGCAGATCGGCTTGATGGATTTTATTGCTAACCGAAAGACCGACTGCCAATACTGCTAGCGCCATCACGATGACAGACGCGCAGGCTATGGATACGCGCGCTGATATTGATAACCGCACAGGCTTCTCCCCAAACCCTGCATGACGCCAATGCGTTACATTATGGTTAGAAGACGCACGGACACGGTCTGCCAAACGCTTATCACGACCCATAATCAGGCGTTCCTGCCCCCTTCCTAGCTTCCCAGCTTCGGCCGCTCGTTCATCCCCGCGTTACGACCGCTTTCGGCGCCTGACCCTGCGAACTCGAATGTAGCGACTGGGCAATAGTTTAGGAAGCAGGCTGTCCAAGTCCGAGTTTTGTGGCCGATGAGCTGCGGACGGCTTTTGCAGGAGGCTAAGGCACGGGATGAGCGGCGACGCTACGTCGAACCGTAGGTGCCAATCCGGATTCCTCGTTATACAGAACCAGGATTGTAGCGATCGGTGCGGCGGTGAGGATCAGCAGGAAAAGGCCCATCAGCCATTCGTTGGTCTCTAGCGGCTGCGAGAAGCTACCGCTGGGCTGCATCGACGGGCTAGGTCGCATCGGGCGCCTGCCGGCTTTCCTGGGGTGAAACGGGCGGTCTGCGGTCGCTCGGGGCGCAGACGGCCTGATCTGCGACCGATCATAGGCGGCGCGTGCTTCCTTCTTTCCCAAAACGGAATACGCCTCGTTGATCTCTTTCGCACGAGCAGAAACATCCACACCATGATTGGCATCGGGGTGATATTGACGGAGCAGCGCTTTCCACGCGGCGTGGATAGTCTCGTGACTTGCCGTCGAAGGCACCCCTAAAACAGAATAATAGTCGGGTGAGAGAGCCATCGAGCCGATACTTGCGGCTAAAACGCGAAAAAGGAAAGTCCGCTTGGAGCGTGATCTTAACCTGGTCGTGAGCTACCGCGTCTCCACGACCCACAATGCGACATTCAGCCACTTCTCGTCGCTTCCCGGAACCCGCCGTTCGTTCATGTCGGTCGCGAAGCGGTGAAGCCCAGCCCGCTACACTTGTCGATCATGAAATCTCCAACGCCATTCAGCCGGCGATCAGGCTCAGCTTCCCACCCCCCTCAACCGCCTCGATCGGGGTGGCGCGCTGGCGAACTGGCGGGCCACGCCCGATGATGATGAGCAATATACCTACGCTGTCGCACTACTCTAGTGCCGCCGAAAGGCGCCTCCGACCGCCTACCGCCCGCGTCTTCCGCCGTTCCATCTCTAACCGTAGAGCCTAAATTACCTCAACCGGTGCCGCGCTCTTCCCGCTCATCGCGAGGAGCCCCTGATAGCTTCCTCCGCACACTTCGAGCGCAGTCTTTTTCTCAGGCAGAAGCGCTTGTTGATAAAGGGCGTAGAGTTCGCCCAGAATCTCGTCACCGCCGGCGCGCCGCGCTAAGGCCTCGACCACGCGCGCTGGACCAAGCGCGATTCTACCCGTGGCCCCATCCAGCTCGAACTGGTCGACGTTACGCCGCACGACTGCGCCGAACACCCAGTCGCCAATTTCGACATAGTCAAAGAAGAAGGTGGCGGTCGGCGCGCTCAAAGTCTTCGCCGGCGTCTCGGCAAGTTCGAATTGTCCGTCGAAGTCCGTGCCAGTGACCATGCCGTTAAAATCAACGATGGCGTTCCAGGCGATATCGATTTCGCGTTGAGAAACAGCGAGATCGGGAGGCAAGATGCCTGCGCTCGCCTTTTCGAGACACGCGATGACGTTCGAAAACTGCTGAAGCGCGTCGTCCACGTTGGCGTCAGGAATCGCGACTTCGGCCGGGATGTTTGGATAGCCTGGGCACGTCACCAACAACCTCAGCGGCCCAGCCGCGGCAATCCGCATGACTTCGATCATGGCTCGATGCGCGGCGAGCCCGCGTTGGCGATCAGGGTCTCGATTGAGCGTGACCTGCCCCCGGTTCTTTCCGTCGATCACTATTTCCAGGAAGTCGGTGACGACGCGCAGCTTCATAAGTTCTTGCGGCGCCTGCACGGCGGGCAGAAGCAGCTCGCCATCCAGCCAGATGTCGTCGCCCTCGCGCGGCCTGACTCGCACACGCGCCGGGTGCGGACGGGACCGTAGGTGAGCGATGTCTGGGGTTCCAGAGAACAGCGGCGTTTTCGCGTCCATTCCGAAACGGCGCTGCACGAGCGTCACATTGACGGTCGGTGCGGAGTCCAAGAGTCCGATCTGATGGTCGATCAGGGCCGCTAAGTCGTCGGCCGCAAAGCTCAGACTGCCGTGGATCGCGCCGTCCTCGAAGCCGAGCGTTGCAACGAGCGCCAGCTTTTCTTCGGCATAACGGGTCCGTCCCGCGACGGTAGACGCGAGCCACTCAACCAGGTCGTGGGTGTGGTCGTCGCTCTCTGAGAAGCTATAGCGAACCGTGAGTTTGTGAAGATCCGAGCGGTTATCGACATCCGCTTGACGCCCGCGCTTTAGCGCGAGCGCAATCTCGTCCGTCCAGAAATGCCGCGAGAAAACGCGAATAGGTTCGCTACCCTCGGTGGCTTGGTAGAGGACGAGGAAGCACGGGACTGCGTTCTTCGCAAAACGCAGCGCGTTACTGAGTTTCAGATCGACGAAGGGCCGGCCCTTTCGCTTGGACTTGACTTGGACGCTAGCCGGAGTCTCGACAGGTTGCAGATCCGCGGGAACGCCCGCCACCTCGCTGGCGGGAAATTCTACAAGATAGTCCCAGCCGGTCCGGTCCTGCCGCGACTTGTTGCGCGTCACGCCGGCGCGGGCGCAGCGAGCCGAAAAGTCATCCTCGGCCCATTCCGCGATGTCGATGATCGGCGCGTGCTGCATATTGTGGATAGGTAGTCATACGACGGCGCTAAGCCAACGCCGCAGGAGCAGACGCGATGATCGATCGAGATAGTATGGGCGAGCGGGGGGGGCTAGAACCGTCTGATGATCTTCGCTGAATATGAAAATGGCGGACGCGCACTCTACGTGGATTTCGCCGAGGCCGTGGCGGCAATCCTCCAAGCTGCTGTTGCGGAGCATGACGACCTGCGGCTCCAGAACATCCAGCACCGCGCCAAATCCGTGGCATCACTGCGTTCCAAACTGGCTAAGGCCGCAGCGACGGCGGACGCGGCGATTGGCGACATCGCCAAGGACGTCTCCGGGTGCCGATTAATATTTTACACGAATGGCGACGTTAGCCGCTTTGGGCAGAGTCGTATTCTTCGGGAAAATTTCACGGTCGATTACGAACGCTCGAAGATTCACTATCCCGACAGCAAAGAAGGCGGCGCGGAGTTCTTCATCTCGGAGAATTGGGTCGTGACGCATAGCGATGCTCGCTGCGCGCTGCCCGAGTACCGCCGGTTCGCGGGCCTGCGCTGCGAGATTCAGGTGCAGACCATTCTCGACCACGCTTGGGCAGAGATGGCGCATGACACCATCTACAAGCCGATGACCGATGTCGGCTTCGGCGGTGCCAAGGTCGAGGCGATGCGCAAGCGGCTTCGCAAGGTCATGCAGGAATTTCTACAGCCAGCGGGTTACGCGTTCGACAAGATAGCAGGCGATTACGCTCTGCTGCGCGACGGCAAGGCGATCTTCGACGCCGACGCGCTGGGTGCGATCCGCGCCTGCACCGATCGGAACTGTCTCGACGACACCGTCGAGAAGTTCTCGAATTACGTGCTGCCCAATTACGACGACTATATCGCCGCCGCTCCCGAAATCATCGTCACCTTATCGGACGCGGTCATCCGGTCGCCCGCGATGCCCGATGTCCCGAACATCGCCTTCCATCGCGAATACCCAGGGGTGAAAAGTGATGCTGTGATAACTAAAATCAGCCGCATCCTAGAGAGCGGCTACTTGCTGTATGCGTGTCCCGAACGCATGTTCGACGCGTTGGTCAAGATGCGCCAAGCCATGTCCAGCGAAGACGAACGCAAGCCTATCGACGATCTCACTCGGCGCTTCGCGCAGCATGACTGTCGCGCTTGGAAACAGGGCGGGCCGGGGCTCCAGCGGCTCTTGGTCGACCGCATCGCGGACCTCGACGATGCCGCGTTCGTCGCAGCGACGCCGACGGTCACTATCATATTGCGCGAGGCACTATCGAGCACCGTAACCGGGACAAGCTGGCAGGCTGAATCGATGACGCTGCACACCAGGTCGGTGGCCGTGACCGAAAGCCTCAAGGCGGTGCGGCGCGACGCCCTTCAACAGCTCGAACGCCTGCACGGTCTACTCGGCGAGGGGCGAGAGAGCCGAGACGTCCGCTATGCCATGCTGGCGGCCGGCAATACGCCAAACCACGCCGGCTATACCGACTCGCTCGGCGAGGTCATCATGGACGACCTCGCGCGAGTAGTCGGGTTTTTTACCTCGATCCTGCCCGACCTTGGTTTGGAAGCGAAGCGACGGGTCGAAGTCGATCTACACCATCGATATTATTCCTATAACGCCTTGCCGCCGGCGATGGCGGACAACCCCGTATTGACGGCGGCGCAACACCGCCTCCTCGACGCCATCGCCGCGTGTCGCGCGGTGCTCGACGGAGATGCCGACCTCGATCGATATCGGGCGCTCGTCGGGCACGACAGCGTAATGCCGATCATGTGGGCAAATCCCGGGTTCGATTATCAGGCGGCAGCGAAAGAGCGCTCCGCCAAGATCGATGCGCTAGTTGCTAGCGTTGGCGCGGAGACCGCCGACGCGTGGCTTGGGCGGCTCGAACGGTTTGTCGAAACACATAGCGACGACATGGCGACGTTCTTGGGCTTGCAGGAATTCATCAAGAAGCTCGCCGCGGCGCAACCGGAGATATTGCTCGCCTGGTTGCCGCGGTTGAGCGACCGGCTCGCCGATTGGCTTCCGGGCATGCTGCATGGGCTGTCGGACGCGGGGCATAGCAACGTGGTGCTGCCGTTAATCGAGGCATGGGTCGAGGAGGACAGGCATCTTTCGTCAATTGCTTGGTATCTTCAGTTTGCCGAGGCGTTTCGGTTTGATCTGCTTGCGACGATTACGGTAAAGGCTATTGCTGCGGAGGACGATCAGGTTCTTCACAACGCCACGATCGCTGCCGCGCGCCAATCGGCGAACCATCCGGACGGGTTGTTCGATCACATTTTCCTGCCGGCCGCCCAATCGCTTTCGAGCCGTCGCTTGTTTGGGTGGGCGGGCGGCCTGTTCAACTGGAATCAGCTCGGGCTGCTCAAGGGCCTGTCGGCACAACAAGTCGTGCCGCTGTTGAAACTGCTGGTCGAATTGCCGCGACTTGGGACGAACGGGGAAGCGCTCCTGGCCGTGGTCGCGCGTGAGCACGTTCAGGCCGTAATCGATCTCATTGGCGAGCGGTTCGTTCGTGAACGTGATAGCGATGATTTTCAGTACGAAGATCTACCTTACGGCCTGCACTATCTCCGGGAGCCGCTGGCTTCCGCACCGGCTGAAATCGTCGCGGCGGCGCGACGCTGGTTCGATGCCGATCCGAGCTTGGCTCAGTTCCGCGGTGGCCGTCTCATCGCTGAGTTATTTCCTAATCTCGAGCATCCGCTCTATCCGCTGCTCTACAGTCAAATCGAAGACAACCGCGAGGGGATCGAGTTCGTCCTGTCCGTGCTGCGTGCGTTCAAGGGTGAACAGTTTCTGCACCCGCTATTGCGCGCGATCGTCGGGCGTTTGCCCGCCGACGACGGGCTCCTCCACATCGTCGATATCGTCATCGATTCAAGCGGCGTCCTCACGGGCGAATATGGCAGCGTTGAAGCGCAGGAAGCGCGCAAGGCGCTGGTCGCCGAATGGGCCACCGATGAAAATGAGGCAGTTCGTGCGTTCGCGGCTCGCTTCATCAAGTCGGCAGACAACCAGCTCGCTATGGAACGACGCCGCGCCGACCGCTCCGTCGCGTTGCGCAAAATCGCTTTTGAAGAATGAGGCGCACGCGAAGCCATGATCTTGCGCGACACGATATCGACCACACCCCGGCGCGTCGTTTGCCGTCCCCCTGAAAGTGCATCTATTGCGGCGCCGCGGGCGTGGTGCTCACCGAAGAGCACGTCATTCCTTACGCGATCGGCAAGAACGCCACGATCCTGGAAGGCGCGTGCTGCGATGAATGCCAGAAGGTCATTCAGCGCTACGAACAGGAAGTCCTCAAGAAGCAGCTTGGGGTATTCCGGGCAATGGTCGAAGCCCCGACACGAAATAAGCGGGACGGCCCAAAATCCATCACCCTGCCACTAGTGGAACATGATGAGGCCGGGCGGTACGTCCGCGACCTCGGCAATCGGGAGATTGCCATCGAAGATGGACCGTTGATCCTCAATTTATGGCAGTCCCCGCCACCTCGCATTATCGGCGAACGGATCAAGCCGGCCGATGCCGAGGGCCGCCCGTGGCGCTACGTGGAGGCCAACCGAGCTGATCCGATCTTGAAAGCAGCTGCGGCGGAGCTTGGCGTCGCTCACGTTGGTTTCAAACCGGCCGACGTTAATCGACGTCACTACCTGCGCGTTCTCGCCAAAACGGCGCATGCCTTTGTCGCTGCCGAGCTCGGTCCGGACGCCTTCGAACCTTTCCTGACAGACCTCATTCTCAATCGGTCCGATGATTTGGGTGAATTTATCGGTGACATGGCGGGCGTTGCCAGCCTCGAAGGTGCGACTGGACACTCCTTCAAGATTACGATGGGGGAGACACCATCGTCCTTGGGGACGGCGGCGGGTTTGATTGTCGTGTTCATGCAATTCTGGGCCGATCTCGGGTCACCTCCTCACCTTGTCGTTGTGGGGAGACCGCGCATCGACATACAGGCCCACTTTCAAGGCGGTGGATAATGCTAGCGCTGCAATGAGTGCGTCCATCATCGAGGGTCGGGACTTTCACTAGTCATCGGACCGGTTATGGCATCAGCCTTCAGCTGAACTTGATGCGGTCCAAGGCATCGAGGAAATCTGCATGCTCTCTGTAGCGCGGCATATTGTCCATCGCGGCAGTTAGCAGCATGAACATGTGCTCGAAAAAGCGATCCAGCACATCCTCATCATTGATCATCGCGAGGTGATGGACCTGCCGTGAGCGAAAGCCGTAAGCCTTCTTGAAATTTGCGACGATCTCGCGCCGTTTATCGGCTTCGCTGGCAATCAGGAACGCCATGCGTTCGCCCACATTCGATTGGATCGGCTCATTATCGTCCCGCAACAGAAGATGCTCGGCAGCCGACATGGCATAGATGAGGCGATTGCGAATGTCGGTCGCGGCAATGCCCTGCGCATAAGCCGAGATCGCGGTTTTCACGCGGCGCTCGAATCCCGTCGGCGGAGCCTCGCCAAAAAAGACCGCGCAGTTTCGGAAGCCATCCTTCATATGGCCGTCGAGTTCGTTGAAGCTCAGCTTCCACCGGAAGAAACCTTGATTGAGTGCCCCTTCCGAAAAGTGCGCCATCTTGTCGTCAGCCACCTCGATCACGGTCGTAGAGGGCTCATGCTCGCAACCATAAGGAAAGCAGGCGAAGACGATGTTTCGCGAGGCGGCGGCCGGCGACATGAACCGGAAGAAGTCGGCCATGTCGAAAGCGACGGCACGGGCGCGCTGGTTGGCGAATTCTCGCTCTCCAATGACATCGACACAGACAGCGGTCAGATGACCATATTCCTGCCGCATCCTAAGTGCTTCGGCACGGATTTCCGATGCTGCCTCGGGAAAGCGCGCTACGCCATCGGCGCCAAAGTCATCGAAAAGGCGCGAACCGAGGGGGGTGACCAGCACATCGCCAAGCTGAAAGGGACGTTCGATCTCGAGGTTGGAGAGCGGAATCAGTAGCCTGCGCGGCGCGACTGCTTCCGCGCATACCGTCAGCAAATGGGCGGATAGAGGATTCCTTGCCTCTTCCCTGACCGTCGCGCGCCACCATTTGAAGATCTCGACTTCAAGGAACTGATCGGACAGGCCGCTCGAAAAGGGCTTGGCGGCGGCGACTTTCTCGACGAGGCGACGGAGCAGGCGGTATCCGTTCTCGCGCAGCGCAACGAGTTGGCCGTTCCTCGGGAAATAGCGCCCGACGGTTTGCCCCGCCAGATTCGACCAGGTGAACAGCGGTTCGCCGACGAGATCATCGTCGGTGATCGCGCCTTTGACTTCCCGCCGGCTTCTGAAGGACGGCGAGCCATGGGTCAGCGTCCCGACCTCGCGTGCATCGATCAGCGCTTGTCCCTCACGGTCGATTGCACTCGCCGCGCCAGGATGTAACGATGCAGGGTCGAAAAACACGATGGTCATGGCTCCGACCATGCCCTTTGGAGGATGCTTGGCCAATCATATTGACGGCCCAATCTGATAGGTCATGCCTGCAATCGCAAATCGCATGCTATGAACGGTTTTGATGCCGATCCGATTTTCCCCCGAGCGCCTCGCCGACTTGCTGATCGATCCACGCGAAGATCTTGATCTCGAGATTAAGAACTGGCTCGATCTGCGCGGTGACAACGAGGCGAAAGCGACGTTCGCGAAGGCCGCGCTGGCGCTGGCCAATCACGGCGGTGGTTTCATCATCCTGGGTTTGACCGAAACCGAACGGGGGTGCGTTGCGGCGGAAGGCCGGCCGGCGACGCTGGACGGCTGCAGCCAGGACTTTATCAACGGGATCGTCCAAAGCTATGCCCATCCGGCATTCCACTGTGCGGTGCATGTCGTCGCGCAACGGGACGGCCAGCTCTTCCCCGTGGTCACGATTCCAGGCGATGCGAAGAGGTAATTTCTAGATAGAGGCCGTGGGCCGATGCCGGAACTACGGAGGCGCGCAGGTTATTTGCCGATAAATTCCATTGCGTCATAGGCTGTTTCTAGGTGATCAACGATCGTTGTCTGGGTCAGTCCGTCCTTATGGAGACGATCTTTAGCCTCTTCTTTCCAGAACAGATCGCTATGCGGCGGCAGCTTGGCTTTGAGTTCCCGGACCGTGTTGATGGCGCCCTTCGCCCAAGTCTGGAAGTCGTTGAGGGACCAGTAGAGAACCTTCTTCAAGGCGGGTTTCGCGCCGATGCCGGCCTTGATGCAGGGTGTGATGAGGATCGTGGCAATCGCCAATTCATCGGCTCCCGGCACGTTCTCCTTGATCCAGTCGGGGTGCAACGCCGCCTGTTTGGCCTTCTCGGCACCGAAGACTGTCGTCGCGCTACCGCCTGCATGATCCTCGAACACAATTCCCTTGGTTTCCCCAAGCCACCATGGGTCGGGGGCCGCGTCGGACTCTTCATTTCCCGCCGTAAATCCGAGAAGCTCGCCCAATTCGCGCTGCCCCTCCTCGAAGGTTTCAGGCTTACCGAGATTCTTGAGGATGCGCTTGGCCTTCTTCTCGAACGCACGATCGTTCGCCGTTCCCATCGCGAGCAGCACCGTTTCGAGCCGCTCGACCTGAGTTATGGCATCCTGATCGACGATTTCGGCTTCGGCGGCCTCATCGGCTGACTCCGCCTTGGCGAGCCGCGATAGCCAGCCGACTTGGGGCGCTGCTTTCATGGCTTCACTGAATTGCTCGCGTGCAGCCTGCTGGTGCGCATCATTGGGTGCTTTGGACATCGACCAAGCGGCCGCACCGGCGAGATAATGCCACAAGGCACGATAGCCGCGCAGCTCAGGCGCGGTTAGCTTCGCCGTGATGGCGCGCGCTTCAATCAACGCCGTACCGGCGTCGCCCATCCACAGCGCTTTCTGGTAACGGATTTCGTGGGCGACTACGTCTTCCAGAATGTCCATCGCGGGATAAGGAGTTTGCGTGTAGTTCTGCGCGTCGTCGAGGATCGCCGCGTTTGCCTCCGCCCAGTCATTCTTGTTGGCGAGAAAGCTCTTGAAGTTCGCGATGAGGTCGCCGGTTTCGACGTCCTTCGATTGCTCGACGCCGAAGGCGAGTTCGGCCTGAAGCTCGGGATGGAAGTGTTCCCAGTTCCGGTCGTCGGCGAGATATTCCAGTAGCTCATGGCCGGTGACGAACACGGCCGAGCGATCCTGCAGCGCGCGGGTGCAGCGGCCGGCGGCCTGCAGCACGCGCGTCTGAAGCCGTTCGTTGAAGAGCGCCGAGGCGCTCATCTTGGTCATCAGAAAGCGTTCCTGCGCGTTGGTCGCCTTCGGAAGGCCATCCAGGCATAACAGGCGGCATTCGTCGTTCGGGAAGTCGATACCGTCGAAGCGGCCGGCCATGATCGCGGCCGCCTTGTCGGCATTCACGAAAGCCTCCTTGGAATCCTCAATGTCGGCCGCGTTGAAGATTTCGAAGCCGTCCAACTCTTCGACTTGCGCGCGAATGGCGGCAGCCGCGGCTTCGTTCGGCGTCAGGACGACGGATCGTCCGGCGAGCTTCTGCATTTTGAGGCGCTGTTTTTCGCATTCGGCCGGCTCCAGCGACAGGCCCGGAAAGATGAAGAAGCGGCGTCCGACGCCGGTCGACCGAAAGCCTTCCGGTGCAGGCACCCGTTCAATCGATGCGGTGCCGGTCAGCCTTTCGAGGTCGCCGCCAGCGCCCAGCGTCGCCGACATGTAGATGCGCTGCTTCGCAGCGGCGAAGGGAGCATGCGTCCAAACCGGCGGGATTAGAGGACGAATGAGGATTTCGCGGGATGCCAGATACACATGGCACGCCTGCAGATGGTCGCGCAGCAACCGCCAGCGAAAGGTCACATCATCGCTGGCGTCGGAGTTAGCGTCCAGAATGGCGGTGAGCTGCGGCGCGATCTGCTGGAGGACGGTGGAGGGCAGCTTATCCACCCAGTTCGCATCGGAAGGGTCGCGCCACTCGCCGGTCAGCCGCGCGTGCGATTGGCTGGTGAGATAAGGGCGCAGCAGGCCGCTGATCGCGGCATGAAGCGCGGCATGATCCTCGTCGCCGGCCGGTATTTCGAGCGACCACATCTTGGCGATGTAGTTCTCAGCGGCATGGGCGTCGTCGATAATGACCACGTCCGGATTAGTGAAGAAAGGGCTGACATTGAAGAGGCTGGAATAGGTCGTGACGGCGACCTTGCTGCCGGTTGTGTAGTCCGACTTGGCGGCGGCGGAGTAACCGCGTTTCGAGCTGGTGAAGCCTACGACGTCAATGCCGTAACGGTTCTGCGCTTGGTCGACGGTCTGGTTGACGAGCTGTCGCGTCGGGCAAAGGTAGACGACGCGCTCCTTGAACTTGCGCCGACGCCATTCCGCGATCAGCAGACCGACCAAGGTTTTCCCGCTGCCGGTGGGGAGCTGGAGAGCGACGTCCGTCTCATCTACCATGTCTTCGCCATAGGCGGTCAGCATATCACGCTGATGGGTCATGACGTCTGGAAGCTTGCGCCGAGTGAGGGTGTGGAACAGTTTGGCGGGCGAATCCGGCGCGCTGAGAGTTGGAGTGTTTTTCTTAAAAGCCATCCGCCGCAACATCCTGATTGGTTCCCAGCATCTTCTATAGACGGTACCGACCACCCGCAATTTGAACATCGGCAGAGAACAGACCGGAATGAAGTGGCCGAGGAGACTTTTGAGCAGGAGAAAGGCGGCTCATGGCGGCAGATTGCGTGAACCGCGCCGGGTTTGTCGGAGGCTCCAACTCCTGAGAAGGTGGAGCCATGACGAGCAAGACGACGAACAAGTTTGCGCCCGAAGTCCGCGAGCGGGCGGTACGGATGGTTTTCG
>NZ_JAXOJR010000012.1:0-132359 GCF_036663855.1 Sphingomonas fucosidasi | reverse complement strand
CCTCCTTCAGGATGCCGATGATCTGCTCTTCCGAAAACTGCTTCCGCTTCATCTGTCCGTCCCTTTCCGGGGTCGGACTCTAGCTCCAACTGGAGGAAAAAACGGGGGTCACGTCAGCGGGTGCGTGGAATGTGGGCCGCACACCTGCTACACATCGCGATGTCCGGCGGCTTCGCACACTGGCTCGGACTTGATGCCGTATTGCCCGTGCTGGAGCAGATCGCGCAGCTGGCACCTTCCCGGCCATTGCCTCCCAATGTGCCGGCACGTCGACTGACTGATGAAGTTTTCGACTGCTGGAATGAGATCGGCGACGCGTTCGACCACGTCAGGTCCGCAACCAATGACCATGACCTTCTAGTTGCGGCAAAGCGGTTGAAAGCCGGCAATGCCTGTTATGACCGGTTGCTCGCATGATAGCGCTCCATAGCCGCGGGACAAATCGATCACTCCATAGTCCAGCAGGTGACCAAGCGTCGACGTTATGGTCTGCAGCGCTCGTGCCGCGGCGGGGTGTCCCCGTTTTGCAGCACCAGCGCAGCCGGGGTGACCAGAGGGTCGACATTGAAGTGGGGGGTAGAGAGGGCAGGATGGGTCCGGTAAACCGGACCATGCGGGTGTTCCGCGCTACGCTTGTCACACCCGGGGCAGCCGGAGGCTGCGATGGATACTGTTGATCTGCCACGGGGCGGCGGATCGCAAGCAATCTCGACGAAGCTCGACCCCGAGCAGCTCGCCCGGTTCGAGCTGGCGGTAGCAAGCTCGGGCCTTAGCCGCGCGGCGTTCATCCGTGCGGCGGTGCTGCGAGAGATGGTGGTGCTGCGCCCGTACGAGCCGCTTATGGCGCAGGGCCTCGCGACGCTGGCGGCATTCCGTGCCGCGGTAAGGAGCGGCAGGGCGGTAGACGATGCGCTTGTGCACCGCCTCGAACTGCTGGTCGGGGAACTACACCTGCTGGCGGAAATCGAACTACGATGATCGTCGTCGCGATCAGCCATCGCAACCGCCAGCAGCGCCGCGCCATGGCGCGGGCACTCGGGCAGGGCGAGCCGCGTGCCACCGGGGCACAGGTACGCGCGCACTTCATGGCGCTTTCGAACTATTTGCGCGATGTCGATCCTGCCGCACTAAAACTGCTCGGCCTTGCCGACCACCCCGAGCATGCGCTGCTCGGCTATGTCACCGACCTGGCGCATGGCGGCGAGAAGGTCGACCTTGTCGATTATCGCCACCTGCCCGCCGACTTCGAGCGCGCACAGACCGAAATGCTCTCGCAGATCGCGCGTGCCCGCGGTTACGACCCGATCGAGCATTACGTCATCAGCTGGAGTAAAGAAGAGCGCCCGACGCCCGAACAGGTCGACGAGGCGGTGGCAATACTGATGCGCGTCCTGAACCTCGAGGCGCATCAGGCGATCTACGCCGCGCACCGCAACACACAGCACTATCATGTCCATGTCGCAGTCAACCGCGTGCACCCGGAGACCGGCATGTTGGTGGCAGCAGGAGACGGTTGGCAGCTCAATGCCGCCGGGCAAGCTGCGGCGCTGATCGAACATCACCAAGGCTGGACCGCCGAGCCGAACGCACAATACCGGGTAGATGTTGACGGCGTGCGCCACATCGACAGCGACCGATTGGTCCGCCTTGCCGATGGCAGCAACACCGGGGTGCATCCACCCGACCGCCGAGCCATGGACAAACCGGTCAGTGAACGGCTGTCGCGCGGTGCGCGCGGCTTTGAAGTGCGCACCGGGCGCGAATCTTTCGAGCGCATTGCGATGACGGTCGTAGCCCCCATCATTGCTCGCGCCCGCTCATGGGATGAACTGCATCAAGACCTGGGCAACGAGGGTCTCGGCTACGCGCGCGCGGGCACCAACGGTGCACGGATCACGATGGGGAAGCGCGCGATCTCGGCAAGCATTGCCGCGCGCGGTGCGGCCCTCACGCAGCTCGAGCAGACTGACCGACTCGGTGCGTTCACGCCTGGCAAATCGAAGCAGATCGTCACGCGTCAGCCCCGCTTCTTGCCGGGACAGGAACGTCGTCCCGGCTATGAGGCAGCCCGCGCGGCACACACGGCCGCAGTGGCCGCCGCGCACGACCAGCTCGGCGCACAGCGCGCGCAGGCACGCGCGACGATCATCGCGTGGCGGCAAAGCTTCGCTGCTGAGATAAATGCCAGACACTGGCGCGGACGCCGCGACCAGCTGAACGCCACCCGGCAACTATTCGCCCTGCACTTCGCCGAGATCGAGCAGGGGCTGATGGCAGCGACCGCGCCAGCACTTGTAGCGCTCGATGCTGCATCGCGCTTTCCGTCCTACGACGCTTGGTGCGCGGGCGCGAGCGCGCCGTCCGTCCCGCAGGCGCTCGCGATTGCCGTGCCAATGCTCGTCGCGCGCTCTGGAGACCATGCCGCGGAAGGCACTCCGATCGCGGGTTATGAGTGGCACCGTTGCGATGGCACCTGCGTCTATCGCCGCACCGGCCAGCCGCAACCAGCGTTCACCGATTGTGGACCGACGCTCGCGATCCACACGCTTCAACGTGCCGACGTGTTCGCTGCGCTTAAGCTGGCGCAGCACAAATGGGGCACGGTCGAATTGATTGCCGGTAGTGACGCCATCCTGAGGATGGTAGTCGAGGTCGCGGACATGGAGAAGATCACGCTTACCGGCAAGCTGGCGAAGCGCATCCAACGAGACATCGCGCGGACGCCTGCGAAAGCCCGCCCGCCCGCACCACCGGTGCGGGCACAGACAACCGAAACTGCCCCCATATCAACCCATGCGGTGTCGCGTCCGCCAGCAGTGCCGAGGTCCCTGCCGCCCTCACCCGCCCCGCGGTCTATCGACGAAATGCGCGGGTTGCACCCGACGGTTGATGCATGGCTAGATACCTGGGAGCGTGATCCCAAAGCGATGGCAGAACTGCGGCCGCTGGCTGCGAAAGCCGTCGCTGATCCACAAGCGCGTAATCTGCTCGATCAATCGGTCGCCGAAGGACTGTCAACGGCAATGCGGTTGCGTCAGCATGCACGCGATCATCAGCGGATGCGAGCGATGACACAGGCGGTGGCACCCGATCACGGCCGAGAATTGTGGTAACTGGAACGACCTTATGTCACCGCCATGCCGCTGCTCGGTCAGCTGGCAAGATGCGCTTCGCTCAAGTCGCGGACGAGATTCTGCTGCACGCCGACGCGCCCGGTAAGCCAGAGGCAGATAATCGAGATGGCAGCCCATTTGAGCCTTGGCGAGCCGATCGGCGCGCGTGCGCGCCCATCACGTGATGACTACCCCTTACCGAAACAGAATTCATTGGGAGATATAGTATGGAAAAGACGCGGATGCCGCGCGTGCGGCCCGGTCCCGCAGCAGCATGGAAAAGTCGCTCTGCTGGTGAGGAGAAAGTGAAGAACTTGAAGGAAGGGAAAAACAGGGTGGCGAGAGCCAGCCTCGCCTTCAGGTTCGTCCACCGGCTGTACTTCATCGCAGCCAGTGTCCGCCGCCCCGCATGGGGGCTTCACCACATCGCGCGTCCACCCCCCCGTACTTATTGCTGGGGGTGACGGCGCGCGTCACCCGGACCTGTACATCATGCTTCCATCCCTTATCATCACTGCGATAACTTTCGCGCGGCTCGATCTCGGCAACACGCTCGACCAACCCACGCCGCAGTTAATCGGTGCCGCAACCTTCACCGGCTATATCGCGAACGCTAGCGTCACCTTCGCGCTCGATGCCGCAGTGCTCAGCGCAAAGGATGCGCCCGAGGCGTTGCTGTTATGGCTGAACCATCGGCTCGCGCACGACCGCGGCACGATCGCGGGATATGACTTGGCTGCTGACGCCCGCCTGCTCGAGACTCTGCCTCTGGGTCGCTGGTCGCCGGCGGTGTGCGTGCTCGCCGGGCGCCGCCAGCCGCTAATAGATCTCGGCGCCAGCACAGATGGCGAGTCGATCGGCTTCCGCGCGTGCTGCGCGGCGCTCGGCGTGCCCTCCTCCGCACCCGATCCGGTTCGCGACTTTACCGCCTGGTGCACTGGCCGACATGACTTGATCGTCGGCACACTCGAACTCGATGTGATCGCGGTCTGGCGACTGACGATGATGCAGATCGCGGCGCACACGAGCCGGGGCGCAGATGTCCAGCGCATCATCGACACTCACCTCTCCCGCTGGTTGCAAGGCGCCGACTTCGCGGCTGCCGCCGTACACCTAGCGGCGCTGAACGCGGCTGCTCCGTCCATCACGCCCTCTACGACGCACTAAATCGGAGATTACCATGTCCGTTATCACAAATGACAGCTTCGCGGCGTTGCCGTTCACCCGTGCTGCCACCGTCATCACCCTACGAACCATTTCGGTCTGCCCGGGCCTCACCCTTCAGCCGCGGACAGGTCCGCCGATCGGGATCGCGCTGTTTAGCGTCGTTCCATTTAGCGATAGCTTTGTGTTCCATACCAAGGCGCATGCGCTGCGCGACGATGCGCTACCGGACACGCTGATCAGCTGGCTAGAAGAACGGCTGCCGGCGACTGGTGCGGTGCTCACTCGCGAGCGCGACCATCTGCTCCACACCTTACGCGGTGCATCGGACCCGGCGCGTCACCCCCGCGTCACTGCGCTCGTGCGCGATGGTGCGGAACGGCTGAGAGTCGTGCCGCATTCCGCGATGCGCCATGTGGATGGGCTGCCGGCACTCGGCATGCCTTGCTTATGTCGTGCGGGCGAGGACTGCACGCGTCAGCTGCCAAGCTTTTTTCTCCCCGATCCTGAGGAAACTGAGGCCGGACTGATCCGCGTTGCTCAGGCGACGTGGCAGCGCTGGGCCGAACAGCATGGTGCTTGGGCCGAGCATGACCACCCCGCACGCGTCGCGCTGCGTGCATTGGCGGACCGTGTGCACGTCAGCACGGACGCCTGATTTCCCTCCACATTCCCCAAGGACCAACCTTCATGAACGCCATTACCACGCTTCACGCCCGCCGTGCAGTCAGCATCCGTCCGATCTCCGCCAGGGGCTTCGGCCTCTTCGACACCGACCGCCGTGCTACCCATGCGACGGTCACTGCCAACTACCTTTATGTTACCCGCCAGGCTGGACGCGATACGCGGGGTCCGCTGGACTTCCGTCATCGTGACGATCTCGTTGCGTTCGGGCTCGAATTGCCCGCCAATCATCCACGCTGGGCCGAGGAGGAAGGCTGCATCTGGCGTGAGACGGATGCGGCGACCACCAACCTTGCCCCAGATGCGGTGCGCGCTTGGCATGTCGTCGTGACGCTGCCCGAAAGCGGCAATGCCGATGGTTGGGTCACGATGGTGCGTGATTATGCCCGTATTACCATTGCCGCGCACGGCCCGGCCGTCACATGGGCGATCCACGCCAAGCCGGGTGGTGCGGAGAGGAGGGCCGTTCCGCCGCATGCCCATCTCCTCATGACCACACGGGTGTGGCGGCAAGATGCACGGCACGGGGAAACGGTGCCGACATGGTGTGGTCCCGCGATGCAGGCGCGGCTTCATGCCGATTGGTTGGCGAGGCTGCCGGACGCGATGCGTGCAGCGGCGACTACGCCCTACCGGGCCGGCACCTACACGCCTGCCCATCCCGACTGCGCTGCGCTCCTCGGGCTGTTCAGCGGCACGGCTCACCAGCATGGCGCGCCTCCCGGGCGCGGTATCCGGCGCCGTCCGAGCCGCAAGATCAGGTTGATGCGGACGCCTCCGGCTTCAGCCTCGCCAGACCCGCGGGGTGTCTAGCGCTCATAGTACCCGGGCGGTGCAGGCATCCGAGCCTGCACTGCGCTTCACAGCCAACGGGCAGATGAAGTACACCCAAGGAAGGGGCGGAAACCCGAGCGGATCGCTATAGGAGGATGCCTCGAACGTCGTACCGTCGTGCGCACGGGTCTGGCTGCGCGAGGTGATGCTACCGTGCCTTAGATAGGCGGACAGTGCGTCAGATATTTTGTCGAGACTGGCGCACACGGCTGATCGGCGCCCCCTTCAACGACTTCATCAGATCGCAATAGCATCATGCGGCGAACATACCTCGGCCAAATCGACCCGCCAGTCGTCGCTGAGCGCGATCGGCTGCAGCCGCCGCTTCGACGGTGGCGCGACGACCAACGCGCGTGTCGAGTTTGTCGTCACATAGGCGCGCCGCGGATCGTCGGGCAGGTCTTAGCTCACAGGACCGGACCTCCCGTGTTCGCTGCCTCGCGCGCGGCAATCCCAGCGAGAAAGAGCGTTGCTGCGCCGTCATCAACTTGCGAACCACTGCGCGCAGTCGCCTCGTGCAAAGCACCGGCGCGCAGTCCCACTGCTCCAAGCCGTCTATCGATCGCGTCGATGCCGAGCGGCAAGATACGGTAATCGTTCACCGGTGTGGCTATCGTTCGCAGGTAGTTGATGCTGGTTGGAAGGGAATGCGGGGCGGACGTAAAAGCTAAACTCGATGGGTAGCCGGCCCTCCCCGTGCTATATCGAAAGACTGGCGGGAGAGGCGGGCTTCGAGGTGGAACGGCATTTTTCAGCGGACCTCAACTCGGAAGACTTCTTCAGTTACGATTGGGAACCGCGCAACGACGGCGACCCGAACGACGACTTCGCAAATCGGCGATTCTGGCGATTCTGGAAGCAAACTACAGCTTTGTCGCTCAGCGAGTAGGAAAACGCGACGAAACTACGATCCGGCTATCACGGTTCTGCGGGCTCTGTCAGACCAAATGCTTCCAGGCAGCGACTGATCATCAATCTGCCCTAAGCCGTGGATAGGATCGACGAGCCTTTCGGGGGGCGCGCATCTTCGCAGGCAGCACCATGATGGGCCTCGCCATCAGGTGATCGGTTACGACGGGTATCTGATCGACAGCTTCCTTCAGCCGGATAAGCCGAGCCTGTTTCGAGTATCGACCGGCCGTCTCGCCCGGGATGGCATGCCCAACAAGATCCGCCCGATCTTCGAGGAAGACATGCTGATACTTCAACTCCGTCGTGACCATGTGTCGAAACGAATGCAGCGCCTGTCCCTTCTCAATGAAAGGCAGCCGAGCGGCAATCTTCTCCCACCAGTTTTTGTAGAAGACGTCGCCATAGCCCTGTTTTCCGCTTTCGGTACGGAGCTCGGGAAATAGCTGTGTCTCACCAGCGGCGCGCAGCGCCTGAACATAATCAGGTAGACCCAACCGGACCAATTCTTCAGCCATGGGCACGTCGCGCTTCGACGCCCTCGTCTTGATCCGGCCCCCGCCGCCCTCATGCACCTTGAAATGCCAGATGCCGTGCTCGGTCAACACGTCGGCGAGTGTCAGCTGGCATATCTCCTCGCGCCGGAGACCGGTGTACCATGCGATGATAATGACCCAGTATCCTGCGTCATGCCAGATCTGGGAACCCTCGTTTAGGCGCCTGGAAACCGAAAGCGATCCCGTCCAGATCGGGAGGAGAAACATCTGACGGCCTTCGTCCTCGGTGTAGGCGTCGCGCTGCTGCCGCGCGTCCCGATCATCTTCGTAGATCACGTCTTTCCACAGGATCTCCGACATTGGCGGCACATGCCTCTGAAACCACGTGATCAGATCCTTCAGGAAAAGGAAGTGGCGGTTCGTCGTGCCAACCCCGAGCCCGATGCTTTCGGGAAGCCGCTTTTCCTCCTCGATCTCGCGCGCAGCCTCGAGACAGATTTCCTCCAAGGACAACGGATCGTGCCTGGACGATTTATGGTGGCTTTGAGGGAGGCGCGAGAAGTGCGAGTTGAGCCGAAGGACGTCATTCTGCGTCAGTCGCCATAGAGGTTTGGCGCCGTAGCTCTTTTCCAGCAGGCGCGCCGACGTGACGAACTGCGAACGCGTCTTGTCCGTCCAGCGCGCCTTGCGCTGGGCGTCCCCAAGGATCTTCGGCTGGTCGACAATATACCGCTCCGCAGCCTGTACCGGCGTCATCGATGCCCAAGGCTCCTTCGCCACGGGCTCGGCCGCGACCATCGCCAGCGGCGCGGCCGCCGGGCGCGGAGCCAGATCAACATTCGACCATAGCGCCATGGGGTCGCGCATCCGCCGACGGAATTCCATCGCGGCGGCGAGGCCACCCTCGAACATGACCTTGCGTGCGATCGCAACCGCGTCGTCTGCTGGGAGAGCACCCACACGGTCGACTTCCTTCGCCGCCTTCGCACTCATGTGCTCCCGGTAGTTCGGCTTCAATTCGAACATTCCCAGGATGCTTTCCCGCTGGTCCTCCGTAAGGTCGGCAAAGCGTTCCTCGACATGCTCACGCGAGCCCGCCTCGGGCGGCAGCCCGTGGATGGCGAAGTCACGAAGCATCGACTCATAGATGCCGACCAGACCTTCGATCAGATAGGTCACAGCGTTGGGATCGGTGCGTTGATACTCAACATGGTTTCGGTCGAGCTGGTCCCGCATCTCCGACATAGCCTTGCGGAAGATATCGGCCTTCTGATCGATCGTCAGTGAAGCTGTTCGTCCACCGTCGTTCAGCGTCATTCTCAGCGTCTCGCTCTTCGTCGTCATGGCGCACGCCATGCGGCGGGCCACCGACTGGTCAGTCGTTCGAAGGCTGACCCTTATCGTTAAAGACTTACCATCCTGAAAACGCATCGTCCTGCGCCAGTAGTATACGGCGCCGCGACGCTCGACGTTCTGGATGGCCGGCATGGCAAACTCCACAGGGAGTCGTCACACCCACCGGCCCAATCCGGCAGATTTGAAGATTTATCTCGTACCATCAACGCATTAGCGGTGGTGGCTGGGGCGGCAGGGTTCGAACCTGCGCATGGCGGCATCAAAAGCCGCTGCCTTACCACTTGGCGACGCCCCAATAGAGGCGGCCTTATAGCGGTGCCGCGCCGCGTGAAAAGCCCTTGCGGACGTCAATCTGCGAGATGGTGCAGCCAGGTGTTCTCGTCGGGGGCGGTGCCGCGCTGGATCGAAACGAGCGCGTCGCGCATCCGCATCGTCAATTCGCCCGGACCACCCGTCCCGATCGTGAATCGGCCCTCGGGACTGGCAACCGTGCCGATCGGCGTCACCACCGCCGCGGTGCCGCACGCAAATGCCTCGACCAGCCGGCCGCTGGCGGCATCTGCGCGCCACTGGTCGATCGTGTACCCCTCCTCGCGAACCTCGATGCCTTGGGCGCGGGCGAGCGTCAGGATCGAGTCTCGCGTAATGCCGGGCAGGATCGTGCCGGTCAGCGCCGGCGTCGCCATGCTGCCGTCGTCGAACACGAAGAAGATGTTCATGCCACCCAGTTCCTCGACCCAGCGGCGCTCGGCCGCGTCGAGAAAGACGACCTGGTCGCAGCCGTTGCGGATCGCCTCGGACTGCGCGAGCAGGCTGGCCGCGTAGTTGCCGCCGCACTTCGCCGCACCGGTGCCGCCCTGCGCGGCGCGCGTATATTGCTGGCTGACCCAGATCGACACGGTCGGCGCGCCGCCCTTGAAATACGCGCCGACCGACGAGGCGAGCACCATGTAGAGATATTCCGACGACGGCTTCACGCCGAGGAACACTTCGGACGCAAACATGAACGGCCGCAGGTACAGCGCGCCGCCGTCGCTGTCGGGGATCCAGTCGGCATCGGTCTTCACCAGCCGCTCGACCGATTCGATGAACAGGTCCTCGGGGAGTTCGGGCATCGCCAAACGCCGCGCCGAATCCTGGAAGCGGCGCGCGTTGGCCTCGGGACGGAACAGCGCGGTGCCCCCGTCGGCGAGTCGATACGCCTTCATCCCTTCGAAGATCTCCTGCGCATAATGCAGCACCGACGATGCCGGATCGATCGTCAGCGGCGCGCGCGCGGTGATCCGCGCGTCGTGCCAGCCCTTCGCGTCGCTGTAGCGGATCATCGCCATGTGATCGGTGAAGACGCGCCCGAAACCGGGATCGATCAGCCGCTTCGCCCGCTCGTTCGCCTCGACCGGCATCGCGTTCGGTTCATGCCGAAAGGCGGAAGGCGAGGTAAAAGCTGGAGCGGACATCGAATTTCTCTCTCAAGGCGGGTTGCCGACGACTACGGGCGATGTCTAAACCGGTCAACATGTCTGCCCCAGCGTCGTCCGCTTCACCCCTGTTCCTTCGTGAACCCGAACTCCGCCGCGGCATGGAGTTGCTGTACTTCGGCTACAGCCACCTGACTCGGTCGATCGACGAAGGTCTTGCGCAGGAAGGGCTTGGGCGCGCGCATCACCGGGCGCTGTATTTCATCGCCCGGAAACCCGACATGACGGTCAGCGAACTCCTGTCTCTGCTGGCGATCACCAAGCAGTCGCTCGGCCGCGTGCTGAACGAACTGGCGGACCGCAAGCTGGTCGAGACGCGGCCTGGCGAACGCGATCGTCGGCAACGCTTGCTGCGGCTGACCGCGGAAGGGTCGACGATGGAACGCGAGCTGTTCGAGGCGGCGCGGATCCAGATGGCGGCGGCATATGCGAGCGCGGGACAGAGCGCGGTTTCTGGATTCTGGGCGGTGCTTGAGGGCCTCGTGCCGGAAAGCGAGCGGTCGCAGGTTATCGGGCTACGGGGGTAGGCGCACGGGCGGCGCTGTCTGCCTGCTGGCTCTCGCCCCGCCTACCCATGTGCCGTTCCTGCTCGCCCCCCAACCGTCACCCTTGCCCCCTCACCGTCAGCTACACTCCCTCCACCGTCATCCCAGCGAAAGCTGGGATCTCATGGTTGGCAGATGTCGTGAGCCACACCGGGATACCCCAGCTTCCGCTGGGGTGACGGAATAGGGGGCGGCGTTACGGAATAGGGGGCGGGGTGACGGGGTAAGGTCGGCGTGACGGATAAGGTTGGCGTGACGGGGCAAGGTTGGGCGGTTGGGTAACAGGTCCGGATAACGGCCGAAGCTATAGTGACACCACGCCCCCGGCCTAACGCGCGGCGGCCGCCATTTCGGCATTGCGACGTTCTGAGGCGGCGAGCGTTTCGGTGAGCAACATCACCAACGCGTCGTTCCGATCAAGCACGTTCATACCCTCGCGCGTCGATCCGCCGGGGCTCGCGACACGGTCGGCCAGCACGGCGGGAGAAACATCCGCATCGGCTGCCATGATCGCCGAGCCTTCCAGCGTAGCCATGGCAAGGCGAGCTGCTTGGTCAGCCGGCAGCCCCAACGCAGCGCCAGCCTTGGCGAGCGCGTCGGCAAAGCGGAACACGAACCCGGGGCCACAACCCGCGAGCGCGGTCACCGCGTCGAAATGCGCCTCGTCGGCGATCCATTCGTAATGGCCGAGGGGGGCCGCGAACGCTTCAGCCCCCGCGATCGCCGCATCCGACGCGCCGACCGTGTAAAGCGACGTCACGCCCTTACCGATCGCCACCGGCAAGTTCGGCATCGCGCGGACGATCGCCTCGGCCGCGAACCGCTGCGACAGGGCAGTGTGGTCGACACCGGCGAGGATCGACAGCAACAGCTTCGGTGCGCCCCGCATCGGCGCGAGCAGAGCCTGCGCGGCGTCGATCTGCTGTGGTTTCAGCGCGAGCATCAGCGTTGCGGGCGCATCCTCGTCAGGCAGCGCGGTGAGCGAGCGGACACCGGCGGGCGCCCCCTTCCCGTTCCGCGTGATCACCGTTACTGTCGCGGGATCGAGCCCCGCTTTGAGCCAGCGGTTCACCATCGCGCCGCCCATGTTGCCACAGCCGATCAGCCACAGCGAGCCGGTCGGAAAGACCATGGACTTGCAGCCGAAGCTCATGCCTCGCCGTGCGTTTCGATCAGTGCGGCCGCCAGCGCGTCCTTGGGGGTCTTGCCGCCCCACAGAACGAACTGGAACACGGGGTAGAAGCGCTCGCACTCCTCGATCGACGATTCGACCAGCAGTTCCGCGGCCTCCAGGGACATCGTCCCGTCGTCACCGCCATCGACCATCGCCGCATGCCGGAACAACAGGATGCCGCTCGTCGACCAGAGTTCGAAATGGCCGATCCAGAGCTGTTCGTTGACCAGTCCGATCGTCTCATACACCGCCTGGCGCCGTTCGTCGGGCACCTTGATATCCGGAAAAGCGAGGAATTGCAGGACGCTATCGTCTTCGCGCCACAGGGCACGCAGCTCGTACGTCGTCCAGCTGCCCTTTACGGTCGCGACGATTTCATCCTCGTGACGCTCATGCTCCCAGCCATGCGCAGCGTAATAGCTTTCGAGCATGTCGATCGGGGCAGCGTCTTCGTGATCGTGGTCTACTTGGTCGAGCATCATTAGGTCCTGGCGGTCCTTATCGCACGACAAAGGGTGCCGAGGCAAAAACGCCACGGCAACCCCATCGAACCCGTTTCTGCGGAAAACTGTGGAAAAGTCAGTCGACAGACGCCCCGGCCGGCGCATTGACTGTCGATTGTGCGGCGGATTGTGCGGCAAACTTGGCGTCGAGCGCATCGAGACGCGCCTTCAGAACGTCGTTCTCGTCGCGCGCCGCTGCGGCCATCGCCTTGACCGCGTCGAACTCTTCGCGGCTGACGAAATCGAGGCCGCCGAGCCATTCGCGCGCGCGCTCCCGCGCGCCCGAACCGGCCTCGCGACCGACGCCCGCAAGCGTACCGGCCGCACCGTTCAAGACCTTGACGATATCGTCGAACACGCGGTTTTCGGACTGCATTGCTTCAAAATCCCAGAGACTGTCGCAGAGACTGTTGCAGCGACTGCTGCGTCACAGCATTTGGGACGTATGGGCCGTCGGTGCAAGTGTTTCGGCGTCCGGGTTCAACTGCCCGATGCTGAACGCGAGCACGCCGGCAAAACTGATCCACACCATATACGGCACCATCAGCCACGCCGCGGCGGGCCGGATCCGTGCGAATACGAAGGTCGCCGCGATCGACAGCGCGAGCATCGCGACGATCACCAATACCGACAACCCGATCTTGTGCGCGCCGAAGAATGTCGGTGTCCAGGCAAGGTTCAACGCGAACTGAGCCACGAACAGCGCAACCGCAATTCGCCGCAACCGCGCACCGCGTGCGTTCAAGATCATCGCGAGCGCGAGCCCGATCAGGATGTAGAGCGTCGTCCAGACGACCGGGAAAACCCAGCCCGGAGGGTTCAGCGCAGGCTTAGCGAGCGCCGTGTACCAGGCATTCTCGTTGCCGACGCTGACCGATTGTCCGGCCGCAAAGCCCAGCAACAGGATCAGGGGCACGGTCACGACCGCCCAGCGGAGGAACGACATCCTCAACTGGCCCTTCGAAGCGATACCGCCCACACACATCCTTCCGTCTCTACGCGGGCACGTCCTGCCGCGCGTTTGGCGATCCGTAAACCGTGTGTGCGAAGGAATCGTTCCGCTAGTGGTTCATTCCGGCACGATGGGGCTGTGCGGCGGGCGTTTCGAAACACCTCCACCCCCTCGGTTCGTCATCCTGACGAAAGTCAGGACCCAGGGTACAGTGCGCAGCCCGCTTGGCTCTGGGTCCTGACTTTCGTCAGGATGACGGGAATGCGTGAGAATCGCTCGACGCTTCCGATGCTGGCCCATCGCTCCCAACCCTCGCAGCAATCAGGAATTCGACATTGCCTTCGGGCCCCGTAATCGGACTCTCGACCACGCCCTCGACCTGCCACCCTTGCCCGGTCAGCCACGCCGCGACCTCGTCGCAGACCCGCTGGTGGATGGCGGGATCGCGGACGACGCCGCCCTTCCCCACTTCCTCGCGGCCCGCCTCGAACTGCGGCTTCACCAGTGCCATCAGCCGCGCGTCGGGCGCGGCGAACGACATCGGCCGTTCGAGCACCTTGGCCAAGCCGATGAAGCTCGCGTCGCACACGATCAGGTCGACAGGTTCGGGGATGTGCGCGGGCGTGAGGATGCGCGCGCTGGTCTGTTCGTGAACGATGACGCGCTTGTCCTGGCGAAGCGACCATGCAAGCTGGTTGGTGCCGCTGTCGACCGCGTAGACCTTGGTCGCGCCCTTCTTCAGCAACACGTCGGTGAAGCCGCCGGTCGACGAGCCGACGTCGATCGCCACCGCGCCGCTCACGTCCCAGCCGAAATGCGTCAGGCCATGCGCCAGCTTGATCCCGCCCCGCGAAACCCAGGGATGATCGCGCCCGCGCACGTCGAGCACGACGTCGTCGGGCAGCGTCTGGCCGGGCTTGTCGACTTTCTTCGTGCCCGCGAACACCAGGCCCGCCATGATCAGCGCCTGCGCACGCGTCCGCGACTCGACGAGGCCCCTGTCGACCAGCATCTGGTCCGCCCGTATTTTCACCATGCGCGCATCCTTGTCATGCCCGCCTATCGCCGCCCCGTCCGGCCACCGCAAGCTGCCTTCCTTTCGCCGCAATCTCATTGCCCATCGATTAAGTGGGATTAGCTTCGATATCGGAGAGCGTGGCGTGACCGGCGTCCCCTAGAGCGCCGGTCACCCATGCTTTCCACCCTCTATTCAGAGGGCCCGGAAACCGGGAATTTGGAGAAGGAGAAGCGCTGTGGGTAGTTTCGCACCGTATGAATCCGTCCAGCCGACCATCCTGACCGTGCCGGGTCTCGGCGGTTCCGGCCCCTCGCACTGGCAGACCCTGTGGGAAGACGCGCGGCCCGACACGGTCCGCGTCGAGCTCGGCATGTGGAACACGCCGCACCGCAACGCCTGGGTGACGCGGCTCGACGAGGCGATCCGCCGCGCGGACGCGCCGGTGATCCTCGCCGCGCAAAGCCTGGGGTGCCTTGCGGTGGCGTGGTGGGTCGAACTCAGCCCGCAACCCTATGGCTGGCCGGTCGCCGGCGCGTTGCTGGTGGCGCCGGCGGATGTCGATCGTGGCGGCGCGCAGGCCGAGCTGAAGGGTTTCTCGCCGACGCCGCGGACGCCGTTGCCCTTCCCCTCGATCGTGGTGGCAAGCAGCGACGACCCCTGGGTCACGCCCGACCGCGCGCACAGCATGGCGGTGGACTGGGGCAGCCATTTCGTCGAGGCCGGGCCGCAGGGGCATCTCAACGCCGCGAGCGGGATCGGCTGGTGGCGCGAGGGGCAGGATCTGCTGGAGCGGGTGATCGCGGCGAGTGGTGATGGCCGCGGGCAGGCTCTGCCGCCGAGCACCGCGCGGTCGATCCTGGCAGTGAGTGCGACCGATGCCGCGCAGGCGCATTATCTGGGTGGGTGACGCCGCCCCTTTAACTGAAGCTGCACCACCCCGGCGAAGGCCGGGGCCCAATTGGTGAGGTCGCAGTAACCACGGACTGCGCTTCGTTACCAACGTTCCCCAATTGGGCCCCGGCCTTCGCCGGGGTGGTGCTCAGTTACGAAAATCCGGTTACGAAATCCGGGAGCCGTCCTCATCGAACAGCTCGGGATTAGCCGCCTGCTCGGCTTTCGCCGCCGCCAGGCCACCCCGCATGCGTCGCCACATCGCGATATTCAGCGACACCATCACGATCACCGCGAGCGCGATGATTGCGATGGCCTTGGTCGGGCCGGTCATGCCCGCGCTTCGGCAACCCCGCCCGAATTGTGACGAAGCGCCTTGAGCACCGTGTCGACCAGCGCAGTGGCGTCTAGGCCCGCTTCGGCATACTGGACCTCGGGCTTGTCCTGATCCTGGTACACGTCCGGCAGGCGCAGCGTGCGCAGCTTGAGCCCGCCGTCGATCAGCCCCTCGTCCGACGCCATCGTCAGCACGTGCGCGCCGAAGCCGCCGACCGAGTTTTCCTCGATCGTTACCGCGACCTCGTGCGTGGTCAGCAGCTTGCGGATCAGGTCGACGTCGAGCGGCTTGGCGAAGCGCAGATCGGCGACCGTGGTGCTCAAGCCCTTGGCTTCGAGGACCTCGGCGGCCTTGAGCGCCTCCTCGAGACGCGTGCCGAGCGACAGGATCGCCACGGTCTTGCCCTTGCCCTCGCGAACGATGCGCCCTTTGCCGATTTCGAGCAGTTCGGGAACCGCGGGCAGCGCGACGCCGGTGCCGTTGCCGCGCGGATAGCGGACCGCGATCGGGCCGGTGTCGTACTGCGCCGCGGTGTGCGTCATGTGCACGAGCTCGGCCTCGTCCGCCGCCGCCATCACGACAAAGTTCGGCAGGGTCGCGAGATAGGTGACATCGAACGACCCGGCATGCGTTGCGCCGTCCGCCCCGACGAGACCCGCGCGGTCGATCGCGAAACGGACCGGCAGGTTCTGGATCGCCACGTCGTGCACGACCTGATCATAGGCGCGCTGCAGGAACGTCGAGTAGATAGCGCAGAACGGGCGCATGCCTTGTGCGGCGAGGCCGGCGGCAAAGGTGACGCCATGCTGCTCGGCGATACCCACGTCGAAGAACCGGTCGGGATACGCCTTGGCGAATGCGTCGAGCCCGGTGCCCGAGGGCATCGCCGCGGTGATCGCGCAGATCCGCGGGTCCTTGGCGGCCTCGGCGACGAGCTGCGCGCCGAACACGTTCTGGTATTGCGGCGGCCCCGGCGGTGCCTTGGTCTGCACGCCGGAGATCACGTCGAACTTCTGCACGCCGTGATATTTGTCCGCGGCAGCCTCGGCGGGCGCATAGCCCTTGCCCTTCTTGGTGACGACATGGACGAGGATCGGGCCCTCCTCCGCATCGCGCACATTTTCGAGGACCGGAATCAGGTGCTCCAGGTTATGGCCGTCGATCGGGCCGACATAATAAAAGCCGAGTTCCTCGAACAGCGTGCCGCCCATCGTCATGCCGCGCGCGAACTCGTCGGTCTTCCGTGCCGCGTTCTGGAACGGGCGCGGCAAGCGGCGGGCGAACTTCTTGGCGAATTCGCGGAAGCCCAGAAACTCGCGGCTCGACACGATCCGCGAGAGATACGCCGACAGCCCGCCGACCGGCGGGGCGATCGACATGTCGTTGTCGTTGAGGATCACGACCAGGCGGTTGCCGGCCTGCTCGGCGTTGTTCATCGCCTCATACGCCATGCCCGCGGACATCGCGCCGTCGCCGATTACGGCGATGCCCTTGCCGGGCGTGCCCGCGATCTTGTTGGCGACCGCAAAGCCCAGCGCGGCCGAGATCGAGGTCGACGAATGCGCCGCGCCGAACGGGTCGTATTCGCTTTCGCTACGCTTGGTGAAGCCGCTGAGCCCGCCGCCCTGACGGAGCGTACGGATCCGATCCCGGCGGCCGGTGAGAATCTTGTGCGGATAGCATTGGTGGCCGACGTCCCACACGAGCCGGTCGCGCGGCGTGTCGAAGACATAGTGGATCGCGGTGGTCAGCTCGACCACGCCCAGCCCCGAGCCGAGATGGCCGCCGGTGGTGCCGACCGCCGAAATCGTCTCGGTACGCAGCTCGTCGGCGAGTTGGCGGAGTTGCTCCGGCTTCAGCTTGCGGAGGTCGTCGGGCGTCGAAACGGTGTCGAGCAGCGGGGTCGCGGGAAGATCGGCCATCGCACCGGCTTAATGCAGCGCGCGGATCGTGTCGATTGTTACCGTCGCATGGCGGTAGTATTCATACGGAAATTGCTCTGGATCTGCTTTTGATGGACTTCACGCACCGCGCCGCAACCGGGACCGACATTCCCGCGATCACAGCCCTCATGGCTCGGGCGATCGGGGAGTTGCAGGCGGAGTTCCTGACGCCGGCGCAGATCGTCGCAAGCCGCGCGGTGATGGGGCTGGACACGCAGTTGATCGCGGACGGCACGTATATGCTGGTGACAAGCGTGGACGGCCGGCTCGCCGGATGCGGCGGCTGGAGCCGGCGCGCGACGCTGTACGGCGGCGATCACAGCACGGCGTTGCGCGATTCGGCGATGCTCGATCCCGCGCGCGATGCGGCGCGGATCAGAGCGATGTATACCGATCCGGATTTCACGCGCCGCGGTGTCGGTCGCCTGGTACTGTCGGTCTGCGAGGCGGCAGCGCGGAATGCGGGGTTCGCACGAGCGGAAATGATGGCGACGTTGGCCGGGGAACCGCTGTACCGAGCCTGCGGGTACCTACCGATCGAGCGAATCGAGACGCCGGGAGAGGTACCGGTACCGATGATGCGGATGGGGAAGTATCTGGCCTAAGTCCGATCCTCCCCCGCCAAGGGGGGGGGGTGGCGCCATAGGCGACGGAGGGGGAGGACTCGGAACAGATTTTGCCCTTCCCTCCCCCTCCATCTGGCAAGAGCCAGCCACCTCCCCCTGGCGGGGTAGGATCGAGTGGTGCCGAGGCTACTTCGCCTCGCACTCCGCGCAACGGCCACGGACCTCGATAACCGGGCGTACCGGCGAGAAGCCCGCTGCCTCCGCCGCGTTACGAACACCTTTAGTAATCGTATCGTTATCGAGATGCGTCGTCTGGCCGCACGAGTCGCAGACCAGGAAGATGCAGTCGTGGAGGCAATCCGGATGCGCGTTGGCGACATAGGCGTTGGCACTCTCGACTCGCCGCGCGAGGTTCGCGCCGACGAACAGGTCGAGGATGCGGTACACGCTGTTGGCGGCGATCCGACGACCCTCGGCCTTCGAAACCGCCTCGGCGATGTCGTAGGCGGAGGCCGGCTTGTCGAACGCGGCCAGCGCCGCGAACACGCTCGCACGCATCGTCGTCCACTGCTCGCCGGCCTTTTCGAGTGTCGTCTGCGCCGCGACGGTCAGATCGGCGCCCTGCGGTTCGGTGTGGATGTGAACATGCGCCATGGCGAATGAAGTAGGATGCCGGAGGGCTTCCAGCAACCCGCTCAGCTATCCGCTCTGCGGTTGAGATCATGCCCAAACGCAAGCAAGCCGACCCCGACGATCGTCCACAAGGTCTCGCCACCGCCGCTGTCGTGCGGCAACGTCATCGCGCCTGCCATGATGCCGAGCCCCAGCGCACCCATCGCGGCGGGCATCATATAGCCGTGATTGAGCACTCCGCGGCCGAGCGCCAGCGCACCGAGGCCGATCGCGATCGTCAGGCCGACCTCGTGGAAGATCGGATCGAGCAGGAACCCGCTCGCGGTCGACATCAGCGCAACCAGCACCGACGTCGCCAGGCAATGCACCATGCACAGGCCGGATAGCCCGATCGCATAGCGATCGAGACCGGCGAAGCGGTGGGTATGCGTGGCCGAGGGCGTCATCGTCCTCCGGATATAGACGGGCGATTGAAAGGATACAACATTACATTGCCGATTTTCTCGTGGAATTTTATCGGTTTTGGTCGATCATTCTCCGCCTTGCTGCCGTCATCCTGACGAAAGTCAGGCCCCCAGAGCCTCAAGCGGCAGCGTTTGGTACCCTGGGTCCTGACTTTCGTCAGGATGACGGAGAAGTAGTCAAGACGCCGTGCCCCGCCTGCGACAACATGAAGCAATGCCTCATCACGAAGCGATGGCGCCAAGCAGCGCAAAGCACTATCTTCTCACCATGCTTCAACCCAGTGCCGCCTTTCTCACCAAAGCCCGTCCTCGTGCGGTCGCCCTGTGGCTGTATACGGTGGCGGCGCTGATCGTCGCGATGGTGGTCATCGGCGGCATCACCCGGCTGACCGAGTCGGGGCTGTCGATCACGCAGTGGAAGCCGATCAGCGGGATCATCCCACCGCTGAACGACGCGCAGTGGCAGGCCGAGTTCGCCGCCTACAAGCGTATCCCCGAATATGCGGCGTTCAACGCGGACATGACGCTGGGCGGGTTCAAGGCGATCTTCTTCTGGGAATATCTCCACCGGCTCTGGGGCCGACTGATCGGGCTCGCCTTTGCGGTGCCGCTGATCTGGTTCGCGGTGCGCAAGCGGATCCCGGTCGGCTATGGCTGGCGCTTGTCGGCGTTGCTCGCGCTAGGGGCGTTCCAGGGTGCGATCGGCTGGTGGATGGTCGCATCGGGCTTGTCGGTCCGCACCGATGTCAGCCACATCCGCCTCGCCGTCCATCTATTGACGGCACTGACGATCCTGGCCGGGATCGTCTGGACCGCGCTCGACCTGATGGCACTGCACCGTAATCCGCTGTCCGCCCCCGCCAGCCTGAAGCCGGTCGCGATCCTCGCGCTGGCGCTGCTGTTCGTACAGCTTGTCTATGGCGCGTTCACGGCCGGGCTCGACGCCGGCTATGCGTTCGCCAGCTGGCCGCTGATGGGCGACGGGCTGTTCCCGGCCGACGTGCCGATGGTGAACCCCGCCTGGAGCAACGCGGTCGACAACCCGATCGTCGTGCAGTTCATCCACCGCTGGTTCGCCTTCGCCGCCGCCGCCGGGCTGATCTGGCTGGCGATCAAGGCGACCAAAACCGGCAGCAGCGCGGGGTTCTATGTGGTCGGCCTCGTCACGCTGCAGATCATGCTCGGGATCGCGACACTGATGACCGGCGTGCAGATCGACGTCGCGGTCGCCCACCAGGGCAATTCCGCGTTGCTGCTGATCGCCGCAATGTTTGCCGCCCACGCGATCGGCAGCGCACCCCGCCTGAATCAACCGGGCCTCAAGCAGCGGGTATAATAATACCCGTCAGGAAACCGGCGGAAAGCTTGACTTGAAGCCCACCTTTCAGCATTAGGCCGGCATTCGCGCTGCGGGGCCTCCCCTTGGTGCGCTTGCATTCAATCTGGAAGGTCTAACGCCCATGAAGGCGCTCATGAAGACCACCAAGTCGGCGAAGCCGGCTGAGGTGGAGAAGCAGTGGCATATCGTCGACGCGGAAGGTCTCGTCGTCGGTCGTGCCGCATCGATCATCGCCAACGTCCTGCGCGGCAAGCACAAGGTGTCGTTCACCCCGCATGTCGATTGCGGTGACAACGTCGTCGTGATCAACGCCGACAAGATCCGCTTCACCGGCAACAAGGCCGCGAAGAAGATCTATTACAAGCACACCGGGTACGCCGGCGGCATCAAGGGCATCACTGCCGCCAAGGTCCTCGACGGCCGCTTCCCGGAGCGCGTTCTCGAAAAGGCTGTCGAGCGCATGATCCCGCGCGGCCCGCTGGGTCGTGAGCAGATGCGCAACCTGCGCATCTTCAAGGGCACCGAGCATCCGCACGAGGCACAGAACCCTGCCGTGCTCGACATCGGCAGCATGAACCGCAAGAACAAGGTGGGCGCATAATGTCCGACAACCGCCAGTCGCTCGCCGATCTTGCGAGCCTGACCAACCAGCCCGCGCCGGCTGCCCCCGCCGAGCAGGCTCTGCCGACCAGCGAAGGCGATCTCGCCGCACCGGTCTCCAACGAGCCCGTCCGCGAGCCGATGCCGCTGCGCGAGCAGATCCTCGACAAGCAGGGCCGCGCCTATGCGACCGGCCGTCGTAAGGACGCCGTCGCTCGCGTCTGGGTCAAGCCCGGCACCGGCAAGATCACGATCAACGGTCGTGACCAGGAAGTGTATTTCGCACGTCCGACGCTGCGCCTCGTCATCAACCAGGTGTTCGGCATCACCGAGCGCGAAGGTCAGTATGACGTCGTCTGCACCGTCAAGGGCGGTGGTCTTTCGGGCCAGGCCGGCGCGGTCAAGCACGGCATCAGCCAGGCCCTGACCCGCTTCGAGCCGGTGCTGCGCACCTCGGTGAAGGCAGCAGGCTTCCTGACCCGCGACAGCCGCGTCGTCGAGCGCAAGAAGTACGGCAAGGCGAAGGCCCGTCGTAGCTTCCAGTTCTCGAAGCGCTAATCTCGCTTTCAGTATTGCGTATCAGAAGGGCGGTCCGGCAACGGGCCGCCCTTTCTCGTTTTGGGCATTGGTGCAGGACGACATCGTTCACCCGCGCACAGGAGCCCAAGATAGAAAGCGGCGTCTGCGGCGATCCTCCCCCGCTAGGGGGAGGTGGCTGGCTCTTGCCAGACGGAGGGGGAGGCAAGGGAGAACTGCTGTTCCGTGTCCTCCCCCTCCGACGCTTCGCGCCGCCTCCCCCTTGCGATCGAGGATCGTTCCGACATGCCAGCTCATCCCAGCGCGGCGATAATCTCGCCGAGCGACGCATTGCGGATACCGCGACGCTCGAACTCGTCGAGCATCGTCGTCCACCATGCATGAAAGCGCTTCAGGTCGGCGGCATCGCGCACATAGGGGGTGTTACCCGGCGCCAGCGACGGCGAGTGGAACGACAAATTGAGCAGCCGCAACCCCTCGCCCGCCGCAACCGCAACCGCCTCCAGCGCAGCCTCTATCGGCATGTCCTCGGGCGTCAACGCTATCCGCGACAACAGGCGCGCGCGGGCGAACACGCCCCTGCCCTTCGGCACATGTCCGAGCACGCGGTACAGCCTGCCGCCGCCCCATCGCGCGCGACCGGTGAAAACGGTGGTCAGCGGCAGTTCGACGATGCCGCGCTCGCGATACGCACCCGCATCAGCCATCGAGAAGTCCGGGCCGCCGTCGCCGCCATAATCGTAACCGGGACGAACCGAACTATCGATCCGGTAGCCGAGCGCCGCCAGCAGGTCGAAGCTATGCGGCCCGATGCCGTAACGACCGGCGCGATACGCACGAGGGGCCGTGCCGAATGCGGTCGTGATCGCCGACGTGAGCGTTTCGAGCTTGGCCGCCTCCAACGCCCGCGGCAGATTGCCCGCATAGCTCGCCGCCGATGTCGCCGCCCCCTCGAACGGCGGATTGACCCAGGCGTGCAACTGCGTGCCGATCTCCGACCGCCCATCCTCGACGACGTGAGACAGGATCGCGACCGAAGCGGGATCGGTGGCGATCGGGTGGTCGACCATGCAGTTGAGCGCGACGCCGCGCTCGGCGAATCGGCGGCGCGCGTCGGGGAATGCCGCCATCGCGGTCGTCGCGCGGTTGCGGCGATCGAGCGGCGCGCGCCAATCGAACTCCTCTTCGACGTCCACAAAGACGGTGAAGCGGGTGCCGAAATTCTCAGGCCAGACTATCCGCTGCGCATCGGGCGGCCGCGGCGGGCGGTAGCTCACCGCTGATCGTCGGCGATGCGCTCCGCTTCCGCGACATCGACGACGGGGCGCTCCGCGTCCACGACATCTGCGGCCGGGAGTTGCAGCGTCAGGCGTTCCGCACCGATCGTGAGGACGCCGCCGAGTTCGACCGCGAGATTCTGCGCAAGACGCAGCGCGAAGCCGGTGCCGAGAAGCGGTGCGCCGTCAGCCTCCTGCTCGGCATCGATGCTGAGCAGCACATCGGTCGCATGCGCGGCGAGCGCGGCGGGGCGGTCGAACTCCGTCATGATCGTCTCGGCGACGGGCCGCACGACGATCCCGAGCCGTTCGCCCTGCCGCCCGGCCGATACCAGTGCGGCAAGCAGGCGGCCCACCAGCCGTTCGACCGCGCGATCGTCGCCGCGGATAGCGCAGTCGCCTGCTGGCATCGCCACGCACAGGCTCGCCCCGCGCAAGATGGCGAGCGGCTGCAAATCCTTCGTGACGCGGTCGAGCAACGCACGAACCGGCACGGTCGTCGGTCGCAGGTCGAGTGCATGGCCTTCGATCCGCGCGGCGGTATCGAGGTCGTCGATCGCGGCGAGCAGATCGCCCGCCTGCGTGCGGATCGCCGAGGCACGGTCGCGATAGGTCGGCGAGACCGGCCCCAGCAACTGCGTCTCGATCAGCTCGGCGAACCCGGCGATCGCGTTGGTCGGCGTGCGCAGTTCATGGACGAGCTGGCGGAGTGAATCGGCGACCGGCGACGACTGGAGCACCGGCGCACGCGCCAGGTGCGCGGTCTCGTCGCGACGCGGCCGGCGCGCGGTGCCGCGGAAACCGATGAAGCGACCCGACGCATGCTCGAACGCGGGCACGCCCGACAGCCGCCACGATCCGAACGCGTCGGACAGTCCGCCGACTTCGAGCCGCGCATCGTTGAACCGCGAGCGGCGGCGGAATGCGCCGGCGGCGACGCCATCGAGATGCGCCTCGCCCTGCTGCGCGGCATAGGCAAGCGACACGCCGACCAGCGCAGAGCGGGCGACGCCGTCGACCATGCGGATGATGCCTTGGGCATCGGTTTCGAAGCGGAAGCTCTCGATTTCAGCCGCCGGCGGCGTCGGCGTGGCGGCGTCGGCGGTGCGATCGCGGTTGAACGCTTCGATCCGCGCGACGAGGTCGGAAATCTCGAACCGGTCTGCAGATGTCGGTCCGCTCGGCTCGACGACGGGAGGCTCGCTCTCGGCCAGCTTGGCATGGCGAAACGCCTCGGCAACGAACGGCAGGCCGCGCGCGACCGCGCCGAGGGCCATGAACGGGGTCTCGCTAAGGGGGGCTGTGTAGAGCGGCGGTTCGGGAACTGCGGCGGGGGACACGTCGACCGGGGTCGTGTGCAGCACCTCGGCAACCGACTCTTGAGAAACCCGCGGCTGAACGACGGACGGCTCTTCGGCCAGCACCCGCTCCGCAGCGATCGGTTCGGCAACGACGGACTCAGCCTCGATCGGGACGTCGGGGTGCGGCAATACGAAGTCGACCGCACCGAAGCTCTGCAAGCCACGCTGCACCGACGCCGGCAGGTCGCGGCGATGGCGTAGCACCGAGCGGCTAGCCGGCGTCAGGCGCGGCAGGATCGCCAGCCAATCGTCGGACTCGAGCGTCGCGGTCCGCAGCACCGGCGCGGCGATCGCCAACGCATCTTCGGCGAAGAACCCGACCAGCTTGGCATCGGGCCGGGCGAAGGCGAGCGCGCGGGCGCTGGCCGCGCGGACCTCGACCGGCACCGCCGCCCGCAACACCCGCAACCGGTCGATAGCCGGTTCGTCGACCGTCGTCCGACCGCGACCCATCAGATCCACCAATTGCCGCCACGCGGATTGCGCGCCGAAATCGGTGGCCATGTCGGCAGCGAGGATCGTCTTCAGGCTATCGTCGAACCGCACATCGCTCCCCGGTTGCCATGGGCCTACCATGCTCTCCGTACCGATTCCTTAACGCCGCCGACCTGGTGACGGAACAGCGCATTTCGGCAGGACGGAAGGTTCGTCGCATAGTGGGACAATTGCGTTTCGCCGCAACAATCTTATCGCTATGAGGAATGAATCGCTCGGTTTGCGATGCCTATCGGGAGTTGCGTGAAATGAGTTTTGACCGGATCGATCGTCAGATCCTGTCGCTGTTGCAGGCCGACGGTCGGATGACCAATGTCGACCTGGCCGACCAGGTGGGCCTTACCGCGCCGCCTTGCCTGCGCCGCGTCCGCGCGCTCGAGGAGGCAGGCGCGATCCGCGGCTATCATGCCGATCTCGATGCGGGCCGGCTGGGCTTCCCGATCACGGTGTTTGCGATGGTGTCGCTGCGCAGCCAGGCCGAGCACGACCTGGCGGCATTCGAACATCATATCGCGGATATTCCGGAAATCCGGGAATGCCACATGCTCAACGGCGAGATCGACTTCATCCTGAAGATCGTCGCAGCGGATCTGAAGAGTTTCCAGGAGATCCTGACGACGCACCTGACGCCGGCACCCAACGTTGCGAGCGTGAAGACGTCGCTGACGATCCGGACCGCGAAGGCATTGTCGGGAATACCGGTGGTGGTGGACTAGGGGATACTTCGATCCTCCCCTGCAAGGGGAGGATAATAGGGAAAGCCCCGAAACGAAAACGGGGCGGCATCGCTGCCGCCCCGTGTCCTCAAAGCCGGGAGCCCGGTCGCTTACGCGACCGGTGCGCCGAGCCACGTGTTCCACAGGCCGGCGATATCCGACTTGGGTGCGCCCTTGACCGCAGCGAACGCGGTTGCGGCGCCGGCCTTGTCACCCGAGCGGGCGAGCGCAATGCCGAGATGCAGATTGACCTCATCGGCGTCGACGCCGCCCTTGGTCAGTGCCAGACGATATAGCTCGATCGACTTGGCGTAGTTGTTCTGACCCAGATAAGCATCCGCGGTACCGGCAGCGAGCTTCCCGTTGGGCGCCGTCGCGGCGCGCTTTTCAAGACCGGACAACGGACCGTCCGCGGCGATGTTCTTGGTGGCATCCGCCATCAAGCCCTTTGCCATGGTGTTAGACGCAGGGATCTTGCCCGAGGCCATACCTTCCTTGAGCACGGCCTGCGCCTCGCTCGGGAGACCGCGACGGTTCACGCTGTCTGCATATTGCAGATAGTCGGTCTGGTCGGCGAGCGAGTTCGTCGCGCGCATCAGGCGGAAGATGTCGACCTTCTGCGGCTCGTCGAGCGTGATCAGCGCATCCTTCTGGATACCGGAAAGGATCAGCACGTCGCGCCAGTTCTTGGCGGTCGGGTATGCCGTGATCCACTTCTTCAGCCACGCCATCGTTTCGGGCTTGCGCTTGGCCGCATACGATTTGGCGACGGCATAACGATAATATTCTTCCGGCGCCTTTTGACCCGATGCACTCATCTGGGTGATGGAGGCATCCAGATCGGCAGTAGCACCAGCGACATCGCCGCTATCCATCTTCGCCTTGATGATCTGCAACGGCAGGTTCGGATCGTTGTAACCCAGTTCCTTGGCCTTGGAGAAATACTGCAGCGCGATCGGGTACTGCTTGCCGTTGAACGCGAGCGCACCGCGACGATAGGCATAACGACCACGATCAGCGGCCGGCGTCGCCGGGTTGGCGATCAGCGCATCGAGCGGGGTTGCCAGGGTCGTCTCGTTGATCGGTGCGTTCGGGTTCGCGGTCTGCGCAGCGACCAGCTTCTCCGACTCAAGCTGATATCGCAGCGCTGCGCCGATATACTTCTCATAGTCGGTCTTGGCCGCCGCATCGACCTGATCGATCGCGGTCTGTGCCGTCGGGTAATCCTTCGCAGCCAAAGCGGTCTGAGCAGCGAGGCCCGGCTTCTGGACTTCGGGGCTCAACTTGACGGCCGCGTCGGCCGCATCGGCCTTCTTGTCCTTGGCGAACGCAGGCGCAGACAGCGCAAGGCCGCTCGTGCCGGTGGCGAACGCCGCAACCAGTGCAAGCTTAGAAATGGTCTTCATGCGGAAACTCTCCCTCTGCGTCGGCCCACCTCGGTTTGGCGGCGCGCGACGACGCTATATGGTCCGCCATGCATACGTTCAAGCGAGCGGCTTGGATCCCGCTGATGTGCGATTGCGCGTGAACGGCGATTGAACGCGCCTCGTGCCATAGCTAAATCGCGACGATGATCGCTGTCCTATCGCCCGCCAAGACGCTCGATTACGAGAGCGCACTACCCAAGCTCGAGCCCACCACGCCACGGTTTGCTGACGAGGCGAAAACGCTCGCGCATGCCGCTGCACACCTGACGCAGAAGAAGCTGTCGGAACTGATGCACATCTCGCCCGCGCTCGCCAAGCTGAACGCCGACCGGTATCGCGATTTCGACACGCTACCCGAGCGGCCGGCGATGTTCGCGTTTGCCGGTGACGTCTATACCGGGCTGGAGGCCAAGACGCTCGACGAGGCGGCGGTGGATCACGCGCAGGATCACGTGCGAATGCTGTCGGGGCTGTACGGCCTGCTACGCCCGCTCGACCTGATGCGGCCCTATCGGCTGGAGATGGGCACGCGATGGGCGCCGCGGAAGACGAAACTGACCGACTGGTGGGGGGACAGGATCGCCAAGCTGCTCGCGGACGATGTCGACGCGGAGGGATCGGGGACGATCGTGAACCTCGCGAGCCAGGAATATTGGGCGGCGGCGGACGGCAAGCTGCCCTCCTCCATACGCGTCGTCGCGATCGACTTCCGCGAGGGCGAGGCGCAGAAGTTCGTCAGCTTCCACGCGAAGAAGGCGCGCGGCATGGTCGCGCGGTGGCTGGTCGAGCACCGCGTCGACGACATCGACGGCATCAAGGGGTTCGACAGCGACGGGTATGCCTATGACGCGGCGGGCAGCAGCGACGCGCAGTTCCGGTTCGTGCGCAAGTGAGCAGCGCGGTCGTCATCGGCGCCTCGGGCGGCATCGGCAAGGCGCTGGAAGAGGCGCTGATCGAAGAGGGTGCGTTCGACAAGGTCTACGGGTTCTCGCGGTCGGACTCTGGCGACCGACATCTGGATTTGGAGGACGAGGCGAGCATTGCCGCGGCGGCTTTGCGCGTCGGGTCGCCGACGCTGGTGATCGTCGCGACCGGGTTGTTGCACGACGGCGGCAAGGGGCCGGAAAAGGCGATGCGCGAACTCGATCCGGTATGGATGGCACGCAACTTCGCGATCAACGCGATCGGGCCGGCGCTGGTGGCAAAGCATTTCCTGCCGGTGACTTCAAAGGCGGGGCGGATCGTGTTCGCGGTGTTGTCGGCGCGGGTCGGCAGCATCGGCGATAACAAGCTGGGCGGCTGGTACGGCTATCGCGCGTCGAAGGCAGCGTTGAACCAGCTGGTGAAGACGATCTCGATCGAGGACAAGCGACGCAACTCCAGCGGGATCGTCGTCGGGCTTCATCCGGGCACAGTCGATACCGGGCTGTCGAAGCCTTTCCAGGGCAACGTGACGCCCGGCAACCTGTTCAAGGCGGACCGTGCGGCGGTGCAGTTGCTCGACGTGATCGACGGCCTGCGCGCCCCGGACAGCGGGAAACTGTTCGCGTGGGACGGCGTCGAGGTAACGCCGTAGCGCGGACAATATCGCTTCCGCCCCCCGCCCCAACTCGTCATCCCAGCGAAAGCTGGGATATGATCGTGTGATAAGTGCCGCCCGCCAAACGGGGATACCCCAGCTTTCGCTGGGGTGACGGATTTGGGGTGACGTTGCGAATAGCGTCATATGATCCGCCGACGCCCACGTCCGGCGCTCATCAACCTCCATGACGCGGATTTCACCCGCCTGCCATCACGCAGTCAGGTCCCCCGGCGCACTCTCCGCTCATCGTCCACCAAGGCCGAAACGAGAGGATACCCCCCATGACCAAATCCCTCCCCCTCGCGATCCTCGCCGGCGGCGCACTCCTGTCCGGCGGCGCCGCGATCGCCGCGACGCAGGCCAAGACCGTCCAGCCGAAGACCGTCGCGACCCACACGACCACCACCAGGACGACCACACCGATGGGCAACACCAGGGTCGCCAAGCGCACTACGACCGTCAGGAAAGGCCGTATGGTCACCGCCAAGCTCGCGAACGGCAAGACCGTTACGTATGATTGCGCCCTTGCCGGCAACAAGACCAAGACCGCCTGCAAATAGCCCCGAAACATACCACCCCCTCGTGCGTACGCGTGCGCGGGGGTGGTAACGTGTCGCCCCCTCGGCTAGGGTATCCGATCATACCGACACAAGCCGAAAGCGTTCAGATTTGACCGACGAGACCACACTCGCCGAACCCACCGGCGGCGAGCCCGCCGGCATCGCCACTATCTCGATCGTCGACGAGATGAAGTCGAGCTATCTCGACTATGCCATGAGCGTGATCGTCGCGCGCGCGCTGCCCGACGTCCGCGACGGCTTGAAGCCCGTCCATCGCCGCATCCTCTACGGCGCGCACGAGAGCGGCTTCGTCGCCGGCAAGCCATACCGCAAGTCCGCGCGTATCGTCGGCGACGTGATGGGTAAATATCACCCGCACGGCGACAGCTCGATCTACGACGCCTTGGCCCGCATGACGCAGGACTGGTCGATGCGCGTGCCGCTGATCGACGGTCAGGGCAACTTCGGCTCAATGGATCCCGATCCGCCCGCAGCGATGCGCTACACCGAGGCACGCCTCGGCAAGGTCGCCAACGCGCTGCTCGGCGATCTCGACAAGGACACGGTCGACTTCACGCCGAACTATGACGGCTCGGAGCGCGAGCCTTCGGTGTTGCCGGCGCGCTTCCCGAACCTGCTGGTCAACGGCGCGGGCGGCATCGCCGTCGGCATGGCGACCAACATCCCGCCGCACAATCTCGGCGAAGTCATCGCCGCGTGCCTCGCCTATATGGACAATGGCGCGATCACGACCGAGGAACTGTTCGAGATCGTCCCCGGTCCCGACTTCCCGACCGGCGCGATCATCCTCGGCCGCGCGGGCGCCAAGTCCGCCTACGAGACCGGCCGCGGTTCGATCATCGTCCGCTCACGTCATATCGTCGAGGAGGGCAAGGGCGACCGTCGCTCGATCGTGCTCACCGAGATCCCGTTCCAGACCGGCAAGAACGGGCTGGTCGAGAAGATCGCCGAAGCCGCCAAGGACAAGCGCATCGAAGGCGTCAGCGACATTCGCGACGAATCGAGCCGGATGGGCGTGCGCATCGTCATCGACCTCAAGCGCGACGCGACCCCCGACGTGGTGCTCAACCAGCTCTGGCGGCACACGCCGGCACAGTCGAGCTTCCCCGCCAACATGCTCGCGATCCGCGGCGGTCGTCCCGAGCTGCTCAACCTGCGCGACATCATCGGCGCGTTCATCACGTTCCGCGAGCAGGTCATCACCCGCCGCTCGAAGTTCGAACTCGCCAAGGCACGCGAGCGCGCGCATCTGTTGCTCGGCCTCGTCATCGCGGTCACCAACCTCGACGAAGTCGTCAAGATCATCCGCGGCTCGTCGAGCCCCGCCGAGGCTCGCGGCAAGCTGCTCGCGCGCGAATGGCCGGTCGAGGAGATCGCGCCGTACATCGCACTCGTCGAGGCGGTCGAGGACAAGCAGCAGGAGGGCATCTACAAGCTGTCCGAGCCGCAGGTCCGCGCGATCCTCGATCTCCGCCTCCACCGACTCACGCTGCTGGGCCGCGACGAGATCGGCGACGAGCTGAAGGCGCTGGCCGCGACGATCGGCGAGCTGCTCCACATCCTCGGCGACCGTGCGAAGCTGTACGAAGTGATGCGCGGCGAGCTGATCGCGATCCGCGACGAATTCGCCACGCCGCGCCGCTCCGAGATCGCCGCCGCCGCCCACGGCATCGACGACGAAGACCTGATCGAGCGCGAGGACATGGTCGTGACCGTGACCATGCAGGGCTATATCAAGCGAACCAGCCTCGACACGTTCCGCGCGCAGGCGCGTGGCGGCAAGGGCCGCGCGGGCATGTCGACCAAGGACGAGGACGTCGTCACCGAGCTGTTCGTCACCTCGACGCACACCCCGGTGCTGTTCTTCTCGAACCTCGGCAAGGTCTATCGCTACAAGGTCTGGCGACTGCCCGAGGGTGGTCCTGCCACGCGTGGCCGGCCGATGATCAACCTGCTGCCGCTGGCGCCGGGCGAGACGATCTCGACCGTGCTTCCGCTGCCGGAGGATCTGAGCGAGTGGAGCCGCCTGCACGTGATGTTCGCGACGCAGCGCGGCCTCGTGCGCCGCAACGCGATGGATGCGTTCACCAACGTGCCGTCGAACGGCAAGATCGCGATGCGCTTCGAGGAGGGCTCGGAGGACAAGCTGATCGGCGTCGCGCTGCTCAGCGAGCATGACGACGTGCTGCTCGCGACCAAGCTCGGCAAGGCGATCCGCTTCGCCGGCGACGACGTCCGCGAGTTCCAGAGCCGGACGTCGACGGGTGTCCGCGGCGTGACGCTGAAGGGCGACGACGAGGTCATCTCGCTGTCGGTCCTCCACCGTGTCGGCGCGACGCCCGAAGAGCGCGAGACGTACCTCAAGTTCGCCCCCTGGAAGGGCGAGCGCGAAGGTGAGCATGATCTGGGTGCCGAACGGTACAATGATCTGAAGGACCGCGAGCAGTTCATCCTGACCGTTTGCGAGAACGGCTACGGCAAGCTGTCGAGCGCGTACGACTATCGCCAGACCGGCCGCGGTGGCCAGGGCATCACCAACATCGACAACATCGCGCGTAACGGCCCGGTCGTGGCGAGCTTCGCGGCGGCGAAGGGGCATCAGTTAATGCTGGTCACCAACCAGGCGAAACTGATCCGCACGACGCTGGCGTCGCTCCGCGTCATCAGCCGCAACTCGGCCGGCGTGAAGTTGTTCGACGTGGCGAAAGGCGAGTACGTCGTTTCCGCCGCGCGGATCGAGGAAACCGAGGAAGACGCCGAGATCAACCTGGCGGATGCGGTTCCAGAGATCGCTCCGGATACCGGCGCTACGATCGGTGAGGATACGGCTGCGGGCCCGGAGGACGGCGAGTGAGCCGCGATCCGATCGCCTATAAGGTGCTGACGGGCGAGCAGTTGGCGACCCTGGAAAGCGGGAGCTTTGCGGGAGCACCGGTGGATCTAGCGGATGGCTATATCCACCTTTCGACCGCCGAGCAGTTGACCGAAACGGTCGACAAGCACTTCGCTGGGCAGTCCGACCTGCACGTTGCCGCGATCGATCTTGAAGCGATTGGTGACGACGTGAAGTGGGAAGAGTCGCGCGGGGGACAGTTGTTCCCACACATCTATGGCGGGCCTTTGTTGCTGGAAGTCGTTCTGTCCTACGGCCCGCTGGAACGCGACGACGAAGGCAAGGTGAAGCTGCCCGTCGCAGGGTAAAGCTGGCCCAAAGCGTGTTCTCCCGCGAAGGCGGGAGCCCAGACTGGACTCCCGCCTTCGCGGGAGAACAAGGAGCGGGAGTTACCGCTCGATTGTGGCGTGTCGGTGCCGACTGTGCCAACACCACCCCGGCGAAGGCCGGGGCCCAGTTGGGGAACGTTGTTAACGGAGCGCCGTTCTCGGTTACGTCGACCTTTCCAACTGGACCCCGGCCTTCGCCGGGGTGGGGCTTGGTGTTCAGGTCAACTCGATTCCGAACCTCACCCAGCCGCGAACGCAGCCCTGACAAACCGCGCACACGCCTCAGGCGCAGTGATCGGAATCATGTGGCCGCCCTCGATCGTGTCGATCTTGGCCCCCGGGATCACCGCCGCCGTCCGATGACCGTTCCACGCCGGATCGAGGATCGCATCCTGCCGCCCGAACAAAATCCGCGTCGGCACGCCGATCTCCGAATACCGCCCCGTCATCGCCGTCACGTCGTCGTTCGCGCCAGCCAGATCCGCCGCCGCCGCCGCAATCGCGATCGGCCGCGCCGATAGCGCACCGCCGCCGCGCGTCACAAAATCCTCGGGCACCGCTTCCGGCGCGAACACACCCTCGAGCGTCTTCTTAGCGGTCAGGCGGCTCAGCGGCGTGCCCAGCACCTGCGCGAACGCCAGACGCGCACCCGACGGAATCCGCGCCAGTCCGCGGAAACTCTCGGGCACCTGTTCCAGCGGCTGCGTCAGCGGCGCGATCAGCGCGAGTGCGCGGACCAGATGCGGATGGTCGAGGCCCACTGCCAGCCCGATCGCGCCACCCAGCGAATGGCCGACGAACAGCGGCCGATCGAGCCCGAGCTTCTGGATGAAGTCGGCGATGATCGCCCCCTGCGCGAGGATCCCCGGCGTCGTGTTGCCGGTCGCGACCGAATAGCCCGAGCCCGGCCGGTCGACGACGATCACGCGATATTCGTCCTTCAGCTGGTCGACGAGCGCATAGCTGAAATTGCGCAATTGCCCGCCAAGACCGTGGACCATGACGATCGTCGGACCGGAGCCGACGTCTAAATAGTGCAGCCGTGCACCCGCCACGTCGAGGAAGCGGCCTTCCGCGGGCACCAGTTCCTCGGCCTTGCGCGCGACCCGACTCGAATAGAGCGACAGCCCGATCCCCGACACCGCCGCCAGCACCGCACCACCAATCAATCCCTTGCCCGTCCGCTTCATCACGATCTCCTTCAAATCCGTTACGGGCCAAACGCGCGGCCATGTCCAAAGTCGCAACACGCGCGTCCGGGAACCCGTCGCAACCGCCAAACGTCCCATGCCCGAAGGAGATGCAGGTGGATCCACAGGCCCAGACGATACTCGACTCGATCGCGACGCTGGCGCCGGACGTTGACCCCGCTGCGGACGATGCACAGTGGCTGGCGGATTTCCGTTATCAAACCGCCCTGCTCAAGACGTTCTCGGGCGAACCCGAACCGGTGCACGCGATCACGCACCTGCTGCTGCCATCCGAGGCGGGGCCGCTGGTCGTGCGCCTGTATCGGCCGAAACCGGGCCCCTTGCCGCTGCTGTTCTACATCCACGGCGGCGGGGCGATTGCGGGGTCGATCGAGGGTCACGACCCGGCGTTGCGTGCGCTGGCCAACCGGACAGGCTGGCTGGTCGCCGCACCCGCCTACCGCCTTGCACCCGAACACCGCTTTCCCGCGCAGCTGGACGATAGCTGGACGGCCTTGACGGGCCTCGTCGCGCAAGCCGCAGCGCTCGATATCGACGCGACGCGGATCGTCGTGTCGGGCGACAGCATCGGGGGCACGCTCGCAACCGCCCTCGCTGCACGCTCCGTTGCGGAAAGGGGCCCGGCGCTGAGCGGCCAGATCCTGCTCTATCCGAACACCGACCTGCGCAGCGAAACCGACTATGCGTCGCGCAAAAGCGAGGATGGCAACATCATCGACGCCGCCTCGCTGGAGCGGCAGATCGACCTGTACCTCGCATCGCCGGATGCGCGGACCGATCCGCGTGCATCACCGATCCTGGCGGAGAACCTGAGCGCCCTGCCCCCGACCCTGCTCGTAACATGCGAGAATGACCCGCTGCGTGACGAAGGCGAAGCGTACGGCCAACGACTGCGCGAGGCCGGCGTCGCGGTCGATCACCGCCGATACGACGGCATGATCCACGCGTTCCTGCAATTCGGCGGACGCGTCGATGCGACGTCACGATTGCTCGATCGCATCGCCGCATGGCTGAAGACCCGATGATGAAAAATGGTGCACCCAGAGCGATTCGAACGCCCGACCCTCAGATTCGTAGTCTGATGCTCTATCCAGCTGAGCTATGGGTGCATCGCCGTCCCGTGTCCGGTTCGACAAGCCCGCTATGAAGCGGAAAATCCTGGTGCACCCAGAGCGATTCGAACGCCCGACCCTCAGATTCGTAGTCTGATGCTCTATCCAGCTGAGCTATGGGTGCACTGGAGGGGCGCTGATAGCAGGCATTTTCGGGGGCGCAAGGGTTTGCCGCGAGAAAGTTGTGCACGAGCGCCGGCCGGCATAGAGCGGCAGACATGAAACACGCCTTTTCGCTCCGCTTCGCATCGTTCGCGCTGGTTCTCGCAACCGGTGCGTGCAGCAAGGATCCGAACACCTATCCGTCGCTCGGTCTGCGCCCGGTCGAGAAGCTCGGGTTCGCCGAGCCCGAGGTGAAGACGACGGTCGCGGCACCCGATCCGGCGCTCGACAAGGAGATCGCGGCGATTTCGGGCAAGCTCGATGCGATCACGATGGGCTTTACGCGCGATGCGGCGAAGGCGGAGGCGCTGGCACGGTCGGCGCGCGGTGCGGCGGTCGGCAGCGATGCGTGGATCACCGCGCAAACCGCGCTCGCCGGGCTAGACGACTGGCGCGCGCAGAGTTCGTCGCTGGTGACCGACATCGAGGCGCTCGCGACCGACCGCGCGGCGAAGCTGCAGCCGGATTATCCCGCGCTTGCGACGATCCGGGCGAAGGCGCAGGCGGAGACCGATCGCCAGAGCGAAACGATCGGCCGCATCCAGGCGAGCATGCCCGCGGCGTAAGCACATCTTCTCAATCCTCCCCCGCCAGGGGGAGGTGGCGCGAAGCGACGGAGGGGGAGGACACGGAACGGCGGTTGCCCCGACCTCCCCCTCCGTCTGGCAAACGCCACCTCCCCCTGGCGGGGGAGGATCGAGAAACTCAGAACCCCTTCAGCAACGGCAGGATCGTCGAGTAATCGTCGGTCCACGCCGCAAAGCCCTCGCGCGGCGTCAGCGCGGTCCAATCCAGATCCTTCGCCTGCAACGCCGCGATCCCGCGCGGGTCACGCGACAGCGCCACCCAGTCCGACGCCGAGGCGCGGTCGACCAGCAGGCTCGACGGGCGATATTTCATCTCGACCGCGATCCAGCCGCCCTCTCGTGCCGCCGCCGCGATCACCGGTTCGAGATCGATGAACCGGTTCGAGATATGCACCAGCAGCAATCCGTCGCGCGCCAGCACCCGGCCATAGGTCGCGAACGCCTCGCGCGTCATCAGGTGCATCGGCACCGAATCCGACGAAAACGCATCGAGCGCGAGCAGATCGAGGCTGTTCGACGCATCGTGTGCCAGCGCCACGCGGGCGTCGCCCATCCGGATCTCCGGGTTCGGCAGGCACCGCGACAGATAGGTGAACTGGCCGGTATCGCGCGCGATCCGCACCACCGCCGGGTCGATGTCGTAGAACCGCCACCGCTGGCCCGGTCGTGCGTAACACGACAGCGTGCCCGTCCCGAGCCCGACGACGCCGATCCGCGCGCGCGGGCCGTACAGCGCGGGGGCGGCCTGCATCGCCTGCCCGACGCCGGAGCCCGCCGCGTAATAGGTGGTCGGCGTCCGCTCGCGCTCCGGCGAACCCCGCAACTGGATGCCGTGCACGGTCGTACCGTGATCGAGCTCGCGCAGGCCGCCATGGGGTCCGGGCTCGTCGCGGACGGTATAGACGCCGAAATAGCTCCGTACCCGAGCGCCCGGATCGATCGAGAGTTCGAGCGCGCGATAGCCGCCGAACAGGACCAGCGAGCCGGCCAGCACGATCATATACGGCAGGCGCGCCCCGATCACGGCAAAGCCCAGCGCGGCGATGACGAGGAAATCGAGCCCCTGCCGGCTCTCGCCGAAGACCCCACCGGGATCGGTGATCCGCAGCCCGGCGACGACCGCCACCACGACGGTGATCGCCGCGAGCGCGATCCACCGGGTCCGCCCCTTCGCCATCCAAATGCTCCGGAACTGGCCGAGCAGATACATCTGCGGCACCAGCGCCCCCGCAGCCAGGATCAACAGCGGATACTCGTAGGTCCAGTCGAACACCACCGGCGCGACCAGCGCGGCGAACACTCCGCCCAGCGCGCCGCCCGCCGACATCGCGAGGTAGAAGCCGGTCAGCCGATCGGGCGCGGGCCGCTTGCGGTACAGCGCGGTGTGCAGCGCGACCGAGATCATGAACAGCAGCACCAGCGCGATGGCTGCGCTGAAGAACGGGCGCTCGTTCATCCCGCCCATGATGATGCCGCCGAACAACAGGATCGTGATCGGCGCGATCCGCGTCAGCAGGTCGGCGAGCCAGCGATCGTTCGCGAACGCCACACTGAAGCTCAGCAGATACAGCCCGAGCGGAATCACCCACAGCAACGGCATCGCGACGATATCGGTCGAGATATAGGTCGATGTCGCCAGCATCATCCCCGAGGGCACGAGCGCCAGCGCGATCCAGTGCGCGATCCGCTTGGCGCCCGGCGGCGGGCTAGTCGCGGCGACATGGTCGACCGCCGCGGTCCTGGGCAGGCGGGTGGCGCAGGCGAGCACGAGCACGATCAGCAGCAGATAGCCGCCGCTCCACAGCAAGCTCTGCCCGTGCACCGCCATCAGCGGCTCGACCAGCAGCGGATACGCGATCAGCCCCGCGAAACTGCCGAGGTTCGACGCAGCGTACAGCGCATACGGATCACCGCCGCCACTCGCCGCACTGAACCAGCGCTGGATCAGCGGCGCCTGCGCGGAGACCGCGAAGAACAGCGGCCCAATCGACAGCCCGAGCAGCCACGGCACCCAGAGCGCCGGCTGCGCCTCCGCCGACGGTGCCATAGCGACCAGCCCGATCGGCAACCACAGCGCCGCGACGAGAAGCACGCCAAGATGGATCGCCGCCTGCGCCCGCGGCCGCACCCGCCCGAGCCAATGCGCATAGGCATAGCCCGCGAGCAGCAACGCCTGGTACACCAGCATCGCCGAGTTCCACACCGCCGGCGCGCCACCCAACCGCGGCAACGCCATCCGCGCCACCATCGGCTGGACGAGGAACAGCAGGAACGATCCGGTCAGGATCGTCGCGACGAACATCGTCCGGCACCAGCGCGCCATCAATGGTTTTTCAGACATAAGCGGGACGGTCGATCCGGTAGAGAATATGGCGACGGAGAGGGTCGTCTTCCGCGAGCTTCGGGTAGTCGAAATCGCCGTCGACCACGCGGATCATCCCGAGCCGTTCCATGAGCTTGCGGCTGGCCGTGTTTGCGGGGACGGTGATTGCCCAGACCGTCGGAAGGTTCAGCTCATGCCAGCCCCAGGCGAGGGAAGCCTCCGCTGCTTCCCGAGCATATCCCTGCCCCCACGCGGTCCGGACGAGACTCCAGCCGATCTCGGGCTTGCCATCGATCGGCGTACCGACCGAGCCCGGCTTGATCCCGCACCAGCCGATGAACGCTCCGGTATCCCGCCTCTCCAACGCCCAGAAGCACGCGCCATAGTCGGCGAGGATCGCGTTCTGACGCGCGACGACCGCAGCAGACTCGGCCAGCGAGGGCGCCGGCCCGAGATACGCCATTACCGCCGGATCGGCGCACATCGCGTGATGCGCGGCGGCATCATCCTCGTGCCAACCGCGCAAGATCAACCGCTCGGTCTCGATCATCCGCCGAGCAATTTCGCCGCATGCGCCGCGTGGTACGTCAACACGCCCGAACAACCGGCACGCTTGAACGACATCAGCGTCTCCAGCACCATGACGTCACGTTCCGCCGCACCCGCGGCGACCGCGTGCTCGATCATCGCGTATTCGCCCGACACCTGGTACGCGAACACCGGCACCTCGAACGCCTGACGGACGCGGACGATGATGTCGAGATACGGCAGGCCGGGCTTGACCATCACCGTGTCGGCGCCCTCCGCCAGGTCCATCGCGACCTCGCGCAGCGCTTCCTCGGCGTTGGCGTTGTCCATCTGGTACGTCTTCTTGTCGCCCTTCAGCAGCCCGCGCGATCCGACCGCATCGCGGAACGGTCCGTAGAACGCGCTCGCGTACTTGGCGGCGTAGGACATGATCTGGACGTTATGATGCGACTCCGCCTCGAGCGCGCTGCGGATCATGCCGATCCGGCCGTCCATCATATCCGATGGCGCGATGATGTCCGCGCCCGCGTTGGCCTGGTTGAGCGCCTGCGCAACCAGCATCTCGGCGGTCGTGTCGTTGACGACATAGCCCGCCGCATCGACCAGCCCGTCATGGCCGTGACTCGTGTACGGATCGAGCGCGACGTCGGTCAGCACGCCGACCTCGGGCACCGCATCCTTCAGCGCGCGGATCGCCTGGCACATCAGATTGTCGGGGTTCAGCGCCTCGCGGCCGTCCTCGGTCCGGCGCTCGACCTGCGTGTACGGGAACAGCGCGATGCACGGGATGCCGAGGTCGCGCGCCTCGCGGCCTCGCGCAACGATCCCGTCGACCGACCAGCGCGACACGCCTGGCAGGCTGGCGATCGGTTGCTCGACACCCTCTCCTTCGGCAACGAACAGCGGCCAGATCAGGTCGGCGGGGGTCAGCACGGTCTCGGCATGGAGGCGGCGGCTCCAGGCGGAGGCGCGGGTGCGACGGAGGCGAAGCGCGGGATAGCTTGCGGTCATGCCCGGGCTTTGCGGGATGACCGCGGGCGGATCAAGCTTTACCCATGAGCGTTACGGGTGCGAAACCGCATCCGGTGCGTTGAGGGCCCCATGTCGAACGAAACGATCACCTCCGCCGCGCTCGTCGTCAACGCCAAGTCGCGTAAAGGACAGAAGCTGTTCAAGCGCGCCTGCGCCGCAATGTCGGGACTGCCCTATGAGGTCGACGCGCACGCGGTCGAGGATCCGAAGGACCTTGAAGCGACCGTCCTGCGCGCGCTGGCGAAGAAGCCCGACCTGCTCATTCTCGGCGGCGGCGACGGCACGGTCAGCGGGCTGGTCGACCTGATGGTCGGCCATGACGTGATCCTTGGCGTACTGCCGCTCGGGACCGCCAACAGCTTTGCCCGGACGCTCGGCATTCCTTTGAACATCGAGGGCGCGGTCGAGGTGATCCGGACCGGCAAGCCGCGCCGTATCGATCTCGGCATGATCGACGGCGATTATTTCGCGAACTGCGCGGCGATGGGCATCAGCCCGAAAATCGCCGCCACCGTACCGCACGGTCTGAAGAAGGTCTTCGGCAAGGTCGGCTATCTCACCTGGGCGGCCTACCAATATCTCCGGTTCCGCCCGTTCACCCTGATCGTCGGCGAAGGGCCGACCGCAGTGAAGATTCGTGTCGTCGAGGTCCGCATATCGAACGGGCCCTATCATGGCGGCACCGAACTGGTGGATGCGGCCGCCGTCGACTCGGGCGAGATCGTGGTCCAGGCGGTGATGGGCCACGTGAAGCGCCGGCTCGTGCAGAACTGGGTCTCCAGCGTCTTCCGGCTCGACTCGCGCCACGAAAAGGTTCGCGATTTCCGGGGGCAGAGCCTGAAGATCAACACGATCCCGCCGCTGCCTATTTCGATCGACGGCGAGGTGCTGGCACGGACACCGGTGACGGCTAAGGTCGCGGCTGGGATCATCCGGGTGATAGCGCCGGTTTGAACCGGCCACCCCGCGGGATTTAAGTCTCGGTTACCCGCGGATCGGGCACCTCCAGCGTCGCGCAGGTCCCGATCGCGGCGTTCTCGATTGTCACGGTCCCGCGCAACTGCCGCGCGAGGCTGCCGATCATCCGCATCCCGAGACTTTTGCGTGACGCCGCCTTGAGGTCGAAGTCCGCCGGCAATCCACCGCCCTTGTCGGACACCGTCAACACGATCCGCCCGTCCGCGCTGCGTACCGAGACCAAAATCACGCCGCCATCGTCGCCATACGCGTATTTGATCGCGTTAGTGACGAGTTCGGTGACCAGCAACCCGACCGGGATCGCGACATCCGCGCTGATCAGGATCGGTTCGATATCGCAGTCGATTCGGTGGTTGAGAGATTGCTCGCCCAGCCCCGTCGCGATCCCGCAGACCAGATCGTTGAGCGCGACGATGCCAACCTGATCGCCACGCCACAGCTGATCGTGGGTCTGCGCGATCGCCGTGATCCGCGCCTGCGCGTCGCCGAGCAGCCGCCGGATCCGCGGATCGTCGTCCTCCTGCATCTGCAGGTTGAGCATCGCCGAGACCAAAGCGAGGCTGTTCTTCACGCGGTGGCTGGCCTCCCGCGTGAGCAGCTCCTGATGCTCCATCGCCTCGCTCAGCCGCTGCTCCGCCTGCTGCCGCTCGATCGCCACGCCGATGAGGTTCGCAAACCCCTGCATGAACGCGAAGTCGGCAGGCTCGAACTGGCCCTCATCGGGGCTGTCGACCTCGAGCACGCCAAAGCGCTTGCCCGACGTCTCGACCAGCACGTTGATCGCCCGCCGGATCTTGTGGCGCGCCATGAACTCGGGCGTGCGAAACCGCTGCTCGTTCTCGAGATGGTTCGAGATCACCGGCTCGCCCGTCTCCAGTGCGAACCCGGCGGGCGAGCCGAGATCGGTCCGCATCTCGGTCGACCCGACCACCCCCGGTTCCCAGCCGATCCCCGCACGCACCAGCAGGCTGTCCTGTTCGGGGCGATATTCAAGGAACTTGCAGTATTTCGAGCGCATGCCCTCGCCGCACAGCTCGGTCGCGCGCTGCAGCATGGGATCCAGATCCCGCGCGCGCAGTGCCTCGATCCCGAAATCGGCCAGGATCGACTGCTGGCGAAGACGATATTCGAGTTCGCCAGCAGCGGGAGCGTTGGTACCGCCCGGGGGGTGTTCGACGACCGGCATCGTCCTCAGCGGGTCAGCTTCTTGTACGCCAGACGCGTAGGCCGATCGGCGGCGTCGCCCATGCGGCGGCGCTTGTCCTCCTCGTACGACGCGTAATTGCCCTCGAACCACTCGACATGGCTGTCGCCCTCGAACGCGAGGATGTGCGTGGCGAGGCGATCGAGGAAGAAGCGGTCATGGCTGATGACCACCGCGCAACCCGCGAACGTCTCCAGCGCTTCTTCGAGCGCGCGCAGCGTCTCGACGTCGAGATCGTTGGTCGGCTCGTCGAGCAGGAGGACGTTGCCACCCTCCTTGAGCATCTTGGCCATGTGGACGCGGTTGCGCTCACCGCCCGAGAGCTGGCCCACCTTCTTCTGCTGGTCCGGCCCGCGGAAATTGAACGCGCCGACATACGCCCGCGTCCCCATCTCCTGCTTGCCGAAGCGGAAGATCTCGAGCTCGTCGGAGATTTCCTGCCAGACGTTCTTGTTCGGATCGAGATCGTCGCGACTCTGGTCGACATAACCGAGCTTGACCGTCGAGCCGACTTCGATCGTGCCCTCGTCCGGCGTTTCCTGGCCCGTGATGAGCTTGAACAAGGTCGACTTGCCCGCACCGTTGGGACCGATCACGCCGACGATGCCGCCCGGCGGCAGCGTGAAGTCGAGACCGTCGAACAACAGCTTGTCGCCATACGACTTGGTCAGGCCCTTCGCCTCGATCACCTTGCCGCCGAGACGCGCTGGCAGCTGGATCAGGATCGCGGCCTTGCCGGCGACGCGATTCTCCTGCTTCTCCATCAGCTCGTCGAACGCACGGATACGCGCCTTCGACTTGGTCTGGCGCGCCTTGGGGGTCTGGCGCATCCACGCCAGCTCGTCGGCGATCGCCTTCTGCTTGCCGGCCTCTTCGCGCTCTTCCTGGCTGAGGCGCTGTGCCTTCTTCTCCAGATAGCCCGAATAGTTGCTCTCATAGGTGTAGTAGCGCCCGCGATCGAGCTCGAGCACCCAGTTGACGACGTTGTCGAGGAAGTAGCGGTCATGCGTCACGAGGATGACGTTGCCGGTATATTCCTTGAGGTAGTTCTCCAGCCACGACACGCTTTCGGCATCGAGATGGTTGGTCGGCTCATCGAGCAGCAGGATCTGCGGCTTTTCCAGCAGCAGCTTGCACAGCGCGACGCGGCGCTTCTCGCCGCCCGAGAGGTTGACCACCGACGCGTCGCCCGGCGGGCAGCGCAGGGCTTCCATCGCCTGTTCGAGCTGGCTGTCGAGCGCCCAGCCATCGACCGCGTCGATCTTGGCCTGGAGCTCGCCCATCTCCTCCATCAGCGCGTCGAAGTCGGTGTCGTCCTGCGGATCGCCCATCTCGGCCGAGATCGCGTTGAACCGGTCGACCAGATCCGCGACCGGACGGACGCCATCCTTGACGTTGCCCATGACGTCCTTGGTCGGATCGAGCTGGGGCTCCTGCGCGAGATAGCCGACGTTGACGCCTTCGGCTGCCCAGGCCTCGCCGGTAAAATCGGGATCCATGCCGGCCATGATCTTCATCAGCGTCGACTTGCCCGAGCCGTTCGGCCCGATGATCGCGATCTTCGCCGAGGGGATGAACTGCAGGTGGATGTTGTTGAGAACGGGCTTGTTGGCACCGGGGAAGGTCTTCGACAGACCCTTCATGACGTAGGTATACTGGACGGCCATGTGGGTGCCGAGCTCCGTTCTGAATATGGGCGGGATTTGACGTGCGCAGATAGCGATGCGGCGGGCCGTTGGCAAACGGGGAGCGCCGACATACGCTGCCCCGATGATGAAACGCACCCTGCTCGCGGCGCTGGCCGCCTCCGCCCTCACCTCCCCCCTGTTCGCGCAGCGCACCGCCGCCCCGCCGACCGCGGCGGATGCGAAGGTCGCTGCACTCCGTGACAAGGCGCTCACCGACGATACCGCCTACAAGATCGTCGAGGGGATCACGACCGAGGTCGGCCCGCGCATGACCGGTACCGAGGCGGCACCGCGGGCGCGCGCCTGGTCGGTGGCGAAGCTGAAGGCGCTCGGGTTCAAGAACGTGCGGATCGAGACATACCAGCTGCCGGTCTGGTCGCGCGGCACGGAGAGCGGGGAACTGGTCGCGCCCTATGCGCAGAAGCTGCATCTGGTCGGCCTCGGCAATTCGGGCGCGACGCCGCCGGGCGGACTGACCCTGCCGATCGTGTATTTCCCGACGTACAACGACCTGGCGCTCGCCGCCGACGGCAGCCTGAAGGGCAAAATCGCGTTCGTCTCCAACGCGATGCAGCCGACCCAGGACGGGTCGAGCTATGGATCGCAGGGCACCGCGCGCTTCGTCGGACCGAACGTCGCCGCCAAGAAGGGCGCGGCGGCGATCGTGATCCGGTCGATCGGCACCGATCACGGCCGCGGGCCGCACGCGGGCAACACCAATTTCGAAGCGGGCGTGACGCCGATCCCTGCTGCGGCGCTGTCGGTTGCGGATGCCGAGCATGTCGAGCGGCTGGTGAAGCTCGGCAAGCCGGTGACGCTGAAGCTGGTGCTCGAAGACAAGCAGGTCGGGATGCAGGAATCGGGTAACGTCGTCGCCGAGGTTCCCGGCACGGACCCCAAGGCGGGCATCGTGCTGATCGGTGGCCATCTCGACAGCTGGGATCTCGGCACTGGCGCGATCGACGACGGCGCGGGCATCGCGATCACCGCGGCCGCCGCCAAGATCGTCATGGACAGCGGGCAGCGCCCACGTCGCACAATCCGCGTCGTCTGGTTCGGCGACGAAGAGAGCGGCGGCTTCGGGGGCCAAGCCTACGCCAAGGCGCATGCCGGCGAGCGTCACGCGACCGCCGCCGAATCGGATTTCGGTGCCGACCGCGTCTGGCGGTTCGAGAGCAGCCTGCCCGCCGTTGCCAAGCCCATCGAGGACCGCCTGGCGGTCGCGCTTGCCCCGCTCGGGATCATCCGCGGGGCCGATACGCCGCACGGCGGCACCGACGTCGGCCCGGTGATTGCGACGGGCGTCGCTGGAATCGACCTCAACCAGTCGGGTCTGCGCTACTTCGACTACCACCACACGCCCGAGGATACGCTGGATCTGATCGACCCCGAACAGCTTCGCCAGAACGTCGCGGCGTGGACCGCGATGATCGCGACGGTCGCCAATGCGCCCGAGGAAATCGGCCCGATCGTGCCCCATAAGTGACGAGTTGCAGCAACCGAAACGTCATCGTTCTGCCGCAAACCTTGCGGACAGATGAATTTAGCGGATTGACCGCCCGCCGGGGTCCGCTATTTGACGTGACTTCGCGACGGCAATCGGGTCGGCCGCGAGTGAAACTATGCTTGGGAGCATTCGAATGAAGAAGATCGTTCTGATCGCTGCTGCCGCCGGCCTGATGTCCGTCGCAGCCTGCAGCAAGTCGCCAGAAGCCGCCGCCGTTGAGAACAACGCGGACATGCTGGCTGACAACATGGAAATGCAGGCTGACAACATGGACGCAATGGCGGACAACACCTCGAACGCAGTCGCTACCGACGTGCTCGAGAACGCTGCCGACAACATGAACGCAGCTGCCGACAACGTCCGTGACGCTGCCGACGAGAAGACCGACAACATGAACTAAAATCTGTCGGGCGTTTCTACGCTCGATAGGATTTAGTGTCGGAAAGGGCGTTCCTTCGGGGGCGCCCTTTTTCTTTGCGCATTTGCTGTGCGGCCTTTTGCCGGATGATCGCTTGCGCTAACGCAGGCGGCGGTGGGGCCTGTAGCTCAACGGTTAGAGCTGGCCGCTCATAACGGCTAGGTTGCGGGTTCGATTCCTGCCGGGCCCACCAATTTTTTCGCCGGTCTGTTCGTCGGTCGATAGCGACGCTCTCCGCGCTGAACCGGATGCCGGGAATCGATCGATTCTGGCGCTATCGCTTTCGTTTCAGGCGAAACAATCATCCGGCGGCCAATCACCAGACGTAAGCAGACATGCGAAGGCCCAGGTCGAACGGACCGTCTAATTTCAATTTTGGAAGAAACAGGGCGTCGATCTTTAAACTTTGTGAACAATCTACCGTGCAGGAACGTTTTTGTAGGCCGCGGTGGTGTTCGCCGTGCTTTCGGGAGACTTTGTAATGTTTATCAAATCCTTGGCCATGGCGTCGGCCGGCCTCGCACTCGTTGCTGCACCTGTCGCCGCCAGCGCTGCACCGACCAGCCCCGCTGGCAGCCTGTCGGTGAGCAAGTCCGTTCGCTCGGGATCGGCAACCGGCGACAAGAGCAAGATCGCCGGCGACGGCGGCCTGATCATCGTCGCACTCGCCGCTGTCGCGGTTGGCGGCGGTCTGTACCTCGCAATCGATGGCGATAGCGACGATTCGGATAGCAACTAATCTACCGGGCCGGTGTGAAAGCACCGGCCCACACCAGCATACCGGATCATACCCGCAGGCCGATCGATCGAAACCGCTGCGAACGCGCGACCATCGATCCTAGGCACCGCCATGCCGGACAGGACCGGAACCGCGTCCTGCTTCAGGCGATAACCTTCTCCGCCGTCAACGCTGCTATAGATGCTGGCGAATATCCGATTTCCGCGAGAACACGCGCCGTGTCGGCTTGCCCATCGGCCATGCGTGGCGCGACCGTCGGTGTAACGGAATAGCGCGGTGCAGGCGTCGGCTGGATCACCCCCCCCGCCTCGATGAACGTGCCGCGCGCGACATTGTGCGGATGCGCGGGCGCCTCGGCTAGCGACAAGACCGGCGCGAAACAGGCGTCGCTATGCTCCAGCAGCGCGCACCATTCGTCGCGAGTCCGGCTTGCGAATATCGCCGCCACCCTTTCCTTGAGCGCCGGCCATCCGCGTGGGTCCATCTGCCGGTCGAACGCGGGATCGGCCGCCAGTCCCGCCTTCTCGCGCAGCACGGCGTAGAATTGCGGCTCGATCGCGCCGATCGACACGTATGTCCCGTCGGCACAGGCATAGGTATCGTAGAAATGGGCGCCGCTATCGAGCAGGTTTACGCCGCGGGCGTCGCGCCACAGGCCCTGCCCGTGAAAGCTCCAGATCATGCTCATCAGCAACGCCGCGCCATCGGTCATCGCGCAATCGATCACCTGCCCCTGCTCTGTCGTCCGCGCATGAAGCAGGGCGCTAACCATACCGAACGCGAGCATCATCGCGCCCCCGCCGAAATCCCCGACCATGTTGATCGGCGGCGTCGGCTTCTCGCCCACGCGCCCGAAGGCATGTAACGCCCCGGCCAGCGCGATATAGTTGATGTCGTGCCCCGCGGCCTGCGCATAGGGCCCGTTCTGCCCCCAGCCTGTCATACGACCATAGACGAGCCGCGGCCTGAGCCCGAGCAGCACCTCCGGCCCCAGCCCCAATCGTTCGGCCACGCCAGGCCGGAACCCCTCGACGAAGCCATCCGCCGATGCGACCAGATCGCGGACGACACCGATCCCCGCGGCGGACTTGAGATCGACCGCAATCGTTTTCCGCGATCGCAGTAGGATGTCCTTGGCAGGATCGCCGCCCGGGCCGCCCCTTTTCGCGTCCGGGCGCTCGATCCGGATCACTTCCGCCCCGTGATCGGCGAGCATCATGCAGGCGAACGGCGCGGGCCCGATCCCGGCAAGCTCGACGATCCGTATCCCGGCGAGCGGGCCGGTCAACGCCGCAACCCTGTACGGCGCCCACGAAATGCTGCGGCCATGACACCCCTCCGATGACTTCTTTTTATCGGAGCAGGGTCACAGCATTCGCAGACCCGGTCAAGCGACCGACACTTACCCGATCGGCAGGTCGAGCAGCAGCTCGCGGACATAGCGGACCGGCGGCGAACCATGCGCGAGCAGCGCATCGTTGTAGCGCTTCAGGTTGAACGCCGCGCCCTCACGCTTCCTGACCTCGTCCCGCAGTGCCATATGCTCCGAATAGCCGGTGAAATAGCTCAGCAACTGGGTCGAGCCGAGCGACGCGCGGACCCATTTTCCGGCCGCCTCGCGCTCCTGCTGGAACGCGGTGTGCGTCATCAGCTGCATCGCCTGCTCGCGCGTCATGCCCTCGGTATGGATGCCGATGTCGAGCAGCGAGTTCGAGATCGAGCGCAGCCGCATTTTCAGCACGGTCAGCTTGAAGAGCGGATCGCCGTTCAGATAGCCCTCGTCCGCCATCATCCCCTCGGCATACACCGCCCAGCCCTCGATGAACGGCCCCGAGCCAAGCACCGCGCGCAGCGTCGACTGCGTCGCGTTGGCGTGCGCGAGCTGGAGGAAATGCCCCGGCATCGCCTCGTGCACGGCCAGGTCGTGGATCATGTAGTCGTTATATTCGCTCAGGAACGAGGTCGCCTGCGTCTCGGTCCAGTCGTCCGGGACCGGCGAGACGGCGAAGAACGTGCCCAGGTTCTTCTCCAGCGGACCCGGCGAATCGCAATAGGCGACCGCGACGCCCTGCTGGAATTTGGGCATCGTGATGATCTTCACCGGACCGTCGGGCATCCCGACCAGCCCCTTGTCGCGGACGAACGCGGTCGCCTGCGCCAGCGCCTTGGTCGAGGCGTCGATCATGCCGTCGCGTGCCGGACGTTTGGCGTAGGTGAGTTCGAGCGCGGCCTGGATCGCGGCCTGTTGCTGCGCGTCGGATGGCTTGTCGGGGAGCAGCAGCGCGCCCGGCTTGGCGCCGAATATCTGCCGTGCGATCGCGTACATCTGCGCGCGCGTATCGACGATCGCAGCTTGTGCGCGCCGCTTGATTTCGGTCCGGGTGAGGTCGGATTGCAGCGCGAAGCCGAGCTTCTTGTCGTACAGCGCCGCGCCGAGGCGGAAGTCGCCCTTCGCGCCCGGCACGAGCGTCTTGTCGAGCCAGACCTGATGCTCGGCCACTGCCGCCTTCAGCGTCACGAGGGCCGCGTCGAAGCGCTTGGCGTCCGCAGCCGACAACTCCGTCTTGTGCGGCGCGAGCATGCTTTCGGCGATGTCGACGATACCGCTGTTCTGCTTCGCCACCGTCGTCGCGTAGATCGAGGGCACACGCGCAACCACGATGTTCGCGCGCGCCTGCGCCAGCAACGCCGGCAGCGCCTCCATCCGCGCGGTCGCCGCCTTCAGGCGCTGTGGCCACGGCGCGAAATCGCGTGCGGCCAGTGAATACAGCGATCCGCCGGCGATGTCGTTATAGACCTGCGGATCCCACGCCCAGCCGCGCAGCGTATCCGCATCCCAGATGTCGTAGCGCAGCGCATTGTCGAGCAACGCCGCATCGACCTGCTCTTCGCGCGACAAGGCTTTCCGATCGATCCGCTGGAGGTCCGCTAGCATTGCCTTCGAGAATGCCTCGCGCTTGGTACGCCCGGCCGCCGACATATCGGTGACCTGCGCGTCGAACCGGTGATCGCCAAGGCCGGTCGCCGAAGACGGATTGAGCCGCGCGAGGCCATCGACATAGCGCTTCGACAGCGATGCGAACGTGGCGTTCTCCGCAGCGTGCACGGCTGCGGTCGGGATCGAGGAAACGGGCAGCACCAGGATCGCGGCGCCGAGTAGCAGACGGAAGTTACGCATGGTCTAATTCCTGACGATCAGCGCTGTGGAGCGGTGCCGAGCTGGGTGTTGAGATAGACGGTGACGAGCGCCGCGCGCTTGGCGTCCTCGATCTTGTCGGCGCCGGCCGCGTGGCCGCCCTCGGGGTTCTCATAGTAGAAGAACGGGTCGGCATATTCCTCCAGCCGCGCCGCGAATTTGCGCGCGTGGCCGGGGTGGACGCGGTCGTCCTCGGTCGAGGTGTAGATGAACGGCACCGAGTATTTCACGCCGCGCTTCAGGTTCTGGTAGGGCGAATATTGCGAGATGAACGCCCAGTCGGCCGGCTTGTCCGGGTCGCCATATTCGCCGATCCACGACGCGCCTGCCGACAGATGCGAATAGCGCTGCATGTCGAGCAGCGGCGATCCCATCACGATCGCGCCATACAGGTCCGGCCGCTGCTCCATCGCGACGCCGACCAGCAGACCGCCGTTCGACCGCCCCGACACCGCGATCTTCCGTTTCGCGCTGACTCCGGTCCGCACCAGATCGTCGCCGACCGCGTGCAGATCGTCATACGCCTTTTGCCGGTTCTCACGCAGCGGCATCTGGTGCCAGCGCGGCCCGTATTCGCCGCCGCCACGGATATTGGCGAGCACGAACGCATTGCCCTCCTCGACCCAGAACAGACCGGCCGGGCCCGACCGATAGGGCTGGTCGACGAGGTAGGTCGGCGTCTGCGCATTGCGGAAGCCGCCATAGGCATGGACCAGCGCCGGCACGGGTCCGCTCGTGCCCTTTTTCCGCACGAGGAAATACGGGATCTTGCTCCCGTCCTTCGACGTCGCGAACCGCTGTTCGACCTGCATTCTGGAGGCATCGAACCGCCCAGGCAGCGTATCGACCGTCGCGGGCTGGGCGTTCGGACGGACGGCATAGAGCGTTGGCGGACTGAGGAAACTCTCGACCATCGCGAAGGCGAGATCGTCCTTGCCCGCAGTCGCATCGAGGTGGATCGTCGAAGCGGTCGGCAAAGCCGCGACCGCCTGCGTCCAGCGACCGTCCGCACGGCGCGTCAGCGACACGAGCCGCCCCGATACGTCGTCGAGCATCTTCACCCACAGCACCGACTTGCTCGAATCGACCTGTTCCACCGCCTGCGTCGCGGTCGGCACCAGCACCCGCTCGATCGTCGGCGCGCGGCCGGCCAACACGTCGGCGATGCTGTAGGCGACCACTGCTCCCGCCGGCACACCGCGCCAGTCGGACGCCAGCGTCGCGATCAGCCGGCCGTCGAGCACGGTGTTGATCACCGCGTCGTCGGGTAGCGGCGACGGCACGAGCCGGCCGTCCTGCGCGACATGGCTGCGCTTTGAATGGAAGAAATCGGTGTCGCGGACGACCAGCGGATAGCGCTGCTCGCCATCCGGAAATACGCTGACGTTGATCCCGACGTCATCCTGCGTCGCGCTGGCGATCTCGGTCGCGGCGGTCAGTGGCGTACCGCGGCGCCACAGTTTGGCGACGCGCGGATAGCCCGATTTGGTCAAGCTGTCGGGACCGAAATCGGTCGCGACGTACAGTGCGTCCGGCCCAGCCCAGTTCAACCGCGTCTTGAAGATCGGCACGACGAAGCCGTCCGCGACGAACTTGCCCGACGGGATGTCGAACTCCCGCTCCTCGACCGCGTCGCCGCCGCCGTTCGACAATGCGACCATGCAGCGATCATAGGACGGCGAGCGACAGGTCGCACCCTTCCACACCCAGCTCTTGCCCTCCGCCTTGCCGAGCGCATCGACGTCGATCAGCGTCCGCCAGACCGGCTTGCCGCTGCTGAACGACGCCAGCGACGCGACCCGCCAAAGGCCCCGCACGTTGCTCTTGTCCTGCCAGAGGTTGAGCACCTGATCGCCGATGATCTGGTCAGGGTTGGCGATCTGGCGGTCGGCCTGCAACAGGTCCAGCGCGCGCTGGCGGTACGCCGCATAGCCAGGCTTCGCTTCGAGCGCCGCCAGCGACCGCGTATTCCAGCGCTTCACGGTGTCGAGGGCCCGCGCACCGTGAATATCCTCCAGATACGCGTTCGGATCGGCCGGATCGGCAGCAGGGGCCTGGGCGGGAGTCTGTACAGGAATCTGCGCGATCGCACTCGCAGATAGCGACAGCAGGGCAATGACGGGAAGGCGAAGATGCATGGTTACGCTTTCTTGCATGGATGGCGCGATCTTAAGGACTACGGCCCGATCCGCCACTCCCTTCCTGGTTTCGATCCGTCGCCGCCGACCAAAGGCGCGTGTTCGCCGGCCTGACGTGCGAAAATCTGTCCGACTTCGCTGGCGCCCGGTGTAGTGTCCGACAAAACATAGGAGAGGCACCATGGCCGCTGCACCCAAGAGTGCGCCGCATTTTGGCGATTACCAGAACGCGATCTACTTCGCGGGGCTGAACGGCGTGCTGCCGAGCGTGCCGGTCGACTTCGCGACGCTCGAAGCGCGAGCGTCCGCCGCGCTGCCCCCCGCGACGCTCGCCTATCTGCAGGGCGGGTGCGGCGATGAGCAGACCCAGCGCCACAACGCCGACGCGTTCGCGCATTGGGGGATGACGCCGCGGATGATGATCGATTGTTCCCGCCGCGACCTGTCGATCGAGCTGTTCGGCATGCGCCTTCCGACGCCGCTGTTCATGGCGCCGGTCGGAATCAACGGCATTTGCACCCAGGACGGTCACGGCGATCTCGCAGCGGCAAAGGCCGCCGCCGCCACCGGCGTGCCGCTTTGCCAGTCGACGCTGTCGAACGATCCCCTCGAAGACGTCGCTGCACAATTCGGAGACACGCCGGGCTTCTTTCAGCTCTACACCCCGAAGAACGACGCCCTGACCGAAAGCCTCGTCCGCCGTGCCGAGGCCGCCGGGTACAAGGCGATCGTCGTGACGCTGGACACCTGGGTCACGGGCTGGCGGCCGCGCGACCTGAATACGGCGAACTTCCCGCAACTGCGCGGGCATGTTCTGGCGAATTATTTCAGCGATCCGGTGTTCCGGGCGATGCTCGACCGTCCGCCCGAAGAAGACCCCGCGGCGGCGGTGCGGCAATGGGCGGGCGTGTTCGGCAAGGTGCTCACCTGGGCCGACATGCCGTGGCTGCGGTCGCTGACCAAATTGCCGCTGGTCCTGAAGGGCATCTGCCATCCCGACGATGCACGGCGCGCGATCGATGCCGGCGCCGACGCGATCTATTGCTCCAATCATGGCGGACGGCAGGCGAATGGCGGCATCGCGGCGATCGACATGCTGCCGGACGTCGTGGCAGCCTCGGGAGAAACGCCCGTATTGTTCGATTCCGGCGTGCGCTCGGGCACCGACGTGGTGAAGGCGCTGGCGCTCGGTGCCGCCGCGGTGGGCGTCGGTCGGCCTTATGCATATGGGCTAGCGCTAGGTGGCGCAGCGGGCGCGGCGCACGTGCTCAAATGCCTGCTGGCGGAGGCGGACCTGCTGATGGCGGTCAACGGCTATCCGACGATCACCGATATCCGGTCCGCTGGCGCGTTGCGTCAGCAGCCGTAGCGGCACTGTGCCGTCAACCGCTAGGGGTCAACTGCTGTGGTCCGCGATGATCTGCCACGCCGTACCACGCCGCGCGAAGACCAGGGTCGTCATCCCGCTTTCGGTCGTCGACGGTCCGCTCAGGGTCCAGCGCGCGACGAGCAGCGCATGGCGTGGATCGATCCCCCGCATCTCCAGGAACGCGAACGACAGCGTGCCGCGTGCGTTGCCGGCACCGCGAAAGCTCGGCTGGTATTTGGCGGCAATCCCCGGCTTGCCGCGCAACACGCCCTTCGGGGTCACGAACACCGCATCGTCCGCGTAGATCGCCATGAACCGCGCGAGGTCGCCGGCATTCCAGCCGGCGGCGCTCGCCTCCATCGCCTGGCGGATCGCCGTTTCCGCCGGCGCTTGTGCGGCCGCCGGTATGGCAACGAACATCGCCACCGGCAGGATCGAAGCACGCATCATTTTCGCATCACTCCCGCATCATCAGTTCGAGCAATGCCGGCTCGGTGACCGCCTCGGATACCAGGAACCCCTGGTACAGGCTGCATCCCGCGGCGGCCAGCAGTTCAAGTTGCGCCGGCGTCTCGACCCCCTCGGCCACCACGACCATCCCGAGCGATCGTGCCATCGTGATCGCGCCCGCCACCACCACGCGGTCGCGCGCGCCGCCGTCGATATCGCGGACCAGCGACTTGTCGATCTTGACGTAATCGAGCGGCAGCGATTTCAGATAGGCAAGGCTCGAATAGCCGGTGCCAAAGTCGTCGATCGCCACCCGACACCCCGCCCCGCGCAACTCCGCAAGCAAGGCCGACGCCGAGGCCAGATCCTCGATCAGCCCGGTCTCGGTGATCTCGACGGTCAATCGACCACGGGGAAACCCGCTCTCGTCGACGCGCGCCAGGAACAACGCCGCGAAGCCCGGCCGGGTGATATCCGCCGCGGTCAGGTTCAGCGACACCCGCAACGTGCCGAGTGCTTCCGGCCATGCCACCGCCCGCGCCAACACCAGGCGCTGGATATGATCGGACAGCGCAATTCCCAGATCGGCACGGTCGGCGGCATCGAACAGCGTGTCCGCGCCAAGCGGCCCGAGCGTCCTGTGGCTCCAGCGCGCGAGCGCTTCGACGCCGGTGATCTTGCCGCTTGCGACCTCGATCTGCGGCTGCCAGCGCAGCTCGATCTCGTCGCGTTCGATCGCGTGGTGCAGATCGATCGCCAGCGCATCGATTGGGGCGACCCCGTCGGGCAACGCGACGTGCAGCACCGATCCGTCGCTCGCCTTCGCCTCGGCCAGCGCTTCACTCGCGCGGCGAAGCAGTGCGGCGGCATCGTCGCCCGGCTGGCGCTGTGCCACGCCGAACCGGCAGCCGAGTACGGCGCGCGCATACGCGACCGTGAACGGGCGCGCGAGCGCCGCATCCAGCGCGGTGATCGCCGCCGTGACCGCCGCCCCCGACGCTTCGATAACCAGCACGAACTCGGACCCGCCCAGCCGCGCGACCATCGCCTCGACGCCGATGGCTTCGCGCGCGACCGTTTCGGTACGACGGACAGCCGCTTCGATCAGTCCGTCGACCGCTGGCCGACCATGCGCGGCGTTGACGATGTCGAGCCGCGACAGGGCTACCAGTACGACGGCGACGGGGCGGTCCTCTGCGATCCGCCCGACGATCCAGCGCCGCGCTTCGCCCGTTTCCCGATCATATCGCGACGCGCCGGGTATACCACGTCGGTCGATCGTCCCGCCCGAAGCACGCGCCGCATGGCGCCCGGCAAACCGCAAGGCCTGCACCAGTTCGCTTTCGCTCGCAGGGCTGGCGAGAAACTGCGTCGCGCCGGCATCGAAGAATTCGCGGATCGCCTCGACGTCGCCGCGCGAGACCAGCACCAGCAACGCTGCCCCGTTGGTCGCCACCAGCCCACCGAGCGCACGCACCGCGGCCAGGCCCTCGTCGAGCGCGCCGCGTGCGTCGATCAGGGCGACCGCGGCATGGCTTGCGAGAAACCGGCTGCCGATCGCTTCTGCGTCACCGAAGACCGCAGCACGCCAGCCGGCACCAGCCCCCGTGGATGCCAGAATCTCTTCAATCTCATCGCGTTGACGGAACGATACTGCAAACAGTGTCGTTGCTGTCTGCATGTCTTCCATATCCGTCGCACCCAATACCATCGGTGCGAGCTTAGCTGGCGCATCGCCCCCCGCCAATCCATTTGCCCGTCCATTACCGGCCGATCCGGCCTTGTTACCGGGACAGCCACGTCCTAGCTCTGAAGGGATGACGTCAGCGCCAGCCCTCAAGCAGAAGCCGTTGCAGGACACACACGGCCGCACGATCAAGTATCTGCGGATTTCGGTGACGGATCGCTGTGACCTGCGCTGCCGTTATTGCATGGCCGAGCAGATGACGTTCCTGCCGCGCGCCAAGCTGTTGAGCCTCGAAGAGATCGCGATCATCGCCGAGCGCTTCATCGCGCGTGGCGTGACGAAGATACGTCTTTCGGGTGGCGAACCTCTCGTGCGTCGCGACGTTGCGGAACTCGTCCAGCGCCTCGGTCACAACATCGGGTCGGGGCTCGAAGAGCTGACGATGACCACCAACGGCACGCGCCTCGCACAGCATGCCGAGGCGATGGTCGGCGCCGGCATCCGCCGCGTCAACGTCAGCATGGACAGCCGCGACCCTGAGCGCTTCCGCTACATCACCCGCCATGGCGACGTCTCGCAGGTGATTGGCGGCATCTACGCGGCGCGTGACGCGGGGCTGGCGATCAAGATCAACATGGTCGCGCTGAAGGGCTTTAACGAGGACGAGATCGCACCGATGCTCGCCTGGTGTCGCGACGAAGGCTTCGACCTCTCGCTGATCGAGACGATGCCGCTCGGTGCGATCGACGAGGACCGTACCGATCGTTTCCTGCCGCTGACCAAGGTGTTTGACGAACTCGGCCAGCAGTTCACGCTCGCGCGTGATGCCCACAAGACCGGGGGCCCGGCGCGCTACTGGAACGTCGACGGCACGCGCACGCGCCTCGGGCTGATCTCGCCGCTGACCGCCAATTTCTGCGACGGCTGCAACCGCGTCCGCCTGACCACCGAGGGCAAGCTCTACATGTGCCTCGGCCATGACGATCAGGTCGATCTGAAGGCGGCGCTGCGCGAAGGCGGTACCGCCGGGCTCGACGCAGCGATTGACGCCGGCCTGTTCGCCAAGCCGAAGGCGCACGACTTCCGCATCGGCCAAGGCGAAGGCCCGGCCGTCGCGCGCCACATGAGCGTCACCGGCGGATGAGCCGGTACGAGCGGCGGGCGCTGGTTGCGTCCAACACCCCGCCCGCTCGTGCCGCAGAGGCCCAGCTCGCCGACATGGGCGAGTGGGTGTCGGTCGAGGACGCCGACGTGATCATCGCGCTCGGCGGCGACGGGTTCATGCTCCAGACGCTCCACGCCATGCTGGAACGCCGCAAGCCGCCGGTCCCCGTGTTCGGGATGAACCTCGGCACGGTCGGTTTCCTGATGAACGAATGGCGGCATCACGGGCTCGGCGACCGCCTGGAGCGCGCAAAGCCGTTCAAGGTCGTCCCGCTCAGCATGACCGCGCTCGGCGTCGACGGGCGCACGCACACGCTACCCGCGATCAACGAGGTGTCGTTCCTGCGCGAGACCCGCCAGACCGCCAATCTCGAAGTGACGGTAAACGACCGCATCGTCCTGGCCGAGCTCGCCTGCGACGGTATTCTCGTCGCGACGCCGGCCGGCTCGACCGCTTACAACCTGTCGGCACAGGGCCCGATTCTGCCGCTCGGCTCCGGCATGATCGCGCTGACCCCGATCAGCCCGTTCCGCCCGCGGCGCTGGCGCGGCGCGATCCTGCCGGACAAGGCCCGCATCGGTATCCGCGTGCTTGATCCCGGCAAACGCCCCGTCTCAGCGGTCGCAGACCAGCGCGAGATTCGCGATGTCGCACAGGTCGACATCTGCATGGACCGCGCGCGCGAACTGACGCTGTTGTTCGATCCCGAGCACGCGCTCGACGACCGGATCACGATGGAACAGTTCGTCTCCTGAGCGCGGTTTATCGCGGACTTTGCATTTTTGCGGCGAAACCTGCTTGCATCGTCCGACTGGCCGTTTATAGAGCCGCCTCCGGCAACGTTCCCTGATAGCTCAGCGGTAGAGCTCTCGACTGTTAATCGAGTGGCCGTAGGTTCGAATCCTACTCAGGGAGCCATTTTCCGACAGGGCTGATACAGTCCTCTGCGGCTCAGACAGCCCGCACCCCCAGCTAAATTACGACCCAGCCGACCATCGCTATTATGGCGTGTCTGCACGCGTAGGTGCCGGCTAATTGGCCTTGGACGCCCCCCGATGCGCAGCATGCGATCGTCACGATCAGCAGACCCGGTCGACCACGATAGAATGGAACTGCGGGTCGAGATCAGCATCGACGTCGCTTCTCTCGCCGTCATCGCGTGAGCCTCGCATTCGCCCACACCGCAGGGCGCGGCGGCAGCGCGGCGCCCTGCCCGGTCGATCGCGTTACGAGTTCGACGATCTTCACGCCGGTCACGTCGGCCTCCAACGACGCCGCAGGATCGCCGAAACCGATCGGTGGCGAGGTCGCAAGCAGCTTGCCGTCGCCATAAATCGCGAACCGCAGCGGACTGCTGGCCGCCGGACCTGCGTCGTCGATACCGACCTCGGCCGCAAACCGGGTGAACCCTGCGTTACGAACCTCCAGCCGCGAACCGGCCAGCACGCCCAAGCCTGTGTCATAATCCTTGCCGGCAATCCGCAGCACCTGACCATATACCGCGCGATCCGCCCGCGCGCCGCCCCAGCCGCCATATTGAACATGCTCGCCCGGCCCCTTGGTGCCCGACCATGCGGTGACCGAATGATGGATCGTCGGGTCGGCGCGCGCGGTATCCACGCCGTCGACCGCGGGATTAACGCGGCCCGGTTGTTCGGACAGATACAGCCCCTCGTTCAACCGTCGCGTACCCTGCGCCCGGAACACCAGCGTCTGATGGGCCGCCAGCGTAAAGCGCGTCTCGCCGGTAAACCGCGTCGTCTTCTTGCTCCACAGGTCGACCAGCGTCACCGGCGCATCGTCGCGAAACTTCATCTGTCCGGCCTGCAACACGACATCCACCGGGGCCGCATCGCGGTTGAACAGCGCTACGCCCTTGCTGCCGTCGGCGAGCGTCTTGACGAAGAATTGCACGTCGTCGCTGTGATAGGCGATCACGGCCTGATTGCCCGCGGGATCCTGGTTCAGCGCGATGATATCGCGGTTGCCAAACACTGACAGCAGTGCCGGCGTCAGCTTGCGAAGGTCGTACCCAATCACGAGGGGCGAATTGATCATCGCCCACAGCGCGAAATGCGACTTCGCTTCGGTCATGTGCTGCGCATCGAACTCCCCGGTGCCGACGAACAGCATGTCGGCATCGTTCCACGACCCCGGATGCGCATAGAGCGCACGCTGCGCGGCGGTGTCGAAATTGGTCAGCATCCGCGTCCAGTGCGGCGTGATATCGTCGCTGGTGCGCGAGATGTTGCCGAGATCCTTGCCCCAGGCGCGAACGTCGGCCGATCCCCAAAGGCACAGCGACAACAGATAGTCGCCGCGCGGGCGTTCGCGGTGCAGCGCCGCGCCGACAGAACCGTATAGCGCGCGAACCGCCGCGACGTCCGTCCGGCCCAGCGACTGCATGTCGATGATCGGCGGGAACGCACGGTACAGCCCCGATCGCACCCGCGGGTGATCCGCCGGCAACCCGCGCACCCCGCAGCCATCGACCTTGATCAGATCGAAGCCCCATTCGGTGAAGAACAGCCGGATATCCTGATCGACGTGCCCATAAAGCCCCACCTCGCGCTCGGCAACGCTGCCGACGGGCTGGTTGTCGAACTGCGCCGTGTAGATCTGCCCGCAACTGTTACGCCCGATATCCGAATAGATTCCGGCCTTCAGTCCCATTGCGTGCAACCGGTTCGTGAGCGGCCGGAAGCTGGTATAATCGGCACCCTGGCTGCTCGCGGCTCCCGTTCTCGCCAACATGCGTGCCGACGGAAATTGCGCGGCGCGGATGACCATGCGTCCGTCCGAGGTCCGGCGTTTCAGCCACCAGCCATCGTCGATATTGACGTAGCGATACCCCATCCCCGACAGCCCCGTATCGACGAGCGCCTGCGCGGACGCGAGGATCTTTTCCTCGTCGATACCGCTGTTGAACGCGTTCCAGCTGTTCCAGCCCATCGGCGGAACGGCGGCCTGGCCCTGTTGATTCGCACTCCAGCGGCCGGTCGGATCGAGCGGATCGGCCGTCACGGCGCCCGGCATCAGAGTGGACGCGAGCAATGCGGCGAGCGCGTACCTCCAGCGGCGGGATGCGGTATCGAGCGAGGAAGCGATCGGCATTACTGGTCTCCCAAAGAAACGGTCGTGAAGGCGGGCGGCGCGAGACACCCGATACGCTCCAGATGATACCGATATCACGGACAGTTGCGCTCGAATATTGCATCGACGCCTTCTCTGTCACGATGCAGGGCCGAACGCAGACCCCGCAACGCACGCACCGGTCGAATTGACCAATTCACGGCGGCCAGAAAAGAGTTGCTGGCGGTCTTTGTCGGCGTATAAATTGAAGTGTGAGCGATACCAACGCTGCCAAGAATGGCGAGGTACGACACGATGTTGATGGGAGACGGACCGCGCAAAACCCTATGCCGAATGCGGTCGTCGCCGGACAAGCAATCCGGAAGAGCGGCGTGGAGAGGCAGCGCCTGATTGCGGGCTCGCCGCGCTACCGGATCCGGCTGCGCGAGATCGCCGCGCGGGGGATGCCGACGCCATGATTCTCCCCGTTGCTCCTATGCCCGCCTTACCTCCTCCCTCCCCCTTTCCTCCTATCGAAGCGGCAAACGCATGAAGATCCGTCCGTCGAACGCCCTGTCAGTTGCCATGGTCGGAATCGCCGTATCGCTCGGCTCGGCAGTATCTGGCTCGGCGGCAGCGGCCGATCCGAATATCGCCCCACGCCTTGACGGGATCATCGGGGATCACGCGGTCCTGCAGCGTGGCCAGCCCGTCGTGCTGCGCGGCCAAAGCCTTCCGGGCAGGCCGGTTACGGTCCGCCTGGCGGGCCGTACCTCGACGGTGAAGGCGGATCGCGATGGTCGATTCGAGCTGCGCCTGAAACCGCTTTCCGCAGGCGGGCCCTACGACCTGACGGTTACCGGTAGCGACGGCGTGACGACGATCCACGACCTGCTGATCGGCGACGTGTTCCTGTGTTCGGGACAGAGCAACATGGAACTGGCGGTGAATTCGGCACAGGACCTGATACCCGACGCGCATCCGCCGCTCGACGATCAACTCCGCCTCGTCACGATCGCCAAGGCGACCAGCGAAACGCCGCTTGCCCGGTTCGCGGCCAAACCGCAGTGGGCGGCGGCAGATCCCGATACCGTCCCGGGGTTCTCGGCGGCCTGTTTCTACATGGTGCAGGCGCTGCGGCGGAGCGAGCGCGTGCCGATCGGCGCGATCCACGCAAGCTGGGGCGGATCGCGGATCAGCGCCTGGATGAGCGACACTGCGCTGCGGTCTGCCGGGATGGCGCGCGAGGCCGACCTGCTCGCGGTGCACGCAAAGGACGCGGTCGCCGCAGAGCGAGGCGCGTCGACGATCTGGGAAGAATGGTGGCGAGGCGGCACGGGCGACGCCAAAGGGCGCGAACCCTGGCAGCCGGACGCCGTGCTCGACTGGAAGCCCGTGCCGAAGATCGGCAATTTCGAAAATTGGGGCGTGCCCGCACTCGCCGACTATAACGGCATGGTCTGGTATCAGCGCGTCGTCACGCTGACCACCGCGCAGGCGCGCGGCGCGGCGACGCTGGCGATCGGCGTGGTCGACGACGCGGATCGGACATGGGTCAACGGCATCGGCGTCGGCGGGAACAGCAATGCCGGCCGGCCCCGCATCTATACGCTGCCTGCTGGCGCGCTGAAGGCGGGGCGCAACGTCATCACCGTCAACGACGATGACGTCTATGCCTATGGCGGGATGACCGGGCCGGCGGATACGATGACGCTGACACTGGCCGATGGCAGCGTCGTGCCGATCGGTGACGGCTGGCGCTACGCGATCGCCAGGCGCGTGCCGGGCAACGCGCCGCGCTCGCCCTGGGACGACATCAACGGCGCGGGGACCTTGTACAACGGGATGATCGCGCCGCTCGGGCCGACGGCGCTCGCCGGGATCGCATGGTATCAGGGCGAGTCCGATACCGGCCTGCCCGGATACGAGACGCGGCTGGCCACCATGACCCGCGCATGGCGGCAACAATTCGGTCGGCCGACGATCCCGCTGGCGATCGCGCAGCTTGCCAATTACGGCACGCCCCCGATCGCGCCCGGCGAAAGCGGCTGGGCCAATGTCCGCGAGGCGCAACGCGTGATGGCACAGCGGGACGGTCATGCAGGGGTCGCGGTGACGATCGATCTCGGCGATCCGCTCGATATCCATCCCGGCGAGAAGCATGCCGTCGGGCAGCGACTCGCGCGGGTCATCCGTCCGCTTGCCTATGCGGGCCGCGAGCCCGTCGGTCCGGGCATCGCGTCGGCAAGCCGCACCCCCGACGGCGGAGTGACGCTACGCTTCACCGGGGTCACGGGCGCGCTGCATGCACGGGCGTCGGCACAGGCGATCGGCTTCGAACTGTGCGGAGCCGATGCCGGGAGCTGCCGCTATGCCAGCGCGGTCGCCCGCGGCGATCGGGTAACGCTCGCGCCCGATGGCAAGCCGGTCGTCCGCGTCCGCTATGCCTGGGCCGACAGCCCGGTGGTCAATCTGGCGGACGAGGCGCAACTGCCCGTGGGACCGTTCGAGATCCCGCTTTCCTGAGGTGCCGCAAGGGAGACCTGCGCTGCGGGCCTGTCAGGACTTGTGGCGCGGGAGCGTGGCGTCTGCGGCGATCGCTTAGGCTTTCGCGGCGGTGGCCGGACCGACACCCGCACGACAGACGGCGCAGGCGCTCGCGCCGGATGCCGCGCATATGGACGGAATCGTTGCACGGCGCGCTTGCGCCGGCGCCCGCACCAATTTTCCGGAATCGACCCGCCACAGCGCCAACATGATCGTCTCGGCGCACGACCTGGAGCCATGAACGGCAGCGCGATCGATCTGCCCTGGGCCAAGGCCAATGCCGCGGCGATCGTCGAAGCTTGGTATCCGGGCCAGGCCGGTGGCCTTGCAATCGCGGAAATGCTCGCGGGGCCGATCAACCCTGCAGGCCGCCTGCCGCTGACCTTCTGCGATGGCGTCCTTCGCTGGCGTCACGGCGCCGATCGCGTTCGCAAAGTCACGGCCGGGCGCTTCAAGGTCAGCGTGGGCGGCGGCCAAGCGAGGACCGGCACACCGATCCGATCGGCCGTGCTTGCCACCAAAAAGACGATCACGCTGCCGCGATGACCGACCTTGGGTGCGACCATGCTGCGGAGCTTTGGCCGAAACGTCGAATATACCGCCAGTCGTCTTGCAAACGCGGTTGGTATGTCGGTAATGGTACCGCTACCGTTGTCAATCGGCGGAGGAGAGGACGTGCATGGTCGGTAAGCCCGGCCATAATGGAACACCGTGACGAGACAGCATGGACCGGTATGACGTGCAAGGCATTGAAATGCCCCGCCCCCGGTCCGCCGCCGCTGCCCGTTACTACCACCCTCCCCCCGCCGCCGTCCTTTAGCCCGACCGAAACAGCCTTGCCGGAGATGTTGCCGTGACACTCGCTTTCGATACCCTCGACGCCCTTGGACCCGACTGGCGCACCGGTCGCTGGATTGGTCGAGTCGACCTCGGCGAAGGACCGACTCCCGTCATCGTGTCGGACGGCACTGTCTACGATATGAGCCGGGTCGCGCCGACGGTTGCCGAACTCGTAGCGCGCGACTTGCTCGATCCGCATGCCGGGACATCGATCGGCGATCTCGACTCGCTTGGCCTGTCGACCGATGGCATGCCGCGATTGCTGAGCCCGATCGACGTTCAATGCGTTAAGGCGGCAGGCGTGACGTTTGCCGTATCCGCGCTCGAACGCGTGATCGAAGAACAGGCGCGTGGCGATGCCGGTGCCGCCACTGCGGTGCGGGCACGGCTGGAGCAGCGGATCGGGGGCGGACTGGCGCGCGTGGTTCCCGGTACGCCCGAGGCGGCCGCCTTGAAGGCCGCCTTGATCGAGGAAGGACTCTGGTCGCAATATCTCGAGGTCGCGATCGGCCCGGATGCCGAGATCTTCACCAAGGCGCCGTCTTTGTCGACGGTCGGATGGGGCGCGAAGATCGGTGTGCGATCCGATTCGACGTGGAACAACCCAGAGCCCGAGATCGTGCTGCTGGTTGCCCCCGATGCCCGCGTGGTCGGTGCGACGATCGGCAATGACGTCAACCTGCGCGACTTCGAAGGACGCTCGGCGCTGCTGCTGGGCAAGGCGAAGGACAATAACGCGTCCTGTTCGCTCGGCGCCTTCATCCGGCTATTCGACGACGACTTTACGATCGACGATGTTCGCCGTGCCGAAGTGGTGCTCCGCATCGAGGGCACCGACGGCTATGTCCTCGATGGCGCCAGCTCGATGAGCCAGATCAGCCGCGACCCCGAGGAACTGGTACGCCAGGCGCTCAGCGAGCATCAATATCCCGACGGCTTCGTCCTGTTCCTCGGCACCCTGTTCGCGCCGACCAAGGATCGCGACGATGCCGGCCGCGGCTTCACGCACAAGTCGGGCGATACCGTCTCGATCGCCGCGCCCGGCCTCGGTCGCCTCGTCAATACCGTCACCACCTCGAAGGCCGCACCGCCCTGGGAATTCGGCTTGGTAGCGCTGATGCGCAACCTCGCCGCGCGCGGGCTGTTGTCGGCATGACTTATTCGGAGAACAATGTGCTGCAGAAAACCGCCGGTCGCCACGAAGGCGCCGTCTATCCGTCGCTCAGGGACAAGCGCGTCATCATCACCGGCGGCGGATCTGGCATCGGCGCCGGGCTCGTCGAAGGCTTCGTGGCACAGGGCGCGAAGGTCGCGTTCGTCGACGTCGCGGAGGCAGACAGCCGCGCACTGATCGAGCGACTGTCGGACGGCGCCGACCACGCGCCGATCTTTCACGCGCTCGACCTGACCGATCTCGATGCGCTGAACACGGTGTTCACGACGATGATCGACCAGCTCGGCGGCGTCGATATCCTGATCAACAACGCCGCCAACGACGATCGCCATACGATCGCCGAGGTGACCCCGGCGTATTGGGATCAGCGGATGAACGTCAATCTCCGCCATCTGTTCTTCGCGGCACAGGCAGTGGTGCCTGCGATGAAGGCGGCGGGCCGCGGCGCGATCGTCAATTTCGGCTCGATCAGCTGGCACCTCGCGATGGAGGAACTGATCCTCTACCAGACCGCAAAGGCGGCGATCGAGGGCATGACACGCAGCCTGGCGCGTGACCTCGGCCGCGACGGGATCCGCGTCAACGCGATCATCCCGGGCAACGTCCAGACGCCGCGCCAGGAGAAATGGTACACTCCCGAAGGCGAGGCCGAGATCGTCGCATCTCAGTGCCTCGACGGCCGGATCCAGCCCTCGGATATCGCCGCTATGGCGTTGTTCCTGGCGTCGGACGATGCGCGGATGTGCACCGGTCATAATTATTGGGTAGATGCGGGATGGCGCTGATCGGTATCGTGGAACCGGTCCTTAGGGTCGGCGCGACCCTCGGCGAAGGGCCTTTGTGGCTCGACGATGCGCTGTGGTTCGTCGACATCAAGCAGCATCAGGTGCACCGGTTCGACCCCGTGACCGGCGACCACCAGCGCTGGACCGCGCCCGCGCAGGTCGGCTGGGTTCAGCCGCTGGCGGATGGCGGCATGCTCGCCGGTTTGCAGACCGGGCTTCACCGGTTCGATCCGGGCGACGGCAGCTTCACGCATCTCCACGTGGTCGAGCCCGACGCGCCGGGCAACCGCCTGAATGATTCGACCGTCGATGCCGCAGGTCGGCTCTGGTTCGGGTCGATGGACGATGGCGAGAGCGCCGTGTCGGGGCTGATCTACCGCGCGGATGCGGACGGCGTCGCGCCGGTGGTCGACGGGATCGTCATCACCAACGGCCCCGCGGTCTCGCCGGACGGCACGACCCTGTACCACTGCGACACGCTCGGCGGCACGATTCACGCCTGCACGATCGGCGCGGATGGCAGCCTGCTCGACACGCGCGTCTTCGCGGCGGTCGATGTCGCGACCCAGGGGTATCCCGACGGCCCGATCGTCGATGCCGACGGGTATGTCTGGGTATCGTTCTACGGCGGCTGGTGCGTGCGGCGCTATGCCCCCGGCGGCACGCAGGTCGCCGAGGTCCGGTTACCCGTCTCGAACGTCACCAAGATCGCGATCGGCGGCCCCGATGGCCGCACCGCCTATGCGACGACCGCGTCCAAGGGATTGAGCGACGAAGACCGCGCGCGACAGCCGCTCGCGGGCGACGTGTTCGCGTTCGATGCGGGTGTGGCGGGGCAACCTGCCTATGAGATTACGTCATCGGCGTTTCGGCCGCTCGACGCCTAACGTCGCACCGCCAGGATCGCGCCGACCATGCCGCCGATCCAGGCGGATGCGGCGAGTGCGCCACCCACGATGAAAAATGCGCAAAGGCCATGGCCCCGGCGTCCGTCTCGTCCGGACCCGGCGGCTTTGACACGAAGTAGAACGCGGTCGTCCAGAACACCGCGAGGATCAGGACGGCGAGCAGCGACCCGCCGACACCGATCGCCAGTCCCCGTGACCAACCCAGGCGGCGCAGGCCAGACGCCGTGCGTCCGCCTGCAAACCATCCGATGGCGAGAACGAGCAGGAGCATGACGGTGCCAAACATCGTGATGGTGCCCTACACGCTCCTTCTCTCGATCAGCCGGTCATGTCCTCGAGTTCGCGACCGCGGGTTTCGTTGACCAGCGCCTTCACGAAGAAGAACGAGATCGCCGCGAAGAACGCGTAACCCGCATAGGTCACCGCCAGGCCCGGCGACACCGCGAGCGCGGGGAAGCTGACCGAAATCGCGGCGTTCGCGATCCACTGCGCGAAGCCCGCCACCGCGAGACCTGATCCGCGGATCTGGTTCGGGAACATCTCGCCGAGCATCACCCACATCACCGGGCCCCAGCTCGCATTGAAGAAGATGACGTACAGGTTGGCCGCGACCAGTGCGATCATGCCGTTATGACCGGGCAGCGACACCGCGCCGTCCGCGCCCGTCACTGCGGTCGAGAACGCATAGGCGACGACCGAGAGCGTGACGGCCATGCCCGCCGAGCCGACCAGCAACAGCGGCTTGCGGCCGATCTTGTCGACGGTCGCGATCGTGAACAGGCACGCGGCGATCGACAGCACACCCGACAGGATGTTGATCTGCAACGCATTGTCTTCGGTAAAGCCGACCGCTTCCCACAGCACCGCGCCATAATAGAACACGACGTTGATGCCGACGAGCTGCTGGAACACGGCGAGGCCGATACCGGCCCACAGGATCGGCCGAATCTTGCCGGTGGTCTTGTCGAGCAGATCGCTAAGCTTTGGCTTGTGATGATCCGCGGACAGCGAATTGCGGATCTCGACGACCTTGCGGTCCGCCTCTTCGCTGCCGAACAGACGCGTGAGGACGACGTGCGCCTCGGCTTCGCGACCCTTGGCGACCAGGAAACGCGGGCTTTCCGGGATCACGAGCAGCGCGAAGAAATAGATCGCGGCCGGGATCGCCTGCAGCCAGAACATCCAGCGCCAGGCGGGATAGCCGAGCCAGAAATCCGCGGTCGAGCCCCCGGCATAGCGGGCGAGCGCGAAGTTCGCGACGAACGCGCCGGTCAGACCCGAGATGATCATGACCTGCTGCACGCTCGACAGGCGACCGCGGATCGAGGCTGGCGTGACTTCGGAAATGTAGACGGGCGAGATGACGCTGGCCGCGCCGACGCCGAGGCCGCCGATGATGCGCGCGAAGATGAAGATGCCCGATCCGGTTGCGGCACCGGCAAGCAGCGCGCTGAACAGGAAGAGCCCGGCAGCGAGCATCATCACGTTGCGGCGACCGATCGCGTCGGCCATCCGCCCGGCGCCGAAGGCCCCCACCGCCGAGCCGACGAGGATCGCGCCGACATTGACGCCGATCCCGAGCCGACCGAGACCGAACGCCGCCTCCAGGCCCTTTTGCGTGCCGTTGATGACGCCCGAATCATAGCCGAACATGAAGCCACCGATCGTCGCCACCGCAACGATCGCGGCGATGAAGCCGTGATTGACCGCGGCGCTTCCCTGTAATCCGGCCTGTAATCCCGCCCCCGGGTCTCCGCTGTGCATATTCGCCATGATGTTCCTCTCCTGTACGCCGACCGTTGCGGCCTGGTGTCGTCTTTGCGTGTATTCGTCGAACCGGTCAGTGATTATGCCGCGGCGTCCGCGCCGCGATGCCGCGGTACTTGACCGCGAAATCGAGCACCGCGCCATCGGCGAGCTGCCCCGTCTTCTCGCGGTACAATTCCTCCCACGGCGTGTTGCTCCTCGGCACCGGTGGTGCCGGCTCGCCACGCCGCCGCGCGATCTCGTCATCGTCGACCAGCGCGTCGCACCGCCCCGCCTTCAAGTCGATGCGGATGATGTCGCCGGTCCGCAGCCACGAAAGCCCGCCGCCGACCGCGCTTTCGGGGCTCGCATTCAGGATCGACGGACTGTCCGACGTCCCCGACTGGCGCCCGTCGCCCAGCGTCGGCAGCGTCATGATGCCGCGCTGGATCAGGTGATCGGGCGGCTGCATGTTGACGACCTCGGCCGAGCCCGGCCAGCCGATCGGCCCCGCCCCGCGGATCACGAGGATGCAGTCCTCGTCGATGTCGAGCGCGGGATCGTTGATCCGGTGGTGATAATCGTCCGAGCCCTCGAACACGATCGCGCGCGATTCGAACACGTCCTCGGCACCCGAGCGCTCGAGATAGCGCGCACGAAAGGCGGGCGAGATCACGCTGGTCTTCATGATCGCGACGTCGAACAGATTGCCCGACAGCACCAGGAACCCGGCCTGTTCCTTCAGCGGCGTGTCGTACGCGCGGATCACCTCGCGGTCGGTCGCGACGCGGCCGGTTATGTTCTCGGCGAGCGTCCGGCCGGTGACGGTCAGGCAGTCGCCGTCGAGCTTGCCCGCCGCGAGCAACTCGCTCAGCACCGCAGGCACGCCACCCGCACGGTGGAAGCGTTCGCCGAGGAACCGCCCCGCCGGCTGGACGTCGACCAGCAGCGGCAGGTCATAGCCGTGATCGGACCAGTCGGCCGCGGTGATCTCGATCCCCGCATGCTTCGCCATCGCGTGGATGTGCGGCTGTGCGTTCGACGACCCACCGATCGCGGTCACGACGCGGATCGCGTTGAGGAAGCTTTCGCGGCTGAGGATCTGCGACGGCCGCAGGTCCTCATACGCCATGTCGACGATCCGCCGCCCGGTCTCGTACGCGAACTGGCCGCGCTCGCGGTAGGGCGCGGGGATCGCCGCGCAGCCGGTCAGCGACAGGCCGAGCGCCTCGGCGACCGCGTTCATCGTCGAGGCGGTGCCCATCGTGTTGCAATGCCCGGCCGACGGCGCGCTGTCGGTCGCGCGCTGAAGGAACTCCTCCTCGTCGATCTCGCCCGCCGCGAGCTTGCGCCGCGAGCGCCAGATGACGGTGCCCGATCCGACCAGCTCGCCCTCATGCCAGCCGTCGAGCATCGGTCCGCCCGACAGCACGATCGCAGGGATATCGACGGTCGACGCCGCCATGATCCCCGACGGCGTGGTCTTGTCGCAGCCGGTGGTCAGCACGACCGCATCGATCGGATAGCCGTACAGCGTCTCGACCAGCCCCAGATACGCAAGATTGCGATCGAGCGCCGCGGTCGGCCGGCGGCAATTCTCGAAGATCGGATGGACCGGGAATTCCATCGCGATCCCGCCCGCGTCGCGAATGCCGTCGCGGACGCGGCGCGCGAGATCGAGATGGATGCGGTTGCAAGGCGACAGGTCGCTGCCGGTCTGGGCGATGCCGATGATCGGCCGTCCCGAGCGGAGCTCCGCGGGGGTCAGACCGTAGTTCATGAACCGTTCGAGGTAGAGCGCGGTCATATCCGAGCGCGCGGGGTCCGCGAACCAGTCACGCGATCGGAAGGGCCGAACCGGTTGCCGTTGCACGCGATACTCTCCTATCGAGCCGTCGCCGATCGGCTGGCGGCATTCATTGCTGGTATCGCTACCATCTTCCCGGACGGCGTCAAGCATCTCGCGTTGCTGCCGGCCCTGCAAAAACTACGCCCCGCCGTCGCCTTTTAGCCGTGCTGCGCGCGCGGCCGCTGCCGCGGCGCCGCATCGGACTGGCGACGAATCAGCGTATAGTCGAGCAGACGATGGCGATCGCTCATAATCATGCCACTCGGGCGGCGGATCGTCGCAACCAACATCTCGACGGCGACTCGCGCCATGTCCGCGATCGGCTGGTAGATCGTCGTGAGCTCGGGCCAGATCGCGGTCGACAATGTGGTATCGTCGAATCCGCACACCGTAAGGTCCCCCGGCACGTCGAAGCCGCGACGATGCGCGACTGCGACCGTGGCAGCGGCCATGTCGTCGTTGGACGAAAAGATCGCAGTCGGCGGCTCGGGAAGCGCCAACAGCGCTTCCGCCGCGTCGAGACCCGATCGGTAGGTGTAGAGGCCGGACTGGATCAGCGTCTCGTCGAGCGCGATTCCTGCCTCTTGCAACGCGGCCCCATAGCCTTCGAGGCGACGCGCACTCGCCGAAAGATTGGGATTGCCCGTGATGAACCCGATCCGCCGATGGCCGAGCGCCATGATGTGGCGGGTCATCGTCAATGCCGCCTCGCGGTCATCGATCCGGACCGCAAGCACCTCGTCGGACGGACGGCCACTGGCGACCGAGACGGTCGGGATCCGCGCCTCGGCCAGCAGCTCGAGGATCGCATCTGCCTCGCACAACGGCGGCGGCAGGACGATGCCGTCGATGCCGCCCGCGATCAGGTGTCGCGTGACCTCGAGCTCATGCTCGCCGAGTTCGCATTGCTCGACGATGATCTGGACATCGCTACGCGCTGCCTGATCGAGACTGCCGAGCAAAAACTCGCTGAGAAATCCTGCGCTCGGATTGCTGTAAAGCAGTCCGATCCTGGTCTGCCCTGCCCCGGCGAGGCTGCGCGCGGCGGGGTTGGGCGCATAGTTCAGCGCGGTAATCGCCGCGTTGACGGCCTCGCGCGTGACCGGGCGGACGTTGCTCTCGCCGTTGATGACCCGCGAGACGGTCATCGGCGATACGCCGGCCCGACGCGCGACGTCGCTGATAGTCGGCGCGCCGCCCGCGCGGCGGGACGGTTTGGCGATAGGCGGTGGGGAAGTATCCATTGCCCTATCGTTAGCGCAACCGCCCCTTGCAGGAAATGCCTGTCGACATGGACCCGGGTCCAATCGACCTCAGTCCTGGGCCATCGTCGGTAAAGTCCGCTTGCCCGCCTCGAACGTCCTGTTATGGTAGCGCTATTTCCGCAGTGACGCGGGTTGGCAGATCTCGCAGAAGATCGCGTAATTTAGGAAGGATCGAACGGTCGTGCAGCTTCGTATATCCACCCTCGCCGCGGGCTTGCCCCTGCTGCTCGCCGGCAGCGTCGCGCTGGCCCAGACGGCTCCATCCACCGGCCCTGCCCCGACCGCCGCAAGCAAGGCGCCGCGCAGCCCCGAGGGCAAGCGCTATCTGTCGCAGCCCCTGGTCACCAGCATCTACACAGCGGACCCGTCCGCGCATGTCTTCAACGGCAAGATCTACGTCTATCCGAGCCACGATATCGACGTGAAGGTCGCCGACGACGATCTCGGCAATCAATATGCGATGCGCGACTACCGCGTCCTGAGCATGGACCGGATCGGCGGGCCGGTGAAGATCAACGGCGTTGCGCTCGATGTGAAGGATGTGCCCTGGGCGTCGCAGCAGATGTGGGCCCCCGATGCCGCCTACAAGAACGGCACCTATTATCTGTACTTCCCGGCGCGCGACAAACAGCTCGACAAGAACGGCCTCGGCACGTTCCGGATCGGCGTCGCCACCTCGAAGAGCCCGGTCGGCCCGTTCAAGGCCGATCCCAAGCCGATCGAGGGCAGCTTCTCGATGGACCCCGCGGTGTTCACCGACGCGAACGGCACCAGCTATATGTATTTCGGCGGCATTTGGGGCGGCCAGCTCCAGCGCTGGAAGGACGGCAAGTTCGACGCCAACGGCTCGGACACAGATCTCGGCAAGGACGATCAGCCCGCGCTGTCGGGCCAGATCGCCAAGCTAAACCCCGACATGAAGAGCTTCGCCGAGACCCCGCGCGACGTCCAGATCCTCGACGAGGCCGGCAAGCCCGTGCTCGGCGGCGACCATGAACGCCGCTTTTTCGAGGCGTCCTGGGTCTTCAAGCGCGGCGGCAAATATTACTACACCTACTCGACCGGCGACACGCACTTCCTGAACTACGCGACCGGCGACAATCCGTACGGCCCGTTCACGTACAAGGGTCATATCCTCAAGCCCGTGCAGGGCTGGACCAGCCACCATTCGATCATCGAATGGAACAAGAAATGGTGGCTGTTCTATGCGGATACGCAGATGAGCAACAAGAACCACCTGCGCAACGTCAAGGTGACCGAACTCAAGTTCGCGCCCGACGGCTCGATCCCGACCATCGATCCGTTCGTCAACTGATGTTCCTCGGAATCGATATCGGCACCTCGGGTGTCAAGGCCGTGGTGCTCGACGAGCATGGCAGCGTGGTGGGCCAAGGCACCGCCGCGCTGACCGTGCAGCGGCCGCATCCGCTCTGGTCCGAACAGGATCCAGACGCGTGGTGGAAGGCGACGATCGCCGCGGTCCAGGCGATCGACCCGAGCGTCCGCCGTTCGGTGCGCGGCGTCGGGCTCGCCGGCCAGATGCACGGCGCGACGTTGCTCGATGCCGACGATAAGCCGCTGCGCCCCGCGATCCTGTGGAACGACGGGCGTTGCTTTGCCGAATGCGAGGCACTCGAACGCGCCGTCCCCGATCTGCGCAAAATCTCGGGCAACATCGCGATGCCCGGCTTCACCGCGCCAAAGCTGCTCTGGGTCCGCGAGCATGAGCCTGAGGTCTTCGCGAAGATCGCCACGGTGCTGTTGCCGAAGGACTATGTCCGGCTGCTGATGACCGGCGACAAGGCGTCGGACCTGTCCGACAGCGCCGGCACCTTGTGGCTCGACGTCGGCGGCCGCTGCTGGAGCGACGAGATCCTCACCGCCTGCGGACTGACGCAGGCGCAGATGCCGGCGTTGTTCGAAGGGTCGGCGATCACCGGCACGCTCACCGCCGAAGTCGCCGAACTCTGGGGCATGCCGCAAGTGCCGGTCGCGGCAGGCGGCAGCGACAATGCGGCGGGCGCGGTCGGCGTCGGTGTCGTCAGGGACGGCGATGCGCTGCTGTCGCTCGGCACGTCGGGTGTGATCTTCGTCGCGACCAAGGATTTCCGCCCCAATCCAGCGCGCGCGGTCCACGCCTTTTGTCATGCGCTACCCGGCATGTGGCACCAGATGTCGGTCCATCTCTCGGCCGCATCGTGCATCGACTGGGTCGCGCGGATCACCGGTGCCGCCGGTGCCGCAGACCTGTTCGCGCGCGCCGAGGCTGCCGGCCCTGCCAGTGGCCCCGAGATCTTCCTCCCCTATCTCTCGGGCGAGCGCACGCCGCATAACGACCCCGAGGTACGCGGCGCGTTCCTCCGCCTCGACAACGACACCGACGCCGGCCGCCTCTCGCAGGCGGTGCTGGAAGGCGTGGCGTTCGCGCTCGCCGACGGTCTCGACGTGTTGCGTGAGGCCGGCACGACGGTCGAGCGCCTCGCGGTGATCGGCGGCGGCGCCCGCTCGCGCTATTGGGGCCAGGTGATCGCTGCGGCGATGGAGGTCGAACTCGTCTACCTCCAGGGCGGCGAGGTCGGCCCCGCGCTCGGTGCCGCGCGGCTCGCGCAGCTCGGCGTCGACGGCGGCGATCCCGCCGACATCTGCGTCGCGCCCCCCGTCTCGCACACCATCGTCCCCGACCCTGCCCTCGTCTCGGCGCTCGCCGAGAAGAAGGCCGCGTTCCGCCAAGCCTATTCCCGCATCACCCCCAAATCGTAGGAAGCTTTGATGTCCGACTTCTTCGCCGATATCCCCCAGATCAAGTATGAGGGCCCCGACAGCACCAACGAGCTGGCGTACCGCTTCTACGACAAGGACAAGTTGGTCCTCGGCGAGCGCATGGAGGATCACCTCCGCTTTGCCGCATGCTTCTGGCACACCTTCTGCTGGCCCGGCTCCGACGTGTTCGGCGGCGGCACGTTCGATCGCCCGTGGCACCGCGGCGCCAACGACAGCGCAGCGGCCGCGATGAAGCGCGAGGTCGCGTTCGAGTTCTTCAAGACGCTCGACGTGCCCTATTACTGCTTCCACGACGTCGACGTGATGGCCGACGCCGCCAACATCAGCGAGCATCGCAAGTTCTTCGCCGAAGCCGTCGACCATCTCGAACAGCTCCAGGCCGCATCGGGGCGGAAACTCCTCTGGGGCACCGCCAACCTGTTCAGCCACCCGCGCTTTGCCGCCGGCGGCGCGACCAACCCCGATCCGGAAGTGTTCGCGTTCGGCGCGATGCAGGTCCGCGATGCGCTCGAGGCGACGCATCGTCTCGGTGGCCAGAACTACGTGCTCTGGGGCGGTCGCGAGGGTTACGAGACGCTGCTCAACACCGACATGAAGCGCGAGCTCGACAATTTCGGCCGTTTCCTGAGCCTGGTGGTCGAGCACAAGCACAAGATCGGCTTCACCGGCACGATCCTGATCGAGCCGAAGCCGTTCGAGCCGACCAAGCACCAGTACGACTTCGACACCGCGACGGTGTACGGCTTCCTCAAGCGCTATGGCCTGGAGAACGAGGTCAAGGTCAACATCGAGGCGAACCACGCGACGCTCGCCAGCCACACGTTCGAGCACGAGATCGCGACCGCCGCGGCGCTCGGCATCTTCGGCTCGATCGACGCCAACCGCGGCGATCCGCAGAACGGCTGGGATACCGATCAATTCCCGAACTCGGTCGAGGAACTGACGCTCGCCAATCTCGAGATCATTCGTGCAGGCGGGTTCACCACCGGCGGCTTCAACTTCGACGCCAAGGTGCGACGCCAGAGCATGGACCCGGCCGACCTGTTCTACGGTCATGTCGGCGCGATCGACGTCGTCGCGAAGGGCCTTCTTAATGCTGCCAAGCTGATCGAAGACGGTCGTATCGATGCGATCAAGACCAAGCGCTATGCCGGCTGGGACGGCGAATTCGGCGGCGCAATCGGCGGGCTCGACTTGGCGGGGATCGCCGACCTCGCGATCGAGCGCGGCATCGATCCGAAGCCGGTTTCCGGCCAGCAGGAGCGGATCGAAAATCTAATCAACCGCGTCCTCTAAGCGAACGCTAAACCGGACCCGTCGGGCACGTCATGCGTTGCCCGGCGGGACCTGAACCGTACCGTCCGATGGCGCGAATTTCAGGATGATCGCCGTCCCGCGGTCCGCGTCGACGAACCCGACGGTAGCGTTGAGACGCGCCGCGGCCGACTTTACGATCGCCAGGCCCAGGCCGGTGCCCTCGGGATTGCCGACAGCCCCGGTCGCGGCACCGAGGCGCACGAAGCGGCCAAAGGCTTTTTCCCGGTGCTCGGGCGCGATCCCCTGCCCATCGTCGGCAACGACGATCGCCAGTCCGTCCGGTGTGTCACGCAGCGCGATCCACACCGTCCCGCCCTCGCGATTGTAGCGGATACCGTTGTCGATCAGGTTCGAGACGATCTCGAATACCAGGGTCCGATGGCCCGCCACGACGTAGCGGCGATCGTCGTCGCTCTCGAGCACGAGGTCGACGCCCGCACGGATCGCTGTATTGATCTGGCGAGCGATGACCGCGCTCGCGACTTCACGCAGGTCGACCGCCTCGAGCGGGGCGGACACGCCAGCCTCCTCCGCACGCGCCAGCGCGAGCAGCTGCGTCACCAGACGTTCGAGGCGGATCGCGACGTCGGCGATCTCGTCGAGCGCCTCGCGGCGTTCGGCATCGGAACCGCGCCGCGCGAGGGCGACCTGGACTTTCAGGACCGACAAGGGCGTGCGCATCTGGTGCGAGGCGTCCGCGGTGAAGCGGCGGACGCCGACGGTGGCGGTGTCGAGCTGCGCCAGGAGACGGTCGAACGCACCGGCGAGCGGGCGGAGTTCGCTGGGAAGCGGACCGGTGTCGAGCGGCGAAAAATCCGGGCGCGCGCGTTCGTCTCGCGCTTCGACGGCACCCCGGAGACGGGCCAGCGGACGCAACGACCATCCTAATGCAGGGCGGAGAAGCAGTGCCGCGGCACCGACGAGGACGCATTCGCCGATCAGCAGCGCGAGCATGAGGCGGCGGGTGAGCGCACCACGGTTGTCGAGCGTCTCGGCGATCTGGACGATGACCGGCTTGTCGATCCGCGGGAGCGAGCGGCGGACTTCGGCGATGCGGATCTTCTGGTCGCGGTAGCGCGCGAACCTATAGCGCGGCACGTCGATCGCCAGCGTTGCGGGATCGGGCGCGGGCAAATCCGCATAGCCGGTGAGCAGGTCGTTCCCCACGGCGACGCGGTAATAGACGTTGTCGCGCTCGGTGTTCTCCAGCATTCCGAAGGCGGCGGCGGGCAGGTCCAGCGTCACCTCGCCGCGCTCGACCTGCACGGTCTCCGCGATCGCGCCGAGTGCCCCGCCGAGCACGCGGTCGTTGGTGCGGCGGACCACGTCGGCGATCAGCGTCGCGCCGACCACGCCAATCAGGATCGCCGCCGCCAGCAACGGGCCGAGCACCGCCACCAACAGCCGGGTGCGCAGCGCCGGGGTGCCCCGGTCGGCAGCTACGGTCTCAGCCGGCATCGAGCATGTAACCGACGCCGCGGACGGTGCGAATGCCCGGGCCGTCCGGCGCGAGCTTGGTGCGAAGGCGAGTGACATGGACCTCGATCGCATTGTCGCCGACCGGCTCGTCGAACCCGAACACCTCGCCGATCAGCAACGCGCGCGGCACCACGCGGCCTGCGCGCGTCGCGAGCGCCTCCAGCACCGCGCGCTCGCGCCGGCGCAGGTCTAGCGCGCGGCCGGCGATGTCGGCGTCGCCGGTCGAGCGGTTGATCGTCAGCGTACCGACGCTGAGCACCGGCAGCGGATCGCCGCCCCGCCGCCGCCCGAGTGCCCGCACCCGCGCTTCCAGTTCCTCGGGCTCGAACGGTTTGCGCAGATAGTCGTCGGCACCCAGATCGAGCCCGCGCACCCGGTCGTCGAGCGCATCGCGCGCGGTAAGCATCAATACGGGCACGCGCTCACCACGCCGCCTGAGCGTTTCCAGAACGGTGAAGCCGTCGATGCCGGGCAGGCCGACGTCGAGGATCACCAGCGCATAGGGCTCCCCCGCGACCACCGACAGCGCGTCCTCGCCGGTCGCAACGTGATCGACCGCATTGCCGCCCGCGCGCAGCAACGCGCCGATGCTGCGCGCCAGCGCGGCGTCGTCCTCGATCACCAGGATCCGCATGGAAACCCGTGAAAGGTTGGTGACAGCTTCAATTCGTACTCCACCCCTGCAGTCTATCCGAACACAGAGACGGAAGGCGAGGAGAGTGATGATGGCACGAATTTTTCTGAATATCGCATTGCTGGCCACGAGCTTCACCGCGACCGCCGTCGTGGCGCAACGCCCGGCCGGCTATCCGCGATCCTACGACCAGCTGATCGACGAGGCGCGCGCCGAGCGACAGGTTAGGATCTACGGCAATGCCGATCGCGCCGAGTTGCTGCCGGTCGTCGCCGCGTTCCGGAAGCGCTATCCGGGCATCACCGTGCTGTACGCGGACCTCGGCTCGACCGAGATGTATCGCCGGTTCGTCACCGAAACCCGCGCACGGAAACTGTCCGCCGATCTGGTCTGGTCGTCGGCGATGGACCTCCAGGTCAAGCTGATCAACGACGGCTTCGCGCAAGGCTACATGAGCCCCGAAAAGCCCGCACTGCCGCCAGTGTCGGTGTGGAAGAACATGGGCTTCGGCGTTACCGCCGAGCCGATCGGGATCGTCTATAACAAGCGTCTGGTGCCGCCTGTACAGGTGCCAAGCACGCATGCCGCGCTGGAAACCTGGCTGCGGCGGAACGCGGCAGCGCTGACCGGCCGCGTCACGACGTTCGACCCGGCGCGCTCCAATGTCGGCTATCTGTACCTGACGGAGGACCTAGCCATCACGCGCGACACACGCTCGTTGCTGGAGGCGATCGCCGCGACCAAGCCCGTGCTGTCGCAGACCAGCGAGCCGATGCTGCGCGGGGTCGCCGAGGGCCGACAGGCGATCGCGTACAACGTCATCGGCTCCTACGCGCTGGAACGTGCGCGGACCGACCCCCGCATCGGCGTCGCGTTCCTCCAGGACTATACGATCGTCACGTCGCGGATCGCGTTCATCGCGCGCGAGGCGGCGCACCCGGCGGCGGCGAAGCTGTTCCTCGATTTCCTGCTATCGCGCGAGGGCCAGTCGCTACTCGCCAAGCGCAGCCTGTGGCCGGTCCGCACCGACGTTTCCGCCCGCCGCCTTCCCACCGCGCAGGCCCGGCCGATCCGCGTGGGCCCGCAACTTCTCGTCAACCTCGACCGCGTCAAGCGCCAGCGTTTCCTGCGCGACTGGACCGCGATTCTCGCCACCGGAGCCCAAAAATGACTCTCTTCCGTACCGGGTGCGCCGCACTCGCCTTGATTGCAGCAACCCCGGCACTCGCGCAGACTCCGAGCGACGCAGACCTCGCCGCGCTCGTACGAGCGCAGGCTGCCGAGATCGCCGCGCTGAAGTCGCGGCTCGACCGGCTGGAGAACAACGCGGCCGTCGCGCAGGCGTCTGCTCCGGTCGCGCCGTTGCAGCCAGCACCGCAGGCGGTCGCGCAGACCACCGAACCGCGCCGCACGGTGCCGTTCGCGCCGCAGCTCGCGCCCCCTGGCCCGGCCGATCGCAGCGTCGCGCAGGCGGTCGCCGCGCGCGACAATCCATCGGGCGTGACCACCGAATGGGGCGCCGGCCTGCCCGTTTTCCACTCGGCTGACGGCGTCTACACGTTCAAGCCGCGCGGCCGCATCCTGACCGACGTCAGCTCCAGCTTCGGCTCCAAATACGACGGTCGCAACATCACCACGACGGGCATGCGCGCGCTGCGCCTCGGGCTCGAAGGCGGCGTCGGCACGCATTTCTTCTACCAGTTCGAGAGCGACTTCTCGGAGAACGAGGTCGACGTCGTCACCGCGTTCGTCGGCTGGCGCAACAAGATCAAGCCCGGCCTCGATTACGACGTCCGCGCCGGTCACCTGTTCAACGACCGCAGCTTCGAGGGCTCGACGGGCTCGGATTCGACGCCGTTCCTCGAACGCTCCACCGTCTCGACTGCGATCATCCCACAGCGTGGCTTCTACGGCATCGGCGTGATGCCGCGCATCTTCTGGAAGACCGGCCACGCGTCGGTGACGGTAACCGGCGACCGGATCGACGGCACGCAGACGGTCGGCGACAGCCGCACGGTGCTCGGCCGCGCCCACTGGAACCCGATCAAGTCCGATACCGGCGTGCTCCACATCGGCGCTTGGGGCTTCGACGAATCGCTGTCGTCCGTGGCCGGCACGCTGACGCGCAACACCGTGATCGGCGGCCGCTTCAACGGTGCGCTCCGCGTGTCGACCGGGCCGTTGATCGGCGGCACCGGCACGACCGGCTACGGCGTCGAGCTCGGCGGCTATCGCGGGCCGTTGTGGGTGATGGGCGAAGCGGGCCGCCGTAACGCGCGGCTCGACGGCGGGCGTCCCGATTTCGTCAGCAAGGCGTGGAGCGTCTCGGGCGGGCTGTTCCTGACCGGCGACCTGCCGCCGTACAATCCGCGGCTCGGCAGCTTCGGCCAGCCCAAGGTGTTGAAGCCCACGTTCGACGGCGGTGTCGGCGCGATCGAACTGACCGCGCGCTACGAAAGCCTCGATTTTGACAATCTGCTGACTGGCGGCGACGGTTGGGCGGCGACTGTAGGCGTCAACTGGTACCTCAACAGCTTCACCCGCTTCCAGGTGAACGCAATCCAGTGGAACACCGACAACCGCGCCGGCGACTATGTCGGCAACGACAGCGGCCAGACGGTGAGCGCCCGTGTCGGCGTGACGTTCTGATGCTGACAGTCGGTCCCATGTTTGGCGCTGTCTTGGGCCCTGCAAAGCGCCTCCCGTGCCCCGTCATCCTGACGAAAGTCAGGACCCAGAGCCACGCAGCACGGCCCCCCGTAACCCTGGATCCTGACTTTCGTCAGGATGACGGAGTGGTTGTGGCAGCCCGCTCGACATTGACTGCGACGGCTCTCGCCACCGCCCCCACCCCCCTTTTTCACGCCCTTTCCTAGGACGATGCGATGAATCTTGCCCTGCTCGGCTTCCTGATGGTGGCCACGTTCATGACGTTGATCATGACCAAGAAGATGACGCCGCTGGTCGCGCTCATCGTGATCCCGTCGCTCTTCGGCGTGTTCGCGGGCGAGGCCGCGGGCCTCGGCCCGATGATGATCGACGGCATCAAGAACCTCGCGCCGACCGGCGTCATGCTGCTGTTCGCGATCCTGTTCTTCTCGACGATGACCGACACGGGGCTCTTCGATCCGCTGGTCGGACGGCTGATCCGGATGGTCCACGGCGATCCGATGCGCATCCTGATCGGCACGGTCGTGCTGTGTGCGCTCGTCAGCCTCGATGGCGACGGCTCGACCACCTACATCATCACGATCGCCGCGCTGCTGCCGCTCTACAAGCGCTTCAACATGAACCGGCTGTACCTGGTCTGCCTGTTGATGACGACGAGCGGGATCATGAACCTGACGCCGTGGGGCGGGCCGACCGCGCGCGCAGCGAGTGCACTGAAACTTGACCCCGCCACGCTGTTCCTGCCGTTGATCCCCGGCATGATCGCGGGGCTCGCCTTCCTGATCGGCCTCGCCGTGTATTTCGGGCGTAAGGAGCGCGTCCGGATGGGTGAAGCGGGCATCACCGCGGACACCGAGTTCACCGGCATGGCCGTCTCGCAATATCCCGAAGCGCGCCGCCCCAAGCTGATCTGGTTCAACGCGGCGCTCGTCGTCACGCTGCTGACGTTGCTGGTCTGGGGGATTCTCCCGCTGTCGGTGCTGATGATGCTGGCGTTCGCGATCGCGATGATCGTCAACTATCCCGGCGTCGCCGACCAGAAGGAGCGAATCTCCGCCCATGCCGGCAACGTGCTGGCGGTGGTGTCGCTGATCTTCGCGGCGGGCATCTTCACCGGGATCCTCGGCGGCACCGGTATGGTCGAGGCGATGAGCAAGGCGGTGGTCGGCGTGATCCCGCCGGCGCTCGGGCCGTACATGGCGCCGATCACCGCAGTGCTGAGCATGCCGGCCACCTTCTTCATCTCTAACGACGCGTTCTATTTCGGGATGCTGCCGATCCTCGCCGAGGCCGGCGCGCATTACGGCGTGGCACCCGAAGCGATCGCCCGTGCCTCGCTGATAGGCCAGCCGGTCCATCTGCTCAGCCCGCTGGTGCCGTCGACCTATCTGCTGGTCAGCCTGGTCGGCATCGACCTCGCCGATCACCAGCGCTTCACGCTCGTGCCGGCCATCGCCGTCTGCACGGTGATGACGCTGGTCGGGATGATCGCGCTCGCCTTCCCGTTCGTCGCCTGACGTGAGCATCCCCGCAACCCGCCGCTACCGGAGATTTCGCATGGTCCGACCGCGTACACCGTTGATGCTGCTCCCCGCGATGGGCTGCGACGGGCAATTATGGGCACGGCAGATCGTCGACCTCGCCGCCGTCGCGCAGGTCGAGTTCGGCGACCTGTCGCAGGACGATACGCTGTCGGCGATGGCCGCGCGGGTGCTCGCCGCCGCACCGCCGCGGTTCGCGGTCGCCGGCGTCAGCCTCGGCGGCTACGTCGCGATGGAGATGGTCCGCCAGGCCCCCGACCGGATTGAGCGGATCGCGCTGTTCGGGACGCGCGGGTCGATGGACGTCCGTCCGCGTACCGTCGCAGGGCAAGGCATGCTCGCCACCGCACCGCACGCCGATCCGCTGCTCAGCGCGATCGTCAGCGGTCCCGCGCAGGCGATGGCCGACCGCGTCGGGCCCGTGGTGTTCGAACGCCAGCAACGCGCGCTGCTAGCCCGGCCCGACATCAGCGAGGCGATCGCCGCGATCCACGTGCCTACGCTAGTCGCGGTCGGCGATCGCGACCGGATCTGCACCCCCGACGACGCGCTGTCGCTGAGCTTGCGGATTCCGGGCGCACGCTTCCATCTGCTGCGCGGATGCGGCCACCTGTCCCCGCTGGAACGCCCCGGCGAAGTCACCGCAGTTCTACGCGACTGGCTTCGGGTACGCTGACCCGGCCCCGCCTGCGCGGATCGGCGGGGCGCAAGCCGGATCGGCCAACAGCGGCGGCAGATCGCTCGACGTGACGCGGCCGTGCAACACTTGTCCGCCATAACGATCGGATCGGACGACGCGCGGCCCTCAGCCGAGTCGCGCGCTGCCCCGGGACCGGCCGAGCGCAGGAGGCACGTGATGACCGTGATTGCAGCCAAGTCCACCGCGCGCGGCGCCGACTACGGGTTCGGCTTGCCATGGCTCGCACCGGCTCCGGCCACCGACATTGCGGTCGGAACGCCCACCCATCCGGGGCCCGACCTCGACGATCCGGTCGGAACAGCCGCCTCACCGTGGCGTGCACCGTGTTTCTACCTTGCCTTCATTGCCGGCGCGGTCTTGGTGCTCGCTGTCGGCGTGATCGTCGCGTGGCGGTCGATCGCCCGCCGCACTCGTCGGCCCGACGATACCGGGGTCGTGGCAATGGCTCCAAGTCCTGCCCAAGGTCCTGATCGCATCGCCTGCCAGATCCGGTAGTTGCTCGGTAGTTGCTCGGTAGTTGGTTGTACGCCGTCCCGCCCGACGCTAGCGGCAATCGGTCATGTCAATTCCCGCACCCCGCCCCGCCAAGTCCCTGGACTGGTTGCAACCTTTGCCAGGATTGCGGATCGTGAAGCGCGGGGAAACACCCATCGCGCGGGTCCAGATTTATGGCCAGCGGTGCAGCGGGACCAACCTCGTCACGCGCGCGATCGAGGCGAACCTGCCTGGCGTCGCGATCACCGAGGCGTTCGGGTTCAAGCATTGGTTCGTGCCGCCGCAAACGCTGTTCGTGAAGGATACGCTGGTGCTGATCGTGGCGCGCGATGCGTATGACTGGGCGCGCAGCCTGCACCGCCAGCCTTGGCATGCGCATCCCGAACTGAAGGCCAAGCCGTTCGACGCGTTCATCCGCAGCGACTGGCACAGTTATTGGGACGATCATTTCGGGCATATCGAGCCCGGACACCCGATGCACGGCGAGGAGATGCTGCACGAGCGCGATCCCGAGACCGGCGAACGGTTCGCAAACTGCATCGCCAAGCGAACCGCCAAGCTGCGCCATTGGTCGTCGCTGACCAACCGCGCGCACAACGTCGCGCTGCTGGGTTACGATGCGTTCGCGCGCGATCCGGCGGCGTTCGTGACGGCGCTGGCGGCGGCGGCCGGTCTGGAGCGGCGCGCGCCCTACGTGCCGATCACCAGCTACAAGGGACAGGGCCATGCGCCCTATGTGCCGACCGCGTATCCCGATCTGGCGGCCGAGGATGCCGCGCACATCGCCGCATGGCTCGATCCCGAGGTCGAGGCCTTGTTCGGGTTAAGCGCCGACTATGCTGATCGACATCAATCGCCTTCGCGCACGGCTCCGGTACAGCAACCGGCATGAGCCAGCCGATCACGTTCTTCATCCATCACCAGGGCCGCGGACATGCGAACCGCGCGATGGCGATCATCCGCGAACTGCCGCCCGAGCGCATGGTGACGATCCTGACCGCCAAGCCGTCGCTGTTCGACGGGTTCGAGCGGCCGATTACGATCGCGGCGCTGCCCGACATGATCGGTGCGCCGGTGCCGACGCCCGGCCTGTTCGCACAGGCCACGCCCGAGGTGATGCACTGCGTCCCGCTCGGGGTGGCGAAGACGCGGGCGACGATGCGGACGATCATCGACCATCTCGACGACGTCGATCCGGCGCTGTTCGTGGTCGACGTCTCCGCAGAGATCGCGTTGCTCGCGCGGATCGCCAGCGTCCCGGCGATCAGCATCCGGATGCACGGCGACCGGCTCGATCCGGGGCATCTCGGCGCCTATCAGGCGAGCGTCGGCCTGCTCGCACCGTTCGGCGAAGCGCTTGAGCAAGGCGACACCCCCGACTGGGTGCGCGCAAAGACATGCTACGCAGGCGGCCTTTGCACGACCGGCGATCCGGTCCCGACCAAGGCCGAAGCGCGTGCGAAACTCGGGCTTGATCCGAACCAGGAGATTATCGTCGTACTCACCGGCGGCGGTGGCGCAGGCACGCCGTATGCGCCGCTGACGATGGCGGCGCGGGCGGTGCCGGATGCGCTGTGGCTGGTGCTGGGACCAGTCCACCGCGAGGGACACGAGACCGATTTCGGCAATCTGGTCGAGCTAGGCTGGGTATCCGGCGTGACCGACCACATCGCCGCGGCGGACGTGGTGATCGCGTCGGCGGGCGACAACACGGTGCACGAGATCGCGCGCGTCGGACGACCTTATGTGTGTGCGCCCGAATGGCGGTATTTCGGTGAGCAGACTCGCAAGGCAGAGCGACTTGCGGAACTGGGTGCGGCGGTTGCGCTTCCGGCGTGGCCAGGCGCGCTGGCACCATGGCGCGGGATCCTCGATGCGGCCAAGGCACTTGACTCGACGGCACTTGCCGAACTTTACGACGACGACGCGGCAAAGGTGGCGGCAGAGTATCTGGAAGGACTGGCGGTTTCGCTGTGGGCGACGGGATAAGCGCGTCCCGGCGCCAGCCCCGTCGGAAGAATATTGACGACCTACACGGGTAAGTCGGGCAGGCACCTGGCCTCAGCTGAACAGCGTCTCCGGTGGCATCTTCGACGCAATCACTTCCGCCTCGGTCGGCGGTCGCAAGGCCGTGATCGTATCCGCATCCCATGCGATCAGACCATTCTCCGCGAACTGCTCGAGCCAATATTGCATGCACCACCGCCCCCATGTCGCACGAAACAGGCGCGCATTTCGGATGATCGCGTCGAAATGCTGATAGGCCGGCGTGTGGACGATGTGGTGCTGATGATACGCGCGCGCGCCTCCAACCCACCACATCGCGACGCCCGCGCGCTCCAGTCTCGCGGCGAAGTCCGTCTCCTCCCCGCCATAGCCGACATAGCGTTCGTCCATCCCCCCGGCTCGCGTCCAATCCGCGGCGGAAATCCCAAACGACAAGCCCCAAAGTTCGCCATGGCTCGGCGTCGGACGGATCTCGTCGATAGCGATCGGCGGCTTGTCGGGGTGGCGCATGCCGATCCGGTCGAGCGCAGCGAAATCGATACCGTCCGCGATGACACCAGCAGGAAGATACAGAACCTCTCCCAACCGAATGCCGCCTGGCTCGGATCCCGTCTCGACATAGCGTTCGACCAGAGTCGGTGATGGCACGCAATCGACGTCGAGGAAGATAAGTTGCTTGCCCGACGCCGCGGCCGCGGCACGATTGCGCGCCGCGGCAAGTGGCATCGCGTCGCCTGATACGAACACCTCCCGGATCGGAAAGTCGGTCGAGGTTAGATCGATATGCGCCGCCGGCTGCATATAGGCGATCACCAGTTCGTCGGGCTTGCGCCGCGACGCGTTCAACCCGGCAATCAGGTTCGCCAGATGCGCGCGACGCCCGCGGACGAGCGTGAGGACGCTGACGCTCACGAGGCCCGCTTCCGTACCGCGGCCAGCGGCTCCGACTGTTCGGCCGCGGAGCGGAAATACGCCACGCCTTCGATCACCCCGCGCGCGTGATGGCCGACCGCGACATAGCCATGCGCGAGGTCGGCACGCGTGCCAAGGCCATCCGAGTAATTGCCGACGATGATCGCGTGGCGCGACGAGCGCAGCATCTCGATATCGTTGCCGCTATCACCCGCGACGATCACCTGGCGCGGTTCGAGGCCGAGGCGGCGACGGACATGCTCGACAGCAGTGCCCTTCGACGCAGCATGCGGCAGCACGTCGAGATAGCGGCCATGGCTATGGATGATCGAACAGCTATGACCGTGTTCCGCAAGTAGCGCGCGCACGCGCTCCGCCGCCGCCATGTCGCCGTCCGCGAAATAGCTGAGCTTGAACCGGCGTTGCTCGAGCGGACTTTGCGGGGTCAGGCCGGCATGTTGCCCGATCAGCGCGGCGACCGCCTCGCGATCCCAGCCCGCTGCGATGATGCCGTCCCACTCGGTATCGCGGTCGTACACCGCCCCGCGCACCGTCCGGTAATAGATCTCCGAACCAACCGACGTGATCAGGATCGCCGGCCTTGGCGCGTCATGCTGGCCAAGCACCGCCATCGCGCTATGAAAGCTCCGCCCGGTGGCGATCGCGAACGCGACGTCGGTCTGCGCCGCGTGCCATGCCGCGAAATCGCCGACGCCTTGCGCGCAGCCGATGAGCGTTCCGTCGATATCCGACACCAGCAGCAATGCCGGTTCGCGCTCGGCGACCGGCAGCGCGGCGGTGCCGACGACCTCATCAAGCAGGCCCACGTAAAGCTGTACGTGACGGTCCCAATCATACGCCCGGATCGCGACCGATCCCGCCGCCGAATAGCGCGACCAGAGCGCGAGATCGTCGAGGATCTTGAGGATCGCATCGGTAATCGCGGTCGACGAGCGCGGATCGACGAGGATGCCGTTGCCGCATGTCTCGACGATGTCGTTCGGACCACCGCTGTCGGTCGCGACCACCGGCAGGCCGCTCGCCGCCGCTTCGAGCAGGGTCAGACCGAACGGTTCGTTGAGCGCCGGATTGACGAAGATACCGCGTCGGGTGCGCGCGTAGGCATACACCGCAGCAATATCGTCGGGACGGTGCTGCTTCGGATAGGCGACCTTGCCGTACAGGTCGTAGCGGTCAATCAATTGCAGCAGTTCGGCGATGTTGTCGCGGATCTCCGGCTCAAGCGTCGCACTGTCGTCGCGCGTACCCGCCAGAATTACAAGGTTCGCCGCGGCCCGCAACGCGGGCGAGCGGCCATAAGCGTGGACGAGCGCGGCGAGGTTCTTCTTGGTCACAGGACGCGCGATGGCGAGGATCACCGGCTTGGAAGGATCGTCGAGGAACCGGTCGATCAACGCATCGACGCGCGCGTCGGTGCGGCAGTTCGCGAACTGCTTCAGGTCGCTGCCGGGCGCGAACACGCGGATCCTGCCGGGATCGTAGTTCGCATAATCCGCGTACTGGACCTCGGCCTCGTCGCGCGACGACGCGATGATCGCGGCGGCGGCGGCGATCGCCTCTTCCTCGATCGCGATCCGGCGATCAAGACCGGCGGTCTCCGTACAGTCGCGGTCGAACGCGGCCAGCTTCACGCGCCCCAGCGAGTGCGCGGTGAAGACATAGGGTATGCCGGTACGCGCCGAGACACGCGCTGCGATCAGCCCGGCATCGGCATAATGTGCATGCATGACATCGGGCACTTGGTCGAGCGTGGCGATGTGCGCGATGAGGGCCTCGACGAGGCTGTCATGCTCGGTCCACAGGTCTTCCTTGACCAGATATGCATCGGATGCGGTCGGCAGGCGGACGATCCGCGTGGTGCCGTCGATCGTCTCGATCGGCTCGGCATAGCATTCGGCATAGGCCATGCGCCGGAAGGCGCGGGTGACGATTTCCATCCGGTCGATCGCCGGATGGCGACCGCTGGCAGAGACGAGATCGAGCAGATAGCGGATATGCCCGCCGGTATCCGCGGTGAGTCCGTATTCGACGTCGGTTGCGCGCAAACACCCCTGTAACGCGATATGTAGTACGAACACCCTTCCCCCGTTCATCTGCGATTCACTCAAGGAACCCCCCGCGGGGTTGCCGAGTTCCGGGCCGATGACACTCGAAACCCTTGTATTGACACAGATTAGTACGTTCTATTCTGCGTTCCATCTGCCGCGTGACGGTGCATCGTGAGGATCGCTCTACTCACTTGGGCGTATCCCCCTGAAAAGAGCGGACTTACGCGCGCCGCACGGGAGATCGCGCAGTCGCTGGCGGGCGCAGGCCATGACGTCAGCGTATTTACGATGGATCGGCGCGAAGACAGCCGCGACGGCAGGGTTTCGGTGTTCGGCTGCGGTTTGCGCGAAGGGTCCTTGCCCGCGCGCCTGCGCAAGATCGCCGGGATCGGGCATCTTGTGGCGCCGTTCGCGTTCCGCCGAGCGGTTGCGCGCGAGCACCGCCGCGCACCGTTCGACATCGTCGAGGCGACCAACTGGTACGCGCCCGGTCTGGCGATCGCGCTTGCCGGCCCCGCGCGCCTGGTGACGCGCAACTCGACCCCGGCGGCAACTTCGGCGGAGACCGTGACGAGCCTGCGCGACCGGTTCGATCGCCGCGCCGCGATGCTGGCGGAACGCATCACCGCGCGCTTCAGCAAGGCTCTGATCTCGAACACGCAGCTTCACGGCGATAAGATCGCGGCGCTGTACGGCGTCGCGTCGCCCGGCGAAGGAGCGCGGCATGCGGTGATCGGCCTCAGCCTCCCGCCCGAGATCGTCGCGCGCGGCTCTGCGGCGACCTACCCGCTCGGCGAACCGATAGACCTGCTGTTCGTCGGGCGCGACGAGCACCGCAAGGGGTTCGACGCGCTGATCATGGCGCTGCGTATCCTGTCGCGCCGCGCGGATGCCGGGATGCGTGATTTCCGGCTGACGATCGTCGGCGTACGCGCGGAAGACGTCGGCGCAATCCCGGCGTCGGCGCGTGCGCGGTTGACCTGCCACCACCGCGTCGACGAGGCCATGTTGCACGACCTGATGGAGGCGGCGCACGTGATCGTCGCGCCGTCACGGTACGAGAGCTTTGGGCTGGTGTATCAGGAGGCAATGATGTTCGGCCGCCCGGTCGTCGCCTGTGCGGAGGATCCGAGCGCGCGGCTGTTCATTGGCGAGAGCGGTGCCGGATTGCTCGCGAAGACCTGCACCGGGGACGATCTCGCGACGCAGATCCAGCGGCTGGTCGAAGACCCGGTGTTACGCGCGCATTATGCCACTGCAAGCCGCAGGGCCGCAGGGATGTTCACGCGCGACACGCTCGCCGCGCAGACGGCCGCGGTCTACCGCACCGCCACGGGATCGAAGCGGGCGAGCAACAACGCCTCGTCCTCGGGCCTGCCCGCGCCGGTCGACATCGCTTCGTAGATCCGCGTCCGCTCGCGTACCCGCTCGCCATCGAGCCGGTGATCGAGCGCGCCGGCCAGCGCCAGCGAACTTTCGACGAACGGTACGACCGGGCGTTCGTGGACCCGGCCGGCAAAGCGGATGTCGCTGCGATTGAGGCGGTACTGGATGTCCGGATAGGATGCAGATTGCACGCCGTCGACGAGGTTGCGGCGTGGTAGTCCCAGCGAACGCAGCCCATCGCGATCCGCCGCCGCGACCAACCAGCCGAGCGCATCGAGCAAGGCAGCGTCGGGGCGCTCGTCGGTGTCGATCTGCAACACCCAGCGGGTCTTCATCATGTCCTGAAGCCGATTGCGCTGTGCGGCAAAATCGCCGTCGAGTGGGTGGTGCGCGACCTCGACCCACGGAAACTGTGCGGCAAGTTCGCGCGCGTCGTCTGCTGTGGCGTCGAGGAGGACGACGATCCGGGCAAACGCGCTGCGATAGTGTGTTGCGATGTCGACGAGATCGGCGGTGTCGGCGGCACGCGCGATGATGCCGAGGCCAATTGCGTGCGGCACGGTCTGCGCAGGGACCGCCTCCGCGTGTGCAGGTCGGTAGTCGTGTGGGAAGCGGATCGCATTTGGCGCGACGGCGGTCGGTTCGACCTCGAACCCGAACCGCCACGCCACGTTGCGCAATCCTGCCGGGTCGAGCGTCCAGCGCTCGGCGGGCTCGCGTTCCAGATCGACGACACCGCTTTCGAGCCCGGCGACGATGTCGCGGGCCACTTCGCCAACCTCGCCCACGTGGCGCACCATCAGGCGGCAGTGGCTACATTCGGACCAGTCCTCATGCGGGAGCCAGTCCCAGTTGCTACAGATCGAGCATCGCAATCGCATGGGCCCGGCAACCCGTAGGGCGGGCTAGGGGTTCCGCCGAACTCGATCCTCCCCCATCGGGGGAGGTGGCAGTCCCGGAGGGACTGACGGAGGGGTATCCGCCCCAAGTTGAGGGGCGGCACCCCTCCGTCTGGCAAGAGCCAGCCACCTCCCCTCACAGGGGAGGATTTTAGAACGCTCAATACCCCAGCGTATGCGCCAGCGTCAGCAGCAGCCAGTACAGTCCGCCCGACAACAGCATCGCCACCGGCAGCGTCATCACCCACGCCAGCGCCATGTTCATCACCGTGCGCCGCTGCAGTCCGGCGCCATTGGCAACGCTCGCACCCGCGACGCCGGACGACAGGATATGCGTGGTCGACACCGGCATCCCGAAGTTCACCGCCAGCAGGATCGTCGACGCCGCGACCAGCTCGGCCGATGCGCCCATGCCATAGGTCAGATGCGTCTTGCCGATCCGCTCGCCCACCGTGACGACGATCCGCTTCCACCCGACCATCGTGCCCAGCCCGAGCGCCAGCGCGACGGTCACCTTCACCCAGGTCGGGATATAGCGCGTGCCCTGCTCGAGCCCGCTATCATAGCTCTTGAGCGTGGTGATCTCCTGCGCGGTAAACCGACCCTGCGCGGCCTTGTCGGCGGCGATCAGCTTGGTGGTATCGAGCACCAGATACATGTCGTTGCGCAAGTTCGGCGTCGCCGCGGCGGGCACTTTCCCGAGCGACCCATAGCCCGCGATCCGGCTCGACACGTCGTCCGACAACGTCGCGAGCGCGCCATAGACGACCGGGTCCGCGACATGCTTGCTCTTCAGCGCCTGCGTGACCTGCGCGCGCGCCGCGCCGACGTCGGTCGGTGCGCCATCGGCATGCGCGCGGTACGCCGCCGACGCCGCCTGCGCGGTCTGGACGAACGCCGGCGTCGCGCTCTCGGGCATCGTCCGGTTGAGCGCATAGGCAGTCGGCGCGCAGCCGATCAGGATGAGCATGATCAGCCCCATCCCCTTCTGCCCGTCGTTGCTGCCATGCGCGAAGCTGACCGCGGTGCACGTGCCGATCAGCAGCGCACGGATGCCGCGTGGCGGCGGCGTCTGGCCCTCGGGGGCCTCGTACAGCGCCTTGTCGCGCAGGAAGCGCTTCATCACGAGCAGCAGCAACAGCGCGCCGACGAACCCGACGATCGGGCTGAACGCGAGCGCGGAAAGAACCTTCCAGACCTGCGCCATATCGACGCCGGACGTACCGTCCGCCCCGCCGCCGCTGATGAGCTGATTGGCGAGCCCGACGCCAAGGATCGAGCCGATCAGCGCATGGCTCGACGAATTGGGCAGCCCGACCGCCCAGGTCGCGAGGTTCCACACGATCGCCGCGAGCAGCAGCGCGAAGATCATCGCGAACCCGCCGACGCTACCGACGTTGAGGATCAGGTCGACCGGCAGTAGCGTGACGATCGAATACGCCACTGCGCCCGACGACAACATCACGCCAAGGAAGTTGAAGAACCCCGACCACACGACCGCAAGCGGCGCGGGCATCGAATGCGTGTAGATGACGGTGGCGACCGCATTGGCGGTATCGTGGAAGCCGTTCACGAACTCGAACCCGAGCGCGATCAGCAGCGCGAGCGCGAGGAACGCGAAGGCGCCGCCCGCCAGGCTCTCGCCGACCTGCGCGGTGTCGAAGGCGATGCTGAACCCGGCATAGGCGAGCCCACCGATCAGCACGGCGAGGAACAGCCAGCGCCCCGCCGGGTGCAGCGCATGGTCGAGCCTGGGACCAGTGTGCGGTGCCGACGCCGCAGCGCTCGAATCAGCCGTTAGCGCGTCGGGTGCAAATGTGGAGGTTGCCATGGGAATGTGCAGTCGGCCCTTACGATGACAATCTTATGACAGATGCAGATCAAGCGATGGCTCGGCCTGATTTGGGAGCCGCCTTAACCATCCTCCCCCTTGCGGGGGAGGATCAATAAAAACCGACGTCCTTCCCCGATCAGCGCGCTAGTTCAGCGCACCGCGTCGATGCTGGCGAGCTGCGTCCCGCTATTCAGCAACGCGGCCAGCTTCACGCTCGCATCCGTGGTCATCTCCTTGCGACACTGGTGCGAATCGGCGAGCGCGTCGAGGCCACCGGTACGCGGCTGGCAGGCGCTGGCGATCGCCGAGCGCAACCGGCGCTGGAACGCGGTTCGTCCGGCGTCGCTGGTGAGGTCGAGTCCGGCTAGCGATACGCGCACCGACACCGGTTCGCGCACGGAACTGGCCGATGCGCCCGCCGAGAACAGGCACGCGCCGACGATCGCCGCCGAAGCGACGCTGATGAAAAGCTTCATGATGATGTTCCTCGATTGGTCCTGCGGTCCGCAGGCCCCGGCCTGCGGGCGACGGCGCCAGTGCGTCGGGACGCCTTTCTGGTTGCGGCATCTCCGACGACGAACCTCGTCGCTGCGCATCCCCTAGACGTGCTTCGTGACGTCCGCGCGACGGTTCAGCGACGTTTCAAAGGTTGCCCGATCGCCCCCCGTTCCCTACCTGTTCACCGGTGAACCAGATCGCCCAAACGTCCGCGCCGCAAGCAGAGCCTCCCTATCTCCGCGGTCTCAATCCGCCGCAGCGCGAGGCGGTGCTGACCACCGATGGCCCCGTCCTGATCATCGCCGGCGCGGGTACCGGCAAGACTGCGGCGCTCACCGCCCGGCTCGCGCACCTGATCTTCACCAGGAAGGCGTGGCCGTCGGAAATCCTGAGCGTCACCTTCACCAACAAGGCCGCGCGCGAGATGCGCGAGCGGGTCGGCCGGCTCGTCGGCGATGCGGTCGAGGGGATGCCGTGGCTCGGCACGTTCCACGCGATCGCCGCGAAGATGCTGCGTCGCCACGCCGAGCTCGTCGGGCTGCAATCGAACTTCACGATCCTCGATACCGACGACCAGCTGCGGCTGCTGAAGCAACTCATTCTCGCCGCGGACATCGACGAGAAGCGCTTTCCGACGCGCAGCCTCGCCGGGCTGATCGACCAGTGGAAGAACAAGGGGCTCGTCCCCGCCGATATCGATGCGGGCGAATCCGAACGCTACGCCAACGGCCGCGGCGGCGAGTTGTACCAGCAATACCAGACCCGGCTGATCGCGCTGAACGCGTGCGATTTCGGCGATCTGCTGCTCCACATGCTCGTCATTCTGAAGACGCACCGCGATGTGCTGGCGCAGTATCAGCAGCGCTTCAAATACATCATGGTCGACGAGTATCAGGACACCAACTCGTCGCAATATCTCTGGCTGCGGCTGCTAGCGCAGGAGCGCAAGAACATCGCCTGCGTCGGCGACGACGACCAGTCGATCTATTCGTGGCGCGGCGCGCAGGTCGAGAACATCCTGAAGTTCGAGCGCGATTTTCCGGGCGCGAAGGTCATCCGCCTCGAACAGAATTACCGCAGCACGCCGCACATCCTCGGCGCCGCATCGGGCGTGATCGCGAACAATGGCGGGCGGCTGGGCAAGCAGCTGTGGACTGAGCGCGACGTCGGCGAAAAGGTCAAGGTCATCGGCGTCTGGGACGGCCCGGAGGAAGCGCGCCGCGTCGGCGAGGAGATCGACATCGTCCGCCGCTCGGGCAAGTCGCTCGACGAGGTCGCGATCCTGGTCCGCGCGCAGCACCAGACGCGCGAGTTCGAGGACCGCTTCATCGCGATCGGCATGCCGTACAAGATCGTCGGCGGCTTCCGTTTCTACGAGCGCGCCGAGATCCGCGACGCGCTCGCCTATCTCCGCGTGGTCAACCAGCCGGCGGACGACCTCGCCTTCGAACGCATCGTCAACGTCCCCAAACGCGGACTCGGCGACAAGGCGGTCGCGCGCATCCACCAGCTCGCGCGCGCCACCGGCACCCCGCTGACCACCGCCGCCGCGCGCATCCTCGACACCGACGAACTGACCGGGGCGGCGAAGAAGTCGCTCGGCCGGCTGGTCGGCGATATCGCCCGCTGGCGCGACATGGCGACCAGCCTGCCGCACGCCGAGCTCGCGCGGCAATTGCTCGACGAGAGCGGCTACACCGCGATGTACCAGGCCGAAAAGTCGGTCGAAGCCACCGGCCGCCTCGAGAACCTCAGCGAACTCGTCCGCGCGATGGAGGAGTATGATTCGCTCGGCGCGTTCCTCGAACATGTGTCGCTGGTGATGGACAACGAGGGTGGCGCGCAGGACCCGCAGGTCACGATCATGACCATCCACGCCGCCAAGGGCCTCGAATACGACACGGTTTTCCTAGTCGGCTGGGAGGAAGGCCTGTTCCCGTCGCAGCGCTCGCTCGACGAGGGCGGCGTGAAGAGCCTCGAGGAGGAACGCCGCCTCGCCTATGTCGCGATCACCCGCGCCCGACGTCTGGCCGTGATCATCCACGCCGCCAACCGCCGCATCTACGGCCAGTGGAACTCGTCGATCCCCTCGCGCTTCGTCGCCGAACTCCCCGCCGAGCATATCGATACGGAAACGACGATGTCCGGCGGCGCAAGCCTTTGGCAGGCCAACTGGTCCGACCGCGCCGATCCCTTCGCGGACGTCGCCCGCGCCACCGGCCGCGGCCCCGGCTGGCAGCGCGCGTCAGGCAGCACCGCCGGCACCGGAAGCAGTTTCTCCACCAAGCCTGCCCGCATCGTCGAAAGCCGCTCCAGCGCGATCAGCCTCGGCAACAAGGGCCGCGACGACCTGTCGCTCGGCATGCGCGTGTTCCACCAGAAGTTCGGCTATGGCGCGATCGCCGAAATCGAAGGCAACAAGCTGGAGATAGACTTCGAGCAGTCGGGGCGCAAACGGGTGATGGATAGCTTCGTGACTCTAGGATAGGCTCTTGTTGGGGGGCGCTATTATGAACTCGTGGGATGGCATTTATGCCGTGTATATGAGCGGCACTGAAGGACAGGGTTTTGCCATGTTCAGCTTTCGCGAGGGCAAGATTCACGGCGCGGATCCTTTGGGAGTTCGTTTTAGCGGACTGTATAAAGTCGACGATGACGGGTCGTTGGACGGCACTGTGCGTGTTACCGTTCCCTCGTCAGATACTGTTGTCCAAGGCGTTACCGCCGGCGTCCATGGCCTGACATACGAAGTAAAATTATTTGTATCGCGCGCTTCGCTGGATAACGACTACATTCGACTTGAGACGCCTTTAGGTCCGGTAAATTACAAGCTAGAAAAATTGGACGATTACGGGGTGGATATATGACGTCGTGGTCTGATCCCGCTGAATCTGCTGCATTTCTTAGCGCCGTTGCAGCCATTGCCGCCGCCGTTGCAGCCTGGCGCGGCCCTTTGACCGCTGCAAAAATGTCCGATGCGTTGCGCGTAAACTCTGATAAGTCTGCAAATTCAAGGCAAATTAGACTGAACGTATTTGCTACGATAATGCAGGGACGAGCCGAGATATATTCCGAAGACACAGTTAGAGCTCTAAATTTTATTGATGTAGCCTTTTCAGACGATACGAAAGTGCGCGAGTGCTGGTCCGAACTCTTTCAAGCATTATCGCCAGTGGCTCCTGACCACGTGATTGATGAAAGGCTTAGGCGCCTTCTGAAAGCCATGTCGCTAAATCTTGGGTTATCAGACTCTTTACGGCAGGACGACTTCGGTCGCGTATACTTCCCAACAGCTCTGCTAGAAGAGCGAAACGTTCGCCAACTTGAACGGAAAGCAGCATTAGCCAGACTTACTGGCAACATATCACCTGCGGCGAACAGCGCTGAAGTCTCGACGGAACTGCAAAAGTGGCCTCCAAAACCTCTGTAGCGTTTTCATATTCTCTTTTCGGTATAGCCCCGGGCGACGTCGCCCCCAAACCTGTACCGCAGCCGACAACCCCGTTCAGGAACGATGTCTCTCGACAGCCGTATCACCGGCGCATCCCGATCGTCGGGTTCGAGAGGACATCTCATGAAGTTTACGCATCTCATCGCGGCCGGGTTGGCCTTTGCAACGCTCGGCCTCGGTGCCGCCGCTCCTGCCGAGGCGCAGCGCGATCGCGGGTATAGCCAGCAGTATCGCGACAACGATCATCGTGGGGATCACCGTGGCGATCGGCGCGATTTCCGCGGCAACGATCATCGTGGCGATCGCCATGACGACCGGCGCTATCGCGGCCGCGGCAACGATCGTCGCAGCTGGAACAACAGTCGCCGTTGCCGCACCGAATGGCGCAACCATCGTCGCGTGCAGATCTGCCGCTGATGTAAGCCGAGCCGGCGCGTACTATGGTGCGTCGGCACCAGGCGGGCGGTGGCATGACGCCACCATCCGTCCCTGCATGTGACCCTTTGACGAGGATTTGGATCATGAAGCGTTTCTTCGGTACGGCTGCGGTGATTGCGGCGACGTGCCTTTCCGTTGCCACGCCGGCACTCGCCCAGTCGCAGGCCGACGATGCGCGGTTCGCGGCGGCGCAGGCGCGGCTCGACAGCGAGTTGCAGATCTTCCGCACGGAATTCGATCGCTACCAGTCGGTCCGCGGCAATCGCGGCGGTTATGCGCCGCAGACCGGCTATCGTACCGCGCCCGATCGCAGCGGCGGCTATCAGGAGGCGTATCCGGACGAGCGCGACGAGGGAAATTATGATCCCTCGCGCTATTATCGTGCGGGTCCGAACTACCAGGAGCGTACGCTGGCGACCAACGACCGCGTCTATGCGGGGCAGGATGGGCGTTATTACTGCAAGCGCAACGACGGCACGACCGGGCTGATCATCGGTGCGGCCGGTGGCGGCATCCTCGGCAACGTGATCGACGGTGGCCGTTCGCGGATCGTCGGCTCGTTGCTGGGCGCCGCGGCGGGTGGTCTTGCGGGGCGTGCGGTGGAGCAGAGCAACAACCAGGTTCGCTGCCGTTGATGGCTTGATCCTCCCCCGCCAGGGGGAGGTATCGCCGGAGGTGACGGAGGGGGAGGACACGGAACGCAGGTTGTCGCGCCCTCCCCCTCCGTCAGGCTGACGCCTGCCACCTCCCCCTGGCGGGGGAGGATTGCAGAACCTTCTGCCCCATCCCTACTTTGCCGGCCCGACGAGCTTCTGCGTGAAGTAGGTCATCTGCAGTGCCTGCAACCGGGCCCCCTGCTCGATGTCCGCATCGCCCGAATGACCGCCCGCGGTATCCTCGTAGTAGAGATACGGCAGGCCGTACTCCTTCAGCCGCGCCGCGAACTTGCGCGCATGTTGCGGCCCGACGCGGTCGTCCTTGGTGGTCGTCCAGATATACGGCTCCGGATACGCGACGCCCTTCCTGATGTTCTGATACGGCGAGATCTTTTCGAGAAACGCCTTCTCCTCGGGCACGCTGACCGAGCCATATTCGTCGACCCACGACGCCCCTGCGGCGATCCCCTCGTAGCGAATCATGTCGAGCAGCGGCACCTGGATCGTCACTGCCTTCCACAGGTCGGGATGCTGGTTGAACTCGACCCCCATCAGCAAACCACCGTTCGACCCACCATAGATGCCGAGCTTGGCCGGGCTCGTCAGTTTCCGCGCGAACAGGTCCTTCGCCACCGCGGCGAAGTCGTCATAGATCACCTGCCGCTTGGTTTTCCGCCCGGCGTCATGCCATTTGGGCCCGAACTCGCCGCCGCCGCGGATGTTGGCGAGCACGTAGGACCCGCCGCGCTCCAGCCACAGCTTGCCGGTGCTCCCCGAATAGCTCGGTGTCATCGACACTTCGAACCCGCCATAGGCGGTCATGATCGTCGGCGTAGTGCCGTCTAGCGCGATGCCCTTCTTGTGGACCACAAAATACGGCACCTTCGTCCCATCGGTCGACGTCGCCTCGAACTGCTCGACGACGTCGTTCGACGCGTCGAACTTCGGCGGCAAGGTCTTGATGGGCTTTGGTGCAGCGGACGAGGCCGCATCCAGCGCATACAGCGAGGTCGGCGTCAGGAACCCGGTCACCGTCAGATAGGCGTCGTCGCTGCGATCGGTCGTGCTGACGACGTCGATCGAGGCGTTGTCCGGCAGCGCGATCGGCTTGGCGCTCCAGCCCCCCGCCCCATGCGTATAGACCGACGCGCGGCCGCGGACGTTGTCCGACACGACCAGCAACAGCTTCGATTTCGTCAGCCCCATACCGTCGACCGACTGGCGCGGCCCCGGCGCGAACACGATCGTCGGGTTGATCGCCCCCTTCTCCACCTCGGCGAGCGGCGCCGACGCAATCGCGCCTTCAGGAATCTTGCCCCACGGATCGCTGGTCGAGAATATTACCTGCCCGTCGATCATCCCTGCCGGGAACGTCCGGTCAGGCAGCGCAAGCGGCCGCGCACCGGCTGGCGTCCACACCAGCTTGTCCGCGCCGAAGAACGTCTTCCGGCGCTGGATCACGATCAGGCGGTTGCCCTTCTCGTCGGTCAGCACATTAGCCGCAGTGCCGCCCTGGTCGGTCGCGGCACCACGATACACCTCGGTCGCGGCGGCGAGCGGCTGGCCGCGCTTCAGCTGCTTCATCACGAATGCATAGCCCGACTGCGTCGTCGTGCCCGCACCCCAGTCGCGCGCGACCAGCAGCGTATCCTTGTCGACCCAGGTCGCGTCCTGCTTCGACTTGGGCAGCATGAAGCCGTTCGCGACGAACGCGCCGGTCTGCAGATCGAACTCGCGATACGTCACCGCATCCTCGCCGCCCTCGGACAGCGCGACCAGGCACAGCCGCTGCTCGGGCTCGAGGCAGGTCGAGCCCTTCCACACCCACTGCTTGCCCTCGGCCTTGCCCAGCGCATCGAGATCGAGCGCGGTCGTCCACTTGGGCGTCGCCGATGCGTAATCCGCCGCGCTGGTCCAGCGCCACAGGCCGTGCGGATGATCGGCATCGCGCCAGAAATTGTAGATCCGCCCGAACATCTGGTTCGGCATCGGGATGCGATCCTTGGCCGACGCGATCGCCAGTGCCTCGGCGTAAAAGGTCTTGTAGCGGGGATCGTTCTGGAGCCGCGGGAGCGTCTTCGCATTCTCCGCCTCGACCCAGGCAAGCGGCTTCGCGCCATCCTTGTCCTCGAGCCAGATATACGGATCGGCGGCAGTGTCGGTTTTGGTGGTATTAGTTTTGGTCATCGTTGCGACTTGGGCAATGGCCGACGTACCCGCAAGCATCACTGCTGCCGCCGAAAAGCAAAAACCACGCATACCCAACTCCCTACCGTCACCCCGACCCTTCGACTTCGCTCAGGAGAGCCTTGTTCCGGGGTCCACCGATCCGCATAACAAATCGCGTCGATTGTGCGGCACGGTGGTCCCCGGAACAAGTCCGGGGTGACGAAGTGAGCTGAAGAAAATGCAGGACGGCCTGCCCAAGCCCCGCCGCTTCATGGCGATCGCCGCGATTTCGGCGGGGACGGCGCTGACGATCATCGATGGCGGCATCGCCACCGTCGCGCTGCCGACGATCGCGCGCGACCTGCACGTCGGCAACAGCGCGGTGGTGACCGTGGTCACGGTGTACCAGCTGATCCTGGCGATGGCGCTGCTCCCGTTCTCGGGGCTCGGCGACCGGATCGGGCTGAAGCGGATGTACCAATATGGCCAGCTGCTGTTCACGGTCGCGACGCTGCTATGTTTCTTCGCGAAGAGCCTGCCGTTCCTGCTCGTCGTCCGCGCGGCGCAAGCGTTGGGCGCAGCGGCGGCGCTCAGCGTCTCGTCGGCGCTGATCCGCTCGATCTATCCGACCAAGCAGCTTGGCCGCGGGCTCGGGATCAACTCGGTCGTGGTGTCGAGTTCGGCGGCGCTGGCTCCGACGATCGGCGGACTGGTGCTCGCGATCGCACCGTGGCCCTGGGTGTTCGCGAGCGCGGTGCCGTTCGCGATCGCGTCGCTGCTACTTGGCCGCGCGCTGCCCGAGCCGCACCGGCGTGACGAGCCGTTCGACGTGCTTGGCGCGGTGATGTGCGCGGCGATGATCGGGCTCGTGATCGGCGGCGCGGAGAGCGCGGTCCACGGCGACAGTCCGATCGTCTCGGCCGCGATCGTATTGACCGGCGCGGTGATCGGCTGGTTCTTCGTGAAGCGCGAACAGGGCGAGACCAAGCCGATCCTGCCGATCGATCTGCTCGCCCGGCCGGTGCTCGCGCTGTCGGCGATCGGTGCGTACACCGCGTTCATCGCGCAGATGACGTTGTTGCTGTCGACGCCGTTCCGGTTGACGCATGCGTATGGGTTCTCGGCCGCCGAAGTCGGCGCGGCAATCGCGCCGTGGCCGCTGGCGAACATGGTCGTGGCGCCGCTGTCGGGGTGGTTGTCGGATCGCTATCCGGCGGGGCTGCTCGGCGGGATCGGGATGAGCGTCTCGATCTGCGCGCTGCTGCTGCTCGCCTACATGCCGGCGGACCCTGGGTATTTCGATATCGCGTGGCGGATGGCGTTGTGCGGGTCTGGGTTCGGGATGTTCATGGCGCCGAATGCGCGGTTGATCATCGGGAGTGCGCCGCGGGAGCGGGCGGCGGCGGCGGGCGGCCTCGTCTCGACCGTCCGGCTGGTCGGCCAGACGACCGGCGCCACCTTGGTCGCGGCGTTGCTGGCGATGGGCGTAGGTGCCGGCATGACCCCGCCTTTGGTCGCCGCGGGTCTCGCGCTGGTGGCGGGCCTATGCAGCCTGAGCCGACTCCGCCCCTCGATCCGCAACCCGCCGAGCGAGGAAACGCAGGACGTCCAGCCGGCGCAACAGACGCGGTGATTTCTGTTTCCTTTCCCCGCAGGAGAGAGGGAGTAACAGGAAAAAGCATGTTCACCCGCGAAGGCGGGTGCCCAGTCTGCGTCCCTGCCGTCGCGGGGACACCCATCCTCCCCGGCACGGGGAGGGGGACCGCCGCTCGCAGAGCGGGGGTGGAGGGGGATCACCCGGAGCGTACCGCCTCGAAGAGCGAACTCGGCGAGAACTGCCGATGGTAGAACGCAACTCGGAGCATCACAACCGTATCTGGCGGGGAGAGCCCCCTCCACCAGCTTCGCTGGTCCCCCTCCCCGTTCCGGGGAGGATCAGCCCAAACTCAAAACGCCGCGCTCGCCTCAGCCTCCCACATCATAGCCTTGCGCACCAAAGGAATCGGCGGGCCGCCATAGCTCAGGAACTGATCGTGGAACGCCTTCCAAGCCTTCCGGCCGCCCCGCGTCGCGGTCCAGTCGCTGCGCAGCTTGCGGATCATCAGCTTGCCCATCGTGTAGTTCAGATACGCCGGATCATACGTCCCGCGCGCCGCCTGCTGCTTGGCGTTCCCCTCGTCCTGGTAACATTCGTCGACGAACATCCGGAACGACTGCTCCTGCGTCATCCCCTTCGCGTGCATGCGGATCGCGGACAGGTACCGGCAATCGCGCAGCAGAGCGTTAGAGATCTGCCCGACATGCGTCTCGGGATCACCGTTATTCAGCCCAGCCTCGAACATCATCTCCTCGGCATAATGCGCCCACCCCTCGGCGAACGCATATCCCACGAACAACCGCCCGAAGAGCGACGGCGAGCGGTTCGCATGCAGGAACTGGACGAAATGCCCCGGCATCACCTCGTGCACCGACGTGAACAGCAGGTCGTTCTTGCCCGGCACGAACGCGTCCTGCACCGCCTTGCTCCAGCTCGGATCGGGCGGCGAGATGTAGTAGATCGACGGCACGCCCTTCTCGAACGGCCCCGGCGGATCGATATAGGCCGAGTTCTGCCGGTTGTACGGCGGCGATTCCTCGACCAGCGCCTGCTCGGTCCCCGGAATCGTCAGCAGGTCGTGATCGACCACAAACTTGCGCAAGGTCGGGATCTGCCGCCGCGCCTCCGCGACCGGGCCGCCGACCGGCTTGTTCGCGTTCATCTTGTCCATGCACGCCGTGATCGACAGCCCCTTGGCGAACACCCCGCACGCCTGCGCCAGCGCCGTCTGGTTGCGTTTCAGATCGGCAACACCCGCCGCCTCCAGTTGGTCGAGCGGCGTATCGACGCCCTCGGTCATCGCCACCATCCGCGAGAACTTGTCCGCCCCGAGCGCAAAATCCTGCGTCGCGGTGGCACGCTGGCCCTCGGTCCACGTCCCCAGATCGCGCATCGCCGCCGCTGCCGCCTTCGCCGCATCGGCCAACTGCTTCTGCGCCGCCGCATCCTTGACGCTTGCGAATGCCTTCACCGCGTCGCCCGCATAATAGTCGGCAAAACCGTTGAACGCCGCCGTCCCTTAATTGACATAGCTCAGCGGCATCGGGGCCTTCAGGTTCGCCTTGATGTTGCCCGCCGCCGCCGGGATCTTCTGGAAAAACGCGGTCAGCGCCTTCATCCGCGTCGGCGCATCGGCATAGTTGCGCGCGATATACGTGTTCGGATCGAGCCCCGCGCTCACATACCAGGCGGGGTTATGATGCGGTTGGTCGGCATCCTCGAGCCAGAACAACTTGCCCTTGGCGACCTGCACCAGATAATCGCGCTCGAACGCCTCGGCAGGCTTCAAATCCTTGAACGCCCCCGCCTTGTCGATCGCGGCGTGCAGGAAGTCCGCCTGTCGCTTCAGCCCCGCAGCACTCCAATCGCCGAGCCCGCCATCATACTCGTGCTTGCCCTGATAGACCGCGTTGGCCGGATCGATCTTGAACCAGCCATCGATGAAGCCGTCGCGGAACCCGGCCCAGTCGTTCTTCGCAGCAGGGGTCGGCGCAGGTGCCGCAGCCTGTGTGTTCGAGGTAGTCTGTGCAGGCCCGCACGCGCTCAGCGTCAGCGCAGCCGCCGCCACCGTGGCCAGAAGTCCGATCCGCATCTCGTCTCCAATTCCGATTCGTGACGCCATGCTGCCAGTCGAAGCGCCGCTGCGCCAGTGCGCGGAACGGCGCCCAGGCTGAGCCGTTGATTGCGCACCTGTTTCGACCGACTGGAGACACCGATGCCCTATATAAAAACCCGTGACGGTACAGATATCTACGTCAAGGACTGGGGCACCGGCCGCCCGGTGATCCTCACGCATGGCTGGCCGCTCAACGCCGACAGCTGGGACGCGCAGGCGATGGCGCTCGCACAGGCCGGTTTCCGCGCGATCGCCTATGACCGTCGCGGGTTCGGTCGCTCGGGCCAGCCCTGGAGTGGCTACGACTACGACACGCTCACCGACGATCTCGCCGACGTGATGGAAGCGACCGGCGCGAACACCGACGCGACGATCGTCGGCTTCTCGATGGGTGGTGGCGAGATCGCGCGCTACATGAGCCGCTACGACGGCAAGGGCGTGGTCGCCGCCGGGCTGATCGCGTCGGTGGTGCCGTACATGCTCAAGACCGACGACAATCCCGATGGCGTCGACGCGGAGACGTTGGCGAGCATCGGCGCCGGCATCGAAGACGACCGCCCGGCGTTCTTCAAGACCTTCCTCCAGCAGTTCCTCGGCGTCGGGTTCATCACCTCGCCGGTCAGCGACGAGGTCGTCGACTGGGCCTGGAGTCTGGCGATGCAGGCAGGTCTGCATCCGACGCTGCGCTGTGCGGAGGCGTTCGGCCACACCGACTTCCGCGGTGACTTGGCCGCGTTCCGCGTGCCGACACTCATCGTGCACGGGACGAGCGACAAGACAGTGCCGATCGACGCCACCGGGCGCGCCGCAGCCAAGGGCATCGCCGGCTCGCAGCTCGTCGAATATGATGGTGCACCGCACGGCCTGACGATCACGGAGAGCGATCGCTTTACCAACGATCTGCTGACGTTCCTGGGCAAGTAACGCTTTCCGGGTCTCCACATCGTACTGATCCAGGGTTCTGGCGCTCGCCAGTAACCCTGGATTAGGGTGGAACCGGGAACGAGGGTCGGAAACCAGCCTCGGTCGCGCTCAATTAACTTGTTTACAGTTTCCCAGCTACGACATCCGCGTGGCCCTCTCGTACCAAACTCGCGCGCCTCGTCGCGTCTTGCCGACACGCCAAGCCTATCGAGCCGCCATTGGTGTTTCCGTTGCGGCTTTCCTCGGCTGGGTCGTCACGATTAACGCCACCTCGACGATCGTCGTCTCACCCATCAACATCTGGTTCGTCACCGCGATCAGCGTGCTCGGCGGTATGGCGGGGCTTCGGACCGGCATCGTGATCGGTGTGGTCGAAGGCGCGGTCGGCCGCCACAAAGCGAAGGCGCGACCTTGGGTGGTCCGCTGTCTGATGGCGACGATCGGCTTTGTCTTTGGCGTGATCGTCGGCGCGACGGTCGCCTATCGAATGGTCGACGTCGCCCTTTTCTGGCGATCCGACGAGCCGGTCGTCACCACCATTTTCCCCATCCACGCGGTGGGCCTTGCCAAGGCGACGCCCTTCCTATCGATCGGATCGGAGGGTGAGCGCGACGATATTCGCATCTCCAAACGCGACTATGACGTACTGAGGACCGGGGCCCCCCTCCGCCGGCCGTGGCGCTATTGCATCGCCCTCAAGCGCCAGGCGAATTACGAGGCGGTTCGCGTATGGCGACCCCGTTCACGCCGTTCCGGGCCACAAACGGTATTCCCGTGCCCGTCCTATGCGCAGTGGTGGTAAGCCGTCGTCAATTACCGAGCGGGACGATCACCTCGTCCGGATGCGCCACGTTCAGTTCCTTTCGGACCATCTCGTCGACCATGTCCGGATTGGCATGATCCGGGTTTAGCAACGCGACCCGGTTTTTCAAAACCTCGCGCTTGCGATCGAGCGCGGCATAGTCCTGCTCGCGCTTCGCAAGCTGGCGCTTATAGTCGCCATAGGCGAACATCCCGTTCGGTCCGAGCACGGCATACGCGCCGAAGAACGCCATCAGCGTCAGCCCCAGCGCCGGCCACGCGGCCTTGCGCATTGTCTTCCGCAGCTTGCTGGTCTTCGTCGTCACGCGTGCCATGCTCGTCCTTCGGTAGTTCTCCGTCACCCCGGACTTGTTCCGGGGTCCACCGCTCCGCACACTCGAGTCTCTCGAATATGCGGGACCGTGGATGCCGGAACAAGCCCGGCATGACGGATGGGGTGGGTCAATCAGCCGCCGATCAGGATGTCGCGACCCGCGTAGCGCGCCGCGTCGCCCAGCTCTTCCTCGATCCGGATCAGCTGGTTGTACTTCGCCAACCGGTCCGACCGCGCGAGGCTGCCCGTCTTGATCTGCCCGCAGTTCGTCGCGACCGCCAGATCGGCGATCGTCGCATCCTCGGTCTCGCCCGACCGATGCGACATCACCGCGGTATACTTCGCCCGCTGCGCCATCGACACCGCCTCCAGCGTCTCGGTCAGCGTGCCGATCTGGTTGACCTTCACCAGCAGCGAGTTGGCGATACCCTGGTCGATCCCACGCTTCAGACGCTTCGGATTGGTCACGAACAGATCGTCGCCGACCAGCTGGACCTTGTCGCCGATCAGGTCGGTGAGCGTCTTCCAGCCCTCCCAATCGTCCTCGCCCATGCCATCCTCGATCGAGAAGATCGGATAGCGCCGCGTCAGATCCGCGAGATACTCCGCCATCTCGGCGCTCTCGAGGATCCGGCCCTCGCCCGAGATGTCGTACTTGCCGTTCTTGTAGAACTCGGTCGCCGCGCAATCGAGCGCCAGCATCACATCCTCGCCGGGCTTGTACCCCGCCTTCTCGATGCTCGACATGATGAAGTCGAGCGCTTCGGTGGTGCTGCCGATGTTGGGTGCGAAGCCGCCCTCGTCGCCGACGCTGGTCGACAGGCCCTTCTCGCTCAGACCCTTCTTCAGCGTGTGGAAGATCTCCGAGCCGCAGCGGACCGCCTCGAGGATGTTCGATGCGCCGACCGGGACGACCATGAATTCCTGGAAATCGATCGGGTTGTCGGCATGCTCGCCACCGTTGATGATGTTCATCATCGGCACCGGCAGCAGATGTGCCTGCACGCCGCCGACATAGCGGTACAGCGGCAGGCCACGCGCTTCGGCCGCGGCCTTGGCGACGGCGAGGCTGACGCCGAGGATCGCGTTCGCGCCCAGCCTGCCCTTGTTCTCGGTGCCGTCGAGTTCGATCATCGCGCGATCGAGGTCCGACTGGTCCTCCGCGTCCATGCCGAGCACGGTGTCGGTGATCTCGTCATTGACCGCGTCGACCGCGCCATCGACGCCCTTGCCACCCCAGCGGGTCTTGTCGCCGTCGCGGCGCTCGACCGCCTCATGCGCGCCGGTCGAGGCGCCCGACGGGACAGCCGCGCGGCCGAAGCTGCCGTCTTCGAGCAGCACGTCGACCTCGACGGTCGGATTGCCGCGGCTGTCGAGGATCTGGCGTGCATGAAGGTCGATGATTGCGGTCACGTAACGATGCTCCTACAAATCCCGGTGCCGGGTCGTTCGCGCCGCCTCTACCGTCTCACGCCATATCGGGCAATCGCGCGGACACCCGAGAACAGTGTCGTGCAATCGCGCGACGGTTCGGGAACCGTGCTCCGGCGGCGGTGTTGAGGGCGTAACAATTCTGAAAGGGACCGTCATGGCCGACTCCAGCGTAAACGATACCGTCAACGACCTGAAAACGACCGCGAACGAGGTTGGTACCGAGGTGAGCAAGACGATCGATAACAAGATGGGCGACAACGGCACCAGCGATCTCTCGGCCAAGACCGCCGACGCCAAGCAGGCGATCAAGGAAGGCGCGAGCAAGTACAGCGCGCAGGCCGCCGACAAGGCGCGCACCTTCGCCGAGGACGGCAAGGCCCGTGCAAGCGGCGCGCTCGAGCAGATCGCGCAGCTTCTCAACGACGCCGCCGGCCAGGTCGACGAGAAGCTCGGCTCGCAATACGGTGGCTATGCCCGCAGCGCGGCCGACAGCGTCTCGGGTTTCGCCGACCAAGTGAAGGCGAAGGACATCGACGAGTTGGTCGACGACGCCCGTGAACTCGTACGGAAGTCGCCGGCGATCGCAGTCGGCGCAGCAGCGGCCATCGGCTTCGTCATCGCGCGACTGGTCCAGTCGGGCGTCGACGCCAACCCGAAGGCCTGACGCCTTGTCCGATCCCGTGATGCTGACCGGCGAAGACGAGAGCCTTTCGTCGATCGTCGGCCGGCTGGCGACCGAGACGAAGAGTCTCGCGACCGCGGAAGTCGCTGTCTACAAGGCGAAGTTCGGCGAGACCGCCAGCGCGTACAAGTCGGCGGCGATGTTCTTCGCGGTCGCCGGCGTGCTGGCGCTGGCCGCGCTGATCGCACTGCTGGTCGGTGCGATCTTGACGCTGGCAACGCTGGTAGGGCCTGGATGGTCGACCGTGATCGTCGTCGTTGCGGTGCTGGCGCTGGCCGGCATCCTGGCGATGATCGGCAAGTCGAAGCTTCAGACCAAAAGCGAGCCCGTATCATGACATCCGCCAAAGTCGCCGCCGCAGAGATCGAAGCCGCCATCGCCCGCCAGCGCGTCATGATGACGGTCGGGCAGTTGCAGGACCGGCTCAACCCGCGGAAGCTCGCGCTCAACGCCAGCCGCGACGTCGCCGATGCCGGCACCGCCGCGCTGACCGCGAGCGTGGAGACGGTGAAGCGCAATCCGGGGCCGACCGCAGGGTTCGCCGCGGTTGCCGGGCTGTTCCTCGCGCGGCACCGGATCGTCGGACTCTTCCGCCGCGGGCGCTGACTGCACTGACTGCGGTCACCGCATTGAAACCTTGAAGTCCCGGCTCGCGTTGAACCCCCATTGAATTGAACGGCGAGCAGCTTGCCACCAGAAGGACATTTCCATGACCGACGCAAAGACCACCGCAAACGAAACCGCCCACGAGACTGAAAGCCGCCTGCGCGAAGGCCTCGACACCGTCCGCGAGACCGCATCGAAGGTCTATCACGACGCCGGCGACAAGGCCTCCGAGGTTCTCGAAGTCTCGCGCGAGAAGACCAAGCGCGTCGTCAACAACCTCGAATCCAACCCGCTCGGCATCCTCGTCGGCGGTCTCGCCGTTGGTGCGCTTGCTGGCGCGCTGATCCCGCGTTCGGCGCGCGAGAAGGAATTGCTCGCGCCGGTCGGCAAGCGTCTCAGCGAGACCGTCGTCGCCGCCACCGCCGCCGCCAAGGCCGCGGGCCAGTCGGAACTGGGCGAGCTCGGCCTTACGAAGGACAATGCGCGCGGTCAGGCAAAGGGCCTGCTCGAAGGCGTGGTGAAGGCGCTCAGCACGGCGGGTACCGCAGGTGCGAAGGCCGTTTCGCAGAAGCCGGCGGTCTAAAAGAACCACCGACTAAGGGTTCAAAGCGCGGGTCGAACACGCTAGGGCATCTGCAACCTCCCTCCCAAGGAACAGCAGCGCATGAGCAAGCTCCACCTCGTCTTCGGCGGCCGCGTCAGCGACCCGCGCACCCTGGACTTTAACGACCTGAACGCGATCGAATTCGTTGGTGTCTTCCCGGACTATGCCAGCGCCGAAAAGGCTTGGCGTGCTGCGGCGCAGCGCACGGTTGACGATGCGGAGATGAAGTTCGTCGTGGTGCACCTGCACCGCATGCTCGAGCCGAACCTGTCGGGTTCGACCGCGGCCTGAGCTACCCCTGAGCCGTCTTTTCCGCGGGGGCGGGAACCCATATTGGCTAACGTCGCGAACTGATAGCAGCGATATAGGCTATGGATCCCGCCTGCGCGGGGATGACGATATTGAGCGACAGCACATCTGCCTTCGTCGATTCAAGCTTGTGCTCGAAACTAGCGAAACTAGCATAGGGCGAAACAACTTGCCCTCACCCTTCCCACGGCAGAGCAGCCGCGGGCCACTTCCCTCTCCCGTCGGGAGAGGGAGAGACGCCGAAGGCGGCGAGGGGTGAGGGCACGCGAGCAGTGCTCCCGGCATCCGTCGCGCTGGCTAGTTGACTGAAGCATTCCGCTCAAGCGCTGTGCCCGCCCGAATAGGGTAGAGATACGCCGACACAGCCGACGAAGGCGCACAAGCGTACCCTCCCCACCCCGTTCGTGCTGAGTAGAGACCGAGTAGCTCCGTCAGGAGCGTATCGAGGGCTCGTATCGAAGCACAGGTTTCGCACGCCAACCCATCCTTCGATACGCCGCTTCGACAAGCCCAGCAGCTACTCAGGAGGAACGGGGTTTGGAGTAATATGTCGAGGAGGATGTGATGAGAGGGACAAGATACGCCCGCGGACGCGTGAGGTGAATCCGCGTAGCGCCAGCGCTCAAGCCGCCCGGTAATGCCAGAGCAGCAACGGCCGAGCCAGCACAAGCCCCGCCAGAAACCCGCCGATATGCGCGCCGATCGCAATCGGCCCACTAGCCCCGACCGAAGCGCCAAACCCGGCCAGCCCCATCAGCAACTGGATCCCGATCCACGCCGCCGCCAGCCACACCACATGCACGACCCCAGCCGGCACCGGCCCGATCGCCTGCGCCCGCCGCTCGCCATACAAAAGCGCATAAGCCCCAACGACCGCCGAAATCGCACCGCTAGCGCCAATCATCGGCGCAGTAGACTCAGGCCCGAACGCCCAATGCCCCGCCGCCGCCGCATATGCGCCCAGCACATACAGAACGACCAAACCGACCGTCCCCAGCGCCTTCTCGACGAACTGCCCGCAATACACCAGCATCACCAGGTTCAGCGCGATATGCGCCCAGCCGCCGTGGATCAACGTCGCGGTCAGCGGCGTCGCCCAGGATGGCACGACAAACATATGATCGCTCGGAATACCGATATCGGTCATCCGCAACGGAATGAACCCGGCGTTCACCGCCCAGTAGCCAAGCGACCCGCTCAGCACCAGGAATCCCGAGACGATGACCGTCACGATCGTGATGATCGCCGTCGCCCGCGTCTCAAAGAATTGCATAAGGCTCAGATGAACTCGATCTTGGAGACGACGTAGTAACGCTCGCCAGCGGGCACCGTCACCTCGACCTCTTCGTCGAGCTTCCGCCCGATCAGCCCGCGACCCAGCGGCGAGTTGTACGAAATCCGCCCCGTCTTGGCGTTAGCCTCGGTCTGGCCGACGATCTGATACTTAACCGGCTTGTCGTTCTCGTCGAGCAACGTCACCGTCGCGCCGAATACCACCTTGTCGCCCGAAAGGTCCTTCGGATCGATGATCTGCGCGCGGCTCAGCTTGTCCTCGATATCGGAGATCGAAGCCTCGACCTGCCCCTGACGCTCCTTCGCGGCATGATATTCCGCGTTCTCGCTCAGGTCGCCATGCGCGCGCGCCTCTTCGATCGCGTCGACGATCGTCGGACGTTCGGCTTTCAGGCGCTTGAGATCCGCACTGAGCGTCTCATAGCCTTCCTGCAGCATCGGCATCTTTTCGACGGTCGCCATCATCTCGTCCCCAAATTCATTTCCCCGCGCGGGGCGCCATAACGGCCCCGCCCACACATCACGCTTATGTCGGGATCAGTTGTGCGACTGCGAATAATAGGATTGCAGGGGCCGTACTTCAAGGCTGTGCGTCGAAAGCTTGGCAATCGCCTTCGCCGCCTCGAGCGAAGCGGGTGCGGTCGTGAAGTACGGAATGCGCTGGCCGAGCGCCGAAGCCCGGATCGGCTGCGAGTCCTTCAGGCTCTGCCACCCCTCGGTGGTGTTGAAGATCAGCGCGATATCGCCGTCCTTGATCCGGTCGACGATATGCGGCCGCCCCTGCGCGACCTTGTTGACCTTCTCGACCGGCAAACCGGCAAGCGCGAGATGATCCGCCGTCCCACCGGTCGCGACGATCGAGAAGCCGGTGTCGACCAGCGCCTTCACCGCCTCGACGATCATCGCCTTGTCGCCGTCCTTCACGCTGACGAAAACATTGCCCTTGGTCGGCAGGATCGTCCCCGCGCCAAGCTGTGCCTTCGCAAACGCGATCGTGAAATCGGGATCGATTCCCATGACTTCGCCGGTGGACTTCATTTCCGGTGACAGCACCGGATCGACGCCGGGGAACTTGTTGAAGGGGAACACCGCCTCCTTCACCGCATAATAGTCGATATGCCGGTCGATCTTGGGCAGATCGACCAGCTTCTCGCCTGCCATCACGCGCGCGGCGATCTTGGCGATGGGCGCACCGATCGCCTTGGCGACGAACGGCACGGTGCGCGACGCGCGCGGGTTCACCTCGATGAGATAGACCAGGCCGTCCTTCACCGCGAACTGGATGTTCATCAGGCCGACCACCGACAAGGCATGCGCGAGCGCCACCGTCTGCCGTTCGATCTCGGCGATGATTTCCGCCGACAGCGAGTAAGGCGGGATCGAGCACGCAGAATCACCCGAATGGACGCCCGCCTCCTCGATATGCTGCAACACGCCCGCGACCACGACATCGGTGCCGTCGCAGATCGCATCGACATCGACCTCGATCGCATCGCGCAGATACTGGTCGATCAACACCGGCGAGTCGCCCGACACCTGCACCGCGGTCGCGATATAATGCTCGAGCTGCCCGATCGTATCGACGATCTCCATCGCCCGTCCGCCGAGCACGTACGAAGGCCGCATCAGCACCGGATAGCCGATCCGCTCCGCCGCCGCGACCGCCTCGTCCCGGCTCCGCGCCAGGCCATTGGCCGGCTGCAACAACCCGAGCTTGGTGATCAGCGCCGCGAACCGCTCACGGTCCTCCGCCAGGTCGATCGCGTCCGGCGTCGTCCCCAGGATCGGAATACCCGCAGCCTCGAGCGCACGCGCAAGGTTCAGCGGCGTCTGCCCGCCGAACTGCACGATCACGCCGACCAAGGTGCCGTTCTGCTGCTCGACATGCAGGATCTCCAGCACGTCCTCGGCGGTCAGCGGCTCGAAATACAGCCTGTCCGAGGTGTCGTAATCGGTCGACACCGTCTCCGGATTGCAGTTGACCATGATCGTCTCATAGCCCGCATCCGCCAGCGCGAAGCACGCATGGCAGCAGCAATAGTCGAACTCGATCCCCTGCCCGATCCGGTTCGGCCCGCCGCCGAGAATGACGATCTTCTTCCGGTCGGTCGGCTCGGACTCGTTCTCCGGCTCGCCGAAGCTCGGCGCCTCGTAGGTCGAATACATATACGGCGTCTTCGCATCGAATTCGGCCGCGCATGTATCGATCCGCTTGAACACCGGCCGCACGCCGAGCTTCAGGCGATGCTGGCGCACCTCCTCCTCGGTCACGCCACCGGTCATCGCCTTAACGACCTCGTGGATCAGCCCCGATCCGCGCGCGATCCCGCGGTTCATGCCGCGCAGATTGGCGGATTGCAGCGCCAGCCACGCGAGCCGCTTGTCGCTGAACCCCATGCTCTTGAGCCGCCGCATGCCGGGCGCGTCGATCGGCAGGCCGTCCTTCATCACCTCGGCCTCGGCCGCGATGATCTCGGCGATCCGCTCGAGGAACCACGGATCATACTTCGCGATCGCGTGCACCTCGGCGACCGTGAAGCCCTCGCGCAGCGCCTGCGCCGCCACCAACAACCGGTCCGGCGTCGCGACGGCCAGAGCCGCCTCGATTTCCGCCCGCGGCGCGCCGACCAGATGATCGACCTGATTGAAGCCCGACAGACCCGTCTCGAGCCCACGCAAAGCCTTCTGCATCGACTCGTGGATGTTGCGGCCGATCGCCATCACCTCGCCGACCGACTTCATCGCGGTGCCGAGCGTGTTCGACGCGCCCTTGAACTTCTCGAACGCGAACCGCGGGATCTTGGTGACGACGTAATCGATCGTCGGCTCGAACGCGGCGGGCGTAGCCCCCGTGATGTCGTTCTCGATCTCGTCGAGCGTGTAGCCGACCGCCAGCTTCGCCGCGATCTTCGCGATCGGGAAGCCGGTCGCCTTCGACGCCAGCGCGGACGAGCGCGAAACACGCGGATTCATCTCGATGACGACCAGCCGGCCGTCCTTCGGATTCACTGCGAACTGGACGTTCGAACCGCCTGTTTCGACACCGATTTCACGCAACACCGCGATCGATGCGTTGCGCATGATCTGGTATTCCTTGTCGGTCAGCGTCAGCGCCGGCGCGACCGTGATCGAGTCACCGGTGTGGACGCCCATCGGATCGACGTTCTCGATCGAGCAGATGATGATCGCGTTGTCGTTGCGATCGCGCACCACCTCCATCTCGTATTCTTTCCAGCCGAGCAGCGATTCCTCAATCAGCACCTCGGTGGTCGGCGACAGATCGAGCCCGTTGCGGACGATCGCGATGAACTCCTCGCGATTATACGCGATGCCGCCGCCCGAGCCGCCCATCGTGAAGCTCGGCCGAATGATCGACGGAAGCCCCGTCTTCTCAAGCCCTTCCAAGGCTTCTTCAACAGTATGTGCGATAGCCGAGCGCGCGCTTTCCAGCCCGATCCGGTCCATCGCATCGCGGAACTTCAGCCGGTCCTCCGCCATGTCGATCGCATCGGCATCCGCCCCGATCATCGTCACGCCGAACTTCTCCAGCGTACCGTCATGGAACAGCGCCAGCGCCGTGTTCAGCGCGGTCTGCCCGCCCATCGTCGGCAGGATCGCGTCCGGGCGCTCCTTCTCGATGATCTTGGCGACGATCGCGGGGGTGATCGGCTCGACATAGGTCGCGTCGGCCAGCTCTGGATCGGTCATGATCGTGGCGGGGTTCGAATTGACGAGGACGATACGATAGCCCTCCTCCTTCAACGCCTTGATCGCCTGCGTGCCCGAATAATCGAACTCGCACGCCTGGCCGATGACGATGGGTCCTGCGCCGATGACGAGGATCGAGGAGATGTCGGTGCGTTTTGGCATTTTAGTTTCCGAACCCCAGAATAATTGTAAGCAGTGCAGACGCGTTTAGGAACGCAGTCAGCGGCTTCGACGTGAGTATGCTTATGACTTGCCCCCACAACGGGTCAGGACAGCCAACTAGTTCTTCAACAGCGCGTGCGCACGCCAAAGCGTTTTCCCGCTCATCGCCATCTAGTCCTGACTGCTCGACCACTTGCAGCAACACTTTTGCACCGCTCCGGATTTGGGCCATCTTTAGCGGGCCGAGTCGCTCGGTAAGTCCAGTCCATCTAGAGCTATCTATCGAGAGCCCCTGCTCGTCGCGGATATATTGGTAGGCACGCCGAACTTCTTCAATGTGTTCTACACTGCCGCCAAGCGCCGCGGACAACACGCGAGCTTCGTTCGCTATGCAGTATCCTAAACCGCGTGGCGTAAGCTCGATCATGTCAGACTCGGCGAGCGGCTCGTCTACGCTTGAGATCATCGACGCAGTAATCAGCTTATCTTTTTCCAAGTGGAAAAGTGAATCTTCAATTTCGTCAGCGGAAATAAATGCCCGCTCCATATCTTCAACGTCGCGAAATGTACCAATGCGGTTGTCGACGAGCGTCAACAATATGCTGAGTACAAGGAATTCCCTGTTTTCCACGCATCTAGCTCAGCATGCCGACAAACCGCTCAAACAAGTACAGACTATCCTGCGGGCCTGGGCTCGCTTCCGGATGATACTGCACGGAAAACGCCGGCTTATCGGTTAGCTCGAGCCCCGCATTCGACCCGTCGAACAGCGACACATGCGTCTCGCGGACGTTGGCCGGCAGGCTCTCCCGCTCGACCGCGAAACCGTGGTTCATGCTGGTGATCTCCACCGCGCCGTCGGAGAGGCGCTTGACCGGGTGGTTGGCGCCGCGGTGGCCCTGGAACATCTTGGTCGTGGTCGCGCCGACCGCGAGGCCGAGCAACTGGTGGCCGAGGCAGATGCCGAACAGCGGCTTGCCCGTTTCGAGCAACTCGCGGATCACCGGGACGGCGTATTCGGCGGTCGCGGCGGGGTCGCCGGGGCCGTTCGACAGGAAGATGCCGTCGGGGGCGAGCGCCATCACGTCGTCGAAGCTGGCGGTGGCGGGGACGACGGACACCTTCGCGCCGGCCGCGACAAGGTTGCGGAAGATATTGCGCTTCGAGCCGTAATCGATCGCGACGACGTGGGGGCGGGCCCTCTGCTCCCCTTCCGCATCGCGGGAGGGGTTGGGGGAGGGCATGGCCTCAGGCGGGGTCGGCGCTGATTGGTCAGCCCCTCCCCCGACCCCTCCCGCAAGCGGGAGGGGAGCAGAAGCGCCCTTTCCTGCTTGCGAGCTGTCCCCGTAGCCGAAGCCTAGCCGCCACGTGCCGCCAGGTGCTTCATCACCCCAGCCATAATGCATCTCGGTCGACACGTCCTTGGCGAGGTCCATCCCCTCAAGCCCCGGCCACGCCCGCGCCATCGCCAGCAACGCCGCCACATCGAACTCGCCACTAGCCGAATGCGCGATCACGCCATTAGGCGCCCCCGCAACCCGGATCCGCCGCGTCAGCGCGCGCGTGTCGACCCCGGACAGGCCGATCCGCGCATGCCGCTTCATCCACCCATCCAGCCCCTCGACCGCACGAAAACTCGACGGCTGCGTCACGTCCTCGCGGACGATGATCCCCAGCGCGTGCGGGTCGTCCGCCTCGACGTCGTCGGGGTTCGCGCCAACATTGCCGATGTGCGGAAAGGTGAAGCAGATCATCTGCCCGGCGAACGAGGGGTCGGTCAGCACCTCCTGATAGCCGGTCATCGCGGTGTGGAAGCACACTTCGCCGACCGCACTGCCCTCTGCGCCGAACCCGCGACCCCAAATCACGTCGCCATTGGCGAGGACGAGGACGCCGGTCGCTCCAGCAGGCATGGCTAGTGGATTGGTGTCGGCCATCAGGCTGGGCACTCTCTTTACGTTGACGATGTCGCTAAGTGGTGTCCGCTAAGGCCGGCGTGCCGCAGCGTCAATCTGTTAAACGGGCGGCGGACGCGCTATCCCGTCGGGCTACGCACGAACCACCTGAAAGACCAGTACATGATTCGCGACGACATCAAGGCTGCGCAGCTGACCGCCATGAAGGCCGGCGACAAGCAGAGCCGCAACGCTATCTCGTTGATCCAGGCCGCGATCAAGAACCGCGACATCGAGGCGCGGACGGGGAAAGCGCCCGAGAGCGACAACGCGCTGGTGATCGAAGTGCTCCAGAAGATGGTGAAGCAGCGCCGCGAGTCGATCGAGATGTTTGCGAAGGGCGGCCGCCAGGAGCTCGCCGATGCGGAGACGGCCGAGGTCGCGGTGATCGAACGCTTCCTGCCGCAGCAGATGAGCGAGGCGGAGACATCGGCGGCGATCGAGGCGATCAAGACGGAACTCAGCGCGACCGGCATGAAAGACATGGGCCGCGTGATGGCCGAACTGAAGGCACGCCACGCGAGCGAACTGGACATGAGTAAGGCGAGCGGCCTGGTAAAGGCAGCGCTGTCGTAAATGGATAAGGGCGAGCCCTCACTTCCTCCCCTCCCGCAAGCGGGAGGGGACCGAGGGGTGGGCACCTTCTTCGCCGCTCCCGCTCGCAACCGGCCGCTTCTTTTCCCGTTCGTTTCGAGCGAAGTCGAGAAACCCTGAAAACGGGCGGACGACTCGTTCCAACCCTCTGATACCGGTCGACCACCACCCCCAATTTTGGTACGACGACAGATGGTCTTCTGGACATACATGCTGCGATGCGCCGACGGCCTGTATTACACGGGCCACACCGATAATCTGGAGCGGCGTATCAGTCAGCACGACGCAGGCGGCCATTGCGGTTTCACCTCGTCAAGGCGTCCGATAAACTTGGTCTGGAGCGAATACTTCCCCTCACGCCTCGAAGCGCTGGAGGCCGAGCGCATCGTCGGCGGCTGGTCGCGCGGCAAGAAGGAGGCGCTGATCGCGGGGAACTGGTCGCTGGCCTCCCATCTCGCGCGTCCCCCCAAGGAGCGGGCTTTCTCGACTTCGCTCGAAACGAACGGTGGGGTGGGTGATACGACCGTTCCGTCGACCTTACCTACCGCTGACATATCTAAGTCGTTCGTTTCGAGCGAAGTCGAGAAACCGCTCACCCCATGGCCCTAACCCCACAATTCCTCGACGAGCTCCGCGGCCGCACCTCGCTCTCGGCCCTCGTCGGCAAGACCACAAAGCTCACCAAGGCCGGTCGCGAGCACAAAGGCTGCTGCCCGTTCCACAATGAAAAGACCCCAAGCTTCTACGTCAACGACGACAAGGGCTTCTACCACTGCTTCGGCTGCTCCGCCCACGGCGACGCGATCAAGTGGATGACCGACCAGCGCGGCCTCCCCTTCATGGACGCAGTGAAGGAACTCGCGCAGGCCGCCGGGATGGACATGCCGGCGATGGACCGCCAGTCCGCCGCCAAGGCCGAACGCGCCAAGGGCCTGCACGAGGTCATGTCCGACGCCGCCGACTGGTTCACCGAGCAACTCAACGGCCTCCCCGGCACCGACGCCCGCGCGCTCCTCGACCGTCGCGGCATCAAGCCCGAGACGGCGCGCGCGTTCGGGATGGGGTTCGCCCCCGACAGCCGCGGCAAGCTCAAGGCCGCGCTGAAGGATTACGGCGACCCGATGCTGGTCGAGTCCGGCATGCTCATATCGGTCGAGGGCAAAGACCCGTACGACCGGTTCCGCGGCCGCCTGATGATCCCGATCCGCGACCCCCGCGGCCGGACGATCGCGTTCGGCGGGCGCGTACTCGACGGTGGCGAGCCGAAATACCTCAACTCGCCCGACACCCCGCTTTTCGACAAGGGCCGCACGCTCTACAATCTCGATCGAGCAGCCCCCGCCTCGCGCAAATCCGGCCGCGTGCTGGTCGTCGAGGGCTATATGGACGTCATCGCGCTCGCCCAGGCCGGCTTCGGCGAAGCGGTCGCCCCGCTCGGCACGGCGCTCACCGAAGCGCAGCTCGAACGGCTGTGGCGGATGGTCGACGTCCCCCTGCTCTGCTTCGACGGCGACGGTGCCGGCCAGAAGGCGTCGCTCCGAGCCGCACACCGCGCACTCCCCCTACTGGCGCCCGGCCGCAGCCTCGCCTTCGTGACGCTCCCACAAGGCCACGACCCCGACGACCTCGTCCGCTCGGGCGGCCCCGCCGCGTTCGAGGCGTTGCTGAAAACCCCCGAACAGCTCGTCGACCGCCTCTGGGCGTCCGAAGTCGCCGCCGAGGCACTCGACACCCCCGAACAGCGCGCCGGTCTCAAGCGCCGCCTCCACGAACTCGCGGAAGGCATCGCCGACCCGTCGGTGAAGCAGCAATATCATTCCGAGTTCAAGAACCGCTTCTACGAGCATTTCAAACCCGTCCGCGCCCCCTTCGTGCCCCGAGGCGAGCGCCCCAAGGGCGGGTGGAAGCCCCCTGCCGCACCCGTCACCGAAGACGCGAAGGCCTTCCTCGCCACCGGCATCGACCGCGTCTTGGCCAAGGCAGTCCTCGCCGGCCTGATCCGCCACCCGGTCGAGATCGCCCGCCACATGGAGGTGCTCGGCTCGCTCCAAATGATCGACGGCGCGCTCGGGCGATTGTTCGAGGCCGTCGTAGATGTTGCACTTGAGGACCAGAAGCTTGATAGCGGGCGCTTGCTCACCATATTGGGGAGGTCCGGTTTCAATTCAGTCGCGAGTGACCTGTTGAGAGCCGATACGATGCCCTACTCGTTCACGCAGACCACGGCCGATCCAGCCCGCGTCCGTGCCGACCTCGACGAGGCGATCGCGATCATGGTCGCGCGGCCTGAGGTCGACGCGGCATTGAAGCAGGCGACCGCGGCGATGCAGACGCACTTCACCGAAGAGGCGTTCGAACGACAAGTGGCTATGGTAAGAGAGAAACAGGCGTTGGAAGTCCGACTTGCAAATCTTGTACAGTCGAACGAAGACGCCCGAGCGTTGGGTACCGAGGGCGATTGATGGCTAAGGCGAACATGGCGGAACCCGCCGAGACGAACGAAACCGGCGATGCGCCGCTGATCGACATGAACGATGCGTCGATCAAGAAGGTCATCGCGCGCGCCAAGAAGCGCGGCTACATCACCTATGAGCAGCTCAACGAAGCGCTGCCGCAAGGCGAGATGTCGTCCGACCAGATCGAGGACATCAGCGCCGCGCTGAGCGAGATGGGCATCAACATCGTCGAGAACGACGAAGCCGGTGAGGACGGCGAGACCGAGCCCGCCAAGGACGACGAGGACGAGCCGGAGGCCGCCGACGCGGATGCCGACACAGGCCCCGCGATCGAGAAGAAGAAAGAGACGATCGATCGCACCGACGATCCGGTCCGCATGTACCTGCGCGAGATGGGCGCGGTCGAGCTGCTCAGCCGCGAGGGCGAGATCGCGATCGCCAAACGGATCGAGGCGGGTCGCGACACGATGATCCTCGGCTTGTGCGAATCGCCGATCACCTTCAACGCGATCATCGACTGGTCGACCGCGCTGAACGAGGGCACGATGCAGCTGCGCGAGATCATGGATCTCGACGCGATGCTGTCGAAGGACCCTGCGCCCGAGGCGATGGCCGAGGACGGCGAAGCCGACGACGGCGAGATCAGCGAGAAGAACGCCGGCCCCTCGTTCAAGGAAGAGGCCGAGCCCGAAGAGCCGTCCGCCGACGAGGACGAGGACGGCGAGCGCCGTGCCCCGCGCGCATCGGACGACGAGGAGGAGGACAACACCCTCAGCCTCGCGCAGATGGAGGAACAGCTCAAGCCGATCGCGCTCGAGCGGTTCGCCAGCATCACCGCGCTCTACAAGAAGTTCAGCAAAATCCAGCAGAGCCGCGTCGACGCGATGGGCATCGGCGGCGATTTTTCTGCGGCCGACGAGCGCAAATACCAGAAGCTGCGCGAGGAACTCACGGCGGAAGTCGAGAGCGTCCAGTTCCACAACGCCAAGATCGAATATCTGGTCGATCAGCTCTATGCCTATAACCGTCGTCTGACCGCGCTGGGCGGCCAGATGCTGCGCCTCGCCGAGCGCCACAAGGTGCCGCGCAAGGACTTCCTCGACCGGTATATCGGTCACGAGATCGACGAGAACTGGCTGACGACGGTCAACAAGGTCGACAAGAAGTGGACCGCGTTCGTCGTCAACGAGGGCGAGGCGGTCGAGCGCATCCGCGCCGAGATCGCCGACATCACGCAGCAGACCGGCATGGCGCTCACCGAGTTCCGCCGGATCGTCAACATGGTCCAGAAGGGCGAGCGCGAGGCGCGTATCGCCAAGAAGGAAATGGTCGAGGCGAACCTGCGGCTGGTGATCTCGATCGCCAAGAAATACACGAACCGCGGCCTGCAGTTCCTGGATCTCATCCAGGAGGGCAATATCGGCCTGATGAAGGCGGTCGACAAGTTCGAGTATCGCCGCGGCTACAAGTTCAGCACCTACGCGACCTGGTGGATCCGCCAGGCGATCACCCGCTCGATCGCGGACCAGGCGCGGACCATCCGCATCCCGGTCCACATGATCGAGACGATCAACAAGCTGGTCCGCACCAGCCGCCAGTTCCTCCACGAGCAGGGCCGCGAACCGACCCCGGAGGAGATGGCCGAGCGCCTCTCCATGCCGCTGGAGAAGGTGCGCAAGGTGATGAAGATCGCCAAGGAGCCGATCAGCCTCGAAACGCCGATCGGCGACGAGGAGGATTCGCATCTCGGCGACTTCATCGAGGACAAGAACGCGATCATCCCGGTGGATGCCGCGATCCAGGCGAACCTCAAGGAGACGGTGACGCGGGTGCTGGCATCGCTGACCCCGCGCGAAGAGCGCGTGCTCCGCATGCGCTTCGGCATCGGCATGAACACCGATCACACGCTCGAGGAAGTCGGCCAGCAGTTCTCGGTGACGCGCGAGCGCATTCGCCAGATCGAGGCGAAGGCGCTTCGGAAGCTGAAGCATCCGAGCCGGTCACGGAAAATGCGGAGCTTCCTCGACCAGTAATGACTTGAAAGTAAATATCGTTGAATGGGCTGCGTTGATTAATAACGCAGCCCATTTTTGCAATAAGACTGTGCCTTACAACTTGTCTAGCGGCTAGAGTTTACCTTGCATGAGCACATTTTGATCCAGCCAATTAGGCGATCAATTTGCCGCCAGATCGTCAGATTTACCGTTCTCGCGCTTTTTAGCCGCTTCAAATGTTCGGCGTTCAATGCCACCCGCGAGCCGGTTCATCCGCCCTGCCATACGCAAAATCGAATTTAGCAATACCCCGCGATCCAGGTTTGGCTTAGTTAGAATAAGCATCGTCGTAGTTTCCACGATGCTATACACAGCCATCGTCAAAGGCATAACCATTCCTGAGTTACTCTGCCCGACGAGAAGAACGCTACTCTTAGATTCGCATACTCCTAGAAGCTCGTCTAGCCCACGATGATTACTGTGAATATGAAGTGACGCGTGCTTGTATAGCGATCTACCGTCGGATCGCCCAGAAAGCTCTATAAGATTATCGAATGTCGGGCTTTTCTTGCCAGTTATACCGCAAGCCCATCCATTCCTTTTGTTCAGCTCTGTACCAAATCTTGCGATTGCATATTCCGCCTGGCCCCTGAGGTAATCGCGATCCTCTTCCGATTCTCCTGCTTCAAGAACATCATCTTTTACGTCATTCCAGGCTTGTACCCGAGAATGCGCGAGATACCTCAACGCGAGTTCCTGCCCTTCCTGCACCATAAGTGCAGCGACAACGTTGACCTCGTAAAGAGTCCGCCATCGTGTCAACGCTCCATCCGCGAAGCCACCTTTTAGTAGGCATATGATTTCCGAGGTTACGAGCAACGCCTTCGCGTGAAGATGTGTCATGGCCTCGAAGACGTAATCCTGCTCCTCTACCGCTTCAGGGCGATAGTGTTCGTTAAAGGCACGACCAAGCTCCTCACACGACACCCATATCGTCTCAATCAGGTCAAAAGCCTTGCGCCACCGGCGGATGTTCCGCCGCTCAAAGCCAAGCCCGTCTTTCCGACGCTCCAAGAGCATCTTCGGAGCGTTTTCCATCAATGTTCGGTAAACGGAACGCCCTGCGCTTCTCACCGTCTTTTCGGCAATGCGCTCGATTTTCTTCGCGGTCAGTACGTGTCCGCTTTTTTCGGCGTCTTGAATAATGCGCTCGAAACCACGCTGAATTTCGTCCATAGCCCAAGGTGCATCGTACGGCTTTTGTGCTTGAGCCCGGCCATTCAAAACGACGTGGCCTCGTAATAACGTTCAGTCACAACCTGTTTCGCTTTCTGAATCTGACAACTCCACTCACGTCTAGGTGACGATGTGCCGCTTCGCCAACCCTAGGAGACGGGACTGGCGTCACAATAGAGAGTAAATCTGAATTTAATCTAGTGACCTCCAGCCAGTTGCTCTAAACTGAGCTATGGCTGGCTCATGAGCAAGCAGGCTTTAAACTGCAACAAGACGCTCGCTTCAACGTAACCACTCGACCCCAACGTCAGCTTTGGCATAAAGCCTCACCATGCCCCGGGTAATCCTGTTCAACAAACCGTACGACGTGCTCAGCCAGTTCACCGACGTGAACAGTCCGACGCCGCGCGCGACGCTGTCGCAGTTCGTCGATGTGCCGGGCGTCTATCCGGCAGGGCGGCTCGACCGGGACAGCGAAGGTCTGTTGCTGCTGACCGGCGACGGTCGCCTTCAGGCGCGGATCGCGGACCCGAAGTTCAAGCTGCCGAAAACCTATCTCGTGCAGGTCGAGGGCGATGCCGATCCCGCCGCGCTCGACCGGTTGCGACAGGGCGTCGTGCTGAAGGATGGCCCTGCCCGCGCCGACGTCGAGCGGATCGACGCGCCCGACCTCTGGCCGCGCGTGCCGCCGATCCGGGTCCGCGCGAGCATCCCCGATTGCTGGCTGAAGATAACGATCCGCGAAGGCCGCAACCGCCAAGTCCGCCGCATGACCGCCGCGATCGACCACCCCACGCTGCGGCTGGTCCGGTGGAGCATCGGCGAGTGGACCTTGGCGGATCTGGCACCGGGGACATGGCGCGACGCCTGACGGGCGGTTGAGGCGGGCTGACGGCGGCCTGCGGGCCACCAGACACCGGTACGCCCCTTCAGGCGCGATATTCGCGATCGCGATCGCCCCCCTCACACACTCCGTCATCCTGACGAAAGTCAGGACCCAGAGCCAAACAGCGCAACGTTCGTGACCCTGGGTCCTGACGTTCGTCAGGATGACGGAGTGGGGTTGGGTCATGCCCGGCCAGCGCTAGGCACCGATCGCTTGCAATTGCTCGTGCCGCGCTGACTGCCCCCCCCCCCCCGCGCACAACGAAAAAGGGCGCGGGGACCATCGCCCCCGCGCCCTTCTTCAACTCTAACAGCGTCCGATTACTCGGCGGCTGCGGTGCCCTTGGCAGGGCGCGTGTCGCGACGCTCGGCGATACGCGCTGCCTTGCCGGTGCGGCCACGCAGGTAATACAGCTTGGCGCGACGCACGGCGCCCTTGCGGACGACTTCGATCGAATCGACGTTCGGCGAGTAGAGCGGGAAGACGCGCTCGACGCCCTCGCCGAAGCTCATCTTACGCACGGTGAAGTTCGAGCCCATGCCCTTGTTCGAGCGCGCGATGCAAACGCCCTCGTAGTTCTGAATACGCGTGCGCTCGCCTTCGACGACCTTCACGCCGACCTTCAGCGTATCGCCAGGGCGGAAATCGGGGATCGTCTTGTTGGCCAGGAACTTCGCGATGTTCTCGGCTTCGATCGTCTGCAACAGGTTCATGTCTCGTCCTCGTGTCGCTGCGCGCCAGAGGGCGACTGAACCCGAGCACCCTCATGGCGCTCCCAAAGGTCCGGTCGCCGTGACCGTGTATCGATCTCCGCACGGCGTTTGCGCCATGCCGCGATCTTCGCATGATCCCCCGATCGCAGCACCTGCGGGATCGTGCGCCCTTCCCATATCTGAGGTCGGGTATAGTGCGGATATTCGAGCAGCCCTGTTTCGAAGCTCTCGTCATCCCCACTAGAAGCCGCGCCCATTACGCCGGGCAGCAGCCGAATGCAAGCATCGAGCAACACCAGCGCCCCCATCTCGCCACCCGACAGGATGTAGTCGCCGATCGAGACTTCCTCGATATTGCGCGCCTCGAACAGCCGTTCGTCGAACCCCTCGAACCGGCCGCAAAGAATGGTGACGCCAGGCCCCTTGGCGAGCTCGCGAACCCGCTCCTGGGTGAGAGGCTTCCCCCGAGGCGTCATGGCCAGCACCGGGCGCCCGTCCGCAACGCTGTCGATCGCGGAGGCCACCACATCGGCCCGCAGCACCATCCCAGCCCCGCCCCCCGCCGGCGTATGGTCCACCGACTTGTGCTTGTCCGTAGCAAAGTCCCGGATCTGCACCGGCAAGCAGGACCACCGCCCCTCGCCCAATGCGCGCCCGGCAAGCGACGTCCCCAGCGGCCCAGGAAACATCTCGGGATACAGCGTCAATATCGTGGCAGCGAAAGTCACAGCGTCCAATTCTCTATGCGTTTGCGCCAGCGTGCAGCGCCGAATGCCCCCAGCACCTATACGGATCGGCGCAGTGGAACAATTACGCTGGCGAAACGCTCGCGGCGAATGGACGATTGCATCATCATCGGCGCCGGCCCGGCGGGGCTGACCGCGGCCATCTATCTTGCGCGATTCCATCTCTCGATCCGGCTGTTCGATTGCGGCAGCAGCCGCGCAGCGTTGATCCCGTGCACGCATAATCATGCAGGATATCCGGAAGGTATCCGCGGGACAGATCTGCTTGCGCGCATGCTGGCGCAGGCGGAGAATTATGGAGCGGTGCGCGAAGGCGTGCGGGTCGATGCGATAGAGGTCGACGACGACGGCTTCACCGTGCGGCTGGGCGATCGCCGCGCCCGAGCCCGAAGTGTCCTGCTCGCAACCGGGGTCGTGAACAATCGTCCGGACATGCCCGACGCTATCCACGACGAAGCACTCGAAGCCGGCCTCTTCCGCTATTGCCCGATCTGCGACGGTTACGAGGTCACCGACAAGCGCGTCGGGGTGATCGGCACCGGCGACCACGGCATGCGCGAGGCGCTGTTCCTGCGCGGATATACCAAGGACGTGACGCTGATCGCGCCTGAAGGTGGGCACGATCTCGATCCGAAGTGCGAAGCGGCGCTCGACGACGCCGGGATCGTCCGGGTCGGTGGCCCGTGCGGCAACTATGCGATCGAAGGGGGCAAGCTGGCTCTCGATACGGTCGAGGGGCGGCTGGCGTTCGACAGCGTCTATCCGGCGCTAGGCTCGGTCATCCGGTCGGAACTGGCCGTCGCGGCCGGCGCAAGGGCTTCGGAGGATGGGTGCCTGGAGGTCGACTCGCACCAGCGCACCTCGATCCCCGGCCTGTTCGCCGCCGGTGACGTCGTGAAGGGTCTGGACCAGATCAGCCATGCGATGGGCGAGGCCGGCGTCGCCGCCACGACGATTCGGAACATGCTTGCCGACCAGCGGCCGCTGCGGCGGTAGTCAGACACTACAACGGAGGATTGTTTCCCCGCGAAGGCGGGGACCCAGACTGGGCTCCCGCCTTCGCGGGAGAGCAAGGAAGCGGTCGCTAAAGCCTGTTATTCGGCTGCGAAAGACGCTTCGACGACGAGACGGTCGGCATCCCACTTCGGTACCGCTTCGACCCGCATCGGCACCATGAAGCGCTTGCCGGGCTTGTCGTCCACGGGAAGGCGTTCGATCTCGATCACGTCGCCCGCACCGAAATTGTCGATCGCGACGACTCGGCCGATCGCTTCACCATCCGTCGACACGACATCGAGCCCGATCACGTCGGTGTGATAATATTCGCCGTCGTCGAGTGGCGGCAACGATGATCGCGGCACGGTCAGCTCGGTCCCGCGCATCGCCTCGGCGGCATTGCGATCGGCGACTTCGCCGAAGCGCGCGATCATGCCGTTATTGCCGCTGCGGGCGGACTTCAGCGACAGCGCGCCATTGTTGAAGCTCTTATAGCTTCCAAAATTCTCGGCGAAGACCTTCAGCCGCACTTCGCCACCGATACCGTGCGCACCGATGACGACGGCGAGCGTCACGTCATCCTTGCGCGGAGCCTTCATCGCGGCCGGGGGTGTCGTCGGAGCCTTCGGCGGGGTCGTCGGCGGAGACGCCTTGGTTGGTGGCATCTTCGATGTCCTCGGGTGCGGGGGCTGTGCGGGGGTCGGATTCGGGGGCCATCATGCGCTCCTGCTCGGGGTTACCGAGAGGAGAACGCATGACGCGCCGATCGGGTGCGGTTGGCTACCCGTAGTAGGAACGGGAGAAGCCTCCCGCCCTGCGTCACCCCGGACTTGTTCCGGGGTCCACTGTTCCGCGTACCCAATGCTCTCGGATTCGCTGACCGGTGGATGCCGGAACAAGCCCGGCATGACAGAGAAGAGAGGCGGAGGGATTAAGCCCCCCGCCCCCGGATCTTACGAAGCGCTCGTAGCGTCTTCGATCTCAGCAGCGGCGACCTGCTCGGTCTCTTCGTTGCTGCCGGTCGCAGGTGCAGCCTTTGCAGCCGCTTCGGCCTCGGCAGCCTCAGCCGCCTTGGTCGCACGCTCTTCGGCGCGCTCGGTGGCCTTCTCGCCGGGCTTGCCCTTGTTCGGGTTGTTGCGCGCCGAACGCTCGAGCACGCCAGCCTGGTCGAGGAAGCGTGCGACGCGGTCGGTCGGCTGCGCGCCGACGCTCAGCCAATGCTTCGCGCGATCGGCGTCGAGCTGCACGCGCTGCTCGTTGTCCTTGGCGAGGAGCGGGTTGTAGTTGCCGATCTTCTCGATGAAGCGGCCGTCACGCGGGCTGCGCGCGTCGGCAACGACGATCTTGTAGTAAGGACGCTTCTTGGAGCCACCGCGCGCGAGGCGAATGTTGATTGCCATTGTCGTAATTCCTTCTTGGATTTCGTCACCCCAGCGGAAGCTGGGGTCTTGTGGTTGGTGTCGCGCCCTATCCGCATGAGATCCCAGCTTTCGCTGGGATGACGGACATGGGCAGGTTATTTCTTCTTCAGAAAATCTTCGAAACCGGCAGGCATCTGCGGCATCTTGGGGCCACCAAGCCCTGGCAAACCGCCGCTACCGCCCGGAAGGCCACCAGCGCCAGCCTTGTTGAGCATGTCGCCCATCTGCGGCCCGCCGATCGCGTTGCCGATGCCGCCAAGGCCGCCGCCGAGGCTGCCCTTGCCGAGCATCGCCATCATGCCCTTCATGCCGCCCATCTTCTTGATCTTCTTCATGGCGGTCGACATTTCGAGGTGCATCTTGAGCAGCTTGTTGACCTCCTGAACGGTCGTCCCGGAGCCCTTGGCGATGCGGATCTTGCGCTTGGCGTTGATCAATTCGGGCTTGTTGCGCTCCTTGATCGTCATCGATCCGATCATCGCGTCCATGTGCACCAGCACCTTTTCGCCACCGACCGACGCGACCGCGCCCTGCGCCTTCTTCATGCCGGGGATCATCCCCGCCAGCGCGCCGAGCCCGCCCATCCGCTGCATCTGCGCCAGCTGGGCACGCAGGTCGTTCATGTCGAACTGACCCTTGGCCATCTTGGCGGCCATCCGCTCGGCGTCTTCCGCTTGGATAGACTCCGCGGCGCGCTCGACCAGGCTGACGACGTCGCCCATGCCCAGGATGCGGCCGGCGACGCGCTCGGGATGGAACGCCTCGAGCGCATCGAGCTTCTCGCCGGTGCCCGCGAACTTGATCGGCTTGCCAGTGACCGCGCGCATCGACAGCGCCGCGCCGCCGCGGGCATCGCCGTCCATGCGGGTCAGCACGATACCCGTCAGCGGCACCTGATCCGAGAAGTTCTGCGCGACGTTGACCGCGTCCTGACCGGTCAGCGAGTCGACGACGAGCAGGATCTCGGCGGGCTTCGCGACGTCGGCGACCGCCTTCATCTCGTCCATCAACGCCTGGTCGACATGGAGTCGACCCGCGGTGTCGAGCATCAGGACGTCATAGCCCTGCAACTTGGCCGCCTGCATCGCGCGGCGGGCGATATCGACCGGCTGCTGGCCCTGCACGATAGGCAGCGTCGCGACATCGATCTGCGTACCGAGCGTCGCCAGCTGCTCCTGCGCGTTCGGGCGGTTGACGTCGAGCGACGCCATCAGCACCTTTTTACGCTCGCGGCTGCCTTGCCCGAAATTGGCCTGTCCTGCCGCAAGCCGCTTGGCGATCTTGGCGGTAGTGGTCGTCTTGCCCGAGCCCTGGAGGCCGACCATCATGATCACGGCCGGCGGGGTGACGCCCAGCTCCAGCTCGGAAGCCTCGGAACCGAGCATCTCGACCAGCGCATCGCTGACGATCTTGACGACCTGCTGCCCCGGCGTGACCGAGCGGAGGACATTCTGGCCGATCGCCTTCTCGGTCGCCTTGTCGACGAACTCGCGCGCCACGGGCAACGCGACATCGGCTTCGAGCAACGCGACGCGCACCTCGCGCATCGCCGAACGCACGTCCGCTTCGGTCAGCGCACCCCGGCCGCGAAGGCGGTCGAAGACGCCGCCAAGTCGATCGCTCAGGCTTTCGAACATCGAAATACTCCCATACACCGCTACCAAACGCAAAAGCGCCGGCGGGCGAAACCTCGCCGGCCAGCGTGCATCCTTGGATGCTCGTCCTATGCGCTCCGTAACGGAACGTGATGGGCCACTTACTGGAATGCCGCCGGAGATGCAAGATCGGGGCGTGGGTTAGAATTATCGAGCGCTCACTTCCTTGTTCTCCCGCGACGTGATCAACCAATCGCAGCCACGCCACGCCCTGTCCCGCGCTAACGCCGCCTTAACATCTCCTACACCTCTCGCATGGCACACCGGCAACCAATCAAGGACCGGACACCCCAATGACCGCAAAGTCGGCGGCGACGCGTGCGCCCCGCAACATCAGTCGGGAATTCATGACCGGCGCCGTAACCGGCGCCGCGGTTCTGCTACTCGTCGGCACCGGCGGAGCGGTCCTGGGCAAAGCGATCGCGCACCTGCACGGCAGCACCGCGGTCATCGACCGGACGCTGATCGCGGCGATGCTTCTCAACATTGCGCTGATTCTGTTCGGCTGGTTCCGCTACCGTGCACTCGCCGAGGAACTGAGCGATCTCACCGACGCCGGCCACCGCGCGCAAGCCCTGGCGCAACGCGATCCGCTCACCGGCTTCCTCAATCGCCGCAGCCTGTCCGAGGACGGCGCAACACTGTTCGCCAGTGCCCGCCGCCGCGGCAAGGCGATGGCCATGCTGACGATCGACGTGGATCACTTCAAGGGCGTCAACGACCTGCACGGCTATGCGGTCGGCGACCTGCTGCTCGCCTATGTCGCGGAGACGATCGCGGCGATCGCGCCGGGCGCCAGCCTGCTCGCACGGCTCGGCGCGGACGAATTCGCCTGCACCTTCGTGTTCGACGCCGCGCACAAGAACGTCGCCGACCGGATCGCCGAGCGCATGGTGACCGGCCTCGCGCTCCCGTTCCGCGCCAACGGCGTCGACATCCATATGAGCGTGTCGATCGGTATCGCCCGCTCGGACGTCGACTGCGCCTCGGTCGACGCGCTGTTGCGAAACGCCGACATCGCGCTCCACGCCGCCAAGACCGCCGGACGCAGCCGCCATGCCTGGTTCGACCATTCGATGGAGCGCTCGCTGCAACTGCGCGGCGAGCTCGAATCCGGCCTGCGCAACGCCATCCCTGCGCAGGAAATCGTCCCCTATTTCGAGCAGCAGGTCGACCTGACCACCGGCCGCATCACCGGCTTCGAAGTGCTCGCACGCTGGGAACATCCGACACGGGGCACGATCGCGCCCGACGTCTTCATTCCCATCGCCGAGGAGATCGGGCTGATCGGCGATCTCTCGCTGTCGATCATGCGCCAGGCGTTTGCCGCCGCGCGGGACTGGGACGCGGGACTGAGCCTGTCGGTCAACGTCTCGCCGCTGCAACTGCGCGATGCGTGGCTGGCGCAGAAGATCATCAAGACGCTGGTCGAGACGGGCTTCCCCGCCAGCCGGCTCGAGATCGAGATCACCGAGAGCGCATTGTTCGACAACCTTCCGCTGGCGCAGTCGATCGTGGGCAGCCTGAAGAACCAGGGCATCCGCCTCGCGCTCGACGATTTCGGCACCGGCTATTCGAGCCTCGCGCATCTGAGGGCACTGCCATTCGACAGGATCAAGATCGACAAGAGCTTCGTCACCTCGATTCTGGATAATCCGGAGAGCATGGCGATCGTGAACACCATCGCGCGGCTCGGCGACAGCCTCAACCTACCGACCACCGCAGAGGGCATCGAGGACGCCGCAATCGAGGAACGCCTGCGCGCGATCGGGTGCGCGAAGGGCCAGGGGTATCTCTACGGGCGACCGCTCGGCGCGGCGCAGGTCCGGCGGTTGCTGGCAGAGAAGCGCCTGCTGGCGCAGCGGCCGGATCGCGATGTACCGCCGCCCCGGGGGACTGCACCGCGATTGGCGGGGTAAGGTTTTTTTCGCCCTCTCACACGCCACCACCCCGGCGGAGGCCGGGCCCCAGTTGGACAGGTCGCAGTAACGAAGGACCGTCCTTCACCACCATTGTCTCCCAATTGGGCCCCGGCCTCCGCCGGGGTGGTGTGCCGTGTATAAAGCTGCTCCCTAATTCTCGTTCTCCCGCGCAGGCGAGAGCCCAGGGCCAAGCAGTGGTCCGGTTGGTACCCTGGGCTCCTGCGTTCGCAGGAGAACGGAAAGTCCGACACCCTGGCGCCGCAACGCAAAGCGTGGACTTCGCCCCCCACCCCTCCTAAATCGCGCTCCATGCCATTTGCCCCGCTGCCGGAGGTCATCAGCCTCGGCTGCCGCCTCAACATCGCCGAAAGCGAGACCATTCGCGCGCTCGTCGCCGGGCGGGACATGGTCGTGGTCAACAGCTGCGCGGTAACCAACGCCGCCGTGAAAGCCACGCGCGTCGCGATCCGCCGTGCGAAACGCGACCGCCCCGAGGCCCAGATCGTCGTCACCGGGTGCGCCGCGCAGATCGACCCCGCCAGCTTCGCCGCCATGCCCGAGGTCGACCGCGTCGTCGGCAATGCGGACAAGCTGCAGTCTTCGGCATGGCAGACCCGCGACGCGGTGGTCGTGTCCGACATCATGCAGGTCCGCGAGACCGCGCCGCATCTTGCCGCCAGCTTCTCCGCGCACGCCCGCGCCTTCGTCGAGGTGCAGAATGGTTGCGATCACCGCTGCACCTTTTGCGCGATCCCGTTCGGCCGCGGCCCCAGCCGCTCGGTCCCCGCCGGCGCGGTCGTCGATCGGATCTCGGGCCTTGTCGACGCCGGGCACCGCGAGATCGTCCTCACCGGCGTCGACCTCACCAGCTATGGCCCCGACCTTCCCGGTACGCCAACGCTAGGCCAGCTGGTCGAGCGCATCCTGCACCACGTGCCAAAGCTCGAACGCCTGCGCCTATCCTCGCTCGATGGCATCGAGATCGACGACCGCCTGTTCGCCCTGCTAACCGGCGAGCCGCGGATCATGCCGCACGTCCATCTCTCGCTCCAGGCCGGCGACGACATGGTCCTCAAGCGGATGAAGCGGCGGCATTCGCGTGCAGAAAGCGTCGCTCTGGTCGAGCGCCTCAAGACCGCGCGCCCCGATATCGCGATCGGCGCGGACCTGATCGCCGGCTTCCCGACCGAAGACGCGACGATGTTCGCCAACACGCTTGCGCTAATCGACGACTGCAACATCGTCCACCCGCACATCTTCCCCTATTCGCCCCGCGCCGGCACCCCCGCCGCACGGATGCCGCAGGTCGAGCCCGAAGTTCGCCGCCACCGCGCTGCGCTTCTCCGGGAGGCCGGCGAAAGATCGCGAACCACCTGGTTGCAAACCTTGGTCGGCACCCACCAGGACATGCTCGTCGAACGCCCCGGCGACCGCGGCCATATCGGCAATTTCGCAGAAGTCGTACTGGACGAACCCTCGATACCCGGCGACATCGTCCGCATCACGATCACCGGCGCCACATCCGACCGCCTCCGCGCAACACGAGAACCATCATGAGCACCACCCCAACCTGGCACGACAAGCTGATCGGCGGCTTCAAGCGCACCTCCGACCGGCTCGTCGGCAACCTCGCCGGCCTCGGCGGCGCGCGGCTCGACAACGCGACGCTCGACGACATCGAGGAAGCACTGATCGCGTCGGACCTGGGCCCCGAGACCGCCGGCCGCATCCGCCACCGCCTCGCCGAAGACACGTTCGAGCGCAACATGGAGGAACTCGGCATCCGCGTGATCGTCGCGGAAGAGGTCGAGAAGGTCCTCGCCACGGTCGCCAAGCCGATCGAGATCGACGCCTTCCCGCGCCCGCAGGTGATCCTCGTCATCGGTGTCAACGGATCGGGCAAGACCACGACGATCGCCAAGCTCGCGCATCTGCTGATGGAGCAGGATTACGGTGTGATGCTGGCCGCGGGCGACACGTTCCGCGCCGCCGCGATCGGCCAGCTCCGCACCTGGGCCGAGCGCGTCGGCGTGCCGATCGTCACCGGCCCCGAGGGCGGCGACGCGGCGGGCGTGGTGTGGGACGCGGTCAAGAAGGCGACCGAAACCGGCATCGACGTGCTGATCGTCGACACCGCCGGCCGCCTCCAGAACAAGCGCGAGCTGATGGACGAACTGGCCAAGATCCGCCGCGTCCTCGGCCGCATCAACCCGGAGAGCCCGCACGATATCGTCCTGGTGCTCGACGCCACCACCGGCCAGAACGCGCTCCAGCAGATCGAGGTCTTCAAGGAGGTCGCGGGCGTCACCGGTCTCGTGATGACAAAGCTCGACGGCACCGCGCGCGGCGGCGTCCTGGTCGCGGCGGCGGAGAAATACGGCCTGCCGATCCATGCGATCGGCATCGGCGAGGGGATGACGGATCTGCGGCCGTTCGATGCCAACGAGGTCAGCCGGATCATCGCGGGCGTCGAAAGCGTTCGGAAGTAACGCGCGGAACTGTCCGTCGATACGCCGCCTCGACAAGCTCGACGGCTACTCGGGACGAACGGGTGGTTGGACTCACATGCCTACCCCCATCCCGTTCGTGCTGAGTAAGGATCGAGCTTGTCGAGAGCCTGTATCGAGGTACATGCCCGCACGCACACCTCTCCGCCAGGAACCAAAAACCCAGTGACCAAGCCCCCCCTATCCCCCGGCCTCCGCATGGCCATCGACTATGGCCCGCTGGCGATCTTCTTCGCGGTGAACTTCCTCACCCCTGGCCTGCCGATCGTTCGTGTCGTTGCCGCGACCACCGCGTTCATCATTGCCACCGTCGCCGCGATGATCGTGTCGAAGGTGAAGGCGGGCCATATCTCGCCGATGCTGTGGCTGTCGGGCGCGCTGATCGTCGTATTCGGCGGGCTGACGATCTATTTCCACGACCAGCGCTTTATCCAGATGAAGCCGACGATCATCTACGCGATGTTCGCCGCCATCCTGACCTTCGGGCTCGTCACCGGCCGCCCGCTGCTCCAGTCGCTGCTCGGCACCGCCTATCCCGGCCTATCCGCCGATGGCTGGCGCAAGCTGACGCGCAACTGGGCAGTGTTCTTCGTTTTCATGGCGGTGCTGAACGAAGCGGTGTGGCGCAACACGACCTGGGATTTCTGGGTCGGCTTCAAGCTCTGGGGTGCGATCCCGCTGACGTTGCTGTTCGCATTCGCCAACATCCCGATGCTGTTGAAGCACGGATTGCAAACGGGCGACAAAGCCGTGACCGACCTGCCGCCCGAAGGGTAACTGAACCGCGCCGGGTTTGTCGGAGGCTCCAACTCCTGAGAAGGTGGAGCCATGACGAGCAAGACGACGAACAAGTTTGCGCCCGAAGTCCGCGAGCGGGCGGTACGGATGGTTTTC